>DASZCS010000087.1:0-373680 GCA_035942855.1 Pyrinomonadaceae bacterium | reverse complement strand
TGAGTGGGAAAGGCTTTGGCATGGCGAGCGCGGCTCGATTTAATCAACGCGCGGCATAACAACGGCATGCACCCGACCGCCGACACGACGGCTCTCAGCTTTACTCAATCCTTTGGGGCGGCGGGTGATGCCGGGCGTTAGATTTCTATCTTATGGCGAAGGTCTGGAAAGAAGAACTCGACTGGTCGCGTCACTCGAACAAGATGGATGCGCCGGTTAATTACCCGCCGAAGGTTGGTGGGCTACATAGGTGGGTCTACTTCGTTCGGGTGTGCTCCTTCACCTTCGAGTTCCATTCTGTCGAACAGATTCGCGTCTGCCTTGACTATTACTCACAGAAAATCCACCCGAGTTCTAGAATGGATATTGGCTCGGCGGATTCCTGGGAGATGCAGCGTTGGTTTGAAAGGCTGCCGATGTACCTGCTCGAAGAGCCTAAGCGGCAGAAGGTCGTGAAGGCCCTCGCACAAGCCCTCAAGGAGTTCGGCGCGGAATGATATTGTCGGCGGGCGCAATCTAACAACGGCATGCACCCGACCGCCGACACGCTGCCTCTCAAATTCCATTAATCGTTCGGGGCGGCGGGTGATGCCGGGCGTTAGGCGTTTGCTTGTGCCGTGCATATGAGTTGAGTATTTATGAGGTATGAGCTTTGGAAGTACGAGGATGATTCTGGTGTGGGATGGACGTTCATGCCTGTGGATCATCAATATGCGGCGTTCCTCAGGTATAAAGAAAAGCATGAGCCGAGTTCTGAATTAGTGTGGAGCGTTGAAGCTCAAACCAGAGATGAAGCAATCGCCTGTTACCATGAGTTCATGGGTTGGGAATCAGGCGAGACAGCGAGCGGTGAGTGACTCCGGTCATGCACTCTCTATGTGTGTCGTGCATGTTCCATCGAACGCCGCGCCTAACAACGGCATGCACCCGACCGCGAATAGCGTTGGTTGGAAAAGGTGAGCAGATCATCAGGCACAGATTTCCGTCAATGTCTACGCCATCACATCTTCACTGCGCAGCTAGTAGTTCATCTGCCAGGCCTTGATGGCGTCCGACGGATAGAGCAGCATCAGGACGTTGAGCAGGAGGCTGTCTCTGATCCAGATGAGCAGCACGAGTTCGGTGAGTGCGAAGGCGAGGAGCGTGAGGCGAAGGCCGAGACGGCGTGCGAGCAGGAAGCCAAGCGCGCAGGCGAAGATGTCGCCGACTGAGTTGATGACGGTGTCGCCCGTGTAGCCGAGCGCAAGCGTAGCTTCGCGGTAGCGGTTGATGACGAAAGCGGAGTTTTCCACCACCTCCCAGAACGCTTCGACGGCGACGGCAAGCGCTAGTTGCCACTGCCACGACACGCGCGAGAGCGCCCACAGGATCACGCCGCAAAAGATGAAACCGT
Source organism: Pyrinomonadaceae bacterium (assembly GCA_035942855.1). Classification (GTDB taxonomy): domain Bacteria; phylum Acidobacteriota; class Blastocatellia; order Pyrinomonadales; family Pyrinomonadaceae; genus JAIVJZ01. Next base: position 372,287 of record DASZCS010000087.1, on the reverse strand, counting down.
GCAGGACGTGCGTGAAGCTGTAGGGGTCGGACACGTGTTGGGAGTTGTCGGCGCTCCAGGCGTCGCTCGTCCACAAAAGCACGCGCCCGCACTCGCACACCCATAGTCGCCCCTGCGCGCGCAATTGCAGTGCGGTCGCCGCGACCGTCAATCCAATCACGAGCCACGCCCAGTTTCTTCTCATCGCTTCACCTCGAACCGTAACGCTCGGCCAGAGCTTCGCGCGCCACTTCGCGGTCGTCGAAATGGATCACCTGTGTGCCGATGATCTGGTAATCCTCGTGGCCTTTGCCGGCGATGACGACAAGGTCGCCCGCGCGCGCTTCCCCGACGGCGCGAAAGATCGCTTCGCGCCGGTCTGTGATCTTAACGTACGACTTACCGGGGATGCGCCTGAGTCCGACTTCCGCATCGGCCAGAATCGCTTCCGGGTCTTCCGTGCGCGGGTTGTCGGAGGTGAGGATGACAAAGTCGCTGTAGGTGGCGGCGGCTTCGCCCATCGGCGCGCGCTTCGTGCGGTCGCGGTCGCCGCCGCAGCCGAACACGGTGATGACGCGACCGCCCTCAGTCTTCACCACGTCGCGCGCCGTCGCCAAAACGTTTCTCAGCGCGTCGTCAGTGTGCGCGTAATCGACGACGACCGAGAACTCCGCGCCATCGTATTCGACGCGCTCGAAACGACCGGGCGCACCCGTGCAGGACACGAACGCACGCACGGACGCGCCGAGCGTGTGGCCGAGCGCGAGGCCACAGGCGGCGGCGGCGAGCATGTTGTAAATGTGCGGACGACCGACGAGCGGCGAGCGCGCCTCGTGTTCCTCGCCCGCGCCGCAGAGGGTGAAACGCATACCTTCGAGCGTGTAACGCACGTCGCGCGCGCGCACGTCCGCCTCCGCGTCGAGCGCGTAGGTGATGACGCGCGCGTCGCTCGCACGTAGTTCGTCGGCGAGCCGCGAGCCGTAAGGGTCGTCTACGTTGACGACGGAGGTGCGCGGGCGCGCGCCGAGTCGGCCGTCGAAGAGGCGTCGCTTGGCCTCGAAGTAGTTCTCCATCGTACCGTGATAGTCGAGATGATCCTGCGTGAGATTGGTGAAGATGGCCGCTTCGTAGTGGAGCGCGTCGCAGCGCCGTAGGTCTAGCGCCTGCGAGGAGCTTTCCATCACGGCGACGCTGCAACCCGCCTCGACCGCGCGCCGCAGGAAACGCTGCACGGCGCTCGCTTCCGGCGTCGTGTGCTCGGCCTTGAACTGCTCCGACCCGATGCGATAGCCGACCGTGCCGAGCACCGCGACGCGCTCGCCCGCCTCCTCGCACACGGCCGCCAAGAGATGCGCCGTCGTCGTCTTGCCGTTCGTGCCCGTGATGCCGACGAGTTTTAGTTCGCGCGAAGGATGCCCGTGCACTTCCGCCGCCGCACGCGCCAGCGCTGCGCGCGCATCGGCCACTTCGATCCACGCGCCCGCAAATCCGTCGGGACGCGCACGCTCCGAGACGATGCCGACTGCCCCGCGTTGCATCACATCTGCGACGAACTCGTGCGCGTCGAACTTCGCGCCGCGAATCGCGACGAAGAGACTCCCGGCGCGAGCCTCGCGCGAATCGTGTGTCACGTCCGAGACGAGCAACGCCCGCGCGCCCGACGCGCCCGACAGTTCGCCGCCGACAGCCCGCGCCACCGCTTCCAAAGTCGCGCCCACGCCCCTCTCATTCACATCCGGCATCGAAGTTTTACTCGTTCCTTTCTCTCTCCATTCCACTCTTTCCTTTGTCCTCTCCGTGTCTTCGTGTCCTGGTGGTGAATGACTTTTAAGAAGCATCAACCACCAGGACACGAAGACACCGAGGAAGACAAGTGGATTATAGTTCACGTCCGGCCAGAGGTGCGCGGCCTTGTCGTTTGTCGCAGTAAGAGACAGTTTACATCCCCGGCGCGAAAGCATTACCATCGCGGCGTCGCTGGTTGCCGCACGCCCGTTCATTCTCTGTGGAGGAATAATGAAATTATTGACCGCTGCCGCGAGTTTCGTGCTCGCGCTCGTCCTGCTTCTCGTCTCGACGCCGCACGCGGCGCGTGCCACGCCCACGCCCGAATACGACCTCGTCATCCTGAACGGCCTGATCGTTGACGGCACAGGTCGCCCCGCTTACAAGGGCGACGTGGTGGTGCGCGGCGACCGCATCGAACTCGTCGGCAAGTCGCGCCCCGGGGCGCACGCCAATCGACGCATCGACGCCACGGGTCTCGTCATCGCGCCCGGTTTCATTGACATGCTCGGCCAGTCGGAGACGAATCTTCTGCTCGATCCGCGCGCGATGAGCAAGGTGATGCAGGGCGTAACGACCGAGGTGACGGGTGAAGGCGGATCAATCGCGCCCGTCAACGAACGGCTCATCAAAGAGGACGAAGATTTTTATCGACGCTTCAACCTGACGGTCGATTGGCGCACGTTCGCTGATTACTTCCGCCGCGTCGAGCGTCAGGGCATCGGTGTGAATCTCGCCACGTTCGTCGGCGCGACGCAGGTGCGCGCTTACGTGATGGGCTTCGACAACCGCGCGCCCACGGCGAAGGAACTCGAAGAGATGCGTCGTCTCGTCGCGCAGGCAATGGAAGAGGGCGCGCTCGGTCTGTCCACCTCTCTGCAATACGTCCCGGCGCGCTTCGCCAAGACGGACGAGATCGTCGAACTGGCGAAGGTCGCCAAACGCTACGGCGGCGTCTACGCCACGCACCAGCGCAGTGAAGCCAACGCGCTCGACAGTTCGCTCGCCGAAGTCTTCGAGATCGCGCGCCGCGCTTCGATCCCGACGGGCATCTGGCATCTCAAAACCGCTTACAAGAAGAACTGGGGACGCATGCCCGAAGTCTTGCGGCGCATCGAGGCGGCGCGGCGCGAGGGCTTGAAGATCACGGCCGACGTTTACCCTTACACCGCCGCGAGCACTTCGCTGAACGCCTGTCTTCCGCCGTGGGCGCTCGAAGGCGGAACCGAGAAGATGCTCGCGCGTTTGAACGACCCGGAGACGCGCGCGCGTCTCAAACGCGACATCTCGACCGACTCCACCGATTGGGAGAACATCTATCTCGGCAGCGGCGGCGCGGAGGGCATCCTTATCGGCTCGGTCAACAATCGCGCGCTCGAAGATTTGCAGGGACGACGCCTCTCCGAGATCGCACGGGCGCAGAACAAAGACCCGCTCGACGCGCTCTTCGATCACATCCTCGCAGACCGCGGGCAGACCGGCGCGATCTATTTCATGATGTCGGAAAACGACTTGCGCGAAGCGCTCGCCGCGCCCTTCGTCTCCATCTGCACGGACAGCGGCGCGCGCGCAACTGATGGGCCGCTCTCCGGTTCAAAGTCGCACCCGCGCGGCTGGGGTTCTTACCCGCGCATCCTCGCGCGCTACGTGCGCGAAGAAAAACTGCTCACGCTCGAACAGGCCATACACAAGATGACGGGCATGTCGGCCGCACGCGTCAACCTGCGTGACCGCGGCGTCCTGCGTCCCGGCGCGTTCGCCGACATCACCATCTTCGACGCGGCGCGCGTGCGCGACCGAGCCACCTTCGAGCAGCCGAACCAATACGCCGAAGGCATCAACTACGTGATCATCAACGGCCACATCGCGGTGGACAACGGCACACGCACCGCAGCCCTCGCCGGTCGCGTCCTGCGCGGGCCGGGTTATCGAGCGGAGCGGAAACGCTAACCAGTCAGTCTGAAAAAAGTTCACGCTGGAGGCTCTGCCTTTTGAGTTAGACTGTCGCCCCTGTGAAGATGAAACTCCGGCTACCCGCCTTGCATGCGCTCTCCGCGCGTCGCCTCGAACAACTCTGCTGGCTCGTCGCCGTCGCGCTCGGCTTCTTGCAGGCGTGGGGGCGACGCCATCACAGCGAAGACGGCGTGGCCTACATGGGCGCGGACGGCATCGCCTATCTGGACATCGGCGACGCCTACTGGCGCGGCGATTGGGCGGCGGCCACAAACGCCATGTGGAGTCCGCTCTATTCGTGGCTCACGGGTTTCGCGTTATGGCTCTTTCAACCGTCGGCCTTCCAGGAGTTCACCGTCGTCCGCCTGCTCAACTTCGCGCTCTATCTATTGTCGCTCGCGGCCTTCGTCTTCCTCCTCCGCGAACTGGAACGATTTCAACACGGGCGGACGAAAGAGGACGGCGACGGCACGCACGACGTTGACGCTGCCGCTACTACTGCGGTCGACGCACGGGCCGACTTCCAGACGTTGCCGCGCGCCGCGTGGCTCATCTTCGCCTACGCGCTGTTCATCTGGACTTCGCTCTCGATGAACCGCGTGGCGCGCACAAGCCCGGACGTACTCGTCTCCGCACTGGTCTTCGTCGCCTCCGCTTTGTTGTTGCGCGTGCGCACACGGCGCGCGGGGTGGACGACGTTTGCGCTCCTCGGTCTGACGCTCGGCGCGGGCTATCTGACGAAGACTTTCATGTTCCCGCTCGCCTTCGTCTTCCTCGCCGCGAGCCTCTTCGCAGGCGGCGGCGTGCGACGCCTCCAAACAAACTTGCCAAACTTGCCGCGCGTGGCGCTTGCGCTCGCGGTCTTCCTCTGCGTGAGCGCGCCCTTCGTCGTCGCCGTCTCACGCGCCAAGGGGCGTCTGACCATCGGCGACACGGGGCGTCTCAACTACGCCTGGCACGTCAACGGTACGCAGCCCTTCATACACTGGCAGGGCGACGCGACAGGCACGCGCGGCATCCCTGCGCACCCCACGCGCAAACTTCTCGACGCGCCCGCCATCTACGAATTCGCCGCGCCCGTCGCGGGCAGCTATCCGCCGTGGTACGACCCGACCTACTGGTACGAAGGCATCCGTCCGCGCCTCAGTCTCAGGCAACAACTCAAGGCCATCGCACGCAACCTCCTGCTCGCCTATCAATTTCTCTTCTATCGCTTCTTCCCCGGCGCAATCGCGTCTGCCCTCTTTATCCTTTTTTACATGAGCCGCCGCACCGCGCCGCGCCTCGCGCGCGACATCGCGCGCTACTGGTTTCTACTCCTTCCAGCGCTCGTCGCTTCAGTCTCTTACATGCTCATTCATTTCGAGCAGAGATACTTTGCGCCCTTCGTCGTCGTCTCCGGCGCATGCCTCTTCGCCTCTGTGCGACAGCCGCGCAGGGACGACGCGCGGCGTCTCTCGGCGGCGCTCGTCATCGTCACGCTCATCACTTTCGCGCTCTCGCTCGGCTTCTACAGCGCACGTGATCTCTATTCGGCCGTGCGCGATCTTGCGCCGGGACGCGGGGCGCGTGTGGACGTGCAGTGGCAGGTGGCCGAAGAATTGCGGCGCTTAGGGATAGCTCAGGGCGAGCCGGTCGCGTCCATCGGAAACACAATGTTCCACGCGTGGCCGCGACTGGCGCGTGTGCGCGTCGTGGCGGAGATTCCGACGCGTACGGGCGGCGACGTGGAGAAATTCTGGGCGGGCGACAGGGCGTTGAAAGCTAAAGTCGTAGAGACTTTCGCGCGCACGGGCGCACGCGTCATCGTCGCCGAAGGCATCCCGCCGTGGGCGCAGGAGACGGACGGCTGGCGACGCATCGGGGCGACGCACTTCTACGTCTACATGCTCGCGCCCGCTTAAACTTTTCTCTACTCGCCTTCACACTTTGAGGAAAATCTTTCGCCGGTAGAGTAGCCACATCAGGCCGAGCCACAGGAGCACGTAGGCGAGCGCGTAGGCGAGCGAGCCTGCGCGGGGCGACGCCGTAGCCAAAGGGGCGAAGAGATGTTCGTAGAGGTAAGTCTGCAAATTGCCGGGGCGGCCGTCCGCGCGCGGTATTTTCCAGAGACTCATGGCGCGCGCCATCAGCCCCGACAGCACGAAGACGGCCAGCGCGTTCATTCCGAAGACGCGAAACGGCCAGGCCCACGCCTTGTAGTTTTTGATGTCCACCAGCCAGTAGCAAAGCGCAAGCAGTTCGAGCGCCATGCCCGTCGTGAAGACGACGTAGGAACTCGTCCACAGCGCCTTGTTGATCGGAAACCACGCGTTCCATATCCAACCGACGATCACACAGGCCGCACCCGCGACGAAGAATCCGGCCACGCGTTCGTGCGCTTCCCGGCGTTGTCTGAGCCAGTGTCCGGCGAGGACACCCGTGAGCGTCGAGGCGATGGCGGGGATGGTGCTCAAGAGTCCTTCCGGGTCGTAAATTCGCCCGCCGCCTTTCCAGATGTGATTGCCGAGCACCGTGCGATCCACGAACGAGGCGAGGCTGCCCTCTTTGCTCAGATCGCCCGCGGCATAGCCCGGCGCGGCGACGAACACGGACAAAGCCCAGTAGCCCAGCAGCAGCACGACGGCGACGAGAGTTTGCGTGCGCCAGTTCGTTTTGAGAAAGATGACGGCAGTGCAGAAGTAGCAGACGGCGATGCGTTGCAGGACGCCGGTGAGGCGTATGGTCGAGAGGTTGAAATAGGGGAAGCCCGCGAGCAAGAAGCCGAAGGCGTAGATGAGGACGGTGCGGCGCAGGATTTTCAGATAGAGGCTGCGGTCAGGTGTGCCGCCCGCTTCTGCGGTGCGGCGCGCGAAGGCGAGCGTGATCGAGACGCCGACGATAAAGAGGAAGAAAGGGAAGATGAGATCGGTCGGCGTCCAACCGTGCCACGCGGCGTGTTCGAGCGGCCAATAGACCGCGCCGCTCGGCCCCGGGTTGTTGACGAGGATCATCCCTGCGATGGTCAGCCCGCGAAACACGTCGAGCGACAACAAGCGCCCCGCTCCGCTCCCCTGCCCTTCGCCGGAACTGTCCATCGTTCACCTCCTCAACTCAACAGCGTCTTTGGAATTTCTCAAGGTTTCTCAGGACGCGAGCCGAGGCCGACTTCTTCGGGGTTCGGCAGCGTCGAACTCTCGTTGTACTCGCGCAGAGCCTCTTCAATCGCCTTGCTGCGGCCGAGCCACGTGGCGATGCCTAAGTCGTAGCGCGCCAGCACGCTCTCCAACCAGTAAGGCCGATTCTCGGCGAGCCATTGTTCGCGGTAACTCGCTTTGAGCGCGGCCAGTTCCTCGGCCATCTCGCGCAGGTGGTTGTAGATCGGGCCGTGATAACGCCTGAGCCGCAAGACCTGTCGCCGGTCGCCCAGATTCAGATAAGCCTGCCAGTAGTCGCGGCTGAACTGTTCGACGACCTGCATGCGCCGCCCCAGGTGATTGAGACGCTGCGCCGCGAAACGCGCCGAAGCGACCGCCGTGCGATTGCGTCGCACTTCCGCCCCGTCGCGCACGAGCGTCTCTTCCGCGCCTTCGACGGCGAGACGCATCTCGCGCGTCTTCTCGCTGAGCGTGCGCGCGCGCTCCTGAAACGCGTTCGTGAATGGCTCTTGCCAGAAGACGGGATTGGTGGTGCTCGTGCCGAGCATGGCATTAACGCTGCCGAGCGTGCGCAGGGCACGCACGAGCGAGTCGCCTTCGCGGCGGAAGAACGCCCAGTCGAAGTCGCGTTCAAACTGCGCCACGTCTGTCTCGCCCTCCTGCCAGGAGGCCGCCGCGCCGAGGACGACGCCGTACCACGTCATCTCAAAGAGCGTCTCGCCGTCGTCGTCCCAATTCGTATTCAACATGCCGAGCGCGCCCGCGCGCTGGCCTTCGCGCACGAAGCCCGTGATGTTCACCGCGGCGTTGTCGAGATTGGGAAAGACCTGATTCCAGTTGGAGACGCCGGGACAGACGAACTGTTCGAGTCCCGCGTCTTTGAACGACTTGACGCGCGCAGCGAAATTATCGCGCGCGCTGTAAGCCCAGTTCATCACGATCAAATCTTTCGGAATCTGATTGATCTGTTCGGGATGATTGAGCGCGATGTCGCCCCAGAACATCAAACGCCGGTTGTAAGGCTGCAACAGTTCGCGCACGCGCTTGAGGTAGTCGAAATAGACCGCACCCGCGCCGCGCGCACGCACCTGTTCGCGGCTCTGCCCCTGACCGAGTTCGAATGTCTCGTCAGCACCGATGTGAAAAAAACGGCCGGGGAACAACTCTGCGAGTTCCTTGTACCAATCGGCGACGAGGCGGAGCGACCCTGCCTGTTGCGGCGAGAGCATGTCGCCGTAAGGCACTTCGGCCAGTTCGTTGTACTTCTCGAATTTGAGCGCCTTGTGGAGGTGGCCGAAGGTCTGTTGTTCGGGCACGAGTTCGATGTGATAGCGGCGTGCGTATTGGACGAGTTCCTTGATCTCTGTGTGCGTGAGCGCGCCGCCTTCGGGCGCAATCAGCGGGTGCGTGCGGCTGCCGAACGTGTGCTCCATGTAGAAGGAGTGCATGTTCATCTTGAAGTAGGCGAGCGTGCGTAGTTGCCGCTTGATGTATTCGACGTTGGGGACGGGGCCGCGGCTGATGTCGTCGGACATACCGCGCCAACGCATCGCGGGATAATCGACGATGCGCACGCCGGGGATGTATGCATCGGTCGCGCCGCCGCGCACGAGTTGCTTCAAGGTCTGCAAGCCGTAGAAAGTGCCCGCCGCAGTCTTCCCCGCGACGACGACTTCCCGCGCGCTGACCGAGAGCACATAGCCCTCTTCATTCAAGAGGGGCGGCGCATTCAGATTCGCGCGTTTGAGCGCGGACTGGATGGCGGGAAGCGCGAGCGCGCCGACGATGATCGTGCGACGGGCGCGCGCGCGCGAGATGGAGAGCGCGAGGCCGCCCGCCACGTCGCGCACGTCCGCGATGAAATCCTCTGCGGCGAAACGGTCTTCGGCCGAGCGCGCGTCGGCCAGCGCAAGACGCACCTCGCGCGTCAACTGAAACGTCTCGCCCGTCGGCTTCAGTTCTCTCGGACGCGGAATGATGTGAATCGCTTCGGCGGCGTTCACCGTCTGCGCGTTCGTTGTTTGCGCGATCGCGTCCGCCGCTTGAGCATGCGCGTTGCCGCCGTTTGAGAAAACGAAAGACAGTATGAACGCCACGCACAGCGCAAACGACAGACGCCGCGCCGGGCTTCGTGATAAATTATTTGTCACCGTGATTTTTGCGAAACTCGAATTGATTCTAACGAGAAGACTTTTACTCGAAAATTGATGCGAATATCAATCAAGACCAGTAAAGTCAGTGCGGCAGCAGCAGCAGGAGGTGCGGGCGCGTGTCTTTGATGCTTGAAGAGATTGCGGAGCAACCCGAAGCTCTCCGGCGGACGATAGAGGCCGAGCGCGCGAAGGTCGAACGTCTCGGCGCGTTCCTGCGCGCGCGCGGCATCAACTTGATCGTGCTCGTGGCGCGCGGCAGTTCCGACAACGCCGCGCTCTTTGGTCGTTACCTGCTCGAAGTGACGACGGGCATTCCCGTCTCTCTGAGCGCGCCGTCAGTCCACACGCTCTACGGGGCGCGCCTGAATCTGCGCCACGCGCTCGTCGTCGGCGTCTCGCAATCGGGCGCGGGCGAAGACATCAACCTCGTGCTTGAGAACGCACGCGCGGGCGGCGCGTACACCGTCGGCATCACGAACGAAGCCGACTCGGCGATGGCCTCGCTCGTGGACGAGACGCTGCTTATGCACGGGGGGCGCGAACGCTCCGTCGCCGCGACGAAAACTTTCACCGGGCAGATGCTCCACTTTCACATGCTCGCCGCCGCGCTCGCCGACACGCGCGACGCGCGCACGAACTACGAAGCCATCCCCGACATGGCCGCGCGCGCGCTCTCGCTGCGCCCGGCCGTCGAAGAGATCGTCGAGCGTTACGTCTTCATGGAGAACTGCGTTGTCGTCGGGCGCGGCCTACTCTACGCCAACGCCTACGAGATGGCCTTGAAGTTGATGGAGACTTGCTACGTCGTCGCCGAACGCTTCTCGTCGGCCGACTTCCTGCACGGCCCTCTGGCGATGGTCGAGCGCCACTTCCCCGTCATCCTCTTCGCCCCGCCCGGCGTCACGCTCGAAAGCACGCTCACACTGCTTGCGCGCCTCAAAGAGCTACGCGCCGACACGCTCGTCATCACAGGCGACGAGCGCGCGGCCGACACCTGCACACACGCGCTCAGGCTTCCCGCAGACATCGGCGAATTTCTCGCCCCCATCCCCTACATCATCCCCGCGCAACTCTTCGCCGCCCTCCTTGCCTCGGCCAAAGGACTCGACCCCGACGCCCCGCGCTCGCTCTCGAAAGTGACACGCACACTTTAATCTTCTACTCACAGGGCGCTTGAGCCGGATGCAAGTTGACGAAGCTTGCATCCGGCTCAAGCGCCTCCGGTGCATTTCATCGAAGACTTCAAGTGTCTCATCTGCGCTTAACTTCTCGACTTACGGAGCGGAGACGAGAAACACGTCCCACGCCCAGCGGCCGACTCTCGCCCCGCGCGCGTCTCGCACCTTCGCGCGATAACGAAACTGATTGCCGTGCTCGTCCACGCGCTTCGCTTCCTTGTAATTCAACTGCAAGGCCGCCACATCTAACTCCGAGAGCAGGTGCAACTCCCACGCCTCCGACACTCCGTTGTGATTCACATCCTGCCATAGACGCAAAGACGCGTAGATAGCATCCCCGGCGTCAATTGTGCCGTCCGCGTTGCCGCCCTGCTCCGGCCGGTCATACTCGGCGAGCGCGAGGAAGCCGTTGGGTGCGTCCGTCGGCGGCTGCGGCGAGTGGTTGCCGAACAACTCCGTGCCGTCGTCCACACGGCCGTTCGCGTTGCGGTCGAGCACCAGCCATGCGTCGTCTGAATCCGTCGCCGTCCATGACAGGCGTTCCGGTGTGCCGTCACCGTTCAAGTCGAAACGGACGCCATCAACGGCGCTGGTCAAATCGAAGCCGTCGCCTGCGATGTCTAAGACGACGGGCGAGCAGTGCCCTTTGTTGCCGCCGCCGCAATCGACGGGGTTGGCGATGCAGCTACAGGTTTCATAGTTAATCTCTGCGCTGTAGCCGCGCTCCCTGCATTCTTCCGGCGTGAGAAAACACGTCCCGCCGTAGTTGCCGCAGGTACAGGTGGCGTAACTCCACGTCTGCCCCGACCATTCGCATTGTTCGATGCGGGCATTATCGGTGCATGGGTCGTAGCGGGGCGGATACTGCGCGGCCTGATTGGCCGTGGCGTTGTCGCAATCGGTCGGCCCGGCGAGGTTATTAGGATAATATGCATTGCAAGTGTCGCCACTCGCGGGGATGTAAGCCGGAGCCATGATCGACGTGCCGGGCGTACAGCCCTCACAATTCAGCAAGCCGAATTGATGTCCCGTTTCGTGCGCGACCTTGCCCACCATCGCCTCAGGCGTAGTGCAAAGACCAATCTGCATAGACACACCTCCAAGACGACCGTTAGCGCCCGGCCAGTTCTTGTTGCTAGCCCTGTTCACCGGATCGGCATAAATGTGTACGGCGTTGTCGGCAATTGGTGTGTCGTAAGGTGGCGGTGGGTTAGATGTGAAACTAAACGTTACGCCGGAATTGTTGCCGGTGCGTCCATTGGCATTCTGCCAACTCAGAACGCCCGCCCTGATGGCCTCCTGCTGTTGCGGCGAAAAGCCCGGATCGATGTTGACCGTCACCTGCGCTCCCGCAGGCCAGCTATTAATTAAAGGATTCGAGGCAGTTGGCGGGTTGACGCAATTTGTTTGTGCCGTAACTAATAGCACTAGACAGACTGAGGTGAGGGTTAACGTGAAGACGAAGAGTGAGATTACTTGAGTAAGGTGTAAGGAGTGTGAGGAGTCTGTCATCGTCTCATCTCCTTTCTTGAGAGGAAGAATTGAGGGCGAGCTTGACAGCGTTTCGCACTTCCTGTAAGAAGCTTGCCTCGTCGGACTTCTCTAAAGCCTTAAACTTCTGAAAGTAGTCCAGCGCGCGAACGCGACCGGCTTGTAACTGATAGCCGGTGATGATGCTGTGCTCCTCGCCATCATGTTTGAGGAAAAGCACGTAGCGTGCGCCGACGCGCGGCATGTGTTGCCCCTCAATAACGTAATGCAGAATTTTCCCGTTCGGATACTTGACCCGTCCGCCTTCGCGTTCGACCGTGATTGTCTCTCCCGGTACAAAGTGAGAGCATTGATCGGGCTTAAGCACTTCGGTGAGATGAACTGTAAAGGCAGAGAACAGGCTTCGCTTGTCGGCCGACACGTAAGCCTCAGCGTTAAGAATCTCGCCGATGATTATCGTATCGCTCAAATTTACGGGGAGCGCCGGCAAACCTACTTCCCAATCGTTAAAAAGGTTAGCGCCCATTACATTACCCAGACCGATAGGTGGGGATATCACGAGATTATCTCTGCCATTTTTCTTTTGCCTCTTCTCGCGCTTCTTCGGATCGTCCGGTTCAGGCGCGTCATAATCGGCAACCGGCCAATCGCTATAATCGGGTGGTTTAACCTGCTGCTGTGGCTGACGCGCTGCGGGTTGTTGGTTCTGACCGCGCAGTGCCGCCATCGCCGTCATCGTTACGACAGCGATCGCTGATAAGAGCAGAAACAGAGTTTTTTTGTTCGTGTTCATAACTTAACCTTGTCCTCCCAAACGATAGTCTGGCCGAAACCGGGCATTCTTGAAGCACACTCCAAGCTTTCAGGATCAGTCCTGCCGATATTGAAAAGATGTCGGAAGGCTGCACTAAAGTGCTCCTTTGTGTTTGTCGGTTGACGTGAGGCTGACGAGGTTTCGGGCAACGCGTCAGCGTTTGTAAGTGGGTAAGCGCAACATACGCGCTTCGTCGGATTGAGTCAAGATGAATTTTGAAGGGTGATTGGAAAGACTGCACGGCGGCGCAAGAGCGCGCCTCTCGCCGCCCTCCGCGCCGCAAGGTTGACGAGAGGGCGGACGACAAGACGCGCTTCATTCGTCACGCGCCGTTTCCGATTCTGCTCAGTGTTGGATGTATTCGTGCAGGAGGCGCAGTTCGTCGCCCTGTTGGCTGAGTTCGACGCGCATGATGTCGCGCATGGCGAGCATGCCGACCCAGCGGTCTTCGCGCACGATGGGCAGGTAGCGCGTGCCGTGCTTCTCCATCAGTTCGAGCGCTTCGTGCGGCGTGTTCTTGCAGTCGATGACGGCCTTGATGACGCTCATCACGTCGCCGACGCGTGTGGTCGCCGGGTCGAGTCCGGGCAGGACGACGCGGCGCAACAGCGCGCGTTCGGAGAAGATGCCGCGCAGACGCCCCTCTTCGTCGAGCACGCAGGCCGCGCCGATGTTGCGGCTCGACAGAAACTTCGCCGCGTCGAGCGCCGTCGCCGATTCGCGCACGAAATACGGCTCTCGATCCTTGATCACATCCCCAATGGTTAACATCAAGTTTTACCTCCGTCGAGATGCGTATAAAGTCGGTAGGAACTGTGGCTGTTGTAAATCTTCGGCGCGAGAAGATCAAGCGTTTAATTAGCGCGAGCGCGCTTGTACAAATTTTCTCTACTCGAACAGCGAGGCTTGTGCCGACGGGCGACGAAACGTGCGGCGCGGCTCAGTCTCTAACACGTCCTGTTGCCGGTTGAACTCGTTGCGCTCACAGTGCAGGCGAAACTGCTGTTCGATCATGCGCCAGTATTCGCCCTGCCCGCGCATGCGCTCGCCGAACTCGCTCGAATTCAGACGCCCGCCGCGCATCTCGCGCAGACGTTTCAACACGCGCTCGGCTTTCGTCGGCAGGCGCTCGCGCAGTCGTTGCTCAAAATAAGGCGCGACGTTGCCGGGCAGACGCAGGAGCGTCATAAAGGCGTGGCGCGCGCCCGCCTCGCGTGCGCGTTTGAGTAGTTGCGGGATGTGCGAATCGTTGAGCGTCGGAATAACGGGCGCAATGCCGATGCCGACGGGGATGCCTGCGGCGGATAGTTCGGCCATCGCCTTGAAGCGCGCGTCGGGCGCGGGCGCGAAAGGTTCGAGCGCGCGTGCCGTCTCGGCGTCGTTGAAAGGAATTGTGAAGAAGACCGACGCGGAAGCCTCGCGCGCGAGCGCCGCGAGCACGTCTATGTCGCGGCGCACGAGCGCCGACTTCGTGACGATGCTGACGGGGTTGCGAAACTCAAGGCAGACTTCCAGACACTTGCGCGTCAATTTGTAATGCGCTTCGAGCGGAACGTATGGGTCTGAGGTGAACGAGAAGACGAGTTCGTCGCCCTTCCAGGAGGGACGCATCAACTCTCTGCGCAGCAATTCAGCCGCGTGAATTTTGACGACGAGTTTGCGCTCGAAATCCGTGCCCGCGCCGAACCCGAGATATTCGTGCGTGGGGCGCGAGAAACAATAAGAGCAGGCGTGCGTGCAGCCGCGATAGACGTTGACGCTGTAGTCGAAGCCCACGTCGGGGCTGTCGTTCTTCGTGATGATGGAGCGCGTGGCCTCTTCCTCGAAGACCTCCTGCGCGGCTTCGGGCGGCTCGCCGATCCATTCGACGTGCGTTGAATTCCAGGGGTTCGGGGGATTCTCGACGTAGCGCATCACTCAATACTTCGCACGCGTTTTTGCTCTCACGCTACAGATATAACGATTTTCGCCGCGCGTCAACGCCACCTGTTCGGCCTGCTCCATGTCGCGTGAAGCGGACGATAAAAAGCCCGGCCTGCGCTTATTGAGAATTGCACGAAGCGGAAATTCTCGAAAGCACAGGCCGGGGTGTCGAACGTATAATTCGAGTCGTTAATTATTCCTTATGTCATTTCAGGCGAGGGCGGGCGCGGGCGTCTGACTGCCCGCCTCTTCGCGCATGAATTCGAGCAGAAGATCGAGCATGGCCTGTTCCATCTCGCTGACGCCCGTGAAGCGCAGCGCAAAGCCCATCTCTTCGATGCGGTAAACCACTTCGCCCCAAAGGTACAACCAGCCTTCGGTCGGCAGTTGAATCTCCACGCGGATCAGTTCCTTCGGCTTGACGCGATCCGAAGTTAGAACGAAACATCCGGTCGAACTGAGATCGACGATGTGTCCCTCGCAACGCGCCAGAATGCCTTCCCAACGCGCGTTGAGGTGCACGTAAACACGTTCGGATTGCCTGCGATCTGCTGCCATAATTCTCTCCCTTGAAAGTCTTTAATTCTCTTCCTCGAAAATCTTTCTATTTAAGCCACCATCGCAGGCCGGATCGCGCGGACGTTTGGTTGGACGCCGGGCGTGTTTTCCGTGTGCGAGTAAGTGTCGGAAATAATCTTCTCCGCGCCGCCGACGCTCACCGGGCGCGAGAAGAAATAGCCTTGCCCGTTTTCGCAGCCGAGTTTGCGCAAGAGGGCCAGTTGCTCTTTCGTCTCGACGCCTTCGGCCACCACATCCATGCCGAGGTTCTGTGCCAGCATCAGGATCGTGCGGACGATCTCTATGTTCTCGTTGTTGTCCACCATGCGCATGACGAACGAGCGGTCAACCTTGAGCGTGTCGATGGGGAAACGATGCAGGTAGCTCAAACTTGAATAACCAGTGCCGAAATCGTCGATGCTGAGTTGAACGCCGAGCGCGCGTAGTTGTTGTAGCATCTCGGTCGCCGTGTCGATGTTCTCCATGACGACCGACTCGGTGATCTCAAGTTTCAGACTGCGCGGGTCGAGTTTGGTCTCTTCCAGAATTTCCTTGACCTGTTCGAGCAAGTCCGGCTGCGTGAATTGACGGCTCGACAAGTTAACGCTGATGAAGAGCGGCGGGTCGGACGGGAAACGACGCTGCCAGCGTCGCATCTGGCGGCAAGCCTCCTGCAAAGCCCACTGGCCGATGGGAAGAATCTGTCCCGTGTCTTCCGCCACGGGGATGAAGTCCATCGGCGAGATCAAACCGCGCTCCGGATGTTGCCAGCGCACCAGCGCCTCGAAGCCGCGCAAGTTGAAATTGTCGAGCGCGACGATGGGTTGATACTGGATGAAGAACTCCTGACGTTCGAGCGCGCGGCGCAAGTCCGTCTCCATCTGCAAGAGGTTCATCGCTACGGCGTGCATCGCTTTGTCGAAGACTTCATGACGCGCTTTGCCGAGCGTCTTCGCACGATACATCGCCGTGTCCGCGTCGCGCAGGATGTCGTCCGACTGCACGTATTCGAGCGAACTCGGAGCGATGCCGATGCTGACTGTGGTGAACACTTCGCGCCCGCTCAGGTTGAACGGCACGGAAATCTCTTTCTGGATGCGCTCGGCAATCGAGATGGCCTCGGTCTCTTCCTGCATGTCTTCGAGCAGGATGGTGAACTCGTCGCCGCCGACGCGCGCTACCGTGTCGCCGGGACGCAGGCAAGTCTCAAGGCGACGCGCGATGCCGACGAGCAGTTGGTCGCCGATCATGTGGCCGAGCGAGTCGTTGATGATCTTGAAGCGGTCAAGGTCTAAGAACAGCACCGCGAAGATTTTTTCGGGGCTGCGCTGCATGCGCGCGATAGCGAGTTTGAGGTGATCGACGAAGAGTGTGCGGTTCGGGAGTCCCGTCAAAGCATCGTGGAAGGCGTCGTGCAGCAGGCGTTCCTCCGCGCGCTTGCGATCCGTAATGTCTTGAATCTGGAAGATGAGATGCACCATCCCCGTGTGCGACTCGCGCACGCGCGACACGCTCCACAGAACCCAGACGGCGTGCCCCTGCTTGTGCACGTAACGCTTCTCCATCTGGTAAGACGGAATCTTACCTTTGAGCAACTGCTTGATCTGGCTGAGAGCCGTGCCCAGATCGTCCGGATGGGTCACTTTCTGAAAGTTCGTCGCCAGCAGTTCCTCTTCCGTGTAGCCGAGGATGTCGCACAGCGAGCGGTTCACTTGTAGCCAACGCCCCTTCGAGGAAACGAGCGCCATGCCGATGGCCGCGAAGTCGAACGCGCTGCGGAAGAGTTCCTCGCTCTCCTGCAACGTCGCCACCTGCCGCTCCATCTGCCGCGCCTGCGCAACGGAGGCGTAGATGTCCTTCAAATACATCCCGTAGACGAAATGCCCGATGGCGAGCAACGTTGTCGCCGCGATTGAAGGCAGAAAGCCCGCGACGCCGACGAGTTTGGCGATGACGCCCGCCGAGGCTGCGACCGTGAAGTAAGTCAACCCCGTCCAGAGAAAATTTTTGCCCCAGCGCTGCCACAGCGGCGCGGTCGCATCGTCGCCTTCGCCAAAGGCCACGATGCCGGAGTGAATGAAAGACTGCACGAGCGCCATCAACGCAAGTGACAGAATGAGCGTGAAAGAGTAACTATCTTGAGGCAGCGCGTTGACGGCGCCGAATTTGTAACGCAAGAGGGAGAGGATTAGAAAGGCTGTGGCGGCGGCAATAGCGGAGTTGAAGAGGAGTGTAGAGCGTTCGCGGCTGAAGCGCAGAGAGGCGCACAGCGCCGCCATCGCCGCCAGAATCACTGCCCCCTCGCCCGCAAACAGCAGCATCGCCAAAAAGACGAACGTATCGGAGAGCGAGACCTGCCCGCGGACGTGCGGAATTTTGATGGTGATGCGCGTTCCGATGTTGATGGCGACCAAGGCCAGCAGCAAAAAAGGCACGTCAATCTGCCCGACGGAGAGTCGGGACACTGAGACGGCCAGCGCACCGCCACCCAAAGCGATGCCCAACCATTTCAAGGGTTTAGGCAGATTTTGATTGTTTGCAGCGATCATGTCTGACGGGAAATTCGAGGGTGCTACGGAAGTGAATTTGAAACGCTCTGGTCCCTCCTACCGACCGGAAGGCGGCATCTCTGAGTACAAACTTTATGCCAACTGTGCCCCTCGCCATAAATCCCCATCTTTTCCGAAAACCCACTCGAACCGGGCTCAAAATTTCGGTCAGACTGGTTGCACGGCTCGGTCAAAAATGACTGCTCTGTCGGCAACTTGACCGAATTTTCCCTGCCCGAACCCAAAATTTTTACCTTTTATCTCGTGTATAACACTTCTCACTCCCCCTCATCAGGCTGCTAAATACATATGCCTCAATAACTTATCATAGAAGATGAGAGAATCTTGCTTTTCTAGTTTTTACTTGATTTAACATTGTTGATGTTTTAATATCACGTTCGTGCGGATTCCGGCTTATCCGCGCTTTTAACTTGAACCACCCGCCCGCTGCTGTCGGCCGCCTTCGTCAAACCCTGAAGTTGATTGCAGCCCTTTCGCAAAATTTTTGACAGACCACAGTTTCTTCGATTATGGCGAACGCCGATTGATTTGTTGTGAAGACACAAATCCAAGCTCGAAGCGAGCAGGCGAGGGCGTGCTGTAAACAAATCAAGTTGGCTGAATTGGGAGTGAGTCTATGAAAGTTGTTTGCCCCAAGTGCGAATTGAAGGGACAGGTTGACGCCGTGCCGAAAGGCGCGAGGACGCGCATTGCGTGTGTCCGTTGCGCCACCACCTTCGATGCCGTGTTAGTAGACGGCGAGATTCAAGCCCTTCCGCCGCAGGGCAACTATGCCGAAGCGCAGCCTTCAAGCGTCGCAAGCGAAGTCCACACCGTTGCGGACGTTTCCGGCGTCGAGTCTTTCGACGCCGTGTCAGAACTGCCTGACGAAAATCAGTTCGATGCTTCGCGGCAAGTCGAGGCTTCGGCCATCTTGGTAGATGAATCTCTCAATTCATCAACGGATTCGACATTGGAAACGCCCGTCGACACAATCCACGCCACGCCACAAGAAATCTCGCAAGAACTTTGGCCGCAGTCTATTGAAACGCGTGCGGAGGAAGCAACGTGTGCTGTGGAAGTAGACGCGTTTGCTACGACGCAGACGCTCAAATCTCTCGGCACGGGCAAGGTCAACCGCCCACCCACGGACGCTTACGGCATGGGTGTGCGCCTGATGCGAGTCTCGCCTCTCTGGCTGCTGCTGGCGGGACTCAGTTTCATCTCCTTCATCGTTTTCTGCAACTGGCTCATCAAGCCCACGGAACCGGCGGAAGACACGACGCGCCTCGTCGCCTCTGCCAGTAACGGTGCGACCAATCAGGCGAAACCCCGCGTCGCTCTCCCGGCTTCTAACGCTCAATCATCAGCCAACAATCAAGTGCCTCAACCGTCGAACGAAGCGAGCGCCGAGTTCGTCAAGACCGAGGCGAAAGCGCCCACGCAGCCGACGCCCGCGCCGAGCGTCGAACAAGTCGCGGCGAAGCCCGCGTTGGAAGAGAAACGGACGCCCGAGATGCCTTCGTCCAATCGCGCGGTCGAAGCGAAAGACGGAAAGATCACGATTCAGGTCGGCTCTTACAACGCGGCGACGGAGGCCGACGAGCGTGTCGCCAGTTTGAAGTCGGCCGGCTTCGAGGCGCGTAGCGTGGCGGTTGAGATTCCCAAGCGCGGCACCTGGTATCGAGTGCAGAGCGGCCGATTCAGTAGCCGCGACGAAGCGGAGCGCTACGGGAAGCAATTGCGTGACAAAGGCGTCGTGTCCAGTTTCATCACGACCGACGTGCAAGAGTAACGAGTTTTTTTCTTCAGGCGATCCGACTGCAACGGGCGACAGACGACGATGTCCGCAACTAAGACCCACATTCCTTCGGTCAGCAAGTTGACGACCGCCGAAGCGACGCTCTTCTACTCGAAGATGGTCGAGCGATACGCGCGCTTCTTCGAACGCCCGGATCAACGGCTGCGCTTTCTCAACAACACGCTCGCGCACCAACTCGCCTGCAAAGAGAAACTCGACCACGCGCTCGAAACACACGCGTTCGTCAAAAAGCTCGGCCTCTACGAACGCATCAAGACCACGGGTTTTTACGACCGTCTGTTAGACCTCTTGCTGCATCGCCACATCTGCCGCGAGTTGCAGGGGATGCTTCCGGCAGCCTCCGACGAGCGGCGTGATCTGCTACGGCGCAGCAAGGCCAGTTTCCCCACACGCTTGATGTTTCGCTGCTACGAAATGCGCCGTGCTTTGTACGCCGCGGCCGTGGCCGCGTGTGTCGTCGCGCTCATAGGCATCAGCTACACGGCCGTCTGGTCTGTGCGTCGCGTGAACTCTTACCTCGCGTCTGGTCGTCAACTCGAACGCACCGTCGTCGCCGCTTCGGCAGCCAGCACGAGCGACGCTGCATCAGGCGTCAAGCACCTGCCCGATTATCGTCCCGAAAAAGTTTGGCTCGTCGAGCAACAGGATAACTACGAACGCTACAGCAACGGCGCGCGCATCCTGACCGAATACGAAACCTCGAATCACGCGCGTGGTTATTACGTCCTGCCGCGCAATCAAGGCGTGCTGGCGAAGACGAACGGCGCGGAACAGACACTGCGACGCGATCCGGTCGGCATCGTCTATCACACGTCCGAGAGCGACATGCTGCCCTTCACCTCCGACAACAACGAGTCAATCGAAGTGCGCACGCGCGGCCTCATCGAATACGTCAGGAAGAATAAGTCTTACAACTATCTGATCGATCGTTTCGGGCAAGTCTATCGCATCGTGCGCGACGCGGATGCGGCGCACCACGCGGGCAACTCAGTCTGGTCGGATTCGCAGGGCGTCTACGTCGGCCTCAACGAAAGTTTCCTCGGCGTCTGCTTCGAGACCAACAGCCAGTCCGATTCGCTCGACGAACAGTTGACCGAAGCCCAACTCGTCGCCGGGCGTCTGCTCACGCAAGTCCTGCGCAGCCGCTACCAGATCAACGACGAAGACTGCGTCACGCACGGCCTCGTCTCCGTCAATCCCTCGAACATGCTCATCTGCTATCACCACGATTGGGCGCGCAACTTCCCCTTCGAGGCTTTCGGTCTGTCGGACAAATACAAAGTTGCCCCGGCGAGCGTCAGCGAATTCGGCTTCACCTACGACGAAGAGATCATGGAGAAGCTCGGCGGCGATGTGTGGGCGGGCGTGAAGATAGCGGAAGCGGAGTTTCGCCGCCGCGCCGAAGAATTGAAGTTGACGCCCGAAGAGATGCGCCGCCGCATGCGCGAGCGCTATCAGGAAGAGATGAATTTGACTTTGCGTCTCCGCACCCTCTACCCGGCGGCGGAGACCGAAACGAGCCGTCAAACTGATGGCTCGCAAACTGCGCCCGCGTCGCGCGTCCCTGCGCGGCAAACTTAAACGACCAAGGGATCGCCAACCCGACTTACACGCTGTTTTAAATCTGCGCCCGACCGTCCGCGAGCGCGCTCGCGGCGGAAACCACAAGGGATGTGCCGAACAGTCGCGTCCCCTTCACCAAAAGGAGAAAAGAAAATGTTGGAAGAGAAGAACCACGTGAGCGCCAACAAGCCGGATGCTGCGAAGAACGAGCCCACGAGCGTGAAGACCGGCGCGGTCGGACTCGACATCGGCACGAGCCGCATCGTGATGGCCGACGGTTCGTCGCAGAAAGACACGCGCACGCAGTTGAACGCTTTCGTCGCCGTGCCCAGTTCAGAGATGGCCGAGAACGTGCTCAAGCACAAGAACATGGTCTACGAGCGCAACTGCAAGAACCTCTACGTCTATGGCAACGACTCGAATTTCTTCGCCAGCTTCCTCAACGTGGATGCGCGCCGCCCGATGCGCGACGGCCTGTTGAACGCGCAGGAAGAGATGAGCAACCACATCATGCAGCTCATCATCCAGCGGCTCGTGCCGCGCGGACGTGGCAAAGAGATGCTCTATTTCAGCGTGCCGGGCAAGGGCGAGGGCGTCAACAGCAAGCTCGTCTATCACGAAGCGATGCTGCGCAACTTTCTCAACTCGCTCGGCTACAACGCGCGCTCGATCAACGAGGGTCAGGCCGTGGTCTTCTCCGAGTTGCAGGATGAAAACTTCACGGGCATCGGCATCAGCTTCGGCGGCGGCATGTGCAACGTCTCGGTGTCGTTCATGTCCATGCCGATGATCACTTTCAGCATCCCGAAGGGCGGCGACTACATCGACCGCAACGTGACGGAAGTTTTGGGTGAAGCCAACACGACCAAGGTGCGCATCGAAAAAGAGGAGAACCTCAACCTGTCGCGCCAGCCGAAGGACGACCTCGAACGCGCCCTGCATATCTACTACGAAGACTTGATGCAGACTTTGATCGAGCGCCTGCGCGGGGAGTTTCGCGCCTCAAGCCAACTGCCGAAGATCGACCGGCCGATGCCCATCGTGCTCGCGGGCGGCACGGCGAAGCCCGCGGGCTTCCTGCAAAAATTCGAAGGGATGCTGCGCGCGGGCGGCGAGTTCCCTATCGAAATCTCCGACGTGCGCATGGCGAAAGACCCGCTCACGGCGACCGCACACGGCTGCTACATCGCCGCGCTCTCCGAAACGAAATAAGACTCCACCGGAGTTCTCAAACAGACAACCATGAGCTTGCAGGCATGGGGTAAAGGGGTGTTCTCCTTTCCCCTTACCAAATGGCCTGCTCCCGTTACGACCGGCGTGCGCGCACACGCCGGTCGTAACTTTTTAAAGGGATGAGGGATGAGGGATGAACAAGAAAAGCACTCACTCAGTTGAATGATTTCCTTCATCCCTCATCCCTCATCCTTCATCCCTTATTCCCCTTCCCATGTGACGAAGAAGAGTCGGTAGTGGTCTGGGTCTTCGAGGGTGACGAAACGGCCGCCCCAGCCTTCGTCGCTCGGCGGGGCAACGTCGAGGCCGTGCGCCAGCAGTTGTTCGTAATATTCTTCAACGTCCGTGACGCCGAAAAACAGGTGCACGCCCCGTCCGCGCCGCGCCATCGTGAGCAACTGCTCAGCCAGCATGACGCGCAAGCGGCCTGCGCGCAAAGTCGCCATGGGCGGTTCGGTTTCCTCTTCAAGCGTCTGCAACTCGAAGCCCAGACGCTCGCAGTAGAACTCAAGAGAGTCTTGCAAACTGTTGACTTCGAGGAACAGCAGATCGAGTCCGGTCAGTTTCGTCATCTTCAGATCGCCGTGAGCAACAAGTAGAGCGCGTAGCCGCCACCCGCCACCGCCGTCCAGAACAGCGCTTCCAGCACCCACGCGAGACGCCGCACGGGATGTTCCGGCGCGCGACCCTCGCGCGCGTAGGCGAGCGCGGCATGCGCCATCCACACGCCAAAGAGCAGGAGCGACAGACCCAACAGCGCGAGCGGCCACAAAAATACGACGTAATGAAAACGCACTAAAAAGATCAAGACTATTCCAGCGAACGCGCTCAGCAACGCGCCCGCCAGCCGCCCGCCGACGGCGTCGGCCTGTGCGGCTTCGGAAGTCGAAGGAATGAAGTCGGGCGTGGCGGCGTAGTTGCGACTGTAATGCGTCGGATGTTCGTTCTGACCGGTCGAGGCTTGTGATTGCGTCGCATCATAAGCCTCGCGCGAAGCGGTGTCTTTGAGCACGCCCCAAGCCTCGTTGATCGCCTTCATCTCCTCTTCGTCGCCGCCGCGGTCTGGGTGGTGCTCGACGGCCAGACGTTTATAACGGCGCTCGATCTCGTCGCGCGAATCGTCGCGCTCCGCGCCGAGCACCGTGTAATAATCGCGTCGCTCTTCAGCCTCGCCCATGCCTTCCGCGTCGCCTCCGCTCTCCGGGCAGTCATGCTAACTGAGTCGCACGTTGAAACGGAAGGATAAAGGGAAAGGGGTCAGGGTGAAAGGTAAAGACCGGTGGGGCGTTCCTAACTTCCACTTGCGACTCTAACTTCTCCTTATCTTTGTCTTCTCTCTTTTCCCTTCCCCTTTACCCTTTCCCCTTTTCCCCTTCTCCGTTTATGCTAACCTTACCGAAACTTCAAAGGTGGTTTACTACGATGGCTTTGCCTTTCGCGCCGGGCGACGATCTCATCTTTCAACTTGAGAGCGGCTTCGGGCTGCTGCGCGTTCTCGCCGTAGAGGAACGCGCAGGACAGACCATCTGGCATCTGCTCGCCTACGAGGAATTTTTTCAAGACGTGGAGACGGCCGAAGCGGCTCTGCGCGACGGCGCACAACTCGGCATACGCGCCGCACACCTGCCGCTCACCGATTACGCGTTCAACAAAACTCCCGTCGCGCTGCTCGGCAATCGCCCCGTCGCGGAAGACGAACTGATAGCCTATCGTGCGTGGAGCGCGCGGGGCGGTGAACCCTTCGACCGCTCCGCCCTTCTCATGCTCGGCCTGCGCTGAATTTTTCAAACGAGAATCCGTAGACGATGAATCTTCTTCAATTTCATTCGCCCAAGCGTCAATTCCGCACGCATGCGCTTCGCCGCCGTCGGCCGTCGCGCTTCCCCGCCCTGCTGCTCATCCTCGCCCTCTGTTCGGTTGCCGTCCTTGCCGAACGCCGCGAACGTCTCATCCAAAATTGGCGGCCATTGCACTACGACGTGACGCTCGTTTTCAATGACAAACTCGACGAACTGACGCGCGCCGAGACGAGGCTCGACGTGCTCGTCCTCAAAGACAATCTCTCCGTGGTCGACCTAGACTTCGGCGCTCTCACGATTGACAGTTTGAGCGTCGGCACACGCACGGCGCGCTACGAGCGACAGGGTGAGCGGCTCAATGTTTCGCTCGCACGACCTGCACGACGCGGCGAACGTTTGCGCCTAAGCATCGTCTATCGCGGCAAGCCGTCTGACGGCCTCATCCTGACGAACGACAAGGACGGCCGCCCCTCGGCTACCGGCGACAACTGGCCGAATCGCGTCCATCACTGGATACCATCGCTCGATCATCCTTCGGCGAAAGCCACGGTCAGGTTCAACGTCACCGCGCCGAAGCGCGCCACGGTCGTGGCGGGCGGGCGTCTCGATGCGCGTCGCGCGAACATGGATGCGACGCAGACATGGACTTTCACCGAAGGCTCGCCCGTGCCGCCTTACTGCATGGTTGTCGCCGTCGGCGAGTTTGCCACGATCCAACCCGGCGTGATGCTCCCGCCGCGACACGTACCCGTCTCTTACTACGTGCCGCCATCGGAACAAAAGTTCGCCATCACGGGTTTCGGCGCGGCCATGCCGTCGCTCAAATATTTCAGTCAGACGGTCGCGCCCTTTCCTTACTCGAAGCTCGCGCACATCGTCGGCGCGACGCGCTTCGGCGGCATGGAAAACTCGGGCGCGATCATCTACTCGCGCACACTCTTCGACCCGCGCGAGAACGCGCCCATGAGCGCACGCTTCAACGTTCGCAAAGGACTCGTCGAACTCATCGCACACGAGACGGCGCACCAGTGGTTCGGCGACGCCGTGACGCCCGCCACTTGGGCCGACCTCTGGCTCAGCGAAGGCTTCGCCACTTACTACGCCGGTCTCTTCGTCGAACACGCCGAAGGCCGCGACCCGTTCCGCGATTACATGCGCCGCAAGGCCGAGGACTATCTCAAGTACGCAGCGACGCGCCGCGCGCCCATCCACGACCGCGAGACTGAAGACTTGAACGCGCTGCTCAATCCGAACAACTACCAGAAAGGCGCTTGGGTCTTGCACATGCTCCGCGCAGAACTCGGCGACGCGGCGTTCTTTCGCGGCGTGCGCGCCTACAACCGTGCGCACCTGCATCGAACGGCGACGACCGAAGACCTGCGCGTCGCGTTGGAGCGCGCTTCCGGTCGCAACCTCCGCGAGTTCTTCGCGCGGTGGATTTACGGGAGCGGCCACCCGCGCTACGAAGCCAACTGGACTTGGAAAGAGGAGCCGACGAGGACGAACCCGCGCGCCGGCACTCTGATGATCACACTCGAGCAGACACAAGAAGACGACGGCGGGCATTTCTCGAATACAGTCCCCGTCGAAATACACACACGCGCGGGCACGCGCCGGCTCAAACTCACGCCGAAGGCACGCAAGATCGCAAGTTGGAGCAAACTATCCGACCCGCCCACCGAAGTGCGCATCGACCCGGATGCGACGATTCTCAAGGAATTGATCGTGCGGCCTTAGAGCGCGCGCAAAACGTCAGAGTAGAACCACGAAACCACACGAAACAACGCGAAGAAAACTTTCGTGCTGTTTCGTGTGGTTTCGTGGTTTCTCTGTTCTGTGTCGCTCTCGGTTAAATTGGCTCAGACCTTGCCGAAACGAAGGAAGTATTCGGTCGAGTAGAGGAAGCCCCTGACCATCGTGCGGAAGTCGTTGGGGTTGGCCTTGAGGTAGTTGAGCCAGTTGCGATAGCCTTCGGGGTCTGGGTCGCGTCGCAGGTAGCCGAAGTATTGCATGGCGACGAACGCCTCGTTGAACTCCTTGGCCTCAACCGAGGGATGCTCGACGATGGCGCGCAAAACTTCCGCGCGCGTCCGCCTGCCCGCTTGCAGATCTGCGATCAGAGTCTCGCGCGTCGTCGTGCCGCTCAAGGTGACTCCGGCCGTTTGGAGCAGTCGATCGACGTAGGCGGTCGGGGTCAGAGTTTCGGGATAGAGCGTTTTGAATTCGGTACGCGTGAGCCAGTTGTTGGCGAAGGCGTCGCGCTTGGCGAAGACCTCTTCGGCGGTTGCACCCGTGACGCTCGCCATGTCGGGGATGATCTCGGCGTAGCGCGGGATGCGGCCGAGCGAGACTTTGTAGAAGAGATAGACGAAATAACCTTTCAACTGAAACTCAATCGAGCGGAAGAAACTGGACGAGACGGTGATGCGGTCACAGGCCGGATTGTTGTTTACGTCCGAGCATTCGCGCAGGACGCGCAGCCAGGCGGCGAGTCCTGCGGGGTCTGGTTCGCGCGAGAGGAAATCGAGATATTGCTGGCGGACGAAGAACGGCGTCCTGAAACTTTCGTAGATGGGGTTCGGCGCGTTCGCGGAATCGTTGTCGATGATGGTGACTGTGGTTCTAGGCGCGCTCGGCGTGCTGGACGTTGCACCGGCCGGGTCGCCCAGTTCGAGTTGAAACGTCTCGTTCGGCTCTGCGTGCGCGTCATCAATCAAAGGGACGGTGAACGTCTTCGTCATCTCGCCGGGGGCGAAGGTGAGCGTGCCCGCCACGGTCGCATAATCGCAGCGCGCATAGGCCGTGCCTTGCGGATAGGGTTCGCCGTTCGGCTGCCGGACGCTTGGGTCGCAGGGGACTGCGGCCGGGTCGTCTACCGTGTGGTATTCGACGGCGGCCGTGCCCGAAGTGTCGCCGCTGCGCGTCACCTCGACGGCGATGCTCGCGTTTGTCTCCGTCACCTGAATCTGTTCCGTGCTGAACTGAACGGTGTTCGGCTTGGGCGAGATTATGTAGATCGCGCCGTCGGAGAGCGAGACAACGTAGAGGTTGCCGAGCGAGTCGGTCTGGATATCGGTAGTGATGCCGAAGTCGCGGCCGAAGAGAAGGCTTTCGCTTTCGGTCGCGTCGAACTTGTCCGCGTTGTCTGCGACGAGGTCTACGGCGAGGCGCGCGTCCGAGAGAGAGAGTTTGCGGCGGTCGCTCGCGAGTTTGAAGCGGAAGAGATAACCGCCCGCGAGCGTGGTGCGCGATGCTCCGACGATGAGTGCGCCTTCGTTCTGCGGGCCGAGCGCGCGTCCCGCTACGAAGCCGAGCGACGATGGCGCGACCGCATACTTCCAACTGAACTCCGGTTCTGTATAGATCGCGCCCGGCAACTGCGCGAGACGCGCGCGGGCTTCCGCAGGCGTGTCGGCGATGCGTTCGGGCGGCCAGCGCAGTTGTTGCAGTCCGCCGCTGCGGCCAAGTTCGATGGCTTTGAATTCAGCGACGCGTGCGGACGGCCCCATCAGTTGAATCCAGCCGCCGTTGAAGCCGGGCACGACGCGGTTGATCTCGTCGAAGCTGTCGTCGCCGTTTTCCTGCGTCCAGAGTTGGCCGGAGACGGGGTCGAAGGCCATGCCGAAGCTGTTGCGAATGCCGTAAGCGAAAACTTTTTTCAGGTTGGCTGCGGCCTCGCCCGTCAGGTTCGTTTGAGCGTTGAAGAAGGGATTGTCGTTGGGCGTTGTGCCGTCGTCGTTGAGGCGCAGGATGACGCCCGCAAGATGAGCGTCGTCCGGTTCGGGGCCGCCGAACTGATCGTCCGCGACCGTCGGCCCTTGCGGACTCACGGACGGGCCGAAGGGGAGGTTTTGCAGGAGGCCGCGACGGCCGTTGTCGCCCATGACGATGTAGAGTTTGCCGTCGTGGCCGAAGCGTATGATGCCGCCGTTGTGATTGCCGCGCGAAGGCTGTCCCGCGTCCTGTTGCAGCGCGCGCAGGCGAATGAGATTTCGTTCGTGCGTGAGTTTCGCGCCGTCCCAGATGAAACTATCGACGCGGTTGCCGAGCAACGAAACTTCGTCCGGGTTCGACGTGTCCGCGCCCGTGCTGCTCTCAGTCCAGAAGAGATAGACGCGCGGGTTCGCGGGAAACTGTGGGTGGAGCGCGATGCCAAGTAGGCCGCGCTCGGACGCACTGTTGACGGCAAGGTCGAGCACAGTGCCGGGCGTTAAGACGAAGTCATTGCGTATGACTTTCCCGGTCGCCTTCTCCAGAACGAAGAATCCGCGATGGTCAATGGCAAGCCCCGTCGGCTGATTCAATCCCCCCATCACACGCCGCACGGTCAAGCCCGCGTCGAGCATCGACGGGCCGGTGACGAGCGTGGCCGTCGCCGTGCGCTGCAAGTTTCCACTCGTACCCGTAACGTTCAGCGTAAAGTTGCCGAGCGACGCCTTCGCGCCGACGGAGATATTTAAAGTCGCGCTCCGTGGGCTCGCATCCGTGATCTGAATGGACGCCGGTGCGAACGTCGCAATCGCGATCTCCGGCTGCCCCGTAAGACTGAGATCGACCGTGCCCGTGAAATTGTTCGAGGGCGTGACGGTGATGGTGTACGAGCCTGATGAGCCGGGGATAATGGTCTGCGTGGCTGGCGTGATGTTGATAGTGAAGTCGCCCGCCGCTGCTGCGGGCGAGATGGTGGCGAAGGTGAAGTAGATTTGATCGCCGTCGGAGTTGCCGTTGCCGTTGGCGTGATTGCCGGCGGCGTAGAAGGTAACGGGGCCTACGTCTTCGGACGGCGCAGTCCAGTTGAACGTCCACGTCGCGCTGCCGGTCTGACCGTCGAAGGTGCCGAGCGAGGTGTGTTCGATATACTGGCGCGTGGGGAACGGCCCCTGATTGTCGAGCACCTGCGTGCGGCCGTCGCCGAGCGTGGAGAGCGTGCCCGCTCTGGTGTTGGTATCGTCGAGCGCGGTGAGTTGGAAGCCCCAGCGGCGGCGCGTCTGGTCGGCGTTGGTGTGGACGACTGAGATTTGATAAGTCTGACCGGGCGCGTAGGTCTGCGGCGTGTTGATCTGGATGCGACCCGCGCCGGAATCCGACGGCGGCAGGTGACATTCGCGGCAGGCGTCGGGTTCTTCGCCGGGAGCGCGCGTGTAGCCCGCGGGCGGCCCCGAAGAAAAGGCGTGCACAGTGCGATTCGTAAAATTGTTCGTGACGAGCAGCGTCGCGCCCGCGACGACGAACAGTGCGAAGACTGCGAGTTTGAGTTGATGAATCTTTCGCATGAAATTAATTTGGTGAATGGTAAATGGTAAATGGTGAATGGATAAAACCCGATTCTTTCCATTCACCATTTACCATTTACCATTCACCTGTCTGCTCACGCCATGAAGCCGAGATTGGCTGTGGGGAAACGGTTGATGAACGGGAAGACGAGCGGGATGTCGCTCGGCGCGAGGCCGTACCAGGTGGCAAGCGCGGCGGCGTATTGCTCCACCGATGTCGTCGGTATCCAGCGCCCGCGCGTGTCCGTGTCGTCCGGGCCGTTGAGGGCGAGCGTGGGGAAGCGGCCGTAGAAGTCGCCGCCGCGCACCGCGCCGCCGAGGATGAAGTGATGGTTGCCCCAACCGTGATCTGTGCCGACGGCCGCGCCCGCACCGGCCGGTTGCAAGGTGCGCCCAAAGTCGGAGAGCGTAAAAGTCGTCACGCTGTTTTGCACGCCCATCGCCATGGTCGCATCGTAGAAAGCCTTCATCGCCTGACTCACCTGCGCGAGCAAAGCCGAGTGGGCGTTAGCGGCCATCTGACCGCTGTGCGTGTCGAAAGCGCCGAGTTGGCAGAAGAAGATTTGACGTTTGATGCCGAGCGCGTCGCGCAGTTGGATGAGACGCGCCACTTGTTCGAGTTGATAGCCGAGCGTGACGTTCGGAAAGTCGGGCAGGGCGGGCAGCCCCGACGGCGGATTGGCGAGTGCGATGCTGGTTTGAATCGCATGCTCCGTCACGTCGCGCGAAGCCTTGACGAGCGTGTGGTTCAAGTCCATGCCGCGAAGCGAGTCGAAGGCGGCGCGGCGCGCGTTCGTCTGCGCAGTGGTGTAGCCGCTTGCGCCCGGCGGGTTGTTGAGCGGAAGGACTGAGGCGAGCGGAGTGCGTGCGTCGGAGATGCCGATGGGGCGCGTTGTTGTGCCCGTGGCGAAGAGAGCCGTGCCTGCAATCGAGACGACCTGCGGGAACGACGCGCCGCCGTTCAAGTGTGCGGCGCGGTCGGCCGTGCGGCCGCCCCAACCCGTCACGCTCGTGTCGTTCGAGACGGAGGTTTGCCACTGCGCGATCTGATCCGAGTGAGAGAAGAGTTGAAGGGGAAGACGACCTGTGCCGCTGCGATAGGTGGCGCGCGTCAAGGGTTCGACGAGTGTTCCGACGTTTGTGACGACGGCGAGTTGGCGATTGTCGAACAGGGTCTTCAACTCGGGCATGGCCGGATGGAAGCCGTATGCGCCGCCGCTCACAGGGTTGACGGGCAAGAGGCCGCCCGCCTGTCCGGGCGCGGGCAGGGCGAGTCCGGCAGAGGCGCGCACGCTCGTGTATTCGGCGAAGCGCGTCTGATCGACGGGCACGACGGTGTTGTTGCCATCGTTGCCGCCGTTCAGGAAGATGCAGACGAGCGCTTTGTAATCCGTCGCAGGGGAACCGCCCTGAGCGAAGGCGTGGACGAGTCCGAAATCCCTGATGCCCGATGCGAGCGCCGCGCCGCCGACGAGCGCGCAGGCCCCCTGCCGTAAAAAGTCTCTCCGTGTTGAAACCATAACCTTTCCCTTTAGTGCGCAGTGCGCAGTAGTAATGAAGAGAGTTGTTAACTGCTCACTGCCTACCGCTCACTTCCTTCATCTCTGCACCTGATATTGATGCGAGGTTGCGATCAAGTAGGCGGCCATTTGGACGCGCTTGCGCGCGAAGTTGGCGTCCGTCTGCGGGATGCTGCCCACGGCGTTCGTGATCGCAGTGCGCGCCGCCTGCGAGAGCGTGCGGTGCATCAGAAGCGCGTCGAGCGCGTCGATGAGCTGCGCCGGGTTGGACGCGAGTTGTTCAAAGGTCGTGAAGTTGAGTTGCGTGCCGCCGGGGACGTTCGGCTGCGAGACGGGGACGCCGTTGTAAAGCAGCGTGTTGACGACGTTGGCGCGGCGCAGCGCGGTGGACGTTGACAGAATCTCGAACGCCGGGCCTTGGATTCCTGTGCCCGGCACTTCGTAGGTCGGCGTGTAGTAGCTGAAGACGGTCGTGGGCAGAAACAAAGGCTGATCGAGTTGGTTCGTCAGGTCGCCGCCCGAAGCGCTGGTGCGCGAGGCGAGCACGCCGTCGCTCGTCGCGTTGAAGGCGCGCAGCACGTTCGTGATGAGTTGCACCGGCTCGCGCAAGCGGCCGTAGTTCGGATCGGTCTTCACGTCGCCGCGCGCTTCGGGGTCGAGCAGGATGGCGCGCACGACCGCACGCATCTGGCCACGCACGTTCGTGCAGTCTTCCGTGTAGAGCGCGTCGCAGTCGTTGTTGAAGGCGCGCGCGACGCGCGAGACGTAGGCAGGACTCGGATTGCTCGTGACGAGGTGCTGGATCAGTTGGCGACCGATGAAGGGGCCGACGTTCGGGTGGTTGAAGATATTGTCGAGCGCGGCATTGAGGTCGGCCGAAGACGATTGGTTGGGCGGCAGAGCCACACCGTTCAGGAGTTGCTTGGCGGCCGTGTCGTGGTTCTGTTCGCGCGTGACGATCATCGGGTCTTGATAGTTGAAGACGTTGACGAGCGCGCCGTTGATCATGGTCTGCTTGTTGGCCGCGAGGTTCCAGCCGGTGAAGACGCGCGCGAAATTGTTGATCGTGTCCTGCGTGTAGGAAGGAATGCGCCGCCCCTGCGCATCGAGTTTGGGCGTGCCGTCGAGGTTGAGTTCGTCCGTACCGATGGAGAAGAGTTGGAGTATCTCGCGCGCGTAGTTTTCGTTCGGGTTCGTGCGCAGGTTGCCGCGCATGTTCAGGTATTCGCCCATCGCGGGGTTGAGCGTGATGTCCTGCAGGATGTCGCGAAAATTGCCGAGGGCGCGGCGGTCGAGGATTTGCAGGTAGTAACTCATCCACGCCGCATAGGGGATGTCGCGGCCTGAGACGACGAAAATCTGGTGCAGAGCGAAGGAGACGCGCTGGCGCAACTGATCTGAGTTCGCTCTCTGGTCGAGCGCCAACGTGAAGAACTTCCATTGCAGCGGATACATCGAATAGTGGTCGCGCAGGCAGACGGCCTGCCCCGTGCTGCTCGGGCAGCCGAGTGCCGTGTCAGTCGGGTAGAGCGGATAATCAGGATAAGTCACCAAGGGCTGGTTGAACTGTTGTTCCAGATAGGCGCGTAAACCCGACGCACGCACGCGCGCCACCTCTGCGGTCGTCGGCCCCCAGGAGGCTTGTTCGAGGAAGCGAACGGCGTCGGCCTCGGTCGTGGACGATGGGCCGTATTGATTGGGTGTGGGCGTCGGGGTCGCAGCGGGCGGAGTGGCGGGCGCGGGCGCAGGGACAGAGCCGGGGTCTTCAGGCGGGCCGCCGCCCGCGTGACCGACGCTGATGCGAACGCGGTTGCTCGACACGCCGTGCAGGTTGAGACGCATGAGCAGGTCGCCCACGTCTCCCATGTCGTCCGAGAGACGCACGATCACTTGCTGCACCGCGCCGAAGCCGGGCACGGGCATCACGTTCTCAACCGGCAGCGCGTACTTGCGCCCCGCGCCGTCTTCCGCTTCAGCGGTCAAAGCGTTCGCGCCCTCGCCCGCGAGCAGTTCCAGATTGAGCACGAAGAACATGATGCGCGTGCGCGTGTTTGCGCCGACGGTGTGGCCGGGGATGTTGAGCGGGAACGGGTCGCGCAGTTTCGTCACGGCATCGACGGCGATGGCGCGCGTCGTCGCTGTCTCGGTCAAGATCACGGGCGCGGCCTGCGTGGACGAGAAAGCGCCCGCAGCGCACACGAGCGCGCAGGCAAAGGCTAACCGACGCATCGCGGAGCGGAAACGAGAGGGAGTAGGTTCGATCATAGAGACACCATCAACTAGCTCAATGGTGAGGCGGCCAATTTATGTTTAGGTCAAACGGTGAGACGACTATCGCGGACTGTTCCGACAGGGCGTTTCAACTATATCACAGTCCGCTTCGGGGGCATTCTTAATTTTCGGAAGCAATAAAAAACGCCCGACGGAGAGCCGCACGTTGTAAGAGCTTGGCGGTTCTCGGTCGAGCGTTAGAGGGATGAGTGGCGGGAAAAGTCTAGGATTCTTTTTGCCGGAGCGACTCGTCTACGGTCTGCTCGTCGCCCTCAGCCGTGCCGGGCGTTCGGCCGGGGTCGCCCGACTGTTTCTCCGCGCCGCCCGTCTGCGCGCCGCCACCGCCGCTGCTGCTGCTCTGCCCGCCCGTTTCTTGATCGCTTCTGTTTTCGTCAGTCATGTTGTTCCCTTCCTGTAATGGTTTGAAGCCAAATATAAAGCACGTGAGGAGAGTTCGTACAGGCGGATGATTTGCCGGACTTCCTGACGACATGAACCGCTCGAAACTGTAGCGCGCTCAAATAGTGTGCGACTCGGTTCGCCGTGCGAGAACTTCAAGGCGTGGCGGCGAGCCGTTCAAAGATGCGCGTGGCCTTCGCGGATGTGCGCACGTATCGGGATGTAACTGTGATCGGGCTTTCGAGGAAGCGATTTCCAGCGATGCGTGTGTAGGTCAGCGTCTCGCCATCAGGTGAGATATCGAAGATCAAACGCAGGCGTTCTCCGCCCGACCACATGAGATCAATTGTGAGGCGGCGCGCGGCGACGAACGCGGCCTGAATGCTGATGCTCTCGGCTCCGGTCGCGCGCATCCGGCGCGGCCTGCCGTCGGCTTCATACGGAACGCGTATTCCGCCGGGGTAGTTCACCATGACGGTCGTGCCGTATTGTTCGATGGCGAACACGGGGGCGGAACGGAGCGTTCTGAGCAGCGCGCGTCCCTGCCTTTCGCGCTCCTCCGTATCCAGATGCGCCGTGGCGGCGAGCGCCTTCCGTCCGATCTCAAAATCCTGATTGTCCGTCTCGCGGTATGTTCCGGTCAGGAAATTACTCCCGGCCGACGACAGGGCGGCGCGCGCCTCTTGCGCTCTCACAACGGCGCGGTCTTCGCGTGTCGCCGCGTTTGTCAGGACGAGCAGGACGAGTGCGACCTGCCGAATCGTTCTGTGGGGTCGAAAGTTCATCTTCGCCTTTTGGTAAAAGAGCCGCGCGCGACCCTTGCGAGGAGTCGGGCGCGGCTCGCTTGAACTGTTTTCTTCGCCGCGAAACGAACGCTTTATTTGAACGTGACGCCGAAGGAGAAGCGCAGGTTGTCCTGACGCTGCCCTTCGAGTTGCTGCGTCTGAACCGCACCCGCCGAGCCGAGCACCTGCACGGAGCGGTCGCGCAGGAAGACAGGGTTGTAGTCGAACTGGATCAGGCGCACGCCGACGCGCTGGTTCAAGCGCACGTCGATGCCGCCGCCGAGCGCCATCGCAAAGTCCGTGGAACTGGTCTCGAAGCTGTTTTCGACCGTGCCGTTGACGACCGTTCGGCTCTGCTCGGCTTCGAATCGCGTGTTCGCCACGCCGAAGAGGGCACGCACAAAGGGCGTGACGCGGCTGGTGTTGGGAAATTTCACAGTCGGGCCGCCGAGGAAGTTCATGACGCGCGTGTCGAGTTCGGTACGGGTTTGACCTGTGCCCATCAGCCCGTTGTCGAAGTTTTGGTTTCTCTTGTGGTAAGAGAAATCGCCCGTGAGGCCGACGCGCGGCGTGAAGAATCCGGTGACGGCCACGTTGAAGCCGTTCAGCCCCGAACGCTGGCCGAAGAATTCGTCGTCGAGCGAACCGCCGCCACCGCCGCCCGGTTGCGTGTCCTCGCCAGGCACGCCCTCTGCCTGTAAATGAGAATAGCCGACGAAAATCTCTGTGCGTCTACCGCCCGCCGCCGTCGTGCCTTGTGCGAACGCCGCAGACGCGCACACGATGAGAGCCGTGGCGATGTAAATAACTTTACGCATGGAATAGTCCCCCTAGAAAATCCGCTTGAAATTTTAGACACTTCTCGCGGGTCGCAGCCCGCGCCGGAAACAAAATCCCGCAACGCGCCGCTTCTCTATCGGCCCCGATGCGAACAATTTTGCTTTGAGGTCAGAAGTCGGGGCAATGTAGAGTTTTTCTCATGCCCGCGTCTGTACGTGCCCGCACGTAAGGACGACATATTTTTTGAGGATCAATATGGCGCGGGCGGCCGAAGTACGACATGAGTTGTCATTCAGCCGCCCGCGTGCGTTGGCGTGAGCAATTATGGCTTGAGCACGATCTTGATGCAGTTGTCCTGCTTGTTTTTGAAGATGTGATAACCCTCTGCCGCGTCCGCGAGTCGCATCCGGTGGGTGATGACGAACGAAGGATCAATCTTGCCGTCTTCAATCAACTGCAAGAGCGGGCGCAGGTATTTCTGCACGTGCGTCTGTCCCATTTTGAACGTCAAGCCCTTCTGGAAAGCCGCGCCGAAAGGAATCTTGTCGAGGAAGCCACCGTAGACGCCGGGGACGGAGACAGTGCCGCCCTTGCGGCACGAATGGATCGCCTGACGCAGGGCGTGCGGCCGGTCGGTGGCGAGAAACGCGGCGGCTTTCGCTTTGTCCAGATAGGCGTCGAACGAACCGCCGCCGTGCGCTTCCATGCCGACGGCATCGATGCAAGCGTCCGGGCCGCGCCCGCCGGTCATCTCTTTCAACTTGTCGAAGATGTATTCGTCGTCGAAGTCGAGCGTTTCGGCGCGGCCTTCGGTGCGCGCCATCTCAAGGCGTTCGGGCACGCGGTCGATGGCGATGACGCGCTCTGCACCGAGCAGCCACGCGCTCTTGATGGCGAACTGCCCGACCGGGCCGCAGCCCCAGACGGCGATGGTGTCGCCCGGCTGTATGTTGCAATTCTCGGCCGCCATGTAGCCGGTCGGGAAGATGTCGGTGAGGAACAAGACCTGCTCGTCTTCGAGTTGATCCGGAATCTTGATCGGACCCACGTCTGCGAAAGGCACGCGCGCGTATTCGGCCTGACCGCCCGCGTAGCCGCCCGTCATGTGCGAGTAGCCGAAGAGTCCGGCCGTCGTGTAGCCGTAGATTTTTTCGGGGATGGCGGCGTTCGGGTTCGTGTTGTCGCACAGAGACCAGAGTTCGCGTTGACAGAAGAAGCAGTTGCCGCAGGAGATGGTGAAAGGGACGGCGACGCGGTCGCCGACTTTCAGATTCTTCACTTCCGCGCCGACCTCGACCACTTCGCCCATAAACTCGTGGCCGAGAATGTCGCCCTTCTGCATCGTCGGGATGTAGCCATCCAGCAGGTGCAAATCTGAGCCGCAGATGGCCGTACGCGTGATCTTAATGATCGCATCGCGCGGGTTCAAAATTTTCGGTTCGGGCACGTCCTCCACCCGCACGTCGTTTTTGCCGAACCAGCAGAGAGCCTTCACTCGTCGTCTCCTTCTTTAGATAAAATGGAAAAAGGGAAAGGGGTAAAGGTGAAAGGTAACAAGCTATCAACTCGTCTACACCTTTCCCCTTTCACCTTTCACCTTTTCACTCGCGTCTTTAAGCGTTGGCGGTGCGGCCGGAGGTTTGGCCTGTGACGGTGGCCGTCTCGCCCGCTTCCATGAGTTGTTTGAAGCGGCGCAAATCTTCTTCGATCTGTTGTTCGGGGGCTTCGCCGAAGAGTTTCGCCACCCAAGCACCGAGCACGCCCGCGGGCGGATCGTATTTCAAGACGACGCGAACTTCCGTGCCTCGTCCGCCCGGCGCTTCTTTGAAGTGAACCGAACCGGCGTTTGCCACCTGCGACCCTTCGAGCGAGCGCCATGCGATCATCTCGTTCTCTTTCAGATTGTAGCTCTCCGCATCCCATTCGACGCTCGTGCCCGCAGGCCCTTTCGCTACCCAGTGCGAACGGCCGTCGCCCGTGATGCGCACCTCTTCCAGGTGGTTCATGAAGCGCGGCAGGTTCTCGAAGTTGAGCCAGAAGCGGTACAACTCTGCGGCCGACTTATTGATCGTCACGCTCTTTTCCACCTTCACGCCGCGCCCGCCCTCGACGCTGACGAACGGGTTGTCGCCCGCGTTCTTCGCCGTGTCCACGCCGAGCGCGTCGTAGGCGTAGCAGTGGCCGGTCGTGCCGCGATAGACGAGGCTCGCGCCGAGCAGTGCGAGCGCGATGCCGCCATACGTGCCGCGCGTCAAGCCGTAGACGGCGAGCGCGCCACCGCCGATGGCCGACGCCCAACGTTCGACCTCGCCGACGTTCACCTGTCGCGCGTAACCTTGCGGCGCTTCGCCCCTGTCAATCATATCCTGCGTCAATGCTGTCTCACTTGTCGCCATCTTCTTCTCTCCTTGTTACGTCCCAGACAGTTTTCGGACACGGCGCACACACCATGCGCCCGCCTCTGTCCGAAAACGGCTCACGATAATGATGTTCCGGAGCTATTCAGTCAAAAACCGTGCCGACGAAGAAAGGGATGAGGGATGAAGGATAAGGGATGAACGGAAAGCCAACTGCTTTTACTTCATCCCTTATCCTTCATCCTTCATCCCTTTTTATGCTCGCTCGCGCAGGCGTGCGGCTGTTGCCTCGCGCAAGGGCGCGTAGCGCGGTTCGCGCTGGTTGAAGTAGCGCGTGAGCGCGTCTTCGAAGGATGGGAGTAGTTGCCCGCGTTCGCTTGCGAGGACGCCGTATGCAGGGCGCGGGGCTGCCAGACGCAGGGCGGCGACGGGGCGCGCTTCGACGAGTTGTTCGTCGAGTCCGGCGCGGCGCGCGGCCAACCGCGCGAGTTCAGCCCAGGTGTGCGCGCCTTCGTTGGCGAGATGCCAGATGCCGCGCTCGCCGTCGATCAAGAGATCGAGGCTGGCCGTGACGAGATCGGGAACGTATGTCGGCGAGACGATGCAATCGTCCGCCGCAACGAAGGCGCGCCCTTCGGCCAGCGTGTTCAGCGCGATAGTGATGAAATTGTACTCGTCCCAAGGGCCGAAGAACGCGCTCGTGCGGACGACGAGCGCAGAAGGCAGCGACTCCAAAACGCAGCGCTCGGCTTCGGCCTTGCTTCGCCCGTAGACGTTCAAAGGCGACACCGCATCGCTCTCGACGTAAGGGTCGGTCTTCTTGCCGTCAAACACCAGGTCGGACGAAAACGTGAGAAGCGTTGCGCCGTGTCGCGCGCAGGCTTCGGCCAGCGTGGCCGCTCCTTCGGCGTTCTCGCGCATGCAGCGCTCCGGCTCTCGCTCGGCGTCGTCCACGCGCACGTAACCGGCGGCGTTGACGACCGCCCACGGCTCAAACTCGGCGAGCACGCTTTCGACCGAAGCGGCGTCGGCGATGTCCATCTCTGCGCGCGTCAACAGACGATAGGAGAGGCCGCGCTGTTCGCACAGGCGCGCGAACGCGCGACCGAGCGTGCCCGTCGCGCCGTTGATCAGAAGCGGCCGCGCGTTTCCACGTCTCATCTCGACCCTTCCTTTCCTCGTGGCTTTTGTCGCAGGCTGGCGGCGCACCGGCCGGTACGTCAGACGATCCAGACGCCGCCACCAGCCGGGCGCATCGAGCGCTGGATGTTCGTGCGTGCCCTGCGCGGCCAAGTCGCGGAGCATGCGCGCCAGCGCCGTCGGGCGTGGGCGACCGCCCCGCACGTCGAAGACGCCCGGCTCGTACCTGTTCGCGCAGCGCGTGAGCAGACTGCACCAGTCGAACGCGCCGAGCAGAGACCAGGCCGTTACGGCGCGCAAATCTACGCCGTCCGAGCGCAAGGTGTGCGCCGCATCCCAGACCTCTTTGAACCAGCGCAACTGCTCCTCGCGCGTGCAGCCGAGATGCGCTTCCGTCACCGCCAGCGGAATCTCGAAACGCTCCCAGGCTTCGCGCAACAGCACGCGCGGCCCGGCCGTCCCTTCCGTACACACGCGCACGGCTTCCACGTCCACGTAAGTGTGACGGCCGTTTCCGCCGACCTCTCGATCAGGGTAACGCTCCACACGCTCGTCTAAGAAACGCTCGCTCGTCAGGTAGTGATTGATGCCGATGATGTCGGGCGGGCAGGGATTATCGGCAAACCATTTGAGTTCCGCCTCGTCGATGCCCCACTCGCGCGTGAAGTAATCCCACAGAGGATGCTCGCGCGTGATGCGCCCGCACAACAGATCGAGGCTCGCCCAGCGACGCACGTTCTCGAACTCCGCTTGATAACGGAGCGTGGGCGTGCTGAAAGCCTTGCCGAGGTCTTCGGTCTGGACGAGTTGTGCGCGCGGATTCGTCTCGCGTATGGCGCGCATCGCCAACACAGTGGCGCGACACTGATTGACGAGCGCGCGCGCGAACGTCCGGTAGTCGCGCCCGTGCGGATACCAGTGACCGTAGAGACCGCTGAAACGCGCCGTCGTCAGAGGCTCGTTGACGGGTGTGTAAGCATCTACCCACGGGTAGCGCCGGGCGACCGCACGCGCATACTCGGCCAGTTGAACGGGAAAATCGGGATGGACGAGACTCGTGTGGCGCGGCCCGCTACCGTGATGAAGCAGGCCGACGATGGGACGCACGCCGAGTTCACCGAGGCGCGCGAGGCGCGCGTCAGGCCAACTCCAGTCAGCTTTGTCCAAGCCTTCGGGCGCGGTTCGCTCCCAGAGAACCGGATAGCGCAAAGCGCGCACGCCGAGTTTGGCAAAGAGGTCGAGGTCTTCGATACGCTCTGCGTGACCGTTGCGCTCAAGCTGATCGTAAAACCGTTCGCCGACGCGGTTGACCGTACATTCAACGCCAGCCCACAGCTCAAGCGCCGAGGCGGGAAGAGATTCTCCTCGGCTCATTTTATCCCCCTTGTTGATCAAGAGCGTCTCAAGACTTGCGACATGAGACGCGTTGTCTCGCTGTCTTTAAGACCGCGAGGCTTTCGAGTTGTCGCGTTCGCCCACGATCTTCTTGTAAGTCGTGAGCGCCTGCGCGACGACCTGATCCATGTTGTAATACTTGTAAGTTGCCAGACGACCGACGAAGTAGACGCCGGGCGTCTCGTCCGCCAGAGCTTTATATTTCGCGTAGAGTTCAGCGTTCTCCGGGCGCGGCACGGGGTAATAAGGATCACCCTCGGCGCGCGGGTATTCGTAGACGATGCTCGTCTTGCGATGCTCCTGCCCGGTCAGGTATTTGAACTCGGTGATGCGCGTGTAGAGATTGTCGTTCGGGTAGTTGACGACGGGCGCGCTCTGATAAACCTCTGTGTCCTTCGTCTCGTGTTTGAATTCGAGCGAACGATACGGAAGTTTGCCGTGTCGGAAATCGAAGTACTCGTCAACCGGCCCCGTGTAGATCATCTCTTTGTACGGAATGATGCGCTCGATGTCGCGGTAGTCCGTGTTGAGCATGATCTTGATGTTCGGATGATCGAGCATGTTCTCGAACATGCGCGTGTAGCCGTGCAGGGGCATCGCCTGATAGTTGT
Organism: Pyrinomonadaceae bacterium; assembly: GCA_035942855.1. GTDB lineage: Bacteria > Acidobacteriota > Blastocatellia > Pyrinomonadales > Pyrinomonadaceae > JAIVJZ01. Next base: position 331,819 of record DASZCS010000087.1, on the reverse strand, counting down.
CCGCGAAGTAACGGTCGTCGCGGTTGGTTCTGATCGGCACGCGCGCCGTCACCGACGCGTCCAACTCCGAAGGATCGAGTCCCCATTGCTTGCGCGTGTAGTTGCGGAAAAACTTCTCGTACAACTCGCGCCCGACGCGATTGACGACCACATCTTCCGAGGTGCGAATCTGCTCGCGCTTCTCCGCGATGGAATTTAAAAACTCTTCGACCTGAAACGAGGTCAGGTTCAACCCGTAATAGCGATTGATCGTGTCGAGATTGATTGGGATCGGCAACAGTTGCCCGTCCACGCTCGCCAGCACGCGATGTTCGTACTGACGCCACTCTGTAAACTGCGACAAGTACTCAAAGACTTCGCGCGAGTTGGTGTGAAAGATGTGCGGCCCGTACTTGTGCACGAGCACGCCCGCGTCGTTGTAGTGATCGTAAGCGTTGCCCGCGATGTGCGGGCGTCGGTCGCAGACGAGGACGCGTTTACCGGCGACGCGTGCCAGCCGCTCGGCCAGCACGCTCCCGGCATATCCCGCCCCGACAATCAAATAATCGAACATTCCCGCTTCTCTCATTCCTATCCTGTGTTAGTCGGCGGCTGTAGCACCGCTGCTCGCTGTCGCCGCGCGCGCCGCCACGCTCGGCTGCTTCGTCTGCGCGGCCGGTTTCGCGTGCTGCGCCGAGGCTGCAATCGCGGCTCGCCGCGACGTTGCCACTTCGCCGATCAACTCGGCCATCTCGCTCCATGTTTGATTCCACGAAATCCCGGTGAGGAATTCGTCGACGCGCGCGAGCCAGCCCACGTCCTCGACCTGCTCGTCCATGCCGATCTCTGCGGCGGCTTTGATAAAGGAGGCCGCGTCGTCGGCGATGCGCACGAGTCCGAGTTTGCCGTATGGCCTGACCACGTCGCGGATCGAAGTGGAGACGACAGGGCGACCGGCCGCCAGGTATTCGGGCGTCTTCGTCGGACTGATGAAGCGCGTCGAATCGTTGCGCGCGAAAAGAAGCGCGGCCACGTCCCAACCCGCAAGATACGCGGGCAGTTCTTTGTAAGACTTGCCGCCGAGGTAATGAATGTTCGCGCGGCGCGGCAAGTCGGCCTCGTCGATCTTCACCACGGGGCCGATGATAACGAAGTGCCAGTCGGGGCGCGCTTCCGAAATGGCGTCCAACAGTTCGATGTCGAAGCGTTCGTCAACCACGCCGAAGAAACCCATGCGCGGGTGCGGAATGCTTCCCTGATCCGCAGGCTCCTCGATGCGCGGGTCGCGCGCCTGCGCGAAGTGCGCGCGGTCGATGCTTGAAGGGAAGGCGTAGACGTTCGGGTGCTGGCCGCGTTTGGCTTCGTAGAGGCTCTGCCCGCCCGTGAAGACGAGATCGGCGCGACGAAACAGTTCGGCCTCGCGGTCGCGCAAAGAGCGCGGCGCGTTCTTGAACATCGAAAGTTCGTCCATGCAATCGTAGACGGTCGCCAGCGGTTTCAAGTGGCGCGTCCAGCCCAGGGCCATCGGCGTGTAGTACCAGAGCACGTAGTCGCGTATCTGATGTTCGGCGAACAAGCGGTCGATCATCGCCTGCTGGATCGCTTCAACGGCCATCTCGTTCGACAAGCCTTCGGGCAGATGCGGCACGACGACGTGCACGCCATCTTCACGCTGCGACACGTCGAGTCGTGAAGGCCCTTGACCGAAGATCGGTTCTTCGACGAAGAAGACTCTGCGCTGCTTCGCGCAACGGCTCAACAAATGCTGCGGTCTCTGATAAACGAAGTCCCAACGCAGGTGCGACAGGCAAACGAGATCGGCCTCGAAGTTTTGCGCCGCTTGCGCCGCAGCGTTCGGCTGCGCGTTGCGCGCGGCTTGCGTCGCCCCCGTGCGTGTCTGCAAAGCAATGACGTTGCCGATTTCATCTCTCGTATTGCGTCCGGCGTTTCTGTGCGTCGAAGTCTCGTCCGTCAATTCGAGTGGAAGATAATTTTTTTGATTGCGACTCATAGTTTCTCTCGTAACCTCTTTCCTAAAAATGGCACACTACGAAGTTAAGACTTTCGCCTCTGGCCTTACCGGAATATGTTCGACTCCGTCTTGAATTAACTGGAGCGACCGAACGCCTTGAAGCGGAAACTTACCTTAAGCAGTTTCTATAGAGCATGACAGATTCTAAAGCAAGCACCATGCCCTTCTCTTGCCGGGGACGTGTGGACTGGCTAGTGCATCTGCACTATGCCCGTAATCAACGGGGGAAATTGAATCAAAGGGGGATTCGATAAGTTGTTTATATAACGCACTCGACGGATTTTATTGTACGGAACGCGAACGTCGAAACAATCACCGTGTTATGTTTTTTCAACTCTCTCTAACGACCACCACAAAGGGTTAATTAAAAGTTAATTTTTGCGTCTTCAACGCGCCGTCTTCGTCAGACTAAAAGAAAGGTGAGCCGTCATTTCTGGCGTACCCACCTTTCTTGTCCCCCCTTATGTTCGTTCAAGCCGTCGAGGCTTCCAACTCAAATCATCAACCTCGTCACACCTTGATGCGAGATTCGAGTATCCTCAAAACTTATCTCCGCCCTCACGGCGAAAACTCTCTATACATGTCCCATGAACCAAAGACATAACTGCCTTTGGCGAGCAGATCACGCGAGACCATCTATTCATCGGCCTGCGTCGAGCCGCTAAAAGTTCTGCTTTTGGTCTTCTTAAGTTGTACGTGAGTATAGGGTTTGCAGGCTTCAAAGTCTGTACGACTTCGTACTAAATTTATGGAAAAACTGTGTTGGCTTCGAGCCTTAAAAACCGCATAAAATGGCTGAAATATTCACTCGAACCTCAAGCGCTGCTGTGTCAGCCAAGTGACGTAAATGCTTCGAAATTTTGTACCTAAGCGTACAGACAAAAGCATTTGCCGTGCTTAGAATGCGCTCAATCTATGCGTGAAAGAGCCTCCTCTTTCTACCGGGTTGCGGGCTAAGGGAAGAAGCCCGCAACCTCTTCATTAATTGATAAGGCATTGAGATATAAATACCGTCGTTTGCTCTCTGCTCGTCTACTTGCGAGCCAAGTGTCTTCCCTATCGCCCTGAGCGAATTCCACAAACAGGAGATTTTAGAGATGGATCAAGCAATAAAGAAGGGCGTGACGATCCTCATCGCTGAGGACGACGAAGACAATCGATTCACCTTGAAGATGCTGTTGGAGATGCGTGGCTATCGCGTGCTGACGGCCGCGAACGGGCACGAAGCGATCAGCGTCGCCGAACGCGAGCATCCCAAACTCATCTTGATGGACTTGCGTATGCCATTGCTCAACGGTCTGGCCGCCACGCGCCAACTGCGCCAGCACCGGGACGCGGGCGTGCGCCAAATTCCCATCCTTGCACTTTCGGCTTACGACCCGGCACAGCATCGCGCTGTTGCCCTCGCCGCCGGTTGCAACGAATACGTGACGAAACCCATCGACTATAATCGTCTGGAAAAGTTGATCGAGACGTTCCTGCCCACACGCACCGCACCCGCAATGCCTGACGCCCCTACGTCGGCCGAAACTCTCTTTCTCTAAATCAAACGGGACAGCCTTCTTCCTTTCCGACGACGGAACGCACACGCATGTGCGCAGTCGTCCGGCGCGAGCGTCTTTAGTCCCTGCGGAGTTATAATCGAACCGCTTGAAGGGATGATTTGAGAATGGAGACGCTGCCCATAGCAGGACGAGTTTTGTACGTTGAAGACCACGACGACACGCGCGTCTTGATGAAGATGTTACTGGAGCAGGCGGGATTCAACGTGACCGCGGTTGACACGGGCGAGAGATGCCTGGAACTGGCGCGCGAGCGTCGCGGGCAATTCGACCTCTACCTCCTCGACCACACTTTCCCGGACGCATCAGGCGTCTCGATCTGCGCGTCGCTTCGGCAGTTCGACCAGACGACGCCGATCATCTTCTACTCTTCACGCGCCATGCCCCAGGAAAAGGAGGCCGCTTTGCAGGCCGGGGCGCAAGACTATCTCATCAAGCCGAACGATCTGTTTCATGTCGCGGAGCACGTCGCCAGTTGGATCAAGATGAACCGCCCATCGCCCGACTCGGCGTGACCGGCAAGCCGCTTCGATCCTTTTGAGTCTCTGATGGCGACCGCCGAGAAACGAAATGTGATGTGCGGTTTGAGGCGAAGCCTGCCGCTTCGCCATGTGGGTTTAATGTTTGCGGGGTGTGCCCGTCAGGTGCTTGGTCGGGTCTTCGGTGACGCTGAAATTAGGTGAGACGAATTCCGTCGTGTCGCCCGGATTCAGAGAGCGCCCCGGCGCGTCCGGTTCGCGCCCGCCGAGCATCGGGGGCGTGTCGAATCTGGCCTCTTCACGCCTCACCACTTCCACGATCTTTTTGCTGATGAAGACGCCGTTGAAGATGATCGCGAGGCCGATGAGAAACGGGACAAGTCCGGCGAGCCAGATGCGGCTGAGAATCTCGTTGTCGCCCGGCGGGTTCTGACCGCTGAGGATGATGCCCTGCATGAAGAAGAAGAGAAAGAGCATCGCGCCAAGACCCACGAATGCAGTGATGACGCCGCCCTTGATCTCGTTATAGCGTTTCAACTCGGGCGTGATGCCCTTCTCGCGTTCCAGTTGATAATTACGTCTCTGGCGTTCCTGTTCGGAGAGAAACATCTCCGCGACCCACGTTTTGCTCCAATCGAATTTCTCGCCCGCGTCGCGCATCACCACGGCTTCACGCACGGCCTGTAAATTCGCGCCGCACAAATTACAAAACTTCAACTCGTCGCTTTGATTCGCACCGCATTGTGGGCAGAACATAGTCTCCTGACTCCTCTCCAGACCGTTTCACCAAAATACGAAATTATAGGCTGCGAGTTCTAACTTTGGAAAAACAATTTTACATGGACTGTGCTGCCGGCGACGCGATTTGAGAGCCGCCGCGTTTCTCTGCCAAAAGAAAAACGGCAGCCGTGTGTGGCTGCCGTCCTCTTCGCGCGTGTTGAAGGCGGGGCGAAAGGGTCGTTCGTTCAAGGCAGTGGGGTGAAGCCGTTCAGCGGATTACCGTAGAAGGCGTCGGCCTTCCACGCCGCTCGATCCCAGTTGCCGTCCTGATCGCCGACGATCTGGACGGGCACGATGACGCGGTCGCTGCCGAGTTGGTTGGACGTGCCGATGCCGTTCTCCAGCTTGCCGTCGGGGCCGACCGTGAACTTGATCGTGCGCGCCAGCTTGTTGTTCCACAGCACCTTGAACTCGTACTCGCCGGGGTTCGAGGCCAGCTTGAACATATCGTTAGTGTTGGGTTGCCCCTTCCCGCCGTCCGTCTTGTCCCAACGCTTCACGATGGGGAAATTGCACTCGACGCGCGACCACTTCGCCTTCTGCGGGAAGGCGTCGTTGACGTAGTGCGTCGTGTTGTTCTCCACCCTCGCCTCGCAACTGGCCTTGCCCACCTGCATCCCGTCCATGAATGCACGGCCGACCTCCTGCCCCTTGTAGAAGAGGTGCGGATCGAGCTTGTACGCGTCGCCGCGCACCCAGAAGGCGACGTTGAACGACGGGTAGTCCCATCCGTACACGCTGTCCGGCGTGTACCAGACGTAGCCGATGGGCAAGTTCCAGTCGTGGTCTACGTAGTAGACGAACTTGTTGGCCGCCTTCGGGCCGTGCTCGTTCGAGAGCGTCTTCCCCACCTTCGCGCGCCCCTTAAAGAGCGTCATGTCTGTGCCGGCCAACTCGTTCCGCAGTTTGATGGCGAAGTTGATAGGGCCGGTGTAGGTCGTGCTCTTGTCCTCTGGAATGTCGCGCCCGCCGCACTCGGTTCTCCACCAGTAGCCCTTCCGCGTCTCTTCAGTCGCGCAATCGAACTTGACCGGCGCGCTACCCGGGATGGTGTATTCGACATAGAGTTGACTGCCGCTCGGCATCGGGCCGTTGACGCGGTAAGAGATTTTGGGAACCCAACTCCACACGTCGTAATTCTGCTTGTAGGAGCTATGGGTAAAAGCGATTAATTGAACGGAATCCTTGGCGATGGTCGGCTGATCCTGACTCGCGGCCGAGTTAACCGAAGCAGGCATCAGACACATCACGGCCAGAGACAAAAGCGCGAAAGCCGAGCCGAACCCGAACTTGTTTCTCAAGGCACACCTCCCGATAGTTTCCAGAGTTTCTTATTTCAAGCGCCGCTTTGAATGAAGGAGAGTAAATGCGGTCGAATTTGCCGCGCGCAAAATATTATTGATGTGCCCCGTCTGTCAAATTTATTTTGCGGACGAGTAAAGCCGACTTTAAGGATGGACAACAACCCGCCAACATTCCACCAAAGAAAAACAGCCGCCCAATCAGGACGGCTGTAACTTCTCTTAATGAAATGGTCGGGGCGAGAGGATTCGAACCTCCGACCTCACGGTCCCGAACCGTGCGCTCTACCAGGCTGAGCCACGCCCCGACGAATAAACTTGCTCAGGCATTCTAGGTGCGGCGTCGCGTCATGTCAAACTTGTAGGCCGTCAAACTTATATGTCGTCAAACCTGCACGTCGCTCGCCGCGGCCTTGAGTTTCGCCTTCTCGCGCCGCGCTTTGAAGTATTCGATGACGGGCGGCAAAAGCGACAGGGCGACGACGACCACCACCACTTTCTCGATGTGGTCTTCGAGCCTGATGCCGAAGGCTCGCTCGACCGCGCCGCCGAGAAAATATCCGGTCAGGATCATACTGAAGACCCAGAGGAAACCGCCGAAGATGTTGAAGAAGACGAACTGCCTGTAGGGCATGCGCGCCGCGCCCGCAACGATCGGCGCGAACGTGCGCACGATGGGCACGAAGCGCGCGATGATGATCGTTTTACCGCCGTACTTTTCGTAAAAAGCCTGCGCCTTTTCCAGATGGCTCGGCCGGAACAAGAGCGACTTCTGGCGCGAGAAGATGCGCGGCCCAAGTTTCAGTCCCGAATAATATCCGACCGCGTCGCCCACCACGGCCGCGACGAACAGCAGGCCGAGCAGAAGCGAGACGTTCAACTTACCGCTTGCGGCGAACAACCCTGCGACGACAAGGAGCGAATCGCCCGGCAGAAAGAAGCCCATCGCGAGGCCGGTCTCCGCGAAGACGATCAGCGCCAGCCCCGCGTAAGTCAGCGGCAAGCCCTTAGTCGTCAAAAACTCGATGATGTTTTTGGGATTAAGAAATTCTTTGAGGTAATGAAAAAGTTCTGTCAGCGATTCCATAAAATTTAAGTCTCAAGTCTCAAATCTCAAGTCCCGAATTGTTTTTGATCTGGGACTTGAGACTCGGAACTTATGCTTGTTCCGACCAGCCGTAGCGGCCGATGAGCGGGACGAAGGCGCAAGCGCCGTGGTCTTCGCGCGTGTAGCCTTCCGCGTGACGTATGACGCGCACGAGACGCTGCGCGTCGCGCCGTTCGCCGACGGGCATCACGAGACGGCCGCCGACCTTCAACTGCGCCATGAGCGGTTCGGGAACGTCGGGGCCGCCCGCCGCCGCGAGGATGCCGTCGTAGGGCGCGTGCGCGCTCCACCCGAGCGTGCCGTCGAAGCACTTGACGGTGGCGTTGTAGATGTTCAGACCGCGTATGCGCGCCTGCGCCACGCGCGCCAGTTCGCTGATGCGCTCAATGGCGAGGACGCGACCGGCGAGGCGTGCCAGCACCGCCGTCTGATAGCCGGAGCCTGCGCCGATCTCTAAGACGGAACTTTCGCTCGTCAGTTCCAACAGTTCAGACATGCGCGCGACGATATATGGCTGTGAAATCGTCTGGTTGGCGGCGATGGGCAGGGCGTGGTCGCCGTAGGCGTTGCTTTGCAATGCTTCGGGCACAAAGTAATGGCGCGGCACTTCGCGCATCGCTTCGAGCACGCGCGCGTCCTGTATGCGATAGTGCGTGCGCAGGCGTTCGACCATCTGGTCGCGCTGTCGGCGGAAAGCTGACGCCTGCGCGGCGGGGATGTGTGATGCGGAACTCAAACCGTTTAAGGCTCCGTGTGCGATAAGGGATGCGCGAAAATGTTCAGACGCGGGCGGCCGTTTTGGTTCTCTGTAGTCTCAGACGTGTTCGACCGTCCTGTCTGTGGAGGGAGTTTCTGTTTGCAAGCTGAGCGAATTCCAATTTTGTAGCTCGACGAGCGAACGATGATCCGTCATATCGCTGCGCATCGGAGTGACGGAGACCAGGCCCTGCTTGATGGCGTAGTAGTCCGTGCCCTCGACCGTGTCTTCGGGAAAGACCTCTTCGCCGATCCAGTAATAAGCCTTGCCGCGCGGGTCGATCTTCTCCGTGATGATGGGGCGCGCGTTTTTGATTCCCTGCCGCGTGACGCGCACGCCGCGCAATTCGCCCGGCGGAATGTTGATGTTCAGGAGCGTCCCTTCCGGCAACCCTTCGGCCAGAACTTTCCGCACGATGCGGACGGCAAACTCGGCGGCGTGCGTGAAGTCGTAATTTTCGCGCGCGACGAGACTGAAAGCGAGTCCGGTCACGCCGAGGATGGTCGCTTCGAGCGCGCCCGCGACCGTGCCCGAATACGAAGCGTCGTCGCCCAAATTGCCGCCGTGGTTGATGCCTGAGACGCAGATGTGCGGCCACTCCGCGCTCGGCAAAATCTTGTGGAGCGCGAGCGTCACGCAATCGGTCGGCGTGCCATCCACAGTCCAGTGGCGCGCGTCGATCTGGCGTATGCGCAAGGGGCGCGCGAGCGTCAGGCTGTGCGATGCGCCGCTCATCTCGGAGGCCGGAGCCACCGTGTACACGTCGCCCACCGAGCGTAGAGCTTCTTCGAGTTTGATGAGGCCGTCGGAATGGATGCCGTCGTCGTTGGTTAAAAGAATACGAGTCATAAAAATCAACCGAACTTCATTACAACCTAAAGCCTTGAATTATTCAAGGGAGCATGCGAACGCTGTCAAGGTCGTTCAAGTTGAAGCCCCGCCGACGCGTAGAAGTCGTCGGCGGGGCTTTCGGGTCAACTGGACGGTGCGCGCTTTAGGCGGAGACGCCCTGATCGTTCTTGCTGCGACCGATGCCTTTGATCTGCACGGGCTTGTTCTTCTCCACATCGCCCGCACCGAGTTTCTGCTTGAGCACCATCTCCTGATAGAGACGGCGCATCATCGCCGCTTCCTCGGCAGCAGTCTTCGGCCCGGCCATTTCGGGGCGGTTCGGACGCTGCAAGTCAACTTCGTTCAGGATGCCGGTGAAGCCGACTTCGGCCAACTCGACGTTCTTGCCCTTAGCGAAGATTTCGTGGCGGCCGTGCTCTTTGTACCACTTGGCGATGGTCGCGTTCTGGTGCATCTGCTCGATGATATTGCGCCAACCGATGCCCGTGTTATAAGCGCAGAACGAAATCTCGCCTTCCTGCGTGCCGTAAGGAATGATGCACATCTCGGTGCGGCGGAAGTCGTAGTTGAAGAGGTCTTGGAACCACATGCCCGCGATGAAGAGGAAGTTCCAGGGGTCGCTGCGACGCTTCTGAATGTCCTCGTAGGTGCGGTCGCCCTCGACCTTGCCGTAAGACTTGCCCGACAGGCCGAAAGACTTGTCGAACTTCTTGAAGATGTCCACGAGCGTCAAGCTCTGCGGCGCACCGTACGGGCTGTAGTTCTTGAGGAGCGCCAAGCCCATCATGATGTTCGAGAACCACTTGCCGCGCCCCGCGTCGGTGATGCCCGTCATGTCTTTGACGAGGCCGGGAATGTTCAGGAATTCCGGCACGGGCTTCATCTCTTTCGTGTTCTTATTGATCATCACGGCCGTGCCCACGCCGCAGTTCGGGTGGCAGCCGCAGGAGACCTGACCCCATTCGGCTTCGGGGCCGTGCACGAGGTCTGCGAAGTCCGCGAACGCGCCCATGAGCGAGAGCGGAAACCAATCGCGCGTCGGTTCCGTGATGCCGACCTGCTTCTTCACGTCGTGCGCCAGATGCGACAGGGTGTAGCGCTGCGCCATGCGCCGTTCGTCCGTGATCTCTTCATCGCGCCCCGTAAAGGAGACGGGCTGGAACGAGATGAAGGCGATCTTCTTCGGGTTGTCGAGCGCGAAGCGGATGACCGAGCCGACCTGATCGTTGTTGATGTTGTTGACGAGCGTGGTGACGAGCACGATCTCCACACCCGCTTCGTGCAGGTTGTCAATCGCGCGCAGCTTTACGTCGAACAGGTTGCCGACCTGACGGTGCGAGTTCGCATCGTTGCCGATGCCGTCGAACTGTAGATAGGCGTAACGCAAACCGGCGTCGGCCGCGTCTCGGCAGAACTGCTTCGACTTGGCGAACTCGATGCCGTTCGTCGCACACTGCACGGAGTTGTAGCCGACCTTGCGCGAGTAGCGGATGGCTTCGATGAAGTGCGGCGAGATGGTCGGCTCACCGCCCGAAAACTGCACGGACATCTGGCGGCGCGGCTTGATTGAGATGGCCTTATCGAGAATGTCTTTCACGTCCTCGAAACTGAGTTCGTGGACGAACCCGACCTGATTGGCGTCCATGAAGCAAGGGTCGCACATCATGTTGCAGCGGTTCGTCAGGTCGATGGTCAAGACAGAGCCGCGTCCGTACTTGATCGTGGACGAGCCGTGATTGTGCAACTTCTCGTCGTTGTGCGCCTGTATGTCGCGGCCGGGAAACTGCGCCTCAATGTGCTTGAGGAACGAAGAGTCCATCGCCATGATGTCTTCGATGTGGCCGTGCGTCGGGCAATCCTTGACCATCCAGATTTCGCCGTTGCGCTCGATGATCTGCGCTTTGACTTCGCCGACCTTCTCGTTGATCAGGATCGACGGGTCGATCACTTCCTGACTCAAAATCTTGGCGCGTGCCTCGATGACACACTTCGGGCAGAGACTGTCGGTCGTGCGCGGGAAGCCGAGCGGCGGCTTCGATTTCTGCCAGGACTTCAACAGCGGCTTGTCAGACCATTTCGGGATAAACGATTCGTTCGGGCGGTATTTATTGAAAAACTGGATGGTATTGAACGCGCCCGCCGCAAGGGCGGTCAGTCCTCTCTCCATGTGTTTGATGGGTCGCATTTTCCTTCTTCCTTCTCTAACAGATAAATTTGCCGGATAACTTTGCCTGACACGCGCTCTGCCGAGCAGCGTCGGACATTCAACGGAGACTCCGTTTTGTGACCTTTGGGTCTTTGAAGCGAGTGCAGTCGCAAGGATTCTACAAAGAGACGTGCTGGCGGGCCGGAATGCTACCCTCAACACACGCTAAATGCAAGCTGCGCTTAGAGATTCGGGCGTGGCGGAGTGTCTGAATGCTTCAAACCTCCGCCACTTCTCGTCCCGAATTTTTCCTGTGGACTTGCCCTCTCCGCTTCAGAGAGTTCGATCAACCCGCTCTGTAGAGCAATGACCGTGCCGGGCGACGCTTAAAATGTAACTGGATAAATATAAAGACTTACGGGAACGCAGACTTTTCACGAGGCCGTAGTCCGGCCGCCGCAAGCGTGTCGTATGAACCCGAAGCGCACAAACCGAAAAGCCGTGTATCGTTACGACTCCACGGTCGCAAGCCGCCGATAAGGGCAGGCTTTTCTGACACAACCGCTCATTTATTGACTCTGATGAGAGTTTGAGTTCGAGCGAAGAGGTCTTAGCTGCGCGGGGCGAAATAGCCGATGCGCGCCGTGAGGCGCAGGGAGGGGTCGGAGGTCTTGACCTGCACGCGGCGAAACTTACCGTCGCGCGTCTTGTCGAGCGGCATGTAGTAGAGCGCGTACTGGTGGCGCAACTCCTCTGCCACCTCAGCGTAGATGCTGTCGAGCAGGGCGAAGTTCTGCGGCTTGAAGAGACGCCCGCCGGTCGCTTCGGTCAGCGCGGCGAGATTGCGTTCGCTCGCGTCGAGCACGCGCAGGGATTCGCGCAGGTCGCCGATGCGCAGTTCGTTGAAGCGGCGGGTCGAAGGAGGGTCGGATTCGAGCGTATCGAGTTCGGCGCGTTTGCGCGCACGCTCGATCTCCGTGTTGCTGATGCAGTAGACGCTGACACCGGCTTCGAGCAGCGCGCCGAGCGCCGTCTGCAAAGAAGCGCGGCCGCGACCGCTATCGATTCCGTCCGTCAGGACGACGACGGCATGACGCCTGCGCGCGTCTTTGAACTGCTCGCGCGCCGCCAGATAGAGCGCGTCGTGGAAGCGCGTGAACATGCCGGGCGTGACGCGGCGGAGCGAGCGGCGTAGTTGCACGCGGCTCGCCGTCCAATCCTGCAACAACTCCACGCGGTCGTCGAACTTCAACAAGCTCACACGGTCTTCGGGCGCGAGCAGCGCGGCGAACTCTTCCACGGCACGCCGGAAATCTTCCAGACGGCTCGCCACCGAGGACGAAGCATCGACCATCAACAAGACATCCACGGGGACGCGTCGCAAGCGCAGGTCGCTCAGGGGCTGCTCCCGCCCGTCTTCCCACACCTGAAAGTCCTTGCGCTCAAGCGTCGTCACCAGACGCCCCGTCGCGTCGCGCACGGTCACGGGCAAAAGCACCTCCGTCGTGCTCACCTTGATCACTTCGTCGTCGTCTATCTCCTGCGGCGACGACTGGGCAGCCTTTTCAACTTTCGTCTGCTGTGCGAAGACGACAGATGCGAAGTTACCGCCGCCGTTCACGGCAAAGAGCAACAGAGCGGCGCATAGCAACAAGCCGACTTTTGAAGTGTGTGAATGCATCGACTCAGTTTCTATGGTTTCGCGTTTGCATCTTTCGCGCCGCCCGTGTCGTCTTCGCTCATGGCGGCGCGCATGGCGGCGATGATTGGTTCGCCGACGCGTCGGCGGCGCAACTCCGCGAGTTTCGCGGGCGCGAAATCGAACTCGACCGGCGAGCCTTCGATGCGCCGGATGATCGTGCCCTCGGAGAAACCGGCCTCGACCAGTTCGATGACGGAATCGTTGGTCAGAGTCGGCGTGCGTTCGAGTTTGGGTTCGCCCGCGCCTGTCGCTCCGGCTTCCGCTGGCGGGCGCAGGATGCGGACGCTTGCGCTTCCCGTCGTCTGCGTCTCGCCTTCGGCCGCGCCGCCGCCCACGTTCGAACGTGAACGCCCGCGCACGCCGCCCGACGAGCCGAAGATGTTCACTTCGTTCGGATCGGTCTGCCCGCCGGCGGGCTTCCCCGTTTCGTTCGGGCGCGTCTGCCCGCGCGTGCCGTCGAAGAAAGGATCGTCCGCGAAGGCATCGGACGCATCGTCGCGCACGGCAAAGGCGTCACCCTCGGCGCGCGCCAGCATCGTGAGGATGATGCGCTCGCCGACGCCGTTCTTCTTCAGTTCGATGAGACGGTCGGGCGAGAGGTCGAAGCGAACGGGACGCGCGCGTATGATGGCGATGACGGTCTTTTCGCTAAACTTCGCGCGCACGAGTTTGACCACCGCAGCGTTCGTCAGAGGCGCTTCCGCGTCCGACTGCGAGGCGGACATACGTGCGTTCACACTCTGCGCGCGCGACTCGGCCACACAGCCCGACACAGTGACGGCGACGCACGCGACGCCGCACGCGACATGCCTTGCCAGCAAACTTCTCATATTCCTCCCGCGACGCCGCGCACGGCTCAATTCACCACCGTCAACGTACTCGTCTTGCTACTCGCAGCAGTAGTCTTCCCTTCAGCAGCAGTCGTTTTTCCGTCAACCGTAGTCGCCTTATCAACAACAGCAGTCGTCTTATTGCTCGCAGCCGCAGTCTTCGCTCCGGCGTTTGTTCGTTTAGTCGTCTGACCAACAGCCCGTGTCTCTGCGCCGAAGGCGTGCGCGGCGCGGCCGTAGCGGTCGCTGATGCGGCGCACGTAGTTGCGCGTCTCACGATAGGGCGGCACGCGATGGCCGTACTTGAGAACTGCGCCCTCGCCCGCGTTGTAACTGGCGAGCACGAGTTCGACGCGCCCGTTGAATCGAGCCAGCAGTTGTTTCAAAAAGCGCGTGCCGCCCGCGATGTTCTGCGCCGGGTCGTGTATGCTGCGAACGCCGAAGCGCGCGGCCGTCGCAGGCATCAACTGCATAAGCCCACGCGCGCCCACGGGGCTGACCGCGCCCGCGTTGAAGTGCGACTCCTGCTCCATCACGCAAAAGATCAGATAGGGATCGACGCCGTAACGCGCACCGTTCTGCCGAATCAAAGCGTCGAGTTGCGGGCGGCCCGTCGTCCAACGCCGCTCGCGCTTGACCGCACGAGCGACCACCGCATCTTTGTCCACGTCTTCCGCCGCCGCTTCGTCCGACTCTCTTTCAATACGCTCAATGCGCGCGCGTTCGAGAAAGATCGAGAGGTTGCCGCGTTTGTACCAGACGCCCTCGGCCGATTCCTGCGCCTCGTCAACTTCAAAACGCGCGCCGCCCACGAGGTAAATCCAGAGCGGACGCACCGGCTCGTTCGCCTGCGAAGTTTGCTTCGACTCGTCCGAAGCCGCATCAACTTCCGACAGCCTGGCTAGTTGCCGACCCTTCGACGTTTCTTTCGCGTCGCCTTTGCGCTCAATCGTCTTGACGCGCGCGCGCTCGACAAAATTCGTGATGCCGCCGCGCCTGTACCAGACGCCTTCCGCGTCGTCCCAGGCCTCGTCAACTTCGATGGTCGTCCCGTCAACGAGAAGCAGACGGTCTGCGAACGCGTGTGCGGGCAGAGCGAGGACGAATAGAACGGCGAGTCCCGCTAGTTTCAATAGGCATTCTCTTCTCATCGTCGGCCGCCCTTTCTCGTTAAAACACGTCCAGCAGATCGCCCACGGTGCGTGCAGTGGGATCGCCTGTCGTCGCAGCGCGGCGCTCGGTCGCTGTAGTTTCCTGCGCGAAGCCATGCGACGTGCCGAAATAGTTGCGCCATGCGGCGTCGATCACTTTCGGCGTAAGTTCGATGGGCTGACCTTCGAAGAGGCAGATGTCGAGCACGCGGTCGAGCAGGTCGCGCGGCTCGCAGGCTTTCATCTGGCGATGCGAGATCATGTAGTTGTTCAGGATGTAGTCGAGGCAGACTTGTTCGACGCGCATCCCGCGCGTGTGTGCGGCGCGTTTGAAGATTTCGATGTAGGCGGCGGGCGTCGGCGGCTCGACGCGCGCGCGATAGCCCATGCGCCTGAGGAAAGCCTCATCGACAAGGTCTTTGTCTTCGAGGTTCGTCGCAAAGACGACCAACTGCTCGAAGGGCACTTCGATCTTCTTGCCCGTGTGCAGCGTCAGGTAATCGACGCGGCGTTCGAGCGGCACGATCCAGCGGTTGAGCAGATCTGTGGGCGCGACGCGCTGCCGCCCGAAGTCGTCTATGACGAGCGTGCCGCCGTTTGATTTCATCTGGAACGGAGCTTCGTAAAATCTCGCGGCCTCGCTCCACGTCAGATCGGCGTTCTCCAGAGTCAACTCGCCGCCGACGATGACGAGCGGGCGTTCGATGCAGACCCAGCGGCGGTCGTATTCGGCGGGCACGGCCTCTTTCGCGGCCGGGCGATGATTGTGTGCGTCGAAGACGCGTATGATCTGACCGTCGATCTCGATGGAGTAAGGAATCCAGATCGCTCCGGGGAGACTGGCGTTGATGCGTTCGGCGACGGCCGTTTTGCCCGTGCCCGGAGGGCCGCTGAGGAACAACGAGCGGCGCGAATTGACGACGCAGCCCACTGTCTGCATCAGCGAATCCGGCAGGATGAGATCGCGAAAGGCGGCGCGCACGGAATCCATCGTCGCGTGGCGTGCGGGTACGGCTTGCAGGCGCATCATGTGCGCGTAGTCGCGCAAAGAGACGGGTGCGGGGCCGTCGTAGCCGCAGAAGGCGCGCGCGCGCGCGAGTTGCGCCCAACCTTTGTCGAGCATGCCGTAGCGCGTCGCACCCATCGCCGATTGCAGTTTCACCTCGACCAACTTCTCGCGATAAAGGCGCTGCAAAATCTCTTCCGTCAGGGCGCGCGGCAGGTGCATGCGCTCGGTGACGTTGGCGGTGGTCGGTTCGGGCAGCGCGGCGACGATCTTGAGCGCCAGATCGCAGAGGAAACTTTCGGGCACGTCCGTCTCTGCGAGTTCTTCCGGCACGGGCGGCCCCATGCTCTCCACTTCCATGCGCGACAATATGTTGGTTTGCGTCATTGGTGTTTGTCCGTGGTCAGTTGTCCGTGGTCAGTTGTTTGCCAGCGACGTGACTCAATTCCTCTGTTCAGCCAGCGTTCGTTATTCCTTACCGGCGACCTGTTCGTTCGCGTGTCCGGCGAGCGCGCGGCGAATTTGTTCGGCATGGTCGTTGTGCCCGCCCCGCGCGTAGAGTTCTGCGAGCCGGCGCAGGACGAACTCCGACTGCGGTTGCACGCGACGCGCGGCTTCGTAGTGCGAGACGGCATCCGAGTCGCGCCCGGCGCGTTCGAGCATGGCGGCGACGTTCAGACGCCCCTGATACTCGCCGCCCGCGCGCGCGAAGCTCTTGTATGCATCGTCGTATTTGCCGAGACGCGATTGCGCGAGCGCGAGATTGTTCCAGATGCGCTCGTCCGCGGGCGCGAGTTTCGCGGCGCGTTTGAGGCGCGAGACGGCGGCGCGATAGTTGCCGCTCAGGTAGAGCGAGTAGCCGAGGTTGTTCAAGGTCTGCGCGTCAGTCTCTTGATCGAGTGCGCGCTCGAAGGATTCACGCGCGCGTTCGTGTAAGCCTTTGCGGTCGTAGGCGACGGCCAGGAGGTTGTGCGCTTCGGCCAGACGACCATCGAGCGAGACGGCGCGCGACAATTCCCTGACGGCTTCGTTCAGGCGGCCTTCGTCGAGCAGGGCGCGGCCGCGCGCGAGATAATCTTTCGCCGTGCCGCCTTCGTCAGTCGTCTCCGTGCTGCGCCCGGTGCGTCCGTCTTCGACGCGCATCAGGGGCGCGCTCTCGAATTTCGCCACATCCTTTTCAGACATGCGCCGCACCTTGTCGTCGTCGCCGCCGAAAAGTTTCGCCGCGGCTTTGAAGGGCGCTTTGAAGAAACGCGCGAAGCGATTGCCCTTCTTCTTCGGTTTCTCCTCCGCCGCCGTGTCTTCCGACGCGCCCGTGGCCGCACCGTCCGTTGAGACGACGCGTGCGGAATCGTCGCCGTCCTGCTCGGTCGTCGAGGCCGTCCAGAAAGTCGAGACACCGATGGTCAAGACAATTGCGATCAGAAAAGCGTTGATGGTGCGGTTACGCATAGTCGTAAAACTCCTTTACATCTTGGCGAACGAATCGATGAGATTGAGCGCGGCGGGGCCGAGGATGGCGATAAAGAGCGTCGGGAACAGAAAGCACGCGAGCGGAAACAGCAACTTGACGGCGGCCTTCTGCGCGGCCTGTTCGGCGCGCTGGCGACGCTTCGTGCGCAAGGAATCGGCGTAGACGCGCACGGCTCGCGAGATGGACGTGCCGAAGCGGTCGGCCTGAATCAACATGGCGACGAGGCTGCGCAGGTCGTCAACTCCGGTGCGCTCGGCCAGATTGCGCAGGGCTTCGTCGCGGTCGCGCCCGACGCGTATTTCCAAGTTCGTCAACTCGAACTCTTCGCTGATCTCCGGATGCACGTCCTTCAACTCTTCGCCGACCTTGACGATGGCCGCATTCAAACCGAGTCCGGCTTCGATGGAGACGACCATCAAGTCGAGCGCATCGGCCAAACCCCAGCGCACGCGCTGCTGCCGGCCCTTGACCATTTTGTTTAGGATGTAGCGCGGCAGGAAGAAGCCCTTGATGAACGCGATCAGAATCCAGAGGATCGCGCTGTCGAGCGGTCGCGCCATGAGCGCGCAACCGAGCGCGACCATGGCGGGATACCCGATGAGCGTGGTGATTTGAATGGCGCGATAGACGATGGGCGCGTTTGGCGAACGATAGCCTGCCTGCATCAACTTCTTTTGCAGCTTCTTCGCTTCGGCAGCCGAAGGCGGCGCGAGCCTGTGCAGAGGCTTCGCCATGCGTTCGGCGAGCGCGGTCATGCCGTCGTCCGATGCGGCGTGTGCGCTCAAGTCCACGCCGCCCGCGCGCAACGCAGCGCCGCCGTCCGCCTCGCCCATGCGCCGCAACCTCTCGGTCGCCGCGCTCGCCGGGCGAAACATCAACCAGTAAATCCCCATCACGCCGAGCGTGATAAAAGCGAATGTCGAGATGGTGATGATGAAGATCATAAGTTCAACCAGTAAATAGTGAATGGTAAATGGTGAATGGATGAAAGCCGGTTTTAACTATTCACCATTTACCATTCACTATTCACCCTCAGATTTTGATGTTCAAAATTTTCCGAATCACGAGCATGCCCGTGATCTGCAAGCCGATGGCGACGGCGGCGAGTTTGTGGCCGCGCGGGTCGTTCCACATGACGCTCATGTATTCGGGGTTCATCACGGTGACGGCGAGCGCGACGAAGATCGGCAGGCCGCAGAGAATCCACGCGGACATGCGCGAACTCGTCGTCAGCGTCCGCAGGTCTTCCATGATGCGGAAGCGTTCGCGGATCGTGTGCGCCACCTTTTCGAGCACTTCGGCGAGGTTGCCGCCCGTCTCGCGCTGAATGAGGATGGCCGTGATGCAGAGTTTCAAATCAAGCAAGGGCACGCGCGCGGCCAGATTGTCGAGCGCGAGTTTCAGAGACAGGCCGAGGTTCTGTTCCTCGTAAGTTTTGCGAAACTCCGTTGCGACGGGGTCGGGCATCTCGGTCGCAACCATGTGCAGGGCTTCCGCGAAACCGTGTCCGGCAGAAAGGCCGCGACTCATCAGTTCGAGTGTGTCGGGCAACTGTTCGAGAAACTTGTTGAGGCGCTTGCGCCGCGCCCACATGACGTGTACGAACGGCACGGCGGCGGCGACCACTCCGGCCAACACGATCAGGATGACGGAGATCGTCAGCATCGAGACGGCCAGCCCCGCGAGCATCGCCGCCATCAGCGAGAACATCAACAGGCGCGTCACGGTGATGTGCAAATCGGCCTGATCGAGCATGCGCTTGAGTCGCCCGGCCACCTGTACACGCACGAGCAGACGGTCGAGCAAAGGTATCTCGCTCATCAACTCCTGACGCGCCAGTTGTACTTCAACGTCCGAGTCGTGCGCCGAATGAAGCAGCGCTTCCGACAGACGTTGCTGCAAGCGCGCACGCTTCTTCTCCGAGCCGCGCGTCGCCAGCAGGTAGCACGCGAAAGTCAGAAACAAACAGAAGGCGAAGACGAAAAAGGGGATCATTGGTTTCACCTGCGGTGAGCTATTAGCCGTTAGCTATTAGCTGTTAGCCTTTAGCTTTTTGTTTTTAGCTAACAGCTAACAGCTATCAGCTCTCTTCAAAAAACACGCGCGGCAGTTGCATGCCGTAGACTTTGAGGCGTTCGGCGAAGCGCGGGCGCACGCCCGTGGGGCGGAAGCGGCCGACGACCTGGCCGTCCTTGTCGATGCCTTTGCGCTCGAACTGGAAAATCTCCTGCATCGTGATCGTGTCGCCTTCCATGCCCGTGATCTCGGAGATGGAGACGACGCGGCGCGTGCCGTCCGACAGGCGCGCGGCCTGTACGACGAGGTTCAGGGCCGAAGCGATCTGCTGGCGCATAGCGCGCTCGGAGAGTTTCATCCCCGTCATCTGGATCATGGTTTCGAGTCGCGCCAGAGCGTCGCGCGGCGTGTTGGCGTGCACGGTCGTCAAACTTCCGTCGTGGCCTGTGTTCATGGCTTGCAGCATGTCGATAGCCTCGCCGCCGCGCACCTCGCCGATGACGATGCGGTCAGGACGCATGCGCAGGGCGTTCTTGACGAGATCGCGCTGCGTGACTTCGCCGCGCCCCTCGATGTTCGGCGGTCGCGTCTCAAGACGGACGACGTGCGGCTGCTGCAACTGTAGTTCGGCCGAGTCTTCAATCGTGACGATGCGCTGGTCTTCGGGGATGTATGCCGAGAGCGCGTTGAGAAGCGTCGTCTTGCCCGCGCCCGTGCCGCCGGAGATGAGGACGTTCAGACGCGCCTTGACGCACATCTCGAACATGTCGGCGATGTCTTTGGTGATCGCGCCGATCTCTATGAGCTTCGACACGCGCAGGGGTTCCGCGCCGAAGCGGCGGATGGAGAGCACGGGGCCATCGAGCGAAAGCGGCGGGATGATGGCGTTGACGCGCGAGCCGTCTGAGAGACGCGCATCGACCATCGGCGAAGACTCGTCGATGCGGCGACCGACCGAAGAGACGATGCGCTCGATGACGCGCATGAGGTGTTCGTCGTCTTTGAAGGCCACGTCGGTGCGTTCGAGACGCCCGCGCCGCTCGATGTAGATGTTCTGCGGCGAGTTGACGAGGATGTCGGAGATGGTCGAGTCGGCCAGCAAGGGTTCGAGCGGGCCGAGGCCGAACAACTCGTGGCGCACCTCTTCGACCAGACGCTCGCGGTCGCTCGTCGAGAGCGGCATGTTCTCGACGGCGAGCAAGCCTTCGGCTAGACGCGACACTTCGGCGCGAAGCTGTTCGGCGTCGAGTTGGCTGAGCTTCGTCAAGTCCATGCGGTTAATGACGGCGCGATGCAGGCGCGCCTTCATCTCTTGAAGAGTGTGCTGGCCGCCGCCCCCGTTCGTCTCGTCCGCACCAGTGGTGCGCGCGGCCATCGGTATCGCCGGGTTCGTCTCCCTGATTAGTCTTTCGCGTAGTGACATGATGTTGGTCGTCTCTCGTCCGTGTAGAAGAAGGTTCACGCAAAGGCGCTTGAGGGCAAAGAAGTACGGCGACGAGCCTGTTCGCCGTGCGACGCATCAAGAGCGCCTTCCTTTGCCCTCAAGCGCCTTTGCGCGAGATCAATGCTTTGATTTGTGGTGGTCATGTTTCGCGTGCCTCGAAGCGGCCTCAGATGGCGGCGGTCGCCTTGTCTTTGCCAAGTCGTGTGCGCACGGCGGCGTTGGAAATTGCGCCGACGGGGCGGCCGAAGATCGATCCCCACAAGCCTTTGCGCGGCTCTTTGATCTCGGATTCGACGCTGCCGCCCGTGATGCTCGCGGCGATGTGTCGAATCTCCTGCGCGATGCGCGACGCGGGGTCGGATTTGACGAGCGGTTCGCCCAGGTTGATCGAGTTGACGGCCGTGTTGTAGTCGCTCTGCACGTAGCCCGTCACACGTTCGCCCAAAAATCTTTCGACCTGCCGGAGGTCGAGATCGATCTGCTTGCTCCAACGGTTGACGACGATGCGCACCTTATGGCGCGGATAGCCGAGGCGGTCGAAGAGTGCGAGGGCGCGTTGCGTGCTGCGTATGGCAGGGATGTCGAGCGTTAAGACGAGCACCACCTCGTCCGCTTGATCGAGCGCCGAGAGCGTGATGGCGTCGAAGGTGTGCTGCGGGTCGATGACGACGTAGTCGTAGCGTTCGCGTAACACTTCCAGCACCTCGAAGATGTGTTCGGGTTCGATGTCGTCGGCGAGATCTGCCTCTTTGGGCGCGGCCAGCAGCGAGAGGTTCGACGTGTGCGGCACGACGTAGCTTTTCAGGAGCGAGTCGTCAACGCGCGCGCGATTTTCGACGAGGTCGGCGATGGAGAATTTCGGTTCGAGGCCGAGAAAGAGCGAGAGGTCGCCCGCCTGCAAGTTGAGATCGACGAGGACGGTCGGAGCGTCGAAGGCGGCGGCCAGATTCGTGGCGATGAACGAAGTGCCGCAACCGCCCTTGCTCGAAAAGACGGCGACGGCGCGGCCGCGTTTCTTCGGCGCATCCACAAGGGTCGAACAAAATTCGGCCGTGCGCTCGATGACGGTTTGAAACTCTTCGGCGATGACGGGCAGGCGCAAAAAGTCGCGCGCCCCGGCGCGATAGCTGCGCAGGATGAGATCGGGCGAGGCGTCGCGCGAAGCGCAGATGATGGCCGTCTGCGGGCATTCGGCGGTGAGTCGTTCGACGAACTTCAAGGTCGCCGTAGTCTCTGCGCCGAGCGTGATGATGGCGGCGTTCGGGCGGAGGCGCAGGATTTCGGGAAAGAGTTGTTCGGCGTCGTCGCCGCCCGCGAGCAGGCGCGTGCGCTCGTTCGACGCAAGCGCGCCGCGCAACTCTTTGAGGCTGTCGAGGCCGGTGCTGAGGATGACGAATGACAGTTGGTTCATGTGTGGCTCTGGCTCTCTAAGTGTGAATTTGGACGACGCTGGTTTCGTCCGGTTCTGTCGGGGCAGTTCGGTGCGCGCCTTCGCTCAAGGGATGACCGTGGGCACGAAGCCCGCGTTCTCGGCCGTCAGAGAAGTCTTGTAGGCGGGCAGGCGCATCGAACGACTGACGAGCGGGAGGACGAAACTGAAATCGTAGTTTTCGATCTCGGCCGTGACCGTGCCCGCGCCCAACCCGAAATTCTGGTAAGTGATCTTGACCTGCGAGACTGTCAGGTCTTGCACGAGCGGCTGACCCGTGCCCGCAGCGTTGCCATAGACGGCCATGTTCTTAGCGGCGGTTTGCGCGGCCGTGCCCATGCCCTGATTGACGGCGTAGCGAGCGGCGCGCCGCGAGGCATCGACGAGCGAGTTGTGCACCCAGATCAAGCGGCCGACTTCGAGCACGCCGAACATGGCCGACAGAAAGATCGTCGCGCCGATGGCAAGTTCCAAGAGCGCCGCGCCGCGTTCGCCGCGTGCATCGCGTTCCCCGCGTGCATCGCGTCCCTTGCGTTCGCTGTCCCTTCTATTTTTCGCGCGCATGGCTTTCAACATCTCTTCCTCGTTCCTACTGCGTGATCTGCCGCATCGTGCTTCGCGCGCCGACGTTGACGCTGAGCGAAAGCGCCGTATTGCGTGTGAGCTTGCCGAGGTCGAAGAGCGGAGCGTAAGTGAAGTTCTGAATCTCGACCGTCTGCGTCTCGGTCGTGCCGCCCTTCTTGCTCGTGCTGATCTTGACGTTGGCGGTCGTCAGGCCGCTCGCGACGGGCGTGCCCGTGCCAGCCGTGTTGCCATAGACGAGGAGGTTGCGCGCCGCCGCATCGCCCGCGCCGGGCGGCTGGCTGACGAGGTATCGCGCGGCGGCGCGCGTGCCCTTCAGGAGCGTCGAATAGGTGTAGAAGAAACGTCCGAACTCCGCGGTCGCGCCCACCAGAACGATCAGCAGCGGCATGACGATGGCTAGTTCGACGAGTTGCGAGCCGCGTTCATCGCGCCAGGCGAAGGCGCGGCGTCGGCGCGTGGACGTTTGATCGAAGTTCGTCTTGAGACGCATCGCGTTCAAATCCTCTTAGCGATAAAGGACCGGGATGGAGAGTTCGGGACTGGGCGTGCCGCCCGTGGGGTTGTAGCCGCCGCGCCCGATGATGGTGCGCATCTCGATGAACTCAACCTTGATGTCGCCGCCGTTGCCGCTGCCGACCTTGGTTTGCAGGAAGAAGGCTGCGAAGCGGTCGATCTGCACGCTGTCGCGCCCGTTGTCGAACTGGCTCTTGAGAATGATCGGGATGAGCACCACGCGGCGACCGCGTTCGGGCACACCGCGCGACGGCGCGCTGAACGTGCCCGAGGCAGGCGTCTTGTTTGCGTCGCGCGCCTGCTGCGCGTCGAGGTATTGCTGGTAGTTGATGTCCTCGCGCACGTTCTCGTCGGGCGGATACTCGTCAGGCTCAAGGCCGCCCTCATAGACGCCGAAGCGCGTGTTGATGCCCTGCCTGACCGCACCGGCGGAGACGCCCGGTTTGGTCTGAACGTATTCGCCCGCGCCCTTGCAGTTGCGTACGCCGCGACCGAGACCGATGCGGTCGTCGCTTGCGCCCGATCCGTCGATGGCGAGAATCTGATAGTTGCCCGGTGTGACGGCGCTGCCCGGCTCACGTCGAATCGTGTAGGTCTGTCCCTTGATGAAGTAGGTCGGCTCGTTGTCGATGACGGAGACGGGGATGTAGTCGCAGAAGTTGTTGAGCGGGACGCTCATGCCTGCGGTGGCGTCGGCCGAGACGTTGCGCGCTGCGCCGAGGACGGGCGCGGCAAACGTCGTGCTGACGGCGGCGGGCGGAACGACCACCTGCACGAAGCGTATGTCTTTGGCCTGCGTCTTCGCCGTCGCTTCGCTCATGTAAGGGCCGTTCAGATTTTTGGCGAACAACACGTTCGAGCGCGGGATGGTGACGCCCTTCTGGTTGAACTCGTATTTGTTCAAAGACTCGATGGCGTAGTCGGCTGCTTTCTCGATGCCGCCGTCGTCGGAGTTCAAGGCGGACGCGCCCGCCAGAGCGGCGGCGTCGGCGGCGTTCTGCAACTCGCCGCGCACGAGATAGAAGTGGCTGATGTCGATGCACAGACCGGCCGCGAGGAGAAAGGCGAGCATGCCGACGGTGCTGATCGCCAGCACCGAACCGCGCTCGCCGCGCCGCCTTTCCACATTTTGATTGAGACCCGTTTGCTTCATCGCTGCTCTCCTCTCACAGACTTGTCGAACGACGAAACGACTCACACCGCGTCCGCCTGACGCCCCCTCGCGTCAGGCGTTAACTTCAACTACTCTTTCGCTCCCGCCTTCGCGGACGGCGCGGCCACGCCCGGCAGTTGGCCGAGATAACTCGACAAAGCGAGCTGCGCCGCGTTGCCCGCGGGCGGAAGCACGGGCGCGGTGTTCGACGCCTGCTCCTTCACTTCAACCTTCGCGGCTTCTTTCACCGCGTCCTTCTCTTCACGCGCGGCGTCCTTGGCGGGCGCGGACGTTGCAGGCGCAGCAGGCACAACGGCGGGCGCAGCAGTCGCCGTGGGCGCGACTGTTTGCGTCGCATTGTTCGCCTCGGTCGCCGCCGGTTGGGTCGTCGCCTTCGCGCCTTCCGTGCCGGTCGAGTAACCGCTCGCGCCCTTGATGCCTTCGCCCTGCGGCTCTATGCCGAGCGGCGAGCCGTTCTTCAAACCGTCGAGGCTGCGCGTCGCGGGCAGGTCGTCGCGATTGACGGGCTTGATGATCGTCGTCGTGCAGAAGAAGACGAGTTCCGTCTCTCTCTTCTCGAACGATTTCGATTTGAAGAGAGCGCCGAGGATGGGGATGTTGCCGAGGCCGGGCACTTTCGAAAGCGTGCTCGATTCGCTGTTGTCCAGGAGACCTGCGAGCGCGAACGACTGGCCGTCGCGCAACTCAATCCCGGTCTTGGCGCGGCGCGTCTTCAAGGCGGGGATCAGGTAGCCCTGAAACTTGACGCCGTTCTGAAAGTCGATGGTCGAGACTTCGGGTTCGAGTTCCAACTGGATGTGATCCTCGTCGATGATGGTCGGTTTGAAGTTCAGGCGCACGCCGTACTCTTTGAAGACCACCGTGACGTTCGTGCGTTGACCGTCCGACTGGATGACCGGAATCGGAAACTCGCCGCCCGCGAGGAAGCTCGCCTGCTGACCGCTCATCGCGATCACGTTCGGTTCGGCCAGTGCGCGGATCGCGCCCGACGTTTGCAGCGCGCGAATGGCCGCGGCCGAACCGACGCCCGTGTTCGAGATGAACAAATTCGCCGTCTCGAACAGAGAGGCGAGGCTGTTCGTCGCAGACACGCTCGTGCCGTTGTTCGACGAAGCCCACGACGAACCCAACTCGCGCAGCTTCGTGCGGCTCACCTCGGCCACGCGTACGGACAGTTGCACCTGCGCCATGTTCTTAACGGGCGAGGCCAGCATGTTCACCGTCTGGAATCCGGCGGCTTTGACGACCGCTTCGACCTGCGCCGAAGTCTGCGGCTGCGCGACGCTGCCGGAGATGACGACCGAGCCGTTCGCCTGGCTCAAACGGATGTCGTCTTTCGGAAAGAGAGCGCGAATCTGCGAATCGATGAGCGAGAGGTTGGCGCGCACGAACACGTCGAAGACGACGAACTTGCCCGTCTCTTTTTCCCACGCGATGAAGTTGACCTGCCCGAACGCCTTGCCATTGACCAGCACTTGATCGGGAGCGACGAGCACGGCCTCGGCCACTTCCGGGTTCGAGACGGAGAAGCGCCCGATCTTGCGGTCAAAGTTGATCACGCGCGACTGGCCGACGAGCACGTTGATCGCCACGGGCGCTTGCTGCGCGTTGGCAAACGAAGCGCTCACGCTGGTTTCCTGCGCCTGCGCCGCGCCCGTCACACCGAACATTAACGAAGCGCATAGCAGCGCGAGGAAGAAGGGGATAAGACGACGGGTCTGCATGATTTGGACTCCTTAGTGGAAAGCTGTTGGCTGTTAGCTATTAGCTGTTAGCTATTAGCCGTTAGCCAGCAACTTTCGGTGGCTCTCAGATGAGTGATTAACTTTCGACAAGTCTTTGGATTTAGCTAACAGCTAACAGCTAATAGCTAACGGCTGCTCACGGAAAATCTACGTTGCGTTTCTTCGCGCCTTCGATCACTTCGACAGAGGAGCGCGGGGGAGCAGCAGGAGCGGGCGCGGTGGTGGCCGCCGGAGCGGGCGCTTGCGGCGCGGGGGCGCTCACGTTGCTCCTGCTGCTGAAGTAGTCGGCGCGCGGGTAGCGTCTGGAGACGGGCGCGCTCTGTTGCGTCTGTTGCTGCGGCTGCTCGCTCTTGAGCGAGCCGGCGTCGGGCACGGGCTTGGCGCGTTCGCCGCCGAGCAGGACGCGCTTGTCTACGCCGAGCGTCTGCTCGTCGCCCTGATCCACTGAGTTGCGCATGACGAGTTGGAGCTTGCCTTCGGTCGAAGCGAGCGCCAGTTTCTCGGCCTGCTCGGGCGTCACTTGCAGCGTGACGGCCTTGACGCTTTCGGGTTCGCGGTCGTTCTTCGGGCGGTCGATGTTCTGCCCGTTGGCGAGCACCTTGATGTTCTGCAAGACGATCTTCGAGATCGGGTTCTCCTGCCCGTTCGCCTCGACCGGATGGATCACGACCACCACATCGACGAGCGCGCCCGGCATGACGAAACCGGAGATGCCCACCACGTCGTCAACCTTGACGGTCATCGCGCGATAGCCTTCGGGGATGACGGCGGAGAGGCCGCCCGCGGAGCCTTCGGGCGCGAGCTTGTAATCGGTGACGGGTTCGCGCGCGGCGATCTGCACGACGGCCACGCGGCCGATGAGTTTGTCGGCCGACTGGAACGTCCCGTCGGGGATAGCGTTCGCCGGAAACTGCACGCTCTGTAGTTGCTCGGCGATGATCTTCTCTCCCGGTTGAATGTCTACCTTGGCGACCATGACCGAGTTGAGGTTCTTCGCGTAAGCCTGCGTGCCGTTCAGGTAACGACTAACCGAGAAGGCCGCGACGAGGCCGAACACCACAGCGCCGACCATCACAAAGACAAGACGTTTATTCCGCATGGTTTCATTCTCCGTTCGAGATCGAATCTCTCAAGCGCCCCTGAATCCTCGAAGCGTCAGGGCGCGTTTTGTTCAGTTATCAAGCGCGAAAGAGCGCAAGCGAGATCAAACTGCCGAGCGTGATGGCGACGCCGTAAGGGATCGTGTAGCGGCGTTCGGCCGGGACGGTGAAGCGCGGCATCTCCCAACCGGGCAGGAAGCCGACGAAGATTTGCACCACGCGCCACAGAGTCTCTTTAACCGTGCCCGCCCTGATCATCGTCACGACGGCCAGCGCGCCGCCCACCAAAACGACGACCAGAAACGTCGGCACGACGAGCGACGCGCCGAGGACAGAACCGATCCCGGCGAACAACTTCACGTCGCCCGCGCCCATCGCGCCGAAGATGTGCAGCATGAACATCAGGCCGAACGCCAGAGCGCACCCGCCGAGACTGGAGAGCGCGCCCTGCGTGCCGCCGAGGATGGTGTTGACGGAAAGACCCGCAATGAGCGTGGCGAGCACGAAGGCGTTCGGGATGCGACGATAGCGCGCGTCGTAATAGGTGATGACGACGGCGAGCGGGATGAGAAGCGCGCTGCTGACGATGGTTAGAGTGCCTGACATACTGTTGATAAAAGTGCCCTGAGAAAATGCTCGTAAGGCGAGCCGTCTGAAATTTCAAAGCCGGGTTGTCAACTGAGTTTTCAAATACGAGAGTTCAACTTTGCCTGCGGTCGTTCGTCGATGCTTGTTGAAAATTGGCGACGCGCTCCGGCTCCGTCGTGCGGGAAGGGACGCGGAGCGCGTCGGCCTTGAGTGGGTTGCCCCGTTCAGGGCGTGCCAGCGATGCTGGTTGCCAGATTGCTGATCTTCGTTCCGATGTTCGTGCCGAGTGTCGTGAAGGCCGTGATGACGGCGAGCGCGACGAGTGCGGCGGCGACGGCGTATTCGGACAGCTCCAGCCCGGTTTCGTCCTTGAAGAATTTCTTGATCATGTCACTTGTTCCTCAACTGTCGGGAGGTTGTGGTTTGAAGTCTTACGGCGTGCCGGAAATCTTCGCGGCCAAGTTGCCGATCTTGGTGCTGATGTTGCCGCCAAGCGTCGTGAACGCAGTGATGACGGCCAGTGCGACGAGTGCGGCGGCGACGGCATACTCGGAGAGTTCCAACCCGGTTTCGTCGCGCATGAATTTCTTAATCATTGTCTTTTGCTCCTGTGTCTGGAAGTGAATTGAAGTTGTTCGGGCGGCGGCGGTCACTCCGATTACGGCGTGCCGGAAATCTTCGTCGCCAGGTTGTTGATCTTCGTGCCGATGTTGCCACCGAGGGTGGTGAACGCGCCGATGACGGCCAAAGCGACGAGCGCGGCGGCGACGGCGTATTCGGACAGTTCCAGACCACTTTCGTCGCGGAGGAATTTCTTAATCATCTGTTTGCTCCTTCAGTGCAGAAATTTTTGAGGTTGTTGCTTCAGCCGCCTTGCGCGCCCGTTTCTTCAGGCTCGACGACGACCGACGAGACGGTCACAAAAGGGGATGCTTCGACAGGCCGTGCCACGCTCCCGTTACGACGCCGCCAACGACGAGCACGACGAGCGGCCAGTTGCCGCCCGCGCCTTCGGCGATGACTGACGCCGCGCGCTCGCCCGCTACGAGCGCCACGGCCGCGAACGGCAGGACGAGCAACAGGGCGGCGACGGTCAGTAGCGTTTTATTGAGCACGGTTTTCATCATCGAATTTCCTTTGGCTGTCCACTTCAACACGAATCGAGTTGCCACACCTTTCATCGTTGCCTTGCGGACGGCATTGACCATTTCAAGGCGCGTGCCACACACCCGAAATTCACCGAACACAGGCAAACACCGCTTTTCCAGCCCACGTCCCGCCGCGCCCTGTCAACGCGCGTTGACAACCACGCGCCCCGCACCGACGCGCACATGCACCTCTCTTTCAGTTGAAACTAAGACGAGAGAAGCACTTAACTCTCTGTCGCCGCGCGTTGACACGCACGCGCCCCTGTTTCAACCGACGGCGACGAAAGTTTGTCTGCGATGATTGAGAGAAAAGAATTCACCACAGAGGACACGGAGGAAGGCGCGAAAGCAAAAACGCCGCAGCGTCGAAGTAAAAGCAAATGCCTTTACAGTTCGACGCTGCGGCGTTCCCGCCTCTACGCTCTTTCCTCTGTGCCCCTCCGTGTCCTCTGTGTTGAAAGTTTTTCGCTACTGTTTGAAGAAGACGACTGCTTGCCCGTCTTCGTAGACGCTTCGCCAACTCGCGTCTTGCCGAAGCAAACTCGCCAGCGGCGCGCTCGGCTTAATCATCACGGTTCGCACGTCGTAACGCTCAAGCGCCGCGCGCCAATCGCGCTCGCCTGCCATCGCGCCGAGAGCTTCCTCCATGAAGGCGTCGCCGTACACGTCCGCGCGCCCGTCTATGTAAACCAGACGCGACGGGTACAACTTCCAGATCAGATAGCCGCCCCAGCCGTACTCGTTATAGAGCGCCCCCCGATCCCCGTGCGCGCGCAAAAATTCCATGGCCGCCGCCGGATACTTCTCCGCTTCCACGCTCGCCTGCCGCCCCGACACCTTTGCTACATTCGCTACACACAAAGCGACCGGCACGCACACAAGCAGCACGACATTAAACGCCAACTGAACCCAGGCCTTCTTTCCCGTCTCGCGCCGCTCCGCAACGGCGAGCCAACCCGGTTGCCCCCTGCTCGTGAGCAGTTGCCAGGAGTGCTCGGCCAACAGGGGTATCGCCACCAGTGCGAACAGAGGGATGTTGCGCCACGCGCGCAAGGCCGCGTAAGCCGCCACGCACAGCAGCAATAACTCCGAAGGGCGCGCACGCTTCGGCGAGAGTGCGAGCGCGGCAAACGTGGCGAAGACGAGCAGGGCGAACGGCTGGCTGATGACGAGATGAAAATTCGGCGTGAACCATTCGTCTATGTAGGCGTGCATCGCGTGCGAGTTGAGCGTCTCGAACGGGTAGGAGAACATTCGCAGCCCGTTCGGATTCAGCGGCACTAC
This sequence comes from Pyrinomonadaceae bacterium, assembly GCA_035942855.1. Taxonomy (GTDB): domain Bacteria; phylum Acidobacteriota; class Blastocatellia; order Pyrinomonadales; family Pyrinomonadaceae; genus JAIVJZ01. The sequence goes on along the minus strand of DASZCS010000087.1, from coordinate 301,634 downwards.
AAGGACGCACGCCGCGAACAACAAGAGCAACGGCCACAGTCTCTTTAACGACAAACGTAGTCTCTCTGACCAGAGCCGCTCCCCTTCACCGCGCACAAATTCGTCGAGCATTATCCCTGCGCCCGTCAACCCCACGAGCGCCAAGCCCAGAGCGTAACCCCCGTGCATGTTCACCCACACGAGCATCAGCGGCACGAGCCACACCAGACTCTTCGCACGGCCGCCGCGCGCGTAACTGCCGAGCACGGCGACGTAGATGCTCGTGAACAGAAACGAGATCATTTGCGGGCGCACGCCCCACATCGGCGCGGTCGCCAACGCGCCCGTGAGCATGACGGCGCCCGCCACATACGGATGCGGTGCGTACCGGGCCGCGCGTCTGTAAGCGATCCACAGCGCGGCCGTCATCACGAGCGAGAAAGCGATCACCAGCCCGCCCCAACTCGTCCACTTGTAGACGACGTAGATCAAAACTTCCGCGAGCCATTCGTGCGTCACCCACTCTTTCCCTTGCGCTGTGAAAGAGAAGATGTCTGTGTGCGGGATGGCGTGCGTCTCGTAGATGAGTTGGCCGGTGCGCAGATGCCACCAGAAATCCGGGTCTGTGATCTGCCCGGCCGTCATCGTGAAGACGACCGTGAGAAGGACGAAGACGAGCAGACGCCGCGTCGAGAACGCGTTCGCCCACGCGCCCGCGCCGCTGTTCGCGCCCGCGGCGTCGCTTATGGCCGCGTCTGCGCCCGCCGGAAGAGTCGCAGGCCACACCGCCGCCGCGGCGTCGCCGGTTTGTTCAAGCTCTCTCATCGCCATACTTCTTCACCCTTGCATCAAGAGCGCGACGAGCAGCGCGACGCTCGCGCCGCCGCCCGCGATGGTGAACGTCCATTCGACGAGCGCGCTCCGACGCTGCATCAGGGCGCGCATCAAGACCATCCCGCACTTCCACCCGTCCTGTTGATAAAACGGCAGCAAGTTCGTCGCCGCCAGCAGGTAGTTCATCGCGCCGAAGACCGTGCCGCTCGCCAGAGACGCGGCGCACAAGTTCACGATGATGCCCGCCAGAAGCACCAGCACTTGCTGGCTGAGCGGGCGCGACTGCAAGCCCGCCATGTCGAGCCTGACGTATGCGCCGATGGGCAGCGCGTGCAGTTTGTATTCGACGCCGCCGCACTTAAAGCTACAGACTTTGCGCCCCCAACCAAGCCCCAACTCCGTCGCCCCCACGTCGCACGCGCGCGCCGCCAGCAAATGACCCAACTCGTGTATCAACATGGCGACGACGAAACAGACGATGTACGTGAGGATCATGAGATTTAGCTGTTAGCTATTAGCTGTGCGTGATTGGCAGTTCGTGGTCAGTTGTCGGTGGATTGTTGCGTGGCCTGTTCGTCTTCAGGCGTCAAGTTGCGGCGTCACAAAAAGCTAATAGCTAACAGCTAACAGCTAATAGCTCTCTCAATTTCTGTCGGCGCGGAGTTGGAGGCCGGGTTGTTGTTCGTCCTGAAGGAAGTCGCCGACGTTGATGGCGAGGCGTTTGAGTTTTTTGTAGAGCGTCTGTCGTGAGCCGAGGCCGAGGGCGGTGGCGGCGCGCGCGACGTTGTAGTCATGCAGACGCAGCGTCTCGGTGATGACGCGGCGTTCGAAATCGTCGAGCATGTTTTCGAGGTGTGCGGGGCGCGCGTCCGCGGCTTCAGCAGACGACGTGCGCGGCGGGTTGATGCGCGGGCTGATGAGATCGGCGCTGATCGAAGTCCCTTCGTCCGTGTAGAGTACGAGGCGTTCGATCTCGGCGGCGAGTTCGCGCACGTTGCCGGGCCATGAATAGTTTTGCAGCGCGTGGATGGCTTCGGCCGTGATGCCTGCGACGGCGCGGTCGTTGCGGCGCGCGTAGTGCGTCAGGTAATGCGAGATGAGTGCGGCGATGTCTTCGGGACGTTCGCGCAAAGGGGGGACTTCGAGCGTCAGCGCGGCGACGCGGTAGTACAAATCTTCGCGGAAACGGTCTTCGCCGACGGCGCACAGTAAATCCTTGTGCGTCGCGGCGACGACGCGAACGTTCACCTTGCGTGGCGTGCGTTCGCCGAGCGTGTGGACTTCGCCTTCTTGCAGGAAGCGCAAAAGTTTGGGCTGCAAGGCGAGCGGGAGATCGCCGATCTCATCGAGAAACAAAGTGCCGCCTTCGGCCGCGCGAATCAAGCCATCGTGATCCGTGTGTGCGCCTGTGAATGCGCCTTTGCGATGGCCGAACAAGAGGCTCTCGATCAAGTCTGCGGGCGCGGCCGTGCAGTTGAACGGGATGAAAGCGGCCTGCGAGCGACGGCTGAGACGATGAATGGCACGCGCGACGAGTTCCTTGCCCGTGCCCGATTCGCCCGTGACGAGCACGGTCGAGTCGGAATCCTTGACGCGTTCGACGGCGCGCGCCAGTTCCGACATGCGGCGGCTGACGAAGACCATGCCCGGCAGTGTGGCCGACGCAACGGTTGGCGCGTGCGCGAAAGTTTGCGTCTGCGGCGGCTGGACGACTTCGTTCAGGAGCGCGTGCGCGTGCGCCAGTTGCGCCACGTCGCAGAGGATTTTCAGTTCCTTCGCCTGCCGTTCGGAGAGCGGGCGCACGCAGCGGCCGTAGATGGCGACGCCCTCGCGCCTGACGGTCGGCACGGCGAGCACGAGACAGATGGCGCGGTCGCCCGCCTTCATTTCCGCCACGGCCGACTTGCCAGAAAGCGTCTCGGCCACTTGCGATTCGGCTTCCGCGATCTCGTCCTGATCGAGTCCTTCGACCCACTTGAGATGCGGACGCTCGCCTGTCTTCTGCGCGAAGGTGGCGAGGCCGTAAGTCTGCGCCGTCGCATCGACCATCAGGGCGAGCTTCAACATAACATCGTAGAGCATGTCGGAGCCGGTCGTCGCGGCCTTGCACAGTGCGCGCACCATCGAGGCGAGCGGCAGTTGAAAGACGGGTGCGTTCGAGTTTTCCGAATGATCAGATGCGGACGAAGGCGTAGAGCCGGACATAGGCAAACCTTGAAACCCCTGTACTAAATTTTGACGAGCGACAACGCCCGGCGAGCACAGTGGTGGGGCGCGCTCGAAAGAGTCTGTCGGAGTCAGGGCAAGTCTTGTGAGACGAGAAGTACGGGGAGCGGCTCGTCCTGCCGAAGTACACGTGAGGTGGCTTCGACTCAAACTAAATTCAGTCTAGTCGGCGGACGCGGCGAGTGTCAATCAAATTAAAATTCCCTCGCAAAATAAGACCATTAGGACAGATCAGATTTTGTCACAGCGAGAAAACGGCGATGTCCGGTTATGCTAAATTGATGAGCAATCGAGATCGGAAACGGGATAATGCAAGGTGAATACTGAATCCACCCGGAGACGGCCGCTCGACGCGGCGCGGGCGGGGCGGGAAACCGGCACGCGTGCGGGAAAGTTTGAGAGCCATTGGGCTACTGTCGGCGGTCTGCGGATTCACGCGCGAGTCTCTGCGGCCGCCGCGCACGATGCAAATGCAGGGAGCGTGCCCGTCGTCGTGCTCGTTCATGGGCTGGTTGTGTCGAGCCTCTACATGATGCCGACGGCGGAAAAATTAGCGCGCAGCTATCCCGTGTTTGCCCCGGACATGCCCGGCTTCGGCAAGAGCGACGCACCCGCGCGCACGCTGAACGTGCTGGAACTGGCCGACGCGCTCGCAGCGTGGATGGACGCCATGAGCATTGGGCGCGCAGTGCTCGTCGGCAACTCGCTGGGCTGCCAGATTATCGCGGCGTTGGCTGCACGCAGCCCGCACAAAGTTGCGGGTATAGTGTTAGCCGGGGCGACGGTTGACCCGGCAGGACGCAGCCGACGCGAGCAGTTCAAACGTCTGCTGCTCGACGCGACGCGGGAGCGTTACTCTCTAATGTTGCTGCAACTGCGCGGGCTGTGTGAAGCGGGATTGAAGAGGTCTTGGCAAACCGCCAACTATGCGCTCGAAGACCGCATCGAGGCGAATCTGCCGCACATACATGCGCCCGCGCTCGTCGTCTGCGGCACGAGAGACCCGATAGCGCCGCCGACATGGGCGAAGCAGATGGCCGCGATGTTGCCCCGCGCACGTCTCGCACTCGTCAGCGGTGCGCCGCACGCTCTCAATTACACTACGCCTGAAGAGTTGGCGCTGCTCGTCAGCGAGTTCATCGAGCGGGACGTTTCCGCGACTTGAATCGACGGCAGGCCGAGACGGCAAGGCAACGAGCGTATTTTCATCTCCGGGACGCGATAACTCATGGTCGTCGCGCCTCGCGTGCGTGTAATGTCTGCAATGATCAAGGAGGGTATTCGATGCGACATCCGTTCGAGCGTATCCCGCAGGGCGTGCGGCGGCGACTATTTCTACCGGCGCTCGTCGTCACGTCGGTCATTGTGTTGACGTGGATCATCAGCGTCAGCCCGATGGCGAACGAACGAGCGCCGCTGAGCGTCTCATCCTTTGGCATGGCGGGCAGCCTCGCGCGTGCACGCGAGATGATGGCGTCCTGGGACGAGAGGACGCGCCTGAGCGGCGCTTTCGGCATCGGGTTCGACTTTCTTCAACTCGTAGTTTATGCGGCGACCGTCGGGATGGCCTGCGCGTGGGTTGCACAGTCGTTTCGAGAGGGCGGACGAACGCTGTTGAGTTCAGTCGGTGTCCTGCTCGCGTGGGGATTGTGGCTCGCCGTGCTCTGCGGCACGGTGCAGAACGGCGTGATGATCTCTTTGCTGCTCGGTTCGGGCAGCGAATCGTGGATGCGAGTTTCTTACTGGTGCACGCTGCTGAAGCTACTGCTTCTGCTCCTCGCTCCCGCTTATGCGCTCGTGGGCTGGTTAGCTCAGTATCGCGCGACACCGACCGGCAGAGCATGAGAAATGAAACCCGCGATGCAATCCGTGCAACACAAACACGCGAGCCGTCAAACCATCCTGAGTTATCTGGACGACTACTTGCGGCGCGGCGGCGCGACGATGCTCGTCGGCACGCGCGGATTGCGGCGCGCGAGTTGGTCTTATGAGCGCGTGGTGCTCACGGCGCGGCGCGTGGCGTGCGAGTTGGAAGCGCGCGGCGTGGGGCGCGGCGAGCGCGTGCTGCTGTGGGGCGAGAACAGTCCCGAATGGGTGGCGGCCTTCTGGGGCTGCCTCTTGCGTGGCGCGGTCGTCGTGCCGCTCGACAAAGAGAGCAGTCCCGAATTCGTCTCGACGGTGATCGGGCAGACGAGCGCATCGCTGGCGTTCCTTAGTCGAAGCGTGCACGCGCCGGAAAATTTAGAGACTCCGCGCCTCTGGCTCGACGAACTGGAAGCCACTGTGGCACAGCACCCGGCCGAGCCTTACGCGCCGGAAGGGATCGACTCCGACGCGCTCGTCGAAATCATCTACACTTCCGGCACGACGCAAACTCCGAAGGGCGTTCTGCTCACGCACCGCAATCTGCTGGCGAACCTCGAACCGCTCGAACGAGAGATCGCAAAGTATCTCAAGTGGGAGCGACTTGTTCATCCGATCCGCTTCTTGAATCTCGTCCCGCTCAGCCACGTCTTCGGACAGTTCATGGGCATCTTCGTGCCCCAACTTCTGGGCGGCGAAGTTCACTTTCAAGACTCGCTCAACCCGGCCGAGATCGTCCGCCGCACACGCGAAGCGAGAATCTCCGTCATCGTCCTCGTGCCGCGCCTGCTCGAAGGTCTGCGCGAGTGGGTTGTGCGCGACTACGCCGCGCGCGGTCGTGCCGAGGAGTTGAGCACGCGCGTGGAGGCGGCCGGAAAGGTTAAATTCTGGCGTCGCTGGTGGATGTTCCGCCGCGTGCATCGGCGCTTCGGTTTGAAGTTTTGGGCGTTTCTCTCCGGCGGTGCGACGCTCGACGAGGAGACCGACCGCTTTTGGCGTCGGCTAGGCTTCGCCGTCCTGCAAGGCTACGGCATGACGGAGACGGCATCGCTCATCTCCGTCAATCATCCTTTCAAACAGAGCCGCGGTTCAATCGGCAAGTTGATGCCGGGTTATGAGGTCAAACTGGACGAGACGGGCGAAATCATCGTGCGCGGCCCGAGCGTGTCGCCCGGCTATTGGTCTTCCGAGCGCGGCGAGATAGACGCGCACGCGGGCGGTTGGCTGCGCACGGGCGACCTCGGCGAGATGGACGCCGCGGGCAATCTCTATTTCAAGGGTCGCAAAAAGGATGTGATCGTGACGGCGGCCGGACTGAACGTCTACCCTGAAGACCTCGAAGCCGCTTTGAACCGCGAGCCGGAAGTGCGCCTCAGTTGCGTCATCTCGTGGGAGGGAGCGCGCGGCACTGAACCGCTCGCCGTCCTCATCCTGCGCGACGAAGGAGCCGGTGCGGAGTCGGTCGTCGAACGCGCCAACCGCACTCTCGCGGAACATCAACGCATACGTCGCTGGTTCGTCTGGGACGAACCAGACTTCCCGCGCACCGCCACGCACAAGGTGATCAAACGCGAGGTCGCCGCCGCTGTCTCGGCAAAGTTGAACCGGCGCGGCGACGTTGCGGAGGGCGACGCTACGCCCGCGCTCTCGCATGAGACTGACGCGGCGCTCCCTTCGCGCTCCTTCATCCTGACGGAAGCCGCGCGCCTGAGCGGCAGCGAACCCGCGCGCCTGGACCCTTCGGCTAATCTGGCGACCGATTTGAAACTCGACTCGTTGGGACGCGTCGAACTGTTGAGCGCGCTCGAAGACCGATACCAGATCGAGATCGACGAGGCCGCTTTCACCGCCGCCACGACCGTCGAAGAGGTCGAGAAACTGATTCGCGGCGAGACGCCGGGCGAAGCGAGCGCGACGCCCTATCCGTTCCCGCGTTGGAATCGCACCGCGCCGCTCAGAGCCCTGCGCTCCGTTCTCTTCTACACACTCATCCTCCCCATCACGCTCGTGATGAGCCGGATGCGCGTCGAAGGGCGCGAGCATCTGGACGAACTGAACACGCCCGCTCTGTTCGTCGCCAACCACGTCACGCTCGCAGATCAGGCACTCGTTCTCGCGGCGCTCCCTGCGCGCGCGCGCGGGCGTTTGGCGATTGCGATGGAAGGCGAGCGCCTGCGCGATTGGCTTCACCCTCCGGCAGACACAAGCGTCTTCACGCGCCTCCGTCTGCTCGCGCAGTACATTTTAGTCACGACCTTCTTCAACGTCTTTCCGCTGCCCAAGCGCAGCGGCTTTCGCCGCAGCTTCGCCTACGCGGGCGCGTGCGTCGAACGCGGCGAGAGCGTGCTCGTCTTTCCCGAAGGCGAGCGTGCGCGGCGCGGCCAGATGCATCTGAGTCCTTTTAAGACCGGCATCGGCGTGCTCGCACAGGAGTTGAGCGTGCCCGTCGTCCCTGTGAAACTGCGCGGACTCTACGAACTCAAACGGCGCAAGCAATACTTCGCCTCGCCCGGGCAGGTCACAGTTGTCTTCGGCGAACCCGTCAGATTCGACGCCGCTCTTGAGCCTGCGCAGATCGCCGCCGAACTGGAACGCCGCGTCGCCGGGCTGTGACGCGAAGACGAACGCCGCCCGATGCTTTTGGCAGACGGGCGGCGCTCTGTTTCGTGCCGTGACTCAATTGGAGAAATCCGAGTTTAGGACTTGCTGGGAATTTTCAACTCCTGGCCGATCTGAATCTTGTCAGGGTCGTTCAACTTGTCGCGGTTCGCGTAGAAGATTTGCATGTACTCGTTGGCGTCGCCGTAGAACTGTTTGCTGATCTTGGAGAGCGTATCGCCGGATTTGACGGTGTAGGTCTGCGCGTTCTGGCTGCCGCCGCCTGCGGTCGCCGCCTGCGTGCGGCTTGAATCCACGTTGATGTCGGCCGTGATGTCGTCGAGGTTCGGGTTGACGAGTTTAACCTGATCCCAGAACTTGTTCTTGGCTTCGTCCGAAGGCGCAGTGCCGCGGATGAAGAGTTTATCGTCCTGCACGTGCAGGTTGTGAAATTGAATGTGCTGCTGGTCGGCCATGTTCAGAACCGACTGATACTTTTGCCTCAGCGTGTCGAAGCGTTGATTCGCGTTCGGTTGCTGCTGCGATTTATCCGCGTCACTACCAAACATTTTGTCCCACAAACCCATGTCAGAGTTCCTCCTGATTTAGAAAGCGATTTTTTTCCAAACACCTAAAGGCGTTGTGCGGCTAAATGTGCAACGCCCATACCACCCGGCCGGATTTCTCTCTTGTAACCGCGCCGCGGCTTTATTACCTACGGAACCGGCGCGAAAACGCTCTGGCTTGCGCCTTGCTAACTAATCAAGCGCAACCGATTTCCTAGTTTGAAATCGTACAGTTGCCGATTTCGTGGCTGCTTTCGAGCAGTTTTAGCTATTTCAGAAAGATTACCCATGGAGGATGCGAGATGGATATTATCGGAGCGATTATCGTTGGTCTGATCGCCGGGGCGTTGGCGAAGGCAATTATGCCGGGCAAAGACCCGGGCGGATTGATCGTCACAATCCTGCTCGGAATCGTCGGCGGCATTATCGGGACTTTCATCGCGCGCAGCCTGTTCGGCGCGGGCGATGATCAGGGTCTCATCATGCGCATCGTGTTCGCCATCATCGGCGCGCTCATATTGCTGTTCGGCTACAGACTAATCACCGGACGCAATCGAACAACGGTCTGAGAGGCGGCCGGACGCTAACTCTCTAAAAGTCAACAAATAGAGGCGGCTCGGATTCAACTCGCATCCGAGCCGCCTCTATTTTTTAACTTTCTTTCCGCCCGGATATTCCTGTAAACAAAGGCAACCGCAGTAATTAGAATTCTATCTGCCAATAAATGTGAACTGTTAGGAACGGCCCTTAGATTTCATCATCCGGTTTGCACTTTTCCCGTCTCTTTCGGAGTCGAAAAATGTTTTCCACACCTGTGCGCGCCCGTTTGTCCCTCTATCTAGCTGCAAGACAAAGACGATTTCAAGTCTTGCCCACACGGCGGATTTCCGTTCGCCGCCTGTTCGCCATTTTAAGCGCTTAAGAACCGTTACTTCAAGTAACTGTTGAACTTAGCCGTATAAATCGTTGTAAAGAAATAGCTTTACAGCATATTTACCACATGCTAAATTCCCGCCACTTTGTCGCTAAACATATGAGCGGCAAAGGATTGAACGTGATCAAAGCACATTCCGTTGTAGTGCTCCAAATCAAACAGCACACTATCTTGAGCTTTTGACATCAATAGGACACTAAGAGTCCCCGACTAAAGATGCCCATTAAGTTTGGAACATCCGGCTGGCGTGCCATCATCGCAGACGAATTCACGTTCGCCAACGTACGGCGCGTAACCCGCTCAATTTGCAGCTATTTGCGTGCAAGCGGCATCGTTGATGGCGCATCACTCGTCGTCAGCTATGACACGCGTTTTCTGGGAGAGAAGTTTGCCGCGGAGTGTGTGCGAGAGGTCGCCGCCAATGGATTGAACGCAATATTTTGCGATCAGCCGACACCGACGCCGACCATCTCACACACAATTCGGGAGCGCAAAGCGGCGGGCGGAATCAATTTCACGGCATCGCATAACCCTCCTGAATACAACGGGATGAAGTTTTCCACCGCTGACGGCGCGCCTGCCCTGCCCGAAGCCACCCGGCAAGTCGAGACTTTAATCGCGGGCATGGAGACGGAGAGCGCAAGCGCTATAGCGGGAGATAAAAAGACCGGTGACATAGAGGTTTACGATCCGCACGAGGCTTACTTCGCCGACCTCGAAAAGAAAGTTCGTTTCGACGTAATTGCCGGAGCGGGCGGGAGTTACGCCTATGATCCGCTGTGGGGCACGGGGCGCGGCTATCTCGACAAGGCTTTGCGCGACCGCGGCCTCGAAGTTGAAACCATCCACGATTGGCGCGACGTGATGTTCGGCGGGCGTTCGCCCGAACCAGACGATCATCACTTGGATGAGTTGCGCGAAGCGATGAAACGGCGCGGCTGCGTGCTCGGTCTCGCCACTGACGGCGACGGAGACCGTTTCGGCGTGCTGGACGCGGACGGGACTTTCATCACGCCCAATCAACTCATCCCGCTTCTTTTCGACTATCTGGCAGAATCGCGCGGGTGGACGGCAGGCGTCGCGCGCTCGGTCGCTACATCGCACCTGGTTGATCGCGTCGCGGAATCGCGCGGGTTGCCGCTGTACGAGACGCCGGTTGGCTTCAAGTTTATCGGCGAGTTGATCAACGACGACAAGATCATTCTTGGCGGCGAGGAATCGGCGGGACTCTCGATTCGCGGCCACTATCCGGAGAAGGACGGCATTCTGGCCTGCCTGTTGGCGGCCGAAGCCGTGGCGGCGCGCGGCGCGAGTTTGACGGAGCAGTTGACGGAGTTGTACGGGCGCGTTGGAAAGCTCGAAGCGGCGCGCATCGGCGTGCGTCTGACTCCGGAAATTTTGGCCGCGCTGCCTGAGAAGTTGAGCCGCGACCCGGACGCGATTGGCGGGCGGCGTGTCGCGCGCACGAATCGCACGGACGGAGTGAAGTTTATTTTTGAGGATGGCTCGTGGCTGCTGATGCGCCCTTCAGGGACGGAGCCGCTGGTGCGCATCTACGCTGAATCTGAATCGGAACAAGAGTTGGAGGTGCTTCTTGAACAAGGCCGCAAATACTTACTGGACTGATACGCGTCTCGCCGCGCAACGCCCCGCCACACGCCCCCTCACGCTGGCTTCGCCCGCGCGCGAGATTTCGCGCGAACTCGTCGGCACGCGCGCCGAAGTGCGTCGCCGTGGTGGACTCATTCCCTCCTGGGCTGTGTTCACCATGATCATGCTCGCCACTTTCGCGCTCTGCGTCACCGTGACGATGCGGACGCACGCCGAGATGCGCAGCGCCGAGCAGAAGTTTTCGCAGATACAGACGGAGGTGCAGGCGCTCACCAACACGAACGACTCGCTGCGGCGCGAAGCGCAGCGTCTGCAAAACGACCCGCACACCATCGAAGCGGCGGCGCGTTCGCGTCTGAACATGGTGCGCGCCAACGAGATCGTCGTGCCCGTCGATTAACGAACAAGGCGGATGCTCCTTTGATTGCAGTGATCTGTGTCGCACTTATACCAAGTTCTGCCGGTCGCCCGCCGTTCGCTGCCTGCTTAGTTTCTGCTTAGCGTTAGATCCCTCCTGATCCCAGCGCGGCTGCTCGATGCAAACGGGCAGCCGCGCTGCTTCATGCGCGCAATTTCCCTCGTTTTGCAGCCGGAAGATGCGGTTGACACCCCTGCGAGCGGTCAACTAATATCGAACTCTATTTATCTCGTCATCAATGTTATTGACAGTGAAACCGCCGTCCTAAGTTCGCGCGGGAGAGACAAGGAAATTTATGTCCGAAGTCAAAGAGATCACATCGCCGGAACAGGCCGCCGTCGAGCGCTGGGAAGAAGAGACGCTTGCGCCCGTGTTGCAAAAGCGGCCCGAACGCAGGAAGAAGTTCGAGACAGTTTCGCTCGACGCGGTCGAACGTCTCTACACGCCCGCCGACGTGCAGGACATAGACTTCGAACGAGACACGTCTTTCCCCGGCGAGTTTCCCTACACGCGCGGCATACACCCGACGGGCTATCGCGGCAAACTCTGGACGATGCGCCAGTTCGCCGGGTTCGGCACGCCCGAAGAGACCAACGCGCGTTTCAAATATCTGATGGCGCAGGGACAGACCGGACTCTCCGTCGCCTACGACCTGCCGACGCTGATGGGCTACGACGCCGACGCGATGCTTTCAGAAGGCGAAGTCGGCAAGTGCGGCGTCGCCGTCTCTTCGCTCGCCGATATGGAGACTTTGTTCGACGGCATCCCACTCGAAGAAGTCACCGTCTCGCAGACGATCAACGCGCCCGCGTCCGTGCTGCTTGCAATGTATCTGGTGGTGGCGGAGAAGCAGGGCGCTGACTGGAGCAAGATCTCCGGCACGCTGCAAAACGACATTCTCAAAGAGTACATCGCGCAGAAGGAATGGATTTACCCGATCCGCCCGGCGATGAAACTCGTCATCGACACCTTCGAGTTCTGCACGCGTCACGTACCGAAGTACAACCCGATTTCAGTCAGCGGCTATCACATACGCGAGGCCGGTTCGACGGCCATGCAGGAACTCGCGTTCACACTGCGCGACGGCATTGAGTACGTCCAGTGGGGAGTCGATGCCGGACTGAACGTTGACGAGTTCGTCCCGCGCATCTCTTTCTTCTTCAACGCGCATAACGACTTCTTCGAGGAGATCGCCAAGTATCGCGCCGCGCGCCGCATCTGGGCACGCACCATGCGCGAACGCTTCAACGCGCGCGACCCGCGCACGCTCCAACTGCGTTTCCACACGCAGACGGCAGGCGTCTCGCTCACCGTGCAACAACCTCTGAACAACATCGTGCGCGTCGCCATTCAGGCGCTCGCGGGTGTGCTCGGCGGCACACAGAGTTTACACACGGACGCCTACGACGAAGCGCTCGCTCTGCCGACCGATCAGGCCGCGCTCATCGCCCTGCGCACGCAGCAGATCATCGCCGAAGAGACCGGCGTAGCCAACACGGTCGATCCGCTCGGTGGCTCTTACTTCCTCGAATCGTTGACGAAGAAGATGGAAGACGGGGCGCTCGATTACTTTGCCAAGATAGACGCGATGGGCGGCATGGTTTCGGCCGTCGAGAAAGGTTTCCCGCAACGCGAGATTCAAGAGTCGGCCTATCAATATCAGAAGGCCGTCGAGCGCGGCGAGCAAACCATCGTCGGCGTCAACAAATATCAGATGGAAGACGAGGGGGCGAAGATCGACATTCTCGTCATCGACGAATCCGTCCGCGAACACCAGATCGCGCGACTCGAAGCCGCACGCGCACGCCGCGATGCGGGCGCAGTCGCTAACTGTCTCGAAAAACTTAAACGCGCGGCGCAGGCGGGCGACAACACGATGCCGGCCACCATCGAAGCCGTCCGCGCCTACGCCACGCTCGGCGAAATCTGCGACGCCCTGCGCGACGTTTACGGCCTCTACGAAGAACCTGCATTTTAGGAAGCTGTTAGCGATTAGCTGTTAGCCGTTGGCCGGAAGGAACTGGGCTAACAGCTTTCATTTGAGCTTTGGTTTTGCTAACAGCTAATCGCTAACAGCTAGTAGCCCTTATGAGTGAAAGAAAGATTCGCGTACTTGTTGCCAAGCCCGGCCTCGACGGTCACGACCGCGGGGCGAAAGTGATCGCGCGTGCGCTGCGTGATGCGGGGATGGAAGTGATTTACACGGGGCTGAGGCAAACGCCGGAGATGATCGCCGCCGCTGCTTTGCAAGAGGACGTTGACGCGGTCGGCGTCTCGATTCTGAGCGGCGCGCACAACACGCTCTGCCCGCGCATCGTGCAGCTTTTGCAAGAGCGTGGGATGGACGATTGCCTCGTGCTCGTCGGCGGCATCGTGCCGAAAGAGGACGTGCCGCGTTTGAAGGAGATGGGCGTGGCCGAAGTGTTTCTGCCCGGCACATCCACCGAAGACATCGTCGCGTTCCTGCGTAACAACGTGCGCCCGCGCGCCTGATTCCTTTTAACCAAACTCCCACATGCCGGACGACGCTGAGCAGACAGTCGAGACGCCTCGCCCTGTGGTCTGCGAAACGCACGACGCAAACGTCCGTATCATACGCCTCAACCGCCCCGCCGAACGCAACTCCCTTTCCGTCGCCGTGCTGGAAGAGTTAGACCGTCTAGTCTCCGCGCTCTCAACACGAGCGGACATCTCCGCGATCATCTTCACGGGGACGAATGATGCCTTCGCCTCCGGCGCGGACATACGCGAACTATCCGCGCTCACGCCTGCGTCGGCGCGCAAGTTTGCGCGGCGCGGCCAAAGTCTCATGCAAAAAATTGCGGATGCACCGCAAACGACCGTCGCCGCCGTCAACGGCTACTGCATGGGTGGCGGACTCGACATGGCGCTCGCCTGTGATCTACGCATCGCATCGCCCGACGCCGTATTCGCACACCCCGGCGCGCGCCTCGGCATCATCACCGGATGGGGCGGCACGCAGAGACTCCCGCGCCTCGTCGGTCAGGCGCGCGCGCTTGAGATGTTCGCCACGGCTCGCCGCCTGACGGCATCGGAAGCGTATGAGATCGGTCTGGTGAATAGCATCGGCGACCCTGTTCTGGAGTGCGCGCTTGCGCTCGCACAAGATCGTGCCGGGTCGCGCTCGTGAGAAAGGCAATCGGCGGGTAGCCCCGACATCTTTCATCCCTTCACGCGCGCAGTTCGTCCCGCACGTCGTCCCTTCGATCACAAAAGGCTTTACGACGAACGCAGCCGAACATAATATCCGCAACCTCGCGCGAGCCGTCCTTCACGTGCTTGCTTCCCACAGCAGCGGCGACTCGGCAGAACGCGCGTTCAAGTGATTCAACCTTATCTCGTTATTTCCGTGTTGGAGTGTGAATTTGACAGAGCGACTCTTAAACTTTTCTTTCTTCAAACGCCGACGCGAGTACGCGGCACTGTTCCTGCGTCTCATCATCGGCTCGTTCATCGTGTGGGGCGTGCAGGACAACGTCTTCAGCCGCGCGCACATGGAAGAGTTCGCGCGTTTTCTAGGGGCGCGGGGCGTTCCCTTCCCGCTGTTTGCGGCCTACCTTTCGGCCCACACGCAGTTCGTCTGCGGCATCTGCATTCTGCTCGGCGCGTGCGTCCGGCTCATCTCGATTCTCTTCATCATCAACTTCATCGCGGCCATCCTGATCGCGCATCGCGGCGACAGTTTTCGCGGCATGTTCCCCGCGCTGCTGATGATCTTCGTCGGCTTCTTCTTCCTCTTTCACGGAGCGGGCAAGCCTTCGGTCGATGAATGGTGGGAACGCAGGAGAGGCATGCGTTAACGTCGGCTTTAAGATGGAGGCGAGCGTGCTTTCGCGCAATCGCTTTTTTGAGCTTTCGCGCAATCAACTTTTGAGCTTTCGCTCGATCACTTTTTGAGAAAGCGGGCGATGCCCTGTTGGCAGTCTTCGGTCATGCGTGCGATGGCGTTGAGGTCTGCGCCGGATTGGAGCGCCGCGTCGAACGTCATGCCGTCCATGTGATAGAGCAGGCGCTTGGTGAGCATCACGGCCGAGCGACTGACGCGCTCGAAGGCCGCGACGTATTGTTCAACTTCCGTCTCGAAATTTTCGTCCTCGAAAACGTGATTGACCAGACCGAAGGCGGCGGCCTCTTCCGCGCCGATCTCAGCGCCGCGCGTGATCAGTTCGAAGGCGCGTTTCTCCGAGACGTTGCGGCGCAAGATCGCCATCACCATCGCGGGCACGAAACCGATCTTCACTTCCGGATAGCCGAAGCGCGCCGAACGCGCGGCGAGCACGAGATCACAGGCCGTCGCCAAACCGCACCCGCCCGCCAGAGCGCGCCCGCGCACGGCGGCCACCACAGGCACGCGCACGCGCCTGATGAGCGCGAACAGTTCCGCGAGCGACTGCGCGTCTTCGAGGTTTTCCGTAATGGAGCTTTCGGAGATTTTTTGCAGCGCCGAGAGGTCTGCGCCCGAGCAGAAGTCCGCGCCCGCGCCCGTGATGACGCAGACGCGCACCGCATCGCTCGCGTCGGCGCGGCGCAGCGCCTCTTTCAGTTCACCGACAAGCGTGTCGTTCAGGGCGTTGCGCTTCTCGGGTCGATTGAGCGTCAACAGCGCGACCGCCCCCTCCACCGTGTAGATCAATTGTGTCGGCTCGTTCATGTTCTTTACACCTTGAAGAAACGATGAAGGATGAAGGATGAACGGAAAGCCAGTTGCTTTTACTTCATCGTTCATCATTCATCGTTTAGGAAATCGAGGAGCGCGGCGTTTACTTCGGCGGGCGCTTCCTGCTGCACCCAATGGTTGCTGTGTGCGAGGCGTAGTTCGCGGTAGGGCGCGTCGATCTGTTTGCCGACATCGTGCACGGTTTCCGGGGCGATGGCGAAATCGCGCTCGCCGTAGATGAAAAGGGTCGGAACACGAATGCGCGAGTTAGCATTCTTCGTCTCTACGGGCTTCCGCGAGAGATTGGCGAAAAGGTTGGCGCGATAGTAATTGAGTGCGGCGGTGAGTGCGGTCGTGTTCGTCTGTTCGCTCTTTTGCCGGAGCGCGTTTTTGTAGACGGCGAGGTCTGTCGCGGTAAACGTGCCGGGGCGCGAGGTCTGCTTGAACATGCGTTCGAGCGCGGCGAAATCGTTCGCGCCGATCTGCCATTCCGGCAAGCTTGGGAGTTGGAAAAAGAGCATGTACCAACTGCGCAAAGCTTGCTTCAAAGTCATGTTGGCGAACCAGACTGACATCGGCGGCACTTGCAGCGCCGCGACTTTGCGCACGCGCTCAGGGTGACGCGCGGCCACAGCCCACGCCACGGCCGCGCCCCAATCATGCCCGGCGACCGCCGCCGCGCGCGCGCCAAAGTGGTCCGCTAGACCGAGCACGTCGCCGACCAACTTCTCCACGCAATAGTCTTCCACGCGCGCGGGCTTATCGCTCAAATTATAGCCGCGCAAATCCGGCGCGACCGCATGGTAACGCACGCCGAGCGCCGTCAATTGATGCCGCCACGAATACCAACATTCGGGAAATCCGTGCAGCAGCAAAACCAGCGGCTCGCCCCTCCGCCCGCACTCCGCGTAATGCAGACGCACCTCGCCCACCTGAGCGTAGCTATGGCGTACGCCGGG
This sequence comes from Pyrinomonadaceae bacterium, assembly GCA_035942855.1. Classification (GTDB taxonomy): domain Bacteria; phylum Acidobacteriota; class Blastocatellia; order Pyrinomonadales; family Pyrinomonadaceae; genus JAIVJZ01. The sequence goes on along the minus strand of DASZCS010000087.1, from coordinate 284,968 downwards.
AACAATGCTGTCTGCTCCACTACTCATAATTAAAAAGCGGTGAATGGTGAATAGTAAATGGTGAATGGAGAAAGACAGTTCCTTCCATTCACCATTTACTATTTACCATTCACCAATCATTTCTCTATTCCAAGTGATCGGGCTTCTTCGTCGGGCACTTCGATGAACATGCGTAGGAGCGCGGTGGAGAAGGTCTTGCCTTGCGCGTCGGTCATCAGCGAGAGCGTGCCGCCGCCGCCGAGCGACTCGTGCAGGAGAAAGTTGAGCGCGCCGAGGTTGTCCAGTTCAAAGCGTTCGACCTCGCCCCGGCAGATCCCCTGGAAATGTTCTTTGACGCGCGCGGCCGTCACTTCGCGGACGAGCAGCGGGTAAAATTCTTCGCGCAGGGCGATCAGGCCGACGTTGGCCGTGTCGCCTTTGTCGCCCGAACGCGCGTGCGCCAGTTTGGTCAATTGAATTTTCATAACTTGAGACACAGGACGCGAAGCCCCGTTAGATGACGGGCGCGAGTCCCGCCTGGTGTAGCGCGAGCCAGTGGAATCCTACCACGACGAGCGCGTGATTGATCGAGCCGTCGGCGATGAGCCGCGGGATATCGGCGAGCGGCACGAGCCGCACGATGGTGTGCTCCGTGCTTTCGATGACGGGCTTCTGCCTGAGCGTCACGTCGCGCGCAAGAAACGTGTGTATCCAGTTGTCGTGAATCGCCGGGTTGGGTCTGACCTTGCCGAGACTGATGACCTCGCCCGTGGCTCCGTAGCCTGTCTCTTCAAGCATCTCGCGCGCGGCCGCTACAGCAGGCGACTCGCCCGCGTCCACCATCCCGCCCGGAATCTCCAGAGTCACCTCCTGCGAGCCGTGCCGGTACTGCTCGATCATCACCACCTCTTCGTTCGCCGTCAAAGGGATGATGTTGATCCAATCGGACGCTTCGAGGACGAAGAAGTCGTGCTCGCTGCCTCGATGCGGGCTGATGCTCACATCGCGCCGCACGCGGAAGACGCGGCAGTCGGCAACGACCTCGGTGCTGCGCCGCTGCCACGAGAGACCTTGCGCGCCGGAGACGGCGACCTCCGCTTCGACCTCCACTTCATCTTTCGGCGTGTCGTTGTCGGCGCTCACGCTTCCGTCACCTCGACGTGCGTTTCGATCTCCGTCTTCGGGATCAGCGCAGGCCAGTAAGCGACGATCTCTTCAACCTTCGGACGACCGCCCGCGAACCCCGTCACGCCCGGCGGCCCCGTCAGGATGAGCGGCGCGATCTCTTTCGTGAAGCGTTCGACCGATGCGCGATCTGTGCCGCGCACGCCGACGCGCAGTTGTACTTCGGGCAGGTCAGGCGAAGGCTCGCCCGCCAAGTGCCCGTGGGTCGCGTTCGCGCCGACGAACTCCGTCAGAATTTGCTCGAACCGCAGGCCGAGGCGTTCCAAACGCGCGCGCAGGATTTCGTCCGCCGCACGCGCCTTCGCGTAAGCGTCAGGCCACGAATAGACGAGCGTGCCCACAGCCTTGTATCCGGCGGAATAACTGATCGAGACTTTCAGGAACTCCGTTGCCGGTCGTCCCTTGATGCCGTGCACGCGCACGCGATCCTTCCCTGCGTCTTCAAGTCGAATCGAAGTGAAATCGGCGACGCAATCGGGCGTGATGTATTCGTGCGGGTCGCCCATCTCGTAGACGAGTTGTTCTTTGACCGAAGGGATCGAGACGATGCCGCCCGTGCCTTCGTGTTTCGTGACGACGAACGTGCCGTCCGTGTAGGCTTCGACGATGGGAAAACCGACGTTGGCGAGGTCTGGAATCGAGCGCCAATCATACTGGCAGTTGCCGCCCGAAGACTGCGCGCCGCATTCGATGATGTGCCCCGCGATAGTTCCGGCAGAGAGTTTGTCCCAGTCGTCCGCGCGCCAGCCGAACTCGTGAATGATGGGCGCGAGCGTCAAGCCCGTGTCGGTCGCGCGCCCGGTGACGACAACCTGCGCACCACGGTTCAAAGCCTCGACCATCGGCCACGCGCCCAGATAGACGTTCGCGCTCTGAATCGCATCGCGCACCTTTGATAGAGGCTCGCCCGTATCCATGTTGCGCAGTTCCAGCCCGCGTTCGAGAAACTCGTCGAGCCGCCCCATGATGTCGTCGCCCGTCACCGTGCCGATGCGCAGGCGTCCTTCGAGTCCGAGTTCGCGCGCCACTTCGCGCACTGCCTCGGCGCAGCCCGTCGGGTTGACGCCACCCGCGTTCGCCGTCACGCGGATACCTCGTTCGACGCAGGCGGGCAGAATCTCGCGCATGAGCGGCACGAAGTCGCGCGCGTAGCCGGCGCGTGGGTCGCGTGCGCGCTGCTTCTGCATGATGGACATGGTAACTTCGGCCAGATAGTCGAGCATCAGGTAGTCTATCTGCCCGCCTTCAACCTGACGCACGGGCGCGTCGAGCATGTCGCCCCAAAACCCTTGCCCGCTCGCAATGCGAATCTTCTCTTTCATCTTGTGCACACAACAACCGAAAAACGTTTGGCTGCCTTTAAACCGGCGGCGAAAAGTAAAAAGGTAAAAGTGAAAGCAAGAAGGGATTCTCGCCTTTTGCCTTTTACCTTTTTACCTACGCTTTATTCCAAGACAAGCGCTCTGGTTTAGAGGGTCGGGGGCGGCGTCGGAGTAGCATCGGGCGTTGTTGTCGTCGTCGTGCCCGTTGTTGCGCCGCCACGACGGCCACGCGAACGTCGACCCCGCGCGCGACTGCGCGTGCCTCCGGTTGCGGCACCCGCCGAAGGATCAGCGCCGCCACCGCCACCGGCAGCATCGCCTCTGCCGTTGAAGGAGAACGGGCGCGACTCGCCGCGGACGCTCTGGATTCTCAAGGTGCGGCCTCTGTGCCACGCGCGCGTCGAGACGATGGTGGCTGGCAGCGTGTCGCCGAAGCGCATCGAGAGCGCCGTGTAGCCCGGCCAACTGCGCGCGCTGTACGTGCCGTTTACCGTCGCCGAACCGGCCGTGATGGTGAAGGTGTTGCCCGTCAAGGTGAGCGTCGCCTCGCCCGTCATGCCGCCTTCCGGGTAGTTGATCGTGCCGGTGTAAGTGCCGGACAGGTCGGCCACGTCGCCGAAGGTTCCCATGCCGGGCAGGCTACCACCGCCGCCGGTCTGCGTCCCGCCGGTGGTGTCGCCGGTCGTCGGCGTGGTCGCGCCGGTCGTGTCCGTGTTAGCGTTCGCGTCGGCGGGCGCTTCGACGGGCGTGGTAACGTTCGCGTTCCGGCGTGCGCGACGGCGAGCGCGGCGGCGTTGGCGGCGGCGTGCACGACGACCCGTGTTCGCGCTCGCCTCGCCGGTGTTCGTATTCTGCGTCATGGAGTCGCCCGTCGTGCCGCTGTTGGTGTTCTGCGCCGACGCGGGCAAATCCGCGCCGACGAAAACAGCCGCGACGAACAGGATTAAGAGACAGATCAGTTTGCCTTTGACATTTCTCTTCATGTTGATCTCATCCTCCGTTGGAATATCGCGTCGCGCCCCCGAGGCCGACGGCTAAGCGTTTTCGCAAGACGCCAGTGCGACCAGTTTTCTCTCTGCGATTGTTTCGTTTGAAACTGCTAACTTGGCGCGTAGTTTCTCACAAGATGAAAACTGTTGCACGAAAAAATGTGCGTCGTCGTCCGACACAACGGAACACTTCGATTCACGCCAGCGACGGCGGCAGGACGAAGTGGCCGAGATGCGGCCCGTCGTAGTTGGCGCTGACGCGCAAGGCCAACTCCAACGCATCGCGCGTCTCGTCGGGCGTGATGATGGCATCGACGAAGCCGCGCGCCGCCGCGTGTTTGGCGTCCAACTGCCGGTCGTAATCCTCGCGCACGCGCACCATCTCTGCCTTTAAATTCTCGTCCGGCTCTTTGCCCTCGCGCTTCAACTTGTCGAGTTGCGTCCCGAAGAGAGCCTGCACGGCCGAGTCGCCTTCCATCACGCCCATGCGTCCGGTCGGCCAACTGAAGATGAAGTCGGGGTCGAAGCCCTGCCCGGCCATCGCGTAGTAGCCCGCGCCCGAAGCATGATTGATCGTCAGGACGATCTTGGGCACGCTCGCTGTCGCCATCGCTTCGACGAAGCGCGCGCCTGCGCGGATGATGCCCGAATGTTCCGCCTCCGCGCCCACCATGAAGCCCGACACGTCCTGTATGAAGACGAGCGGCGTGCGATGTCGATTGCACACGTCTATGAAGTAAGCAACCTTCTCGGCCGACTCCGTGTAGATGATGCCGCCGAATTTGGGCTGGCCGCCACCGGCCGCGCGAAACATCCCGCGACTGTTGGCGATGACGCCGACCTGTATGCCGCGTATGCGCGCGTGCCCGGTGATCATCTCGCGCGCGTAGTCGGCCTGAAACTCGTCCCACTGCCCTTCGTCGATGATGCACTGGAGAATTGCGCGCGCGTCGTAAGGCTGTCGATGGTCTTCCGGGATGAGATCGTAAATCTCTTCGGCCGGACGCGCCGCCTCCGCGCTTTCCGCGACGGACAAGGCGCGCGACTGTTCGTTCGCAGGAATTTCGGAAACGAACTCCCTGATCTTCGCCACGCACTCTTCGTCGCTCTTGACACGATAATGCGCGACGCCGGAAATCTCGTTGTGCGTGCGCGCGCCGCCTAGCGTCTCGTTGTCGATAGTCTGCCCGGTCGCGCCCTTGACGAGATTCGCGCCGCCGAGTCCCATGAACGAAGTGCCCTCGACCATCACGATCAAGTCGGAGAGCGCGGGCAGGTACGCGCCGCCCGCCACGCACGGCCCCATCACGGCGGAGATTTGCGGGACGCGCAAATAGCGACGCATGATCGAGTTGTAATAGAAGATGCGCGCCGCACCGTATTGTCCGGGGAAGACGCCGCCTTGATACGGCAAATTCACGCCCGCCGAATCCACGAGGTAGATGATCGGCACGCGCGAGCGCATCGCCACCTCTTGAGCACGCAGGATTTTCTTGATCGTCTCAGGCCACCACGAACCGGCCTTCACCGTCGCGTCGTTGGCGACGACCACGCATTCGCGCCCGCCTACGCGCCCCACGACCGTCACGACTCCGGCCGCAGGCGCGCTGCCCTTGTATTCGTCATAGGCGACGAGCAACCCGATCTCCTGCGCGTAAGCGCCCGGGTCTAACAAGAGCGCGAGCCGTTCGCGAGCCGTGAGTTTGCCCTGGCTGTGCTGCCGTTCGATCTTGTCCGCCCCACCGCCGCGCTCAAGTTTGGCCGCGAGGCGTTCGTACTCCTCGACCAATTCGCGCATGCGCGTACGCCGCTCTGACAGGGCGGCCGAAGATAATGGTTCTGACTTCATCTTGACACTTTAACAACGCGCGAACGTGCGCCCGGCAGGCACAACCCCGCAACCTTCATTGCTCAAATTTTATCGCCAAAGATGCCCCAACATAACATACGAACACAACGCGAGACAACGCGCCTGTTATGTGACATAGGTGTGTGGAGATGTCAGAAAGTTATAGAGGTAAGATGCAGAAGTTCATACTTCGCGGCATAGAGGCTATGACTCAATTCCTCGAATCATCACTTTGTATATTGAAACATGTCCACCTCAGCGAAGTAATATCAGTTTGCGGTGATACTGGAGGTACTCAAGTTTTATTTGGTGTGTCTTGGGTGCGCGGATTTTTAGCCCTTCTATATTTCTTAATGTGTCTTGAAGTTGCGGGCTTAGTGAATCCAGTCTCGGCGTAATAACCACTTCATTCCTGTCGGAGAGAGAGAAATAACCGGCATCAAAAAGGCGATCATACAAGACGAAGAGGCACAAGCCGTTTTTAGGATCAAGACGGGCATCCTTGCGTTCAGACCACGGCACAATATGACTCGCTACTAAAAGCTCCCGTTCTTTTATTCCTGTGAGGCAGCAACGGTAGCCAAAATTGGAAAGTACACGGCGACGAAAGACTGACTGCTTCTGTCTGGCTTTAATTTCGATTTTGCGATTTTCAATAGCATAATCATTTTGTTCTTCTTCCGATATATTTGCGGACTGAAAACTCGGCAGTCCAAGCAATAAGGCCTCGCCATAGTACGCAGTAATATCGGGCCTTACAAAACAGTTTGTAACCCGTAGTTCATTGTACCGAACGCTGCCGATCCAACGATTTCTGCCATCTCTAGCGAGAAAAGAATCACTAAAAATATGCTTAAAAGCTCTGTACGGAAGGACAAAATAATCATCCTCGATTTTGACCGAGCCGAACAGGATTAAATTGAAATCTTCACCGAACTTGCTGATATATGTTTCCAGAACATGCTTGGAGAAGTCGAACCAATAATTTGCGTCGGGATCGGCCTTTCTTACGTAATGCCTTTTCTCCAGCATCGCCCGATGCCGCATAATCAGATTAACCATACAACGTCTATCTTTCTGAGAATCAGGAAAGTATCGGCGGCCTACAAAGTGACCAGCACTTTTTTCGACAAGGCGTTAATGTCGGCCTTCGCTGGGATGCCTTCGAGGATGCAGACGCGTGTGCCCTGGCGTTCGATGAGGACAAGACCGTCGGCCGTGGTGCGCCAGACGCGGCGGGTTTCGACGGGGACGCTGGCGCGCGTGTCGGCGATGGCATCTTTGTAGCGACGCTCGGTGCGTTTGACGTAGGCGTCGAAGAACTCGGCGGCGTCCGCCTCTGTGTCCCAGGCCGTTAGTTGTGCGAGCAAGACCTGTCGCGTGGCGCGGTCTTCGTAGAGCGCGAAACGGTCGCCGCCCCAACCTTCGGCGGCCTTCTGCGATTCTTTCTCGGCGCGCAGGTATTCATCCAGAATTTGAAAATAGCTCCACTCGCCGTTCACGTCGTAATCGAGCCGCACCCAAGTTTTGCCGAGCAGTCCGGCCAAATCCGGTAACTCGATCTTCAAAGGTTCTTCACCCGCGAAATACTTTTCGGCGTGCAGAATTTGTTCGGTTGAACGCGGCAGTTTCGTGTAGGCCGCGGTGACGAGCGGCCAGCCGCCGCGACGATAAACGGTGGATGCCCACTCCATGCCCTGCTTGTAAGGGAACAACAGCGACTCGCGCAGCACGCGTGGTGCGCTCTCGATCTTCTCGGACGAACCCGACCCCGCGTTCACGGATTTCATCATCGCCGCAACGCGCTTCAAATCGCGCATCACGTAGAAGGTCATCACGAGCGTGGCGTCGCCTTCGACGAGAGCGTGCGCGGCGAGTTCCGCATCCGAGTCGCCCTTCGGCCAATTCTCGAAGCGGCGCAGGTTGAAATGCTGGTCTTGCAGCGCGTGCGTCAGTTCGTGCGCGATGACGGGTTGCTGCGCGTCGAGGTCGATCCAATCGGCGAGGTAGAACTCCTGTGTCTTCGGATTGTAGTAACCGGCCACCTGTTCGGTGAGCAGTTCGATCATGAACGAGCGCAGGGCGAAATCGGCGGGCACGAGTCCCAACTTCTTCAAGGCGAGTTCGCTCGCGCGCAGTTCGGCGGGCGTCGTGTCCTCGTCCAGGTTGCGCACCAGCATGCGCTCGATCTCCGCGCGCGACTGCGCCCCGCTCTTGACGGCGCGGAGCACTTCGAGTTTCCTGATCTCGCCCGTCTCTTTCAACACTTCGGCCGTCGCCGCCGCCACGCTGGCGCTGCGCGGATTGACCGCCGCGACGGGCGGACGCTGCGGCGTAGGTCGTTGCGCGGACGAACCCGGCACGCCCCAAGGCCACAGCCCTGCCGCACAGACAGACGCGGCGATGAAGGCAAAAATCGCACGCAGGCGCACGCACTTATTTCTCTTTGACATCTCGAACCTTTCGCTTTTATAGTCCGCAGACACACGGCTCATTTTTCGTTAGTGTAGATTGCTCCCGGCCACGAGAGCAATCGTGCGGGAGGCTTTTATGATGGCGGAAACTGCGATGGACGATGCCCTGTTCGACGTGTGGCACGAGACGACGCTGCGCGTGCGCTATGCTGAAACCGACCGGATGGGCGTCGTCTATCACGCCAACTATCTCGTCTGGTTCGAAATCGGCCGCACGGAGTTTTGTCGCGCGCGTGGCTTCGCCTATCGCGAAATGGAAGAAAACTCCGACGCCTTTCTCGTCGTCGCCGAAAGCTATTGCCGCTACAAAGCCCCTGCCTTCTACGACGACGAACTGATCGTCCGCACCCACATCACGGAACTGCGCCGCCGCTCCGTTCGTTTCGGCTACGAAATTTTGCGCGCCTCTGACGGACTCATCATCGCCGAAGGCGAAACCGGCCACGTCGTCACGGACGGCAACGGCCGCGTCAAATCAATGCCCGAACTTTACCGCGACTTGCTCTCGGCCGTCCCCGAAGAAGACATACACACGTCGCAACTGCCGCAACGCATCGAACCCGTCCCGGATAACAGCGCACCTTGAGAGGCAGGGATGAAGGATAAGGGATGAGGGATGAAAAAAAGCGTGGCCGCTCAACTCGGGCGGCCACGTTTTTCTGATGCGACTTAAAACTTAGTGTTACTTGACGCCGAACTTGCCGCTCATCACGGTCGTGCCCCAGTGGATTTTGACTTCGCCGTCGCCGCCCGCGTCCGCGAGGTTGATCGTCAGCATCTCTGCGGAGTCTGCCGCCTTCTCAAGTTTCAAGGGCAACTCGGCTGCGTAGCCCTCCTTCAGCGGCGGCGCACCCCACACGCCCGTCTTCGGATGGAAGGCGAGCGTCCACGAGTCTTCGGCCGTGCGTCGCACCCAGAGCGAATACTTGCCCGCTTTGAGTTCCTTGCCGCCGACCGAGAGATCTGCGTCGGTCGTGATCTCGGTCGCCTGATTCATGCCAACGCGCCAGACCGTGCCGACCGGCGCTTGCGCCAACAGGTCGCGCCCCTTCATGGCGGGACGACCGTAGTTGATGGAAATCTTTTTGCCTTTGACGGTCGCCGTCGCGTCGCCGCGTTCGGCCGGGGCTGGTCGCTGCCCGCGCGCCGGGGCATCGCCTTGCGCGGCTGTCGACGCGGCCGGAGAGTTTTGCGCCTGCGACGAGCACGCGCAGCAGAGCAACAAGAGCAAAGGTAACAGTGTGCGGGTCTTCATCTGTAAAGAATCCTCCGTGATTGCTTCGTGTAGTTATGGGAAACTTTGTCGCCGCCGTGTATAAACGGAGCGAGGAGCGAATTGTTTCAAAGAGACGAAACGCCGACCGAACCGTCTCTCAAGATTCGTGTGGCAGCGACAGGCGCGAGATTTCGCGCGCACGCCCCGTCTCTTCGTCAACGTCTATGACAACGGCGCAAATACGCACGTTGCCTGCGGAGTGCTCCGCGCGACGGTGCGTCACCGAAGTGAAGCGCGCGATCACGTCGTCCTTGTTCATGCCGATGACTCCGGCGTAACTGCCCGTCATGCCGATGTCGGAGAGAAAGGCCGTACCATTCGGTAGGATGCGCTCGTCGGCCGTCTGCACGTGCGTGTGCGTGCCGACCACGGCCGAGACGCGCCCGTCCAGAAACCACCCCATCGCGCTTTTCTCCGAAGTCGCCTCCGCGTGCATGTCTACGAGGCGCACGCGTACATCCGCCGGGATGGAACTTACCAACTCGTTCGCCACGCGAAACGGATCGTCGGCCGCGCCCATAAACACGCGCCCGATCAAATTCAAGACGGCGACGCGCGTGCCGCGCACTTCTCCGACCCACAGTCCCGCGCCCGGCGTGCCCGGCGGATAGTTGGCCGGACGAAGCAAGCGGCCGTTGCGTTCGATGTAGGGGATCACGTCGCGCTTGTCGAAGATGTGATTGCCGGAGGTCATCACGTCGATGCCTGCGGCGAACAGTTCGTCCGCGAGCGAAGGCGTGATGGAGAAACCGCCCGCGACGTTTTCGGCATTCATCACGGCGAGGTCGATGTGGTGCTGCTCGCGCAAATCCTGTATGCGTTCGAGGATGGCCGTGCGCCCCGGTTTCGCCACCACGTCGCCAAACATCAAGACTCTCATCCGTCTATCGCGCGCCTCAAAAAAGAAAGTGACAAGTAACAGGTGACAAGTGACAAGTCAGAAAAGCCGAAGCCGGTTCAACTTGTCACCTGTCACTTGTCACTTGTCACTGAAAAGGAGTGGCAGAGGGACATCCGCGAAAGCCGTTCCGAAGCCGTAATTGAACCTGCACTCAACAGGTGGGTGTCCTTTTGTGAGCCGCGGCCTTTGGCAGTTCCTTAACGATGAAGGAATGCACTGGCTATCAAAGCGGCGTCGGACTCCCTAATCAACGGCATTGGCTCAACATGGGAAATCGGTGACGAACCACGCAGAATAAATTCCCTCAGCCGACTGCGATACTAGCACAAACGTGCGCCTCGATTGTCAAATTTCAAGTGCTAAAAAGTGGCTCTCGAAACTTGACAACTGCGCCCCGATTTTCTCTCAAGTTTCAGCTAAAGGAGATGTTGCTCTGGTTGGCGGTCTGCTGTTCGGCGACGCTCGTGCGTGCCTTGAGCAGGCGGTCAAGGAGGTCTGCGCATTCGCCGCTGCGCGCGGCCAGTTGCGAGTCGGCCTGTTCGTGCAGGCGTTTGAGGCGGTGCAGTTCGTCTGCGATGTGGAGCGCGGCGAGGATCGCCACTTTGAGCGAATCCACTGTGAGCGTCCCCGAAGAAATTTCGCGCATGCGGCGGTCGACGAACTCTGCGAGTTGTGTCACGTATTCGCTGTCGCCGTCGGAGCGGATGTTGTAAATCTGATTGTAGATTTCCACGCGGATGGTGGGTGTGCCCCCTGAATCCCCGGGGCTTTTGATGGCGCTCATAACTTAACTCGTTTCGCGGCGGCCGTTCACTTCCTGACAGCCTCGGCCATCTCCGGGTCGAGCACGGCAACGGCGTCGAGCATCGCTTCGACCTTCATGCGGATCATGTCGCGCTCGGACAAGAGACGCTCGACCTGTGATTCGAGCCGTTCCTTCTCGTCGAGCAGATTGCCCAACTCGCGCCGCGTGGCGGCCACTTCGCGCTCCAGCGTCTCCTTCTCCTGACGCAACGTCTTGGTCAGTTCGATGGTGCGGTAAATCTTATCTTCGAGGTGTGAAAATTTCTCCAGTCCGGTTAGTCCGACCATCGCTTCTCCTTCAACATAAAACAGCAATTCAAAATTGCCGACCGATTATGCGACTTCGCGTCTCCGAGCGCAAGAGGTAAAAAGCAGAGGTCAGAGGTCAGAGGTTAGAGATCAGTGAAAGACAGTTTTCTGTTTTCAAACTAACCTCTGACCTCTGGCCTCTGACCCCTATTTCAGCGTTTCAACTGTGCGTTGAATTTCTCTTCGAGCGTGCTGACGATGCGCGTGTGCAGTTCGTCAACTTCTTCGTCGCGCAGCGTACGGTCGTCAGCGCGGTATTCGATGCGGAGCGTGACGGAGCGTTGACCTTCGGGCACGCGCTCGCCTTCATAGACATAGACGAGCGCGACGCGGCGCACCTGTGCGAGATTCAACTCAAGCACGGTGCGCTGCATCTCCGCGAACGTGACGCTACGAGCCGCGACGAGCGACACATCGCGCATGACCGAGGGGAAACGCGCGAGCGGCCGATAGCGCACGCCCGCCTCTTCCGCCGCGAGCACGGCGGCGAGATCGATCTCCGCGATGAAAACGGGCTGCTTGAATTTGTATGCGGCGGCCGTCTCGTCGGCCAGACGGCCGAGCGTACCCACGGCACGTCCGGCCAGGAGAATTTGCGCGGCCTGCCCTTCGCGCAGGTGGCGCACGCTCGCGGCAACAAACTCAGGCGCGGCCACGCCCGTTGCGTCGAGCGCGGATTCGAGCGCGCCTTTCAGATCGTAGAAATCGAGTTCGCGTGAAGCGCCCGCGTGCCCTTCCTCCGTGGCGATGCCTGTCGCGACGAGCGCGCAGGCCGTGACCTCGTGCGGGCGCGCGCTCGGGTCAGCGGTCGCCGCGAACACGCGCCCGATCTCGTAGAGACGCACATCGCGCGTGCCGTGGTTGAAGTTGTGCCGCACGGATTCGAGCAGGCCGGGAAGCAGCGTCAGGCGCATACGCGCCGCGCCTTCGATGATCGGATTGCTCAAAGTCACGAACGGCGATTCGCCGTCGCGCTCGACGAGTCCGGGTAAAAGTTCAAACTGTTCGTCGTGCGTCGTGTCGATAAAGCTGAACGTCAAAGCCTCGTCGAAGCCGGAAGCGTTCAGTGCGCGGCGCGCGGCGCGCGTGCGCATCTCGTGCGCGCCATACTCACCGACTACGTTCGTCGCGGGCAGCGTGTCCACAACCTTATCGTAACCGAAATGACGCCCGACCTCTTCGACCAAATCCTCTTCGATGCGTAAGTCCGTGCGCCACGAAGGACTGACGAAGCTCGCCTGCGCCCGCGTCTCAGCAGACACACTTTGCGCGCCCGTGACGCCCCACTGCCCCGCGCCGTCTGTGACGGCCTGTTCGACGCCGAGGGCGCGTAAAATGCGAATCGAATCCCCGGGCGGCACGTCGAGGCTCGTTAATTCCCTGACACGCGCGAAGCGCAGAGGGATAACTTGCGGCGCGGGCGTTTGCGGATAGATGTCTATCGCATCCACGGTCGCCGTGCCGCCAGCCAGTTCCGTGATCAACGCGGCGGCACGCGCCTGTGCACGCAATTGTCCCTCGTAATCCACGCCGCGCTCGAAACGATCCGACGCCTCGGTCTGCAAGCCCAGAGCGCGCGACGTGCGACGCACGGACGCGGGCGCGAAGTGTGCGGCCTCGATCAAAACGTCCTGCGTCGCGTCGGAGATTTCCGTCTCCGCGCCGCCCATCACCCCCGCGACGGCGACGGCGCGCGAGGCATCGGCAATGACGAGCATCTCCGGGTCGAGTTCGCGTTCCACGCCGTCCAAAGTCGTCAGGCGTTCACCCGCTTGTGCGCGTCGGACGACGATGCGGCGCTCGTTCAACTTCTCCAGGTCGAAGGCGTGAAGCGGCTGACCGAGTTCGAGCATGACGTAGTTGGTGATGTCCGCGACGTTGTTGATCGAACGCTGCCCCACAGCTTCCAGACGCTCGACGAGCCACGCGGGCGACGGCGCGATGCGCACGCCGCGCACGACACGCGCCGTAAAGCGCGGGCAGAGGTCTGCGGCCTGCACCTCGACGGAGGTAAAACTCTCGGCCTTCCCTTCCTCGCGCGCCGCGTGCATCTGAGGCCATTGCACCGCGCCGCCCGTCAGCGTACAGACCTCGCGCGCCACGCCCAGATGCGACAGCAGATCTGGCCGATTCGAGAGGACAGCGATCTCCAACACGAAATCGTCGCTCGCCTCATGCACGGCTTCCACCTCAAGCCCCGCCATCGTCAGACGCTCGCGCAACTCGCCCGCCGTCAAACTCGTGCCCGTCAATTCGCGTAGCCAGTTGTAACTGATGTTCATAAGCATTCAGCTATTAGCTATTAGCTGTTAGCTCTGAGCCAGTAACTTCCGGCTAACAGCTAACAGCTAATGGCTAACGGCTCTAATTAAACTGTTCGAGGAAGCGCACGTCGTTCTCGAAGAGGAGACGTATATCGTCGAGGTCGAAGTTGAGCATGCACATGCGGTCGATGCCGAAGCCGAAGGCGAAGCCGGAGAACTCCTGCGGGTCGATGTCGACGGCGCGCAAAACGTTCGGATGCACCATCCCTGAGCCGCCCAGTTCGATCCAGCCCGAGCCTTTGCAGAGACGACAGCCCGCGCCGTTGCATTTGAAGCAACTGAAATCGAACTCGGCGCTCGGCTCTGTGAACGGGAAGTAGGACGGGCGAAAACGCGTGCGCGTCTGCGCGCCGTAGAGGCGACGCAAAAATTCCGTGACCGTGCCCTTCAAGTGTCCCATCGTGATGCCGCGATCAACTAACAGTCCTTCGAGTTGGAAGAACATCGGGTTGTGCGTGGCGTCGGCCGTGTCGCGGCGGAAGACTTTGCCGGGCGCGATAACGCGCAAGGGCGGCCTGCGCCGTTGCATCGCGTGAATCTGCACGGTCGAAGTTTGCGAGCGCAGCGCAAAAGCGTCCGTCGTGTAGAAAGTGTCCTGCGGGCTGCGCGCAGGGTGCGCGGCCGGGATATTGAGCGCGTCGAAGTTGTAGAAGTCGGTCTCGATTTCGGGGCCGTCTTCGACCGTGTAGCCCATCGCCACGAAGATGTCTTCGATGCGCTGGCGGACGAGCGTGATCGGGTGCTGATGGCCGCGCCGCATGCGACGACCGGGCAGCGTCACGTCGATGCGCTCGCGCTCGACGCGCAGGCGCGCGACGTGTTCACGCAGCAGATTTTCGACTTCTTCAAGTTGACCGACGATCCCGGCTTCCAACCCTTGCGCGCGCTGCCCGAACGCCGCGCGTTCTTCCGGGGCAACGCGCCCGATCAATTTCTTCAATCCGGCGAGCGCGCTCTTTTTGCCCGTGTGGCGCGTGCGCACGTCGCCTACTTCGCGCAGGAAAGTTTCGGCCTCACTCAACTTCAACTCGTCGATGCCGGCCGAACCGTCCGTCCTGCGAAAACGTGCGAAGCGCCCGAACTCTTGCTCGAACGCTTCACGCACCGCTTCGATTTGCGCTTGTTCCCCAACTCCCGAACTCATTCACAAACCTCAATCTCGTGAATCGTAAATGGTGAATAGTAAATGGAGCACAACTGTCTTCTTCCATTCACCATTTACCATTTACCATTCACCATTTACGATTCACCGTCTTTACGCTGCCGCCTGTTGCTGTCCGTTGCTGATGGCGTTCTTGGCCTGCCCGGCAAGTTCCGTAAACGCTTCGGGCGAGTTGGCGGCCAGGTCGGCCAGAACTTTGCGGTCGAGTTCTATACCGGCGACTTTCAGGCCGTGCATGAACTGCGAATAGTTCAGACCGTTCAAGCGCGCCGCCGCGCCGATGCGCACGATCCACAGGCTGCGGAAGTCGCGCTTCTTCAACTTGCGCCCCGTGTAAGCGAAGTTCAAAGCGCGGTCAACCGACTCGCTCGCCTGTCGGAAAAGTTTCGACTTCGTGCCGCGATAACCCTTCGCTAATTTAAGTATCTTCTTGCGCCGTTCCGTGCGCTTATTTCCACGTTTTGCCCTCGGCATAACTATTTCCCTCCTAATAATTCAAGTGACAAGTGACAAGTGACGAGCGACGAGTTGCGGACAAGTTCTTTGTCTTAACTTGTCACTCGTCACTTGTCACTCATAACTCTCCTAGCTTCTCCCGTAGGGCAGCATGTTTTTGAAACGCACCTCGTCTGCTTCGGACACGAGCGTGTCGATGTCGAGATGGCGTTTGCGCTTCTGCGTCTTGCTGGTCAGGATGTGGCGCGCGTGCGAATGGCCGCGTTTGAATTTACCGCTCGCGGTCGTGCGCACGCGTTTGGCCGCGCCCTTGTGTGTTTTGAGTTTTGGCATGATAACTGCTCCTTCGTGACTAAAAAATTCCTATTCAAGACGACGTGCCGCCGCCGCTCGTCTCCGTCGCTATCGGCGGAGCGGGCGCGGCCGGTTTCGCACCGCCGCCGCCACTACTACCGCCGCTGCTCGTCTTCTGCTTCTTCGGCGTGAAGATGAAAAACATCTGGTTGCCCTCCATGCGGGGGCGCGCTTCGACCTCGCCGTAATCGGCCAGGTCTTTCTCCAGACGTTGCAACAACTCAGCGCCGAGTTCGCGGTGCGTGATCTCGCGTCCGCGGAAGAAGATCGTGGCTTTCACTTTGTCGCCGTCCGTCAACCACTCGCGCGCGTGCTTCATCTTGAAGTTGTAGTCGTGGTCGTCCGTGCCCGGCCGGAACTTCACTTCCTTGACCGTGATCGTGACCTGCTTCTTCTTCGCCTCTTTCTGCTTCTTGCTGTTCTCGTACTGGAACTTGCCGAAGTCGATGATGCGACAGACGGGCGGGTCGGCCGTCGCGGCCACCTCGACCAGATCGAGGCCACGGTCGCGCGCCATGCGAATGGCGTCGCGCGTGTTCAGGATGCCGAGTTGCTCGCCATCGTCGCCGATGACGCGCACTTCGGGCACGCGAATCCGGTCGTTAATACGCGCCGATGGTTGCCGGCGATTGTCAGGGCGCTGTCCGCGCCCGCGAAAACTTGGAGAGATTGCTCCACCTCCTATGCTGCAAGTCCCGTAGTCCCAACTCCCAAGTTCCAAGTCGGCGTTGACATGAGACCTGAGACGTGAGACTTGAAACTTAAGTGTTCGTCAATGCGCGCGACTCGACGAGGGCGCGCGCCATCCGTTTGAAATCTTCCGTCGGCATCGAGCCGAGGTCGCCTTTGGCGCGTTCGCGTACGGCGACGTTCCCTTGCTCCATCTCGCGGTCGCCGAGCACGAGCATGAAAGGTACTTTCTGCAACTGCGCGTCGCGTATCTTCGCGCCGATCTTCTCGCTCCTGACGTTCAACTCAACGCGCAAGCCAGCCGCGCGCAGTTCCTGTGCGATGCTCGCGGCATAGTCGTTGATGCGATCCGTGATCGGCAGCACGGCCACCTGCACGGGCGCAAGCCACAGCGGAAACGCGCCCGCATAATGTTCGACCAGCACGCCGAAGAAGCGTTCGACCGAGCCAAAGAGCGCGCGGTGGATCATGACGGGGCGGTGCGGCCGGTTGTCCTCGCCGATGTATTCGAGTTCAAAACGCTCCGGCAGATTGAAGTCGAACTGCACGGTCGCCAACTGCCACAAACGTCCAATGGCGTCTTCGACCTTGATGTCGATCTTCGGCCCGTAGAAAGCGGCCTCGCCTTCGACGCGCTCGTAAGGCAAATTCTGCGCGTCGAGCGCATCTTTGAGGGCGGATTCGGCCTGCGCCCAGTCCTCTTCCGAGCCGAGATAGCTCTTCGACGTATCACTGCCTTTGACCGATAGTTCGATCTTGAACTTCTCGAAGCCGAACGTGCTGAGCACGGCGAAAGCGAAGTTGACGCAGTCCGTGATCTCGCTGCGCACCGTCTCCGGCGTGCAGAAGATGTGCGCGTCGTCCTGCGTGAAGCCGCGCACGCGCATCAACCCGTGCAGCGTTCCCGACAACTCGGCGCGATAGCACGTTCCGAGTTCGGCGTAACGCAAAGGCAGATCGCGATACGAGCGGGGCGCACTCTTGTAGATGCCGATGTGGAACGGGCAGTTCATCGGCTTCAAGCGAAACTCCACGTCTTCGAGTTCTGTCGGCGCAAACATGGAGTCGGCGTAGTTCTCTTCGTGCCCGCTCGTCTGCCACAGGTCGCGCTTGGCGATGTGCGGCGTAAAGACGAGGCCGTAACCGCGCCGGATCAGTTCCTCGCGCAGGTAGTCTTCCATCTCACGGCGGATCGCGCCGCCCTTTGGATGCCAGAAGATGAGACCTTGACCGTAGTTGTCCTGAATCGAGAAGAGGTCCAGCTCGCGCCCCAAGCGACGATGATCGCGCCGCTCGGCTTCTTCTCTCTGCCGCTGCCACGCGTCGAGTTCTTCCTGCGTGAAGAAAGCCGTGCCGTAGATGCGCTGCATGCGCGTGCCTTCGGCGTCGCCCATCCAATAACTGCCGGAGAGCGTCAGCAGTTTGAAGGCTTTCAGCTTGTTCGTGTTCGGCACGTGCGGGCCGAGACAAAAATCTATGAACGGCGAATTGTCTATGTAATAGACGCTCACCGTCTCGCCGCCCTTCTCTTCGATCAACTGGCACTTCAGAGGCTCGCTGCGTTCCTCGAAGAGGCGCAGAGCCTCTGCTTTCGGAATCTCTTCGCGTCGATAGGCGAGGTTGCGCTTGGCGATGTCGCGCATGCGCTTTTCGATGACGGGCAAATCTTCGTCCGTCAATTGCCTGGGCGCGATCACGTCGTAGAAGAAACCGTAGCGCGGGTCGTCCAGAAGCGCGGGGCCGATGCCGAGTTGCGTGCCGGGAAAGAGGTCTAGGACGGCTGCGGCCAACAGGTGCGCGGTCGAATGGCGCAGCACGTCAAGACCGTCGCGCGTTGCGGGCAGCACGGGCTCGATCTCGACCGTGCCGCCGTCGCCGTTCTCGCCCGTCGGCTCCAACTTGAAAGCGAGATCGACTTCGCGTCCGTCAACTTTGGCCGCCAGAGCAAGCTTTGCCGCTTCGCGGTCGAGCCGCTTCAAAGCCTCGCCCACGCTCGCGCCCGCGGGCACTTGCACCGCCTGCGCGCCTTCTTTCAGTTGTACTTGTACTTCACTCATCGCCTGTCGCCTCCCGCGAAAGATTTACGAGACCGCGCGCGTCGTGCTCTTTAAGCCGACACGCCGGACGCGCGCCGCCAAAAGCGCGTCTCCTCAAAAGGGTCGGAAGAAAAACCCGTCGGACACGAGCGGCGGCCTTCGCAGAAGCAAAAGCGTCAACCTGATTCTGAATTTCGGTTCGTCTTTAGGAAACGAACAATTTGAGATCGGATTCGACAGAAGCGCCTTTGCCGCCCCGGACGCCGCACGTGTGTTGCGGGTCGGTCGTGATTAGAATCGAAACGTAGTTCGAGTCAGCGTCAACATAAAAAGCAAAGGTCTTCCGGAGCTCACTGTCGAAAATCGGAAACTGCAAGCCGGGCTTGAAGTTCATTCCCGCCGCGACTTTTAAGTTAAAACCAACGCAACGAATTGTACCAACCTGCCTCTCGAAAGCGCAAGCCGCGCAAGCGTTGCGGGACGGGCGGCGGTTGAAAACAGAAACGGCAGGACGAAACCGAAGTTTCATCCTGCCGCTGTCGCGAAATTTTGGTAGGCTCGTGCGGATTTGAACCGCAGACCCCTACCGTGTCAAGGTAGTGCTCTACCCCTGAGCTACGAGCCTACAAACACCAACATCAAGCGCTTCAAACACTCTGAAAACGGCCTGTAACTTAGCAAACGCCCCGCGCCGATGTCAAGCAAGCGTCCTTTCTAAAATCGACGAGGACGTCCCTCTGCCTCGCGCTTGAAGCATCTTCACGCGGCCGCATCGACAAGCAATTTTAGCAGTATAATTCGCCGCTATGTCAGACTTCAGCAGATGGTTATTGCATGAAGATCAGAAAGAGGTGTTCGACGCACTGTTCGCAACCGTGCTGGCGATCGTGTTTCTGGGCTTGAGCGCGCTGGTGCTCTGGCCTACGGGCAAGGCGATGATCTCTTTTCGTCTGGCGCAAGGATATTGGGTCTTCTGCATCGTGATGTACCCGGTAATCTCTTTGACAATTTTGCTTCAACGTCTGTTCCGCGTCGATATGGATTCGCATTTCGACGCCTTCGTCATCTCGAATCTTGTCACCACCGGCTTTCTGCTCGCCGGTTGGTCGGCTTACGCCGTGCTCGCAGTTCAGGGTTTCGCCGTGGATGCATCCACTTGGGTCACCGTACTCCTGTACGTTATCGGATTTCTTTCCACATTCGTCGCCTTCCACATCGTCTCGACGCTTTACCCAGGCAGCGCCTACCGGCTGGTGAACCCACCTCTCGCATTCGCCAGTTTTATCATTTTCAGCATCTGGCCTGCGGGCGCGCGGCTGTTGTACGGATGGTTCTTTAATCTTTTTAAGTGTCTCACACCGGGTGGTGGGCCGCGCGGCGGACGAGAACACTTCGTCGCTGATATTTTGACATCTCTGGCAATCGATATGAATTAGACATTTATATAGCCTACAAGTACCGGAACAGGCGTCGCGGGATACCGCAATGCACGTAAAAACATTGTCAGGAGCCGCACGACGATTGTACGTTGCGGCCTCTCGACGTTGCCGTCAGTCAGAATGGAGTTATTTATGTTGCCTCGTCTACTCTCACGCACCCTCTGTCTCGCGTTCATGTTGTGTGCCTGTGTCTCGGCCGCACAAGCCGATCCACTGTATCTGGTAACGATTACCTTCGACGACCGAGCGACCGGACGCACGAATAACGGTTCCAATCTGCCGAGCATCACCAGCATAAACAGCACGGGTACACGCTCAGGCATCAATGTGCCGATGAGATTCGAGTTCTATGTTGCACCGCACGCACAGGCCACCACGCAGCCGAATGCGGCCTTCGGTGTCGGCCCTTACGTCGGCGACCCCTCGCTTAACGGCCTAGAGGTGTCGTTCAGCGCGGGTAGGACGTGTTTCCTCTGCGAGCCGCCGCCCTGCAATCAGTGTACAAACCTGGTTTCTCTCAGCGTGGTGGGCACGCAGGCGGGGCAGACCGGCGCTTGGCAGGTGATCTTCTACGGAGTCAACGGCGCAACTCTCCACACAGTCTCCGGCACGACCGACCAATTTGTGACTTTCTCAAGCACGATGCAAAACATAGCCTTCTTCAGGCTCTACGCAACTTCGAGTAATGAAGGCATTGACACCATCAGCTACAACGCTCCGATCCCCGAACCCGCTACGCTCTTGTTATTCGGCACGGGTCTGGCTGCCCTCGGCGCAGCCCGCAAGCGGCGCAGGGTATCCTGCAAGGAGTAAGGCTTTTACCGAACACCTCAACCTTATCTCCTGCCAGTAAACGCATACGCCTGACAACGCGCCGCTCGCAAGTCTCAAGCGCGACGGAAATGAACATGAGCGCCGCGCTCAACGACCCTCAGCCGCGCGTCAGAGAGTACAGACAGGTGGGCGCTCTCGGAAATACAGGAGTTATTGGAAACGATGAAGGATGAACGGAAGACAGTTGCTTTCCGTTCATCCTTCATCGTTTTTTGTTTATGCGTTCGCGGCTTCCGCAGAGACCTGTTCCCATTCTTCGTAGAGCGTGCGCAGGTGTGTGTCGGCTTGCTGATATTCGTCGTTGAGCGCGACGACACGCGCGGCGTCGCGCGCGACTTCGGGGCGGGAGAGTTCTTCGGAGAGTGCGGCCAGTCGTTTTTCGACTTCCGCGATCTCGCTCTCGATCACTTGCGGCGTGCGCGCGTTTGCGGCATGCGACTTCTTCTTCCCGCCTTTGCCCTCCGACGCCTTCCCTTTTCTTGAAGCGTTCGCGCTGTCGCCCTCTGCGGGACGCGCTGCGTTGGTCTTAGGCGGAGGCGCGCTTGCGGCTTGTTTCTCGCGCGCGGCCTTGGCGCTTGCCGCCTCGGCGCGTTCGAGGGCTTTCCAGTCGTGATATTCGGTGTAGTCGCCGTCGTAGTGCTCGGACGCGCCCTGCCCGTCGAGCGCGAGAATTTGCGTCGCGATGCGGTCTAGAAAATAGCGGTCGTGGCTGATCGTGATGATCGTGCCTTCGTATGCGTCGAGGGCTTCTTCGAGGGCTTCGCGCGATGGGATGTCGAGATGGTTCGTCGGCTCGTCGAGGACGAGGACGTTGACGCGCGAATAGATCAACTTGGCGAGCGCGAGCCGCCCTTTCTCGCCGCCCGAAAGGTCGCGTACGTGTTTGTACACGTCGTCGCCGACGAAGAGAAACTGCGCGAGGAAGTTGCGCAGTTCGCCCGCCGTGACGGTCGAAGGCGCGACGCGGCGCAGTTCCATGATGATCTCGTTGCGGTCGTCCAGATCGTCCAGTTGCTGCGCGTAGTAACCGATCTGGACTTTCGTGCCCCAGCGCGTCTCGCCCGCGAGCGGCGGCAGTTTGCCGAGCAGCGTCTTGATGAAAGTGGTCTTGCCCGAACCGTTCGGGCCGATGATGCCGAGGGCTTCGCCGCGCGTCAGCGTAAACGTGATGTCGGTGGCGAGCGTCTTGCCGGGATAGCCGACCGAAAGATCTTTGACGATGAGCGTCTGGTTGCCCGTGCGCTCGACGCCCTTCAACTGAAAATTGCCCTGCGCCTGATCTGCGCGCACGGCCTCGACGCGTTCCAGTTTTTGCAGCATCGTGCGGCGCGACTTGGCCTGCTTCGTCTTCTGCCCGGCGAGGTTGCGGCGGATGAACTCTTCGGTCTTGGCGATGAGGTGCTGCTGATTTTCGTAGGCGCGTCGCTGCGCCTCGCGCCGTTCCTCGCGCTCGACCAGAAAGGCCGAGTAGTTGCCGTTGTAACTGACGGCCTTGCCGTTCTCCACTTCGATGATGCGGCGGCAGGAGCGGTCGAGAAAGTAACGGTCGTGAGAGACGATGACGTAGGCCGAAGCGTAGGACGATAAAAATTCTTCGAGCCATTCGACGCCCGCCACGTCCAGATGGTTCGTCGGCTCGTCGAGCAGAAGGACGTCGGGTTCGGCAAGGAGCAGACGCGCCATGCCGAGACGGTTCTTTTGCCCGCCCGAAAGTTTATCCGTCTCCATGCCCCACATCTCGCGCTCGAAGCCGAGGCCGAGCAAGATCGCTTCGGCGCGCGCGGCGTATTCGAAGCCGCCCTCGCGCTCGAACTCAAGTTGGAGGTCGCTGTAGCGTTCGAGCACGGCTTCAAGGTCGTCCGTGGCTTCGGCCATGCGGTGTTCCAGTTCGTGCATCTCGTGCTCGATCTGTTGCAGGCGGCCGAAGGCTGCGAGCGCGGATTCGTGGACGGTCATGCCCGGCTCGAAATCGACGTGCTGTTCGAGCAGGCCGAGATTGAGGCCGCGTGCGCGCACCACGTCGCCGCTGTCGGGCGTCTCTTCGCCGCCGATGAGACGGAACAGGGTGGTCTTGCCCGCGCCGTTGCGGCCGACGAGGCCAACGTGTTCGCCCGGATTGATCTGGAGCGACGCGCCGCGCAAAACGTCCTGCGAGCCGTAAGACTTATAAACTTCCGAGAGACGAAACAGCATTTCTTAAAGTGACAAGTGACGAGTGACAGGTGACGAGTTGATTGATCGTAAATCATAAATCGTGAATCGTAAATAGAAACGGCTTTCTTCTACTTACGATTCACGATTTACGATTCGCTGATTGCGGCGTTTACTTGTTAGCGTTCGCCGCGTTTGCGTTGGACGCGGGCGTCGCCGCCGTCGTGGCCGCCGGGCGGCCGCCGCCGTTGGTGTTGGCGGGCGAGGCGGCGGGGCTTGCGCCGGTCGCCGGGCTGCCTGTCGTCGCCGCGGGACTCGCTGCGGGCGTGGCCTGTTGCTGCGGGCGGCTACCGGCCGGGCGGAGGCTGCTCAAGCTGGTCGAACTGTTGAGCATGTCCTGCGCCAGATGGTTCGTGATGCGCGCCTCGCGCATGGCAACTTCAAGCATCGCGGCGTTCAGAATCTGCTTGCGCTGGTTGAGTATGTTCTCCGTCGCGTCCTTGCGCACTTCCGGGTTTTCGAGCGTCAGATTCTCGCTCTGCAAACGTCGCTCGGTCAGCTTGAAGATCGTCCAGCGGCCGCTCGTCTGAATCGGCCCGGTCGCGTCGCCCACCTTCATGTCGCCGAAGAACCTCGAAACTAACTCCTGCGGGAAGCCCGCCTGCTTGAGTTGGTCTTCGGTGTAGAAGCCGATGTCGCCGCCGCGCGGCACGCTCTGCGGGTCTTCGCTCTCGGCGCGCGCGACCGTGGCGAAATCCGCGCCGCTCTTGAGACGCTGGTTGATGATATCGATCTTATTCTTGGCTTCGATATCGCTCTTGGCGTCGTTGGTCGCGCCGTTGTCGGCCGGATCGATGACGATGGCCGCCAGAGCAACGCCGCGCTGGCTAACGTAGCGCCCCTTGTTGTTGTTGTAAAAGTCTTCGACTTCTTTGTCGGTCGGCGGCTCGATCTTGGCGGCCGTGCGGTCGAGCAACTTCTGGATCGCCAACTGGCGACGCGCCACGTCGCGCACGTTCTCTTCCGTCTGCCCCGACTCTTTGAGCGCGTTCTCGAAAGCCTCTTTGGTTCCGAGTTGCTGCTTCTGCTCGTTGATGGCCTGCGCCACTTCGTCGTCCTTCGGCAGCAAATTCTCTTTCTCGGCGCGCTGGAAGAGCACCTCGCGGCGGATCAACTCGTCGAGCACTTGCAGCCGCCCGGCGGCGAGTTCGAGCTGCGACATGTCGGAAAACTGCACTTGCTGGCTCTTGGCCTGCTGTTCGAGAATCTTGTCAACTTCGGTCAACATGATCTTTTTGTCGTTGACCGTTGCGGCGACGGCTGTGCCCTTGCCATCGCCGCCGCTCTTGCTGCGGTCGCAGGCGACGAAGACAACCGCGAGTGAAATGACGACGGCGAGAAGACTGAACTGTTTGGCGGCTCTATACACTTTGGCTCTCTACTCCTTCAACTATTCTCTGCTTACCGGCAACCAACTCACGTGCGCGCTGTACGCCGCACGCGCTTGACCTCCGGTAAAACTGTTTGTTATAAATTTCGGTTTCCCGCGTGCTCAAAGTCCTCACCGTATGTGCCGGACGAGCGGCGCGGCGCGCTTTTACTTATTCGGAGGTACTTTCAGCAATCATGGCAAAACGATGCGAAGTCTGCGGCAAAGGCCCGCAATTCGGTAACAACGTCTCGCACGCGAACAATCGCACCCGTCGGCGTTTCAATCCCAACCTGCAAGAAATCCGCGTGCAGCGCCCGCAAGGCGGCAACGTCCGCATGAAAGTCTGCACCAGTTGCATCAAAGGCGGCAAAATCGCCAAAGCAGCTTAAGTTAAAGGATGAGGGCGGCAGTGTGAGGGATGAATGAAAGCATTCAAGCGATTGGGTGCTTTTCTGATTCATCCCCCATCCGTCATCCTTTATCCCTTCTTTATTGCTATCGCGTCGATTTCGACGCGTGCGTCGCGCGGCAGGCGCGCGGCCTGCACGGTCGAACGCGCGGGCGGCTCGTTTGAAAAATAGCGGGCGTAAACTTCGTTCATCGCCGCGAAATCGTTCATGTCGGCCAGATACACGGTCGTCTTCAACACCGCTTCCAGACTGGTCCCCGCCGCACGCAAAACCTCCGCGAGATTACGCAAAACCTGCTCGGTCTGCTCTGCGATTCCGCCTTCGACGAACGCGCCCGTCTGCGGGTCAATCGGAATCTGCCCCGAAGTGAACACGAAATCGCCCAGGCTGACGGCCTGCGAATAAGGGCCGATGGCCTGCGGCGCGGCTTCGGTTCTGATGATCTCCCTCACGGTCTGCACATCCTCTTTTTAGTCTCGCCGAGCAAATTGCGCATTGTAACAAAAACTCCGCCACGAAACCAACGCGGAGAGCAAATGCGCGCCGGTCGTGCCCTTTGCAGTTGCCGCGGCTTCGGCCGAGAGCTTGCAGTCAACCTTTAAATATTAAAGATGAAGTTTCGGGCGCGACGGATGCTTTGCGTGTGAATTTAACGAGCGCTGATTTAATGAACAGTGGCGAGGTTAACGGTCAAGCGTCGCGTTTAAGGTTTCAAAGCGAGCGCCGGATTCTTTAAGCCGCTCCCTGCAAACGCTCCACGTCGAGTACGCCGGGGACGCCGCGCACGGCGCGGATTACGCGGTCGAGATGCTTCACGTCGAAGACTTCGACCGTGACCTCGACGCGGCCGCGCGCATCGGGCGCGACGGATGCGCGCGCGTCGCGGATGCCGGTCTTCATGTCGGAGATGGCGCTCGTGATTCCGGCGATCATGCCGGTGCGATTTTCCGTGACGGCGAGAAGTTTGACGGCGTAGGCGGCGTGCTCGCTCTTGGCCGCCCATTCGACCGCCACGATGCGTTCGGGATTGACCATCAACTGCTGCACGTTCTTGCAACGCTCCGCGTGCACGGCGACGCCTTTGCCGCGTGTGACGTAGCCGATGATCGGCTCGCCGTGCACGGGGTTGCAGCAGCGTGCGCGCGCCACGAGCAGGTCGTCTATGCCGCGCACGACGATGGCGTCGTTACCAAGCCGGATCAGTCGCTTGACGGCCTGCACGCTCGTGCGCAGGCGCGATTCTTTGCGTTCATCCAGTTCGGCAAATTTTTCGGGGCCGAGGTATTTCGCGATGATGTTGCGCGGGACGTGTTTGCCGTAACCGATGGCTGCGAGCAGGTCGTCCGTGCGCCCGTAGCCGTATTCGCCTGCGATCTTTTTGAACTCGCCGTTTGAGTCGTTCAGCAACTTTTTGGGCGAGAGTTGGAAGCGCGCTGCCTCTTTCTCGAACAGCTTGCGCCCGATCTCGATCGACTCGGCGCGCTGTTGCTCCGCGACCCAGTGGCGCACGCGGTTGCGCGCTTTCGACGTGACGACGAAGTTCAGCCAATCGCGCGAGGGCGTGGAGTTGGGCGAGCGTATGATCTCGACCACGTCGCCGTTCTGGATCGGCGTGCGAAGGGGAACGATGCGGCCGTTGACGCGCGCGCCCGTACAGGTGTTGCCAACTTCCGTGTGAATCTGGTAGGCGAAATCGACGGGCGTTGCGCCGCGCGGCAGTTGGATGATCTTGCCCATCGGCGTGAAGGCGTAAACGTCGCGCGGGTAGAGATCGAGTTTGAGCGATTCCAGAAAATCACGCGAGTCTTTGACCTCCTGCGTCCATTCGACGAGCGAACGCAACCACTGGAAAGCCTCGTCGTCTTCGTGCGCGCCGCGTCGTCCTTCCTTGTACTTCCAGTGTGCGGCCACGCCCTCTTCGGCGATGCGGTGCATCTCTTCGGTGCGAATCTGCACCTCGAAGGGCTGCCCCTCCGTGCCAATGACGGAGGTGTGCAGAGATCGATAGAGATTGTCGCGCGGCGTGGCGATCCAATCTTTGAAACGGCCAGGCACGGGCTTCCACAAGTTGTGTATGACGCCGAGCGCGGCGTAACAGTAGCGCACTTCGTCCGGCAGGATGACGCGCGCGGCGACTAAGTCGTAAACCTGATCGAGTTCGATCTTCTGCCGCTTCAATTTCTTCCAGATCGAATAGAGACGTTTGACGCGTCCCTCGACGCGAATGTAGGGCACGTCGGCTTCGCGCAGTTTCTCTTCGATGCGAGCGGTCGTGGTGTGGAGAAAGTTCTCGTGCTCAGCGCGGCGCTGTTCGAGTTGGGCGGTGAGCGAGCGATAGTCTTCCGGGTGCAGATGCTGGAAGGCGAGGTCTTCGAGTTCGCTGCGGAGTTTGCCCATGCCGAGGCGATGTGCGATGGGCGCGAAGATGTCCAGTGTTTCCTGCGCGATGCGATGCCGCTTTTCGGGTTTGAGGAAATGGAGCGTGCGCATGTTGTGGAGGCGGTCGGCGAGTTTGACCAGGACGACGCGCACGTCGTCGATCATCGCCAAGAGCATCTTGCGCACGTTCTCGGCCTGCTGCACCTCCTTCGACTGGTTGCTGATCTGCGCGATCTTCGTCAACCCTTCGACCAGATGCGCCACCTCTTCGCCGAAATACTCACGGATCGTCGCCGGTTCGACGAGCGTGTCTTCCACCACATCGTGCAAGAGCCCGGTGGCGACGGACACTTCGTCGAGCCGCATGTCGGCCAGAATGTTGGCGACTTCGAGCGGGTGGACGAGATACGGCTCGCCCGAAGCGCGCATCTGTCCTTTATGCTCGCGCGCCGAAAAGAAGTAAGCGCGCCGCAGCATGTCCAGATCGGCCTGCGGATGATTGCGCCCGACCTTTTCGACGATTTCCTCGATGCGAATCATGGGAAGCTTGTTAGCTGTTAGCCGTTAGCTCTCTGTCTTTAGCTAACAGCTAAACGCTAATAGCTAACAGCTAGTGATAAGAATAGGTGATGCCCGACCGTAAAGTCGAGCATCACCCGATGTCCTGACGTTAGAGTTTAAGAAGGCGTGTTGCCGATCGTGAGTTGCCTCGGTTGACGACCTGCATTGCGCACGCGCGCGTTAGCTTGAGGCGGGCGACTTGGCTGCCTTCGCCTTCTCTTCTTCCTCTTTCTTGCGCTTGTTCTCTTCGCTCAGTTGCGAAGTCTTCTGCTGTGCGGCGTTGGCCTGTTGCTGGTATTCGGCCTTCTTGTCGTTGTTGCCTTCCATCTCGGCCAGCTTGACCAGTTCCAACAGGAGGTTCGTCTTGTAAGACCAGGCCTGCTCGCTGTTAGGGTCGAGACTGACGGCCTTTTCGGCGAGCGCCATGCCGTCGTTGACGCACTTCATCGCCTTGTCGAAATCGGCCTGCTCTTTCGGCTTCTTGTACTGGATAATGGCCTTGCCGTCCTTCATCACGGTCTGCTTGTTGTCCTTCTGCTCCGTGATGGTGTATGAGCAGTTCCACTCCTTGCTCGCCATCAGCGTGTAGGCTTGAGAGCGCTTGACTTCGGGAATCGAACCCATCTCGGCGCGCGCCGTCAACCATTGCCGCGCCTGCTGTTCGTCCTTGAGTTGGCCGAAGAGATAGATGACGGCGTTGTACGCCTCGTCGTTGGTCTGGTCGGCCTTCAACACTTCCTCGTAAGCCCTGATCGCCTGCCGCGCCTTCTCTACGTTCTGCGGCGCTTCGACGCCGGGACGATACTGCGCGTGGATCGAACGGGCGATGAAGAACTTCGCGTTACGCTGGTCGGGGTTCAGGCGCAGAGACTCTTCGAAATGCTGCTGCGCCTCGGCGAACTTTCCGGCCTTATAGGCGCGAGCCCCTTCATTCAACTGGTTCTTGGCGCGAATGCTGTTGACCATGCCACAGCCAGCGGAACTCATAGCCACCAGCAAGACCAACATTATCAGGGTGATTCTCGACTGAGAGAGTTTCATCTGTTTAACGACTCCCGAAGGGAATTTGGACACGATAAATGATGACTAGGTAGCGCGAATGGCAAGCGGCGTTCGGCCTCGATTCGTCGCTTGCCATTCAACGGATGTGCGAACTTCACTGTGCCAGATCGTCGATCTGCAACCCGATGGGGTTGCCGCCCGCGCCCTTAATGGCGTCGATGACTTTGACGACCTCGACGTATTTGAGCGAGCGCGGAGCTTTGACGAAGACGGCCTTGGCGATGCGCTCCTCTTCGGGCAGATCGACGCGGTTCTCTTTGCCCGGTTCGTAGGCGCGGTTGTCGCGGCGCTCTTTGAAGATTTGCGTCAGCTTCGTGCTGAGCGGTGCGGTGTCGTTGGCCGAACCGGCGGCGTCCAGATTCAACTTGAGCGACAAGTCGCTCTCGATTGCAACGACGAGCGTGAGCGGGTTCGGCTTGATCGGCTCGGTCGAAGGCGGCGGTTCGCTCGGCACGAGCGCCTTGAAGCGCGTCGGCTTGAGCGGCGTGATCACCATGAAGATGATCAAAAGCACCAGCAACACGTCGATCAGGGGAGTCACGTTAATGTAAGGGACGGCGGTTGAACCGCCCTCTTTCTTCCCTTCTCCCATACTCATTCCCATAATCTTAAATCCTCCCGGCTGTATTCACTCGCTTATCCGCCGCAGCCGTTCGGCGGTCTCTCGGATAACTCACAACCCGGCGCGCGTCTCCTTCGACTTTAGGACGCGGCAGCGGGAGCAGCCGGAGCGGCACCGCCGCCCTTCTTCTTGTCGGCGACCAGGCCAATCTGATCGATGCCCGCCTGTCGCACGGTGTTAATCACTTCGACGACGCTGCCGTAGTTGGCGTTCACGTCGCTTTTGACGTACACGATGCGCTCCTCGGGCTTCTTGCTCTCCATCGCTTTCTGGATTTTATCCGTCAGGTCGATGGTCTCGACTTTATCTTTCCCGATGTAATACTGATTGTCCGCCGTGATGGCGACCACCACGGAAGACTCTTTGATGATCGCGGGGTCAACTTCCGGGTTGTTCATCTCCTTTGGCAAAGCCACGGAGACGCCTGATTGCAACAGCGGCGTGATCACCATGAAGATGATCAAGAGCACCAGCATGATATCGACCATCGGCGTGACATTGATTTCGGAGTTGTACTTATTCCCCCCGCCAACTGCCATTCCCATAAATCACTCTCCATTCAAGGCGCGTGCACGCCGCGCCCTCGCTCGTCCCGCGCGCTCTCCCGCCACCAGACAGGGAGAGCACGCGAGAACGCGGGTCTCTATGACATCTCTCGCACGGTAAGGCACGCTCAACGAGCGACCTTCGGGCGCGCTTACGGATTCAGACGGCGCGTGCGATTCTTCAAGAAGTAGTCGAGCAGTTCCGAAGCCGAGTTGTCCATCTCGATGACGAAACCGTCAACCTTGCCGGTGAAGTAGTTGAACATCCACACGGCGGGCACGGCCACTGCGAGCGACAGCGCCGTCGTCATCAGCGCCTCGGCGATACCGCCCGCCACCGCGCCGATACCGGCGCTCTCTGCATTCTTCATGCCCGTGAATGCGGCGATGATGCCGAACACCGTGCCGAACAGACCGACGAACGGAGCGGTCGAACCGATGGTCGCCAAGCCCGACAAGCCGCGGCGGAATTCCGCGCTCTTGATGGCGATGGCGCGTTGCAGCGCGCGCTTCGAAGCCTCGATTTCGTCGCCCGAAATCTCGGTCGATTGTTCGTGCGCGCGAAACTCTTGCAGACCGGCGTTGACCACCATCGCCAGATGCGACTTCTTGTGCTTGTCGCTGATGTTGATGGCCTCTTCGATGCGGTCGTTCTTCAAAGCCTGCGCCACGCGCGGCGCAAACTCGCGCGATTGCGCTTTGGCCGCACGGTAGGTCAAAAAGCGTTCGACCATCACGGCGATGGAGTACATGGACATGATGAGCAGGATGACGATGACGGCGATAGCGACGGGGCCGAGATTTTTGATCATCTCGCTCATCGTGAACGCGTGCGCCGTCTCGTTAGTGGCCGCGCCGCCTTCCTGTAGCAGGAACGCGAAGAAGCCTAGAAACTTGGTGGCAAGCAAACTCATTGAAATTGTCACGGTAGAACCCTCCACAAATTTTCGGATGCACTATAGCGAGAGCGCGAACGTCGCGGAGCGCCGGATAAGGGGAAGCAGCGTTTACACAAATGCCGCAACGCGCCCGAAATTCCGACCGTTATGTCGCACCCAATTTAGTTCAACACAAAGTTGTAAGTAATGACGCCGTTCACCTTCACCGGCTGCCCCGAAAGGAGCGTCGGCGAGAAGCGCGCCTGATAGGCCGCCTGCACCGCCGCCTGTTGCAAGAGCGGATGACCGCCCGCGGCGCGCGCAGAAATCACCTTGCCCGTCTCGTCCACGGTGACTTGCACCGTGACCGTGCCGGAGGCGCGTGCGGCCTTGGCAATCGGCGGATAGGCCGGTTGCGGCTTGCTGATCGCTTTACCGTTCAAGACGCCGCCCGAAATGGGTGCGCGCGGTTTGGGCGGAGGCGTCGGCGTCGGCTTCGGCGGCGGCGGCGGTTCGTCGTCGTTGCTCACCACGACGGGTGCGCCTCCCCCACCACCCGCGCCGCCCGCGCCGGGACCAACCGGGCCGATGGGGCCGGTTGGGCCGCCGACCGGATCGGTGTTCGACGTGCCGCGCACAGCGCCGCCCGGCGGTACGGGCGGAACTTTGCTGGCTACGGCCGAAACTTTCTCCGGCACTTTGGTCGGGTCGAGCGCACTGGCGACAAATTCCGTGCGGGTCGCAACCTGACGGTCGGGCGTGGCTTCGGCGGGCTTCGCCTCGGCGGGTTTATCCGGCTGCTGCTCCGGTTGATTCTGGACGGGGACGGGCGCCACCATCGTCATCAACTCGAGATTGTCGCTCGGCAGACTCTCATTGTAGAGATAGATACTGAGGACGCCGAGAGCCAACAGGATGACCGCGTAGATGGCAAACGTCCCAAGAAAAAATGAGCCTTTTCGCGCAAGATCGTCCTTGTGCGAACCAGACTCCACCAGACTATCGAACATCTCTTTTTCCTCCCACTTCCGGTGCCAATGGATCAGGGGCGCAAAATATCAATTCGTTAGATGCCTTTGAGAAGCGTTATGTTCCCAAACGTCCTGCGTCGCAAGCGAAACGCAATAATAGATTGAGTTGAAACTTAAAATTATAGCGGGGGTAGTAAGCGGCGGACAGGCGCGTTTGGTTGCGCGCACCGTCTGATTTCACACACGCCGCGCGGGGAAACGGATCGGCCTACCGACCACTTATCGGCAAACAACTACAATCACGCTTCGCCGTCTTCAAGGACACGTATGCGCGCAGACGGGAGCGTTCTTGTATAAGCTATTAATAATGGGCCAGCAACGCGCTCAGTCTATGTCGCGACGCCCGCCCAAGTCAAGCGCAAAATCTTTAAGTTAAGATGCACTTAAACTCGGACGAGCGATGCGCGTGCGCCGTGCGACTTATGAGCGCGCCGTGCGCTGCGAACTGCGCGCGGGCGACTTGCGCGCGGCGCTGCGAGTGCCTGCCGTCGCGGCGACAGTGCCGCCCGTGGCCGTGGCTGTGCGCTTGGCCGGTTCGAGGCGCTGCTGGAACCAGACCATGATGGGCGTGGCGATGGCGATGGTCGAGTAAGTGCCGACGATGATGCCGATAAAGAGCGCGAGCGAGAAGCCGCGCAACACGTCGCCGCCGAAGACGACCAGGGCGAGCACCGAGAAGAAGACAAGGCCGGCCGTGATGACCGTGCGCGAGAGCGTCTGGTTGATGGCTTCGTTCGTCAGGTCGTAGAGCGAGGTGCGGCGGTGGAGGCGCAGGTTTTCGCGTATGCGGTCGAAGGTGACGATGGTGTCGTTGACCGAGAAGCCGACGAGCGTCAGCAGTGCGGCGATGACGGTCAGGTCGATCTCCCATTGCATGATCGAGAAGATGCCGAGCGTGACGAGCACGTCGTGGAAGACCGTGATGACGGCCGCCGCGCCGTAAGTCCACTCGAAGCGCGAGCCGATGTAGAGCAGCACGCCGACGAGCGCGAGCAGCGTGACAGCGATGGCCTGATTACGCAGGGCGCGTCCGGCGGCGGGGCTGACGGCGTCTGTCTTCTCCGGCTTCTTTACCCCGAACGTTGCCAACGCTTCGTTTGCGCGCGCCTGCCCGGCGTCCACCTGCGCCTGCTCCGCTGCCTGTTCGCCGCTGCCCTGCTGCGGGACTTTAATCAACACTTCGTTCGGCTTCTCTGTTGACTGCACGAGAGCACCGTGCACGCCCTTCTCCTGCAAAGCGGTGCGGATAGCATCGTCCGAAGGTCGCTGGTCGAAGCGTACGGTCATCACCGTGCCTGCCTTGAAGTCCACGCCGAGGTTGAAAGCCTCAGTTCCGCCCGGCACGAGTTGCCGCGTGACGGCCGAACCCAGACCCGCCAGCATCAGTAGAGACGAGAAAAACAGCCAATAGCGACGCTGCGCCAGCCAATCGATTTTTACGTTATGAAGAAGTCGAATCATGATCTTTTAGTAAATGGTAAATGGTGAATGGTAAATGGTGAAAAGCTGTTCTTATCTATTCACCATTTACCATTTACCATTCACGGCTTTTAGATACTGAGCGTTTCGGCGCGTCTTCCCTTGCGATTCAGGAGCCAGATGAAGATCGTGCGCGAGACGTAAACGGCCGAGAACAGATTGGCGACGAGGCCGAGAATAAGTGTCACGGCGAAACCGCGAATCGGCCCTGTGCCGAAGACGAACAAAAAGAGCGACGAGACGATAGTCGTGACGTGCGTGTCGATGACCGTGACGAAGGCGCGCGAGAAGCCCTGCTCGACGGCCGATGCGACCGTCTTGCCCGTCTCCAACTCTTCGCGGATGCGCTCGAAGATGAGCACGTTGGTGTCCACGGTCATGCCGATGGTCAGGATCAAACCGGCGATGCCGGGCAAAGTCAGCGTCGCGTCGAAGATGACGAGCGAGGCGACCGTGATGATCATGTTCAGCAGGAGCGCGACGACGGCGTTGATGCCCGAGCCACGGTAGTAAAAGACCATGAAGAGGACGACGAGCACGAGGCCGCCGAGCGCGGCCGTGACGCCCGCGCGAATCGAGTCCGCGCCGAGGCTGGGGCCGACGGTGCGTTCTTCCAGATAGACGAGCGGCGCAGGGAGTGCGCCGGAACGCAGCGTCAAGGCCAAATCTTTGGCCGACTGCTCTGTGAAGTTGCCCGTGATATTGCCTCTGTCAGTGATCTGCGATTTGATGAAGGGGGCGGACTCGACCTTGTCGTTCAAGACGACGGCCATGTAAGCGCCGACGTTTGCGCCCGTCCACGCGCCAAACTTATCCGCACCCGTGGGCTTGAGCGTGAAGTCGATTTCGTAATTCGTGTCGCCGCCGCCGCTGCCCTGCGCCGCGTCGGCGCTGCGCAGTTCGCTGCCGTCAATCACCGCGGGCGATTCGACGACGACCCACTGCGTCGGCCTGTTGGCATTGTTCCCAGTCTCGCCTGCGGCGGTCGGTTCGTCTTGCTCGCGGTAGGGCAGCACGCGCCGGTTCGCCGGCACTTGACCGCCGAGCGAAGCCTTCGCAGCCTCTTCGGTCGGGTAGGTCTGCATCGGCGAAGGATTGGGCGGGCTGACGACTTTCATCAGTTCCAGACGCGACTCGCCCGCGATCAACTTCTTGATGCGCTCGGGGTCTTGGATGCCCGGCATCTGCAAGAGAATCTGGTTCGAGCCTTGCCCGCCGTGCCGCTGCAAGGTCGGCTCGGCCACGCCCACGGCGTTGATGCGGCTATCGACGATGCGGAACGCCTGATCCACGGCTTGGTCGCTCAAGGTGCGCTGCGCGCTCTGTGGCAAAGTCCACGTCACGTTGTTGCCGGAGACCGACGGCGTCCAGTAGGACAAATCGACTTTCTTCGGCAACTCGTCGCGTATCTCGTTGACCTTCGAGGCGTCGGCCGCCGTCAACACGACCTGATAATTCCCGGGCGAGGTGTTCACAGACACGCTCTGGACGTTGTAACCGGCCGACTTCGCCGCCGTCTCCACGGCGGGCGCGAGGTTTTCCGTCAACTTCTTGAGATACTGATCGGTCTTCACCTGCATGACGAGGTGCGAGCCGCCCTTCAAGTCAAGACCGAGCCGTATATTTTCGGAGAGCGTGCGCTTGATCCCGGCATAGGTGAAGTCGTTCGCCTTCGGCCATTGCAAATTGCCCGCCTCGTCGCGGCGGCGCGGGCCGAGCACGATGTAGAGGCAGGCGATAGTGACGATGGCAATGATGATGACGCGTTGCAGGATATTCTTCTTCATAACAAATAAAGGGACACGCCGTGTGCTCTCTCTGGCGGACACGCACGGACGCGCCGAAATGAACTCTTTAAGCCTTCTTCTCTTCTTCGCCGTGCATGCCTGCGACGGCGGCGCGCGAAATTTCCAGAATCGACTTGTCGGCCGTGCGAATAAGGAAAGACCCTTCGCGCACCTCGGCGATCTTGCCGATGATGCCGCCGGACGTGATGATCTTGTCGCCGGCCTTGAGGGCGGCGATTGTTGCCTGTAGCTGCTGCTGCCGTTTGCGCTGCGGCAGGATGATCAGGAAGTAGAAGACCCCGAAGATCAGCAGGAACGGGAGAAGCTGTAACACCGGCCCTAACGCCGATTGCAGGATGAAGGCAAAAGTCATGGTTTCAGGTTTCAGTTTGAGCAGTTAGTAAATTTGTGCAAGGCGGACTTCGCGCCGCGCGAGACGAGAATCGGCCGCGAGCGCTGAAACGTGCCTGCGCGGTGTCGTCCCAAAACGGAAAAACTCACTCGACACCGGAGCCGTAACGCTCTAGGAACTCCCGCCGAAATCGCGTGAAATCACCAGACCGGATAGCTTGCCTGACGCGTCGCATCGTGTCAAGGAAGAACGCGAGATTGTGATGCGTCAGCAAGATACCGGCCAGCATCTCGCCCGTCGCGTAGAGGTGGCGCAGGTAGGCGCGCGAATGGCGGCGGCAGACTGAACAGGCGCAAGCCTCGTCGAGCGGGCGCGTATCTGTCGCCCAACGCGCGTTCTTGATGTTGAGTTTGCCGCGCGCGGTGAAGGCTTGCCCGGTGCGCGCGTTGCGTGTGGGCAGCACGCAATCGAACATGTCCACGCCGCGCGCCACGGCTTCGAGCAAGTCTTCCGGCGTCCCGACGCCCATCAAATAGCGCGGCCTGTCGGCAGGCATCAGCGGCGCGAGCATCTCGATGGTGTCGTACATCACGGACTTCTCTTCGCCCACGCTCAGGCCCCCGATGGCGTAACCGTCAAAACCGATCTCGACCGTGCGCTCCAAACTCTCGCGCCGCAAGTCCGCGTGCGACGCGCCCTGCACAATGCCGAACAGAGCCTGCGCGCCGTTGACCGAAGGGTGATGCTCAGGCGTGCGCCCGGCGTCCTGCGCCGCGCGCTGCAACTCGTCGAAGCGCCGGCGCGAACGCGCAGCCCAACGCGCGGTCAGTTCCATCGACGTGCGCGCCACCTCATGCGACGCCTCGCCCGGCGCACACTCGTCGAACACCATCACGATTTCCGAGCCGAGCGCCGCCTGCACCTCCATCGAAACTTCGGGCGACAAAAAACGCGCGCTCCCGTCAACGTGCGAACGAAACTCCACGCCCTCTTCTGTCAGACGCCGCAACTCGCCCAGACTCCACACCTGAAAGCCGCCCGAATCCGTCAACAGCGCACGCTCCCAACCCGTGAAACCGTGCAACCCGCCGCACGCGCGCACCACCTCCGCGCCCGGCCTGAGCCACAGGTGATACGTGTTGCCCAAGATGATCCGTGCATCGAGCTCGGCCGACTCCAACGCCTCGAAACGCATCCCCTTCACCGTCCCCGCCGTCCCCACAGGCATGAACACGGGCGTCTCAATCAAGGCACGCCGCGTCTGCAACAACCCCGCGCGCGCCTCGCCCTCGCGCGCGCTCACTTGCCAGTTGAGGGCATCTTTATTCATCGTCATTCACCCGCGCTCGATCTCCAGCCCTCGCAGCTTTCTTGCCACATCTCTCAAGTCCTCTCGATCAACTACCGGCAATCCCATGTTGTCCGCCGCGATTCGATACAAATGATCGATGATGGCATCCTCCGTCCCCCCGGACGTCAGCAGTCGATAAACTCCTCCCACATAGGAATCATATTCATCTTGCGCTTCTGCTATATCGTTGATGCCAATAGGATCCCAATCTTGCAGCAAGACCTGCCTGATCGACTCCTGAATCATCCTCGCCCTTCGACTGCGGTTATCCATAACTTAATCGCCTTAACGCTACTTCGACAGTCCACCTTTGCGTCCGCCGCCCTTCTCGCGTTTGTGGCGTTCGACGATGCGCAAGAAGCGCGCAGCTCAAAGCTGATGGAGAAAATCTTCTACTTCGATGCTCTCATCACGGAGCGCGCCTTTGAGTGTGTATCGATCAACTTCGTCGTGGTAGGGGAAAACAATAATTCGGCCGTCGGCGTGTTTCATCTTGACGTGGCTACCCTTGCGATGAACTTCTGCGAAGCCCAGTCGCTCTAATGCTTTTAAGGGCAATAATATATTTGAATCACCTTGTCGGCGTTCAGATTAGCAGTCCCCGCCGGCTCAATGCCTGAAATCTCACCCGATTAAGAGGTCAAACTCCGCTTTGATAATCTGATAGCAGTCGCATGTGTGATCCTCAAGACCCGCCCTGTCTGTGATCTCGATGTGGCCGCGCCTGTATTTAATGCACTCCTCGGTCTGGAGGATCAGGGCGGCTTCCGTCACACCGGCTCGCCGCACGCCGAGCATCAGCGAGAGGAACTCCTGCGTGAACGGCAGGTCTTGACACCGGCAGCGGTCGTCGCTCATCAAGAGCCAACGCGCCAGCCGCTCCGAGATGGAATGCAGGCGGTTGCAGGCCGCGACCTGCGAAGTCTGCAACAGAAGTCCCTGCGTGTAGCGCAGAAGTTTGTCATGAAGCGTGCCGCCCCTTTTGAACTCCTCTTTCAGCACACTCACCTTCAATCTCATCGCACCGTCCGGAACCTGTACCAGCATTTCGTGCGGAGACATGTCAACGCCGAGCGCGGCCGAGATGCTGGACATGCCCTCGAAGCCGACGACGCCTACCTCGACCGATTCACCCTCCGGAGTATGAGAGATGAGAGAAATCATCGCCCTCTCAGGAAAATAGACGTAGTTGATTAGCCCACCGGCTTCCTGAAGGACTTCACCATGCTTGAGTTCGACTTGCTCCAAGTGCGGGGCAAGGCGCTCGTACTCTTCGGGCGGTAAAGAAGCGAGAATGTGGTTTTTGGATTGCGGACTAGGTGTTGCTGACATCAGGTTATCTCCTCGACTGGCTGTCGCGTGTGCTGAAAAGTCCGGCAGACGACAAAAGCAGAAGGCTGAAACACTAAACCTGATGGCGAGAGGAAAGTTCTCTATAAAACTGTTTGTTTCATAGGCTGACGGTTGACAGTATAGCACTGATGTGGCCAGAGATACACTAAGGAGAAGCACGCTGGGGTCTACTAAATGGCGGATGGCGGTAATAAGACCGGATACCGGTCTGCTTTCTATCACCTGTGGTGAGCCAACGATATTATTGCCCTTTTAAGACTTCTCGGCCTGACAGCAATGGCAGTTTCACACTGTTAACTCGACGACTTCCTGATTCTCAATCTCTTCCGGTTCGGGTTCGAGATAGAGGTCAATTGCTTCTTTGATGTTTTGCAGAGCTTCTTCCCTCGTCCGGCCTTGCGACCAACAGCTTTTCAGAGCCGGAACGTGCGCGACGAAGTAACCGTCTTCGCCTTTTTCGACAACGACTTTTATGTTCATATCACCTCACCCCGACAGACAATGTTGCATGAAAGATTAGTGGGATTTTCACCCTGCGGCAACCATTAGCTCAAGGCTATTTTGCACGCCCACCTTTACGCCCGCCGCCCTTCTCGCGTTTGTGGCGTTCGACGATGCGCAGGGGCGTGGCGAAGAAGTCGAACTCTTCGCGGAGGCGGTTTTGGAGGTAGCGTTCGTAGGAGAAATGCAGGCCGGAGTTTTTGCCGGCCGCGCCGCCGGAGGTGAAGACGATGAAGGTGGGCGGGCGCACGCCGACCTGCGTGACGTATTGCACGCGCAGGCGCGAGCGGCCGCCTTTGACCGGGGAGATGGCCGAAGGGGCGCGCGGGGCGTCGATGGCGCGCTCGAAGAAGTCGTTGAGTTGCGAGGTGGAGATGCGCGTGTTGCGCGCGCGGTTGGCGTGGATGGCGAGCGGGAGCAGTCGTTCGACGCGCTGGCCGGTCAGGGCTGAAATGGTGACGACCGGAGCCCAGTCGAGAAATTTCATCTTGTCGCGCAGGTTGCGCTCGAACTCGAAAGGCGTGCCCGTCTCTTTGTTCGGCAGCGCGTCCCACTTGTTCACGGCGATGATGATCGAGCAGCCCGCTTCGAGCGCGTAGCCCGCGATGTGCGCGTCGAGCGCCGTCACGCCTTCGACGGCATCCACGACGACGACCGCCACGTCCGCGCGTTCCAGGCTGCGCCGCGCCATCACGACAGACAACTTCTCCGCCATCTCGCCCGTCTTGCCCTTGCGCCTGATGCCTGCTGTGTCGATCAGACGAAAACGCTGCACGCGCGGCGACGCCGACTCTGCCCTCGCTAGATCAGACGCAGACTCAGCAGACTCGGAATCTGAACTTTCAGATGTCGAATTTGAAATCTCAGGTTCAACGTGTAAATCTCCGGGCATCGCTTCGAGGGATTCGAGATTTGAAGTTTCGAGATTTGAAGTTTCGACTTCCGCGTCCGTCCCGGCCGATGCGCCTGTCGCTTCAACGCGCGCCGTCCCCGCTTCGTCGCTCGCGTCTTCGAGCGGCCAGTCGAGCACGGTGTCAACCGCGTCGCGCGTCGTGCCCGCGAGGGGCGAGACGATGACGCGTTCTTCGCCGAGCAGACGATTCAGGAGCGAAGACTTGCCGACGTTCGGACGCCCGATGATGGCGAGGCGTATCTCGCGCGGCGCGTCTTTGTCCGCGTCTTCAACCACGCGTGCGCTCGCGTCGAAACGCTCGACGAGCGCGTCCAGAAGATCGCCCACGCCGTCGCCCTGTTCGGCGGCGAGCGGGTACACGCCCTCGAAACCGAAACGATAAAACTCGCCCGCGTGTGCCTCGAAACGCACGGCGTCCGTCTTGTTGGCCGCGACGAGCACGGGCTTTCCGGTCGAGCGGAGCAGGCGCGCCAGTTCCTCGTCGAGCGGCGTCAGACCTGCGCGCGCGTCCACCACCCAGACGAGCGCCACTGCGTCTTGAATCGCCGTCTCGGCCTGCTTCAGGATGTTGGCGGGGATGATGGCCTCGTCGTCGGGCACGATGCCGCCTGTGTCAACGACCTTGAAGCGGCGACCCGCCCATTCGGCCTCGCCGTAGATGCGGTCGCGCGTGATGCCTGGCTCGTCGCCGACGATAGAACGCCGCTCGCCCACGAGCCGGTTGAAGAGAGTCGATTTCCCCACGTTCGGCCGCCCCACGATGGTGACGAGCGGCAGGAAAACCTGCGCCCCTGCCGAACCACGCGCCCCTTGCGCGTTGCTCTCGCTGCCTTGATTTGTGCTCATAACTTCAGATGATGCGCTATACTTCCGCGCCGCGTCAAAGTCGCGCGCCGCGACGGACACCAGACCGCTGCGACCTCACACGCACACGTCGTTCAAGGACGCCTCACGATGAAATTGCCCGCACGACTTTTCCGCTTATTCGATAAAGAACGCGACGCCGCGAACGCGCACGTCGAACTCGCGCCGCACCTCGCGCTCGGGCGCAGGGGCGAAGCGTTGGCGGCCGCCTTTTTAGAACGCGCGGGCTATGCGCTCGTCGCCGCGAACTTCGCCTTGCCGGTCGGGCGAAATTTGCGCGGCGCAATCGTCAACGCAGAGATCGATCTCGTCGCTTACGACTCGGACGTGCTCTGCTTCGTCGAAGTCAAGACGCGCGCCTCCGATTGGTTTGCCGCGCCCGAACAGAACGTCGACCGCCGCAAGCAGCGACAAATTACGCGCGCGGCGCGCGTCTACCGGCGCACTTTCGGACTCACGGACGCGCCCTATCGCTACGACGTGGTCAGCGTCGTCCTCCCGCACGCCACCGAAGACGATCCCTTCCCCAACCCGCGCATCGAACTCCTGCGCAACTTCTGGACAGACGCCAAATTCCGCAAGCGGCGTTGGAGCGATTGATTCATTGATTCATTGGTTCATTGATTCAATGTTTTATATCTTCAATGAATCAATGAACCAATTTCCTCCGCTTTGTTTTAGAATGTCGGGCGCGCATCGCGGCGTATCAAAGTCTGCCCGGCGCGCGGCCTGTCAGCCAGTAAAAATCTCAGCGGAGAAATTGATGCCCCCCAGTGTCGAACCAGCGGGCGACGAAACGCCTGCGCCCGTCACCGTAGACAACTCCGAATACAAGTATTGGGCTTTCATCAGCTACAGCCATAGCGACGAGCAGTGGGCGCAATGGCTGCACAAGGAGTTGGAGACTTACCGCGTGCCGCGTCGTCTCGTCGGACGCCGCAACGCCTTCGGTGAAGTGCCGCGCCGCATCTTCCCTGTCTTCCGCGACCGCGAAGAGTTGCCCGGCGCGTTCGACCTCGGTAGCAATCTGACGGACGCCCTGCGCCTGTCGCGCAACTTGATCGTGATCTGTTCGCCGCGCTCGGCCGTCTCGCATTGGGTCAACGAAGAGATCAAACTCTTCAAGTCGATGGGACGGCAGGATCGAGTCCTGTGTTTGATCGTCGAAGGCGAGCCGAACGCGAGCGACCGCCCCGACCTGGGCATGCTCGAATGCTTCCCGCCCGCTTTGCGCTTTCGCGTGGGCGCGGACGGCCAACTGACCGACATCCGCACCGAACCCATCGCCGCCGACGCGCGCAAGGGCAAAGACGGACGCGAAAACTCCAAACTCAAATTGCTGGCGGGCGTGCTCGGCGTCGGCTTCGACGAACTCAAGCAGCGCGAGCAGCGCCGCGTGCGACAGCAACGCCTGAAACGCGCGGGCGCGGTCTTCGCCTCGCTCGTCCTGCTCACCATCGCTTACGTGGCGATGGCCGACAAGGGCTTCGCCGTGCCGGGCGGCGAGCGCGTGCGCAACTTCTTCGACCGGCACGACTCGTCCATCCTGCGCCCCGCGCGCGAGATGCCTGAGATACGACGCGCCGCCTCGACGCAGCGCCGCCATCTGTTCGACGCGCTCGCCGCCGGGCGCACGACCGAAGGCGACCTGCGCTGGATCAAAGCGACGCTCAAACAGGGCGCGAAGTTGAACGTCGAGACGTGGAGCCATTCGCAGTCGCTCTTTGCCATGTATCGCATCCCCGAAGCGTCGAACGAAGAGTTGCGCGGGCTTTTGCCTTATCTGGAAATGCCCTTCGCGCACGGCGTCGCCATCGAACGCGACGGCGTGAAGTACGGCTGGAACTCGCATCAGGGCGACATCGACACGCTCGCCGAACCTGCGCTCTGGACGGCCGCCGCGCTCTCGGCCGCGCTTGCGCGTCCCAATCTGCTCGACCAGACGGAACGCGCGCGCCTGCTCTCGCATCTGGCTTACACGCAGGAGGTCTTGAAACTCTATCGCCCGCTCGACAACGGCGGCTGGAACATGTTTCCACGACAGAAAGACCCCGGAGAGGCCAACCCCTACACGTCCACGCTCGCGCTCCTGACGCTGCTCGAAGTGCGCCGCGCGGGGCTTCCATGGGAAGGCAGCACGTCGCGCCGCGACGAGTTGTTGGAGAAGACCGCGCAGTGGTTGGACGACAACTACGACGCGACGACCACGCCGCCCGGCTGGCACGGCACGGGCGAAGGCGCGTATGAGACTTTCGACGGGCTGACGCTGCAAATCTACTCGCTGCTGTTGCGCGCGCAGGAAGAGACGGGCTATCAGATGCCGCCTGCGCTCCTCTCGAACATCCCGCACCATCTGGCGCGCACGACCGAGCGCGACTTCACCTTCCCCATCGGGCGCGCGGAGTTTTCAGCCACCTGCATAGACCACGAGGGGCGCGAATACACTGGCAAAGAGGGCGTCGGCTTTCTCTGGCATCCGTGGGCGATTGACTGCGCCGAGCGTTGGCTGCGCTGGGCTGAACAGAACAACGTGCCCGCGGAGGAACGCGTCCGCGTGCGCCGCGCGCTCGGCTACATGGTCGTCGATCTCGGAGACGAAGCGATCAAACGCGCCACGGCCGAGTGGACTTTCATCCCGTCCGAAACGCTCTACGGACTCACGGCCGTCAAGCCGTTATAAAGTCTCAAGTCAAACGCGGCTTTCGGACTTGAGACTTGAGACTTAATTGAGGAGAAGTTTGTGGAATACAAACCGCGCCCCATCGACACGTCGGGCGTCAAGCTGCCGGAAGACGTGCTCGAACTGACCGAACTGCTCGCCAGGAACACGCACGAAATCTGGGCGCGGCAACGTCTCTCCGAGCACTGGCACTACGGCGCGCACCGCGACGACGAACGCCGCGAACATCCCGGCCTCGTCTCCTACGAAGAGTTGTCCGAAGTCGAGAAGCAATACGACCGCAACACCGCGCTCGAAACTCTCAAGACCATCATCTCGCTCGGCTACCGGATCGAACCGCCCGCGCGCGCTGCCGCGCTCGACGCCGCGCTCGCGGCCACGACTACGGGCGATGTCGATGCGATCCTCGTCGCGCTTAAACAACCCGGTGCGCTCAACCTGAACGACCTTCTCGCCATCTGGCAGGAGCGTACTCCCTCGCGCTGGGCGCGCAGCGCCGAACTCTACCAGCGCCTCGGCGCGCGCTTCTCGAAGCTTGGTGAACCATACCTAACTTATGACGTGACCTCTGAAGGCCTGAAGTTCTGGCCGGATGATCTGCGCCTGCGTCAATTACAGGCTCTCGCCCTGGCGCGCGCCGGCGCAACCGCCGAACGCGCCAACGCCCTTCTCACCGCGATCTATGAAGAAGGGCAACGCGACGAAGAGACCATCGGCATGCTCGCGCGCACGCACAAAGACCTCTGGAAGCAAGCGGGCGACCCGGCCGAACGCGAACGGCAGTTGCAGCAGTCCTACAAGTTTTACGAAGAGGCTTATCGCCTGAGCGGCGGCTACTGGACGGGCATCAACGCCGCCACCCTCGCCCTACTTTCCGGGCGGCGCGACGACGCGCGCGAATTGGCCGCGGAAGTGCGCGCGCTCTGTCTCAAGGAATTAGAGCGCGCGGAAGAGAAGGGCGAGGACGTTTACTGGATTCTGGCGACGCTCGGCGAGGCCGCGCTCGTTTCGGAAGACTGGACGGAGGCTGCGCGCCGTTACGACGAAGCCGTCGCCAACGCCCCGGGCCGACTCGGCGACCGCACTTCGACGCGCCGCAATGCACGCCTCATCATCGAACATCTCGGCGGCGACACGGACTTCATCGAACAACACCTGCCCATGCCCAAAGTTGTCGTCTACACGGGCTTCGTCGGCGCGGACAATCTGCGATTGCCCCCCGAAGCCGAAGACGCCCTGCGGCAAGTCATACGGGCGCGCCTCTCTGATCTCAACGCGGGCGTCGGCTACACGGTCGTGCCCACGTCCGGCGATGCGTCGTTTCTCGAAGCTATGGTCGAAGCAGGCGGCGAGACGCACACCGTTCTGCCCTGCCAGTTGAGCGAACTGACCAAGACCGAGCACACAGGCGCGGACGGAGTTTCACCGAACGCACGCATCACGCGCTACGAATCCGTCCTCGCGCGCGTCACTTCGGTCTTCACCGCCTCCGAGCAGGATATGACTTTAGGCAACATGTCCAGCGAATACTCGCGCCTCCTCGTCGATGGCTTCGCACTCATCCACGCCAAGCAACTCGACACCCAACTCGTCCGCCTCTCGCTTCTCGACGGCCGCGCCGCAAGCGAAGCGCAACCCGCAAGCGGCGAAGAGACAACGGAGCGCGTCGAGTTGATCGACGTGAGCGGCCTGCTCCCTCCGCGCGCCGCAGACGCGCAGACGATGCAAGAGAGCCTTCTGCCCGCGAGCGGCGCGGACGCGGACACAGACTTCAAAGCGCACATGGTCGCGTTGCTGTTCGCCGATGCGGTCAACTTCAGCAAACTGACGGAAGCGCAGATTCCCGTCTTCGTCCAGCATTTTCTCGGCGCTATCGGCTCGCTCGTCGAACGCTTCAGCCCCGCGCCGCTGCTCAGGAACACCTGGGGCGACGGCCTCTATCTGGTCTTCCCCGAAGTGCAGGCCGCCGGGCGCTTCGCGCTCGACCTGAGCGATCTTCTGAACGCGACCGACTGGACTGAACTCGGCTTGCCCACGGATTTAAACTTACGCATCGCGCTCCACGCAGGGCCGGTCTACGCCTGCACCGATCCGGTCACGAAGAAAGAGAACTTCATCGGCACGCACGTCAGCCGCGCCGCGCGCCTCGAACCCATCACGCCGCCCGGACAGGTCTACGCCAGCCAGGCCTTCGCCGCGCTCTCGGCCGCCAGCCGCGTCGCAGATTTCACCTGCGACTACGTCGGCCA
The DNA here is from genome assembly GCA_035942855.1 of Pyrinomonadaceae bacterium. Taxonomy (GTDB): domain Bacteria; phylum Acidobacteriota; class Blastocatellia; order Pyrinomonadales; family Pyrinomonadaceae; genus JAIVJZ01. The sequence goes on along the minus strand of DASZCS010000087.1, from coordinate 239,985 downwards.
AACGCCCCTCGCCAAAAAATACGGCACGTTCCCCACCTACCACGTCCGCCGCCAACGTTAGACGCGGGCGAGCGCGAGCCACGAAAGCGGCGACAGGTAATAGCCCCGCCCGTTAGGGCGGGGATCAAGACATCGATAAAATGATATAGCCTCGAAGGGGCGACACATCGAACGCATCAATGTGTCGCCCCTTCGGGGCTTCGTTGCGAGTTGGTGTGCATTTTGTCCCCTAGCTCACGCTAGAGGCTATTAACTGTCGCCGCTCGCGCGGCTTTCAGTTTGCACGCCGTCTACTTCGCGGCGGTCGAGGCTTTCTGCTCCTGCGTGCGCGGCGGGGCGTTCTTCACGTAGCGTTCGAACCAGTCGAGCATTTCGTAGAGGACGTGCTCGGTCGTCTCGCGCGCAGCGTAGCCGTGCGATTCGAGCGGGAGCATGACGAGACGCACCGTGCCGCCCGTGCCGCGGATGGCCTGATACATGCGCTCCGACTGCATCGGGAACGTGCCCGTGTTGTTGTCGGCCTCGCCGTGGATCAAAAGAACCGGCTCTTTGATCTTGTGCGCGTTCATAAACGGCGAGACTTTGATGTACATCTCCGGCGCTTCCCACAAAATGCGTCGCTCGCTCTGGAAGCCGAACGGGGTCAGCGTGCGATTGTACGCGCCGCTTCTGGCGATGCCTGCGCGGAACAGGTCGCTGTGGGCGAGCAGGTTCGCCGTCATAAACGCGCCGTAGCTGTGACCGCCGACGCCCACGCGCTCGGGGTCTGTCACGCCCATCTCCACGGCCTTGTCAATCGCCGCCTTCGCGCTTGAGACGATCTGCTCGACGTAGGTGTTGTTGACCGTTTCGGGGTCGCCGACCACGGGCATCGTCGCGTTATCCAGAACGGCGTAACCGTTCAAGAGGAAGAAGAGGTGCGAAGGGCCGCCGATGGTCGTAAAGCGTTGCGTGGAGCCGGAGACTTGCCCGGCCGTGGCCGCGTCGTTGAACTCCAGAGGATACGCCCAGAGAAACGTGGGCAGGCGCGTGCCTTCCTTGTAGCCGGGCGGCAGGTAGAGCGTGAAAGAAAGCTGCACGCCGTCCGCGCGCTTGTAGGTCACGAGTTGCTTCTTGATGTCGCGCAGTTGCGGCGTCGGGTCTGGGAACTGCGTCAGAGCCTTCGAAGTCGAAGTCAACGCGGGCTCGCCTGCCGCCGCTCCCGCGTTCGCCGCGCCGAGCGTGCGCACGAAGAGATTCGAAGGCTGAATCGGCGTCTCGTGCCGAGTGATGAACTGCGAGCCGTCGTCTTTCAAAAGCGTGACGGGCGTTTCGTAGCTCTTCTCGTCGCTGCGGAACAGGCGTTCGGCCTTCTGCGTCGTGACGTTGAAGCGGTCGAGGAACGGGCGGTCGCCCGCGTTCGACGCCCCCGTGCCGGAGAGGTAAATCTGATCGTTGTTGTAGATGATCGCGCGATGACCTGTGGGCAACACGCGCGTCAGGGCTGAGCCGGGATCGTTGTAGCGATCCTGCACGTTGCGATGCCAGATGACGCGCGGCGCGACGTTCGGCGAGTCCACGTTGACGAGTTGCGTGCGCAGGCGGCGCGTGTCGCGGTTGTAGTCGTTGATGAAAGCCAGGCCGCCGCGCTCGAACCACTGCAATCCGGCGTAGCGGTCTTCGAGTTTCCACAACTCTGCGGGCGTGCCCGTAAACGGCGCTTTCAACATCAGCACGCGATCTCTGTGCGCGACCTTCTTCTTCGGGTCACCTTCGTCGAGCGCCTCGACCCACAGGAGCGTGGCCGGTTCCGTCGGTCGCCAGGTGTGCGAGCGCGGCCCCGTCGGCACGCCTTCAATCGGCACTTGATCCTGCAAAGGCATGCTCACCAGTTTGTGAATTAACTTCCCGCGCGTGTCCCACACCTCCACGTCTTTCGGAAAATCGTTGGCCGGGTGGAGGAACGAGTAGGGACGTTTGATGCGCGCGACGAGCAGATGTTGCCCGTCGGGCGCGGGCGCGGCCGTGTCGAAGATGGCCGGTTGCCCGATGTTCGTCACGCGCCCGCCCTGCGTCTCGACGAGCGCCAGTTGCGCCGTCGCGTAGAAGTCGAACAACTGCTCGTCGTAAGGCGTCTTGAGCAAGTCCTGATAGGTACGCACCGGGCCGGCGCGGCCGACGCTCTCCTGTATGTTCGGTTCGCGCGGCACGTTCGACTGCGGCGTGAGCTGCGCGCGGGCCGCGGGTACGAGTTGCACAAGGAGCGTCCGGCCGTCCGGCATCCACTGAACGGGGTCGCCGTAGGCCGCGTTGAGCATCACGCCCTTGATCTTCGTCGCGCGCCCCGTCGCCGTCTCGCCCACCCACAACTCGATGCCGTTGGCGACCGTGTTCATAAACGCGAAATGCCGCCCGTCCGGACTCCACAGCGGCAAACTCGCGCGCGCGCCCGCCGGCAACTCGATCTTCGTCTCCGTGCCGTCAGCGATGCGCTTCAAAGAAAGCGCAACGAAATAGGGCGCGAGATGTCGCCCGTTCGTATTGGGGTTGATGCGATAGCCCGCGAGCCTGAGCATCGGTTCGGCCAGATCGCTGATGGGCGGGTAGCGCACGCCCGTCGCCAAAATCATCTGGTCGCGCGTCGGGCTAATGGAGACGGACGGCGTGACGGGCGCGTTCAACACGTCGAGTACAGCCTGCGGCGGCTTGCGATACCCTTGCCCAAAGGCCACAGACGCGAGTAGCAACAGCGCGCACAGCGACAGCACCATGCGTCTCTCCGGCGACAACGATAAAGAATCTCTCGAAGACATATGCAAAGACCTTTCTCCAAAGACGGACGCGAGGCGGACTTCGCGTGCGCACGTCGAATCAACTGTAGTTCGCTTTGAGTGGTAACGAAACGGAATTTACCAAAAAGGAGTATCCGGGCTGTAACGCAAGGGAAATTAACCGTCGGCGGGCGGCCTTGTCAAATTTCGTCGGCGGGCGAATTTCCTGCGTCCGGGGCTTCGCTTGACAAGCGCAGATGAATCGGTAAAATCTCTTTTCGCTGAGCGGGAGTAACTCAGTGGTAGAGTGCGACCTTGCCAAGGTCGAAGTCGCGAGTTCAAATCTCGTCTCCCGCTCCAAAATTCAAGTGGGAAAGGCGAAGGGCGCAGCAAGGAGACAGCCTCTCCGAACACTCCCCTTCGCCTTTCCGCTTTCCCTCCCAAAGCGGCGGCGTAGCCAAGTGGTAAGGCAGAGGTCTGCAAAACCTTTATTCATCGGTTCGATTCCGATCGCCGCCTTCATAGAATCTATAAGTTACGGGCAGCCACTTGGCTGCCCGTTATTGTTTGTATCACTGTTGTATCACTGCTTTGATTACCGCTTCACTTAATCAGCCGCATCATACTTTTTCAATCAGGTATATGATGGTCAGCTTTCCAAGCAGCAATAAATATGAAATGGCGGCTTTGCACAAATATTCAGTTGAAATGAATAAAGCGGTGATTTATGCAGCCGCTTCTGAATAATTGTGCAAAGCTGCTGACGCAGACATTTATTGATCTCGGAAGCGTACTCTGAGCTTTTAGTGGCTGTTGCTGAGGGAACAATAAGTTCATCCAAGCGGCTGCCGCAATACTCCGCAGCGCAGTCTGCGCGCGACTGGTAAGGTAGATGCCTGCTACCTGCTCTTTAACAGCTAAGACGAAAAAAGCAGGTAACATGCATTGGGGAATACCGCTCGACCAACAAAACTTATCGAACGCGAAGATTTGCCCCACTCCGAGCAGGGATCGAGAGAGATGTAAAAAGCCCGCGCCGGTCTTGAAAGCCACTATCAGCGCTAGTTTTGTTTGAAGTTACGGCCTGTCACATTCTGATTCTGCGTGATAGTGACACGGAAGTTGGGCGGAGTGAACGTTCCCGCGCCCGGTATAACCAAGACCGTGTACGTACCGGCATTGAGATTCGTTATTTGATAGTTGCCACTGCTATTAGTCTGGGCAGCGGCGGGCGCTCCGCCGCCGCCGGTGGCCTGCACTGTGACATTAGCCATTCCGCCGCCGCTCGCATTAGTGACCTTACCGCTGATTGAACCCGCCATGATTATCTCCTTTGCGTGAGGTTGGATTTAAAACGCGTACTTCAAGGCTAATTGAACACGCCGACCCGGCGTGATCGTATCGGTCGCTTGCCCGAAGCCGGGAGCTTCGAGGTAGCGCACCGGGATACCGAAATTAGCGCGGTTGATGAAATTAAAAATGTCCGCACGCACGGTGAGACTCCGGCGTTCGGAGATGGCGAAGCGCTTCAACACGGTCATATCGAGTTCAAGTACATGACCGGCGCGGAATGTGTTGCGTCCTATGCGCCCATCTTGTCCGGCGGGCGCAAGCAGCGCGGCCGGATCGACCGTCAGGCGCAAAGGCTGGCGGCGGTCGCCCGTCTGGACGAGGCCATCCGTCGTATTCAGGCGGTCAGTCAGGTTGCCGTCGAGATTCACGTCGTGGATCGAGTTGACGGTGAAAGGTTGTCCTGTCTGAAAGCGGCCGGTGCCGGCGAGCTGCCAGCCATCGCGGAGCAGGCCGGATACTCCGTCGCGTTGGTGCGGGCGTGGAAAGTCGTAGATGAACTGATAGGTGGCACGATGTCGTGCGTCGAAGTTTGCGGGGCCGCGTTCGCCTGCCAGCGTCAGGCTGTTTTGCGGCAGGGCGGGCGCGCCGGCCAGATCGAACACGTCGGACACGTCATCGGTCGTTTTCGACAGCGTGTAGGACGCCTGATATTGCAGCCCTCGCCGGAAGCGGCCGCGTAACTGTAACTGCAAGGCGTCGTAGCGCGAGCGCGCGCTCGTCTCGAACCGAGTGATCGTGCCGACGCCGTTCACAGGCCGGGGCGGAGGCAGCACGCGCCCTTCCACTTCGGGGATGCTGAAGTTCCTGTCGAGTACATGGAAGGAAACCGGCACGAGTGTTGAGCCGAATCCGAGGTTAGGTGTGGTGAAGCGCAGCAAGTGTCGTCCCTGTGTACCGACGTAGGCAACGGTAAAGAAGGCATTGGCGTTTAGTTGCTGCTCTACGGTCAGACTGTAGTGCTGCGCGGCCGGTGTGGGAAGGCGGCGCGCAGGCAGTGTTGCGCTGAGCGCGCTCGGAAAATGTTCCGAGATAAAGTCGATCACATCGGTCAAAGCCAGTGCCGGGTTGAAGCTATTGAGCGTGCCGGGGCGCACGAGCGGCACGTCGGCGTCGCCCACGAAGAGAAACGTCGTGGCCGGGTTGAAGAAGGTGAGTGAGGTCGTATCATTCTGTGCGTTCGACCCGCCAAAGTTGAGTGTGATGAACGTGGGAAAAACGTTGCGCGACTGGCTCGCCACCGCGCCCAGGATTTGATCGTAGAAGACGCCGTAACCGGCGCGCAGCACCGTCGGCCGATCTTTGCCGAACGGCGTCGGCGAGTAGGCCAGGCCAAGGCGCGGCGCAAAGTTGTTGCGGTCGGGGTCGAAGACGCGCGTGCGGCCTTCGATGAATTGGCGCAAACCCGGAGCCAACGCCAACTCAGGAGCGTCGAACGTCTGTTCGATGCGCCGGTTCAACTCGCGCACGGGCGTGTTGTATTCGTAGCGCAGGCCATAGGAGAGCGACAGGCGAGGGCGCGGACGCCACGCGTCCTGTGCGTAGAAATTCAGTTGGTAATAACGAAGGCTGTTGCTGGCATCGGCAGTTCTGTTCAGCGTCAGGTAGAAATTGCTGGCCGCGCCTACGGCCGCGAGGTCTTCAGGTCTGATGAACGGGTTTAAGTCTGCGGCGGTGGGCAAGCGAAACGCGCCATCCTCGAAGATCAGGCGCGGCGCGCCGTTGAAGGTGACGAGCGGGCGCGAATTACGCGGCAGATCGCTGTTCAACTCACTGCGGCGCACATCAATTCCTAAGTTCAAGTCGTGCGTGCCGACGCGCCACTTCAATTCGTCGGCTAGCTGGTAAGTGTTGTTGACGCGGTGTTGGGGAAAGTTAAAAACATCAACGCCGATGGGGCTGAAGCCCGCGATGATGACCTGGCCGAGCGCGCCGATCTCATCTTCGACCGTGGGCACATCGGGATCGCGGAAAAACGTGATCGCGCCGGTGTTGGGCTGACCGGGCGCGGCCGGTGTCGTGCCGTTGATCAAGAGCGGCGCATTCAACAGAAAGGGCGTGTGCGGCAAACTCACGCTCGGCACGAGAAACTGGCGGTCGCGTATTTCGTCGAAGTCGAGGCGCGTGCGCCCGTAGGAGAGGCGCACCTGATTGAACATCGGCCGGGCGGAGTTCAACGCGCTCACTTCGCTGTTGAAAAAGAAGGAGGAATTTTGCGCGCGCACGCGGGGACGCAGGCTGGAAAAGAGCGCGCCGCCTGTGACCGGAACGATGCGAAAGTCGTCCGTGTAGTTGTAGCGTTCCGTGACGGACTGCTGCCGGCCTTTGTATTTGAAGTCGCCGTCAAACTTGGCGGACAGAATTTTACCTTGCCCGCCGGCGGGCAGACTTTGCGTGAAGGTGTTTGAGCCGTAGACGCCGGCCGGGTTGTTGGGGAACGGAAAGAGACTGAAGATGGCCGAACCATTTCGACTGGCAGGGATCGCAGAGGTCGGATCGCCGGTGAACGGATCGCGGAAAATCCCGCTCGCGCCGGTCTGAAAGATGCCGCGTTGTGCGACCGTGGGCACGGCGAAGCTTGCTTCCTGACTGGCAATCGTGCGCTGGCCTTCCGCCGATAGGAAGTAAAAAATGTGCGGGCGCTTAATCGCCCCGCCGAGCACGAAGCCGGCCTGTCCGAACGTGAATGAATCTTCGCCGCCGCTCTCGTTTTGGGCGACCAACGGTTGCCCTTCGAGCAAGACTGCTTGACCGCCGGCACGCAGCGTGGTGCGAGCGTGACCGTTCGCGGTGTCGAAGAAGTTGCGAGCGTTCAATTGACTCGCATTGAAGAAGCCGTAGAACGCGCCGTGCGTCTCGCTGCCGCCGGACTTGGAGACAGCGTTCACCTGTGCGCCGATGTTGCGCCCGAACTGCGCGGGCGCGAGCAACGTTATGACGTGATACTCCTGGACGGACTCAATCGGCTGTGGGATGAGCGCCACGAACCCTTGACGACGCACGCCGATGTCCTCGTCGTTATTGTCCGATCCGTCCACGGTAAAATTGTTGGCGCGCGAGCGCAGTCCGTTGACCGCGAACTGCCCGGCCGAGCCGACGCCTGCGCCGACGCCGGGGCCTGCGACGCTACCCAAAGTCTGCGGCGGCGGCGCGACACCCGGCAGGAGCAACGCTAGCTCGTCGAAGGTGCGAGCCAGTGTGATTGCGCCGAGCGGCAATGTCGCCACGTCGATGTCCGTGAACGAGCCACTGCGCCGCCCGTCATGTGCGTAAAGCTGTGCACGAATCTCCGTCTCTTCGACGCTCGGTGCAGGAGCATTCGGCGTCACAGTCGCCGTCGTGCCTGTGCCGATCGGTTCGAGGCCGATGGGCACTGGTACTACTTCGCCCGTGCGTGTGATCAGGAGCCGCTGCAAAACTTCTTTAGTTATGTAACCCGGCAGCGAAACTTCTATCCGGTAGACAGCAGGAGCGAGTAGACCCTGAAAGAAACGACCGCGCGAATCGGCTCGCAATATAATGACTAGCCCGCTTTGTTGATTGGTGATTTTGACTGTTGCCCCTGCGACAGCAGCGCCCGTCCGCGTATCGCTGATCGTACCTTCAAACGCGCCAGTCACAGTGTCCTGCGCGCGTATAGGGCTGTGCAAGACCGATAGGTGCATGCTCAGCAACAGCATGAGGAGAACAACGGTTGGGCGCAATGTCCGAAGACTATTCATAGCGCTTGAAAGATAGTGAACGAGAGGAAAAGCGGGAAATTTCGTTAGAGTCCAAGCACCGACAAGGGCGCTCTCGCGTGAGAGTGGGGTGACTCTATGCTTAGTTACGGTTAGAGTCAACAAGTATTTACGCTGGGGAGTGTCTAATACTTGAGCAAACCGATATTGATTATTAAAATTCGTGTCTCTGTGAAATATTTGATGGCATTAAAGACAGATACAAAAAGACCTGAGTAGGGCATCCAGAACGGATGCCTTTTTCGTTTGGTCTGCCAAAACATAGAGCCTTGTGAGCGGAGCGGCGAGAGGCCAGGCAAGGCTTAATCGGCTTGCTATTCTTTCGGCTTTTTAATGCGGCTGCGCGGCTGTTTCTTAGGTGGCGTGCTCTTGTCTAAGAGATTCATGGCGGGTTGTGTCCTCGTTATTAATGTGTAGCTGATGCGCGTCTGCGTGTTGCTCCGCCGCTTGACCACCGCCACGAAGTGCGGCGATCATTTGGGGGATGAAGACATCCTTGAAGACATCGCTGATCATTGTCGCGCTGGCGTTGCTCGCCTGCCTCGTCTGGCTCGTATTGCGACGGGATGAGCCGGACGCGGCGAGCGGCTCGGGCACGTCAGGAGCCCCGTCGTTTGAGGTACACGTCGAGAAGCCCCGCATGGACAGGTTCCTCTTCGGCATCCTTCCGACCAAGCTGGAGGCGAAGCTACTGGGGGGCGAACTGCGGTTCGACCACGCGAGCCGCGGTGCATACGTCGGCAGCGTCGGACACGACCGCCTAGAGCTCGGTGCCGAAGGATGGGAACTCCTCATCGAGACCGACGGCGAAGGTCGGGTCGCTCCGGGAACGCTCCTCGTGTTCCCGATTGAGATCGCGGAGAAACAGTATACGCTGCGCTGCCGACCGGCAGACCGGAGCGTGGGCTATCTGAACGCCACCACGCGAGCAGGCTCCGACGTGCTCGACGGCCGCTTTCTGGTCGAACTCGCCAAATGCGAAAATGCCTTGACGGGGAAGATCCTCGATACGGAAGCCGGGGGTAATCCGGGCGATGCGTGGCCGCAGTCACCACTCACGCTCCGCGGGAGCTTCGCCGGTCTGTCGCACGTCCGACGCTAGAGTGAAGCCGTGTCGTGATGCGGTAAATCGACAATTGCATTGTCAGCGGCGGCTTGATGCTGCGTTGTCTTGAGGCAACTTGAAATTCTCAGATAGTCTCTGAGAAACTTCCTATCTTGTATAGCTTTTTTTAGTGCGTGCGACGGCTCCGGGTTTAGTCGGAAGTTGAAGATGAACGCGTCGAATACGTCCGTCTCTTCCTTTATTGGTCGGGTTAAAGGATAGACTATAGACTGTGCCCAGATCGTAAAGCACTTTTTCATAAATGCCTGCCAAATCCTCTAACTTTTCCACTTCATAGAACAGCCCGCTTCCAGCCTCGGAGAGATCGTATAACTGGTCGTAAGCCAGATCGAATGTTTCGGGTTGAATATCGAGCGGGCTGTGGGCGACGTATTCCGTATTTATCCACACGGAATAGATCATGCCGTCAAACTCCTGTGCGCGATTATAGATGGCCTTGTAAGGCAGAGTTGAACCTGAGCCGGCGACGTTCGGCAAGTTGCTGTCGAGGCCGTCGCTCATGACGATAATGGCTTTGCGGCGCGTGCCGATTGATTCTTTGTCTATATAGTCGAGAGCATAATCTATGGCGTCGTACAGCTTGGTATCTCCCTGAGGCGGCTGCATGGAATTAACGGCCGCGTTGAGGGCGGATTTATTAGAAGTGAAGGGCGAGACGACTGTGGCATTGCCGGAGAAAGCTATAATTGCCACGCGGTCTTGCGGGCGTGTGACGGCGACGAAGCGTTTCGTCGCGGCACGAATAATATCTGTGACCTTAGCCGTAGAGCCGGATAAATCTATCAGCAAAAGCAGATCAAAGGGCGCGTTGACGGTTTCAAAGTGCTCTATCTTTTGTTCGATTCCATCTTCTTCGATTTTAAAATCATCCCGCTTTAATCCGGTAATTACTCGCCCCGTAGAACGCTCCACGACACTCGCGTTGAGCGTGACGAGATCAGTCTCAACCTTTATCACGTCATCTTCATCAACTTCCAGAGGGGCGCCCGCAGGCGGCTGATTCGCAGACTGGTTTGCGCGCTGGGCGGCAGAGTCGGCGTCTTTTAAAACTGGTGGAAGGGCAACTTCTCCTTGCGAGAGTTCCCCTTTTTTCAAAGCTATATTTTCTCCTGCGGCCGCTATTTCTGTAGATGATGTAGCGGACGAAAGACGAATTATTCCGCTCTCAGAGAATAGATTTACTTGTGCCGAACCAGTGCCCCGGAGAGCTTGATACTTCGTTTTAAGTTCCTCGTTTTCCGGGGAAATAACCGAGCCGCGAATGGAACGAGCCGTGATGGAAATATTCGGATTTTCCGGTAAGTTAAAATTTATGTCGCCGGATATACTGTGCACGTAAAGAGACGCGGGAAGACCGTTTATCTTAACTATTCCTTTATTGGTTGATAACTGTAATTTGCTATTTACCGGAACTTTCAATTGCAGAGCAATCGGGTATTGATTAGTGGAGAGACCGGCAGACACCTTGATCCGCAAGCTCCGTTCGGAACGCTCTAATTCCAATGGGGAGGTCTTGATGTTTGCCGGTAAACCCGTGGTTGAAACTCCTACATAGCTTTCCTGCCAGACATCAACTTCGATGTCGCCAAAAGGATTTTCCAGACGTATGTTTCCACTCGCGGGAGGAAATATCTTGAGCGCGGGAGATTCCTGTGCAAAGGCTACCGTGGATAAACAAAGGATCAGAGCAATTATGTTAAGCAGCGCCTTTGAAAAAAAGTAGTTCATAAACACTCTGATGCTCAGGCATATGTCAGAAGTTGCGAACAGTGCATGATAGTTATTTCTTAAGTAATGTGCATTCGGGTGGTGCGGCGTCGAGCGGTTAAGTGAGGTTGACGAGGCGGTGGCGTGCTTTGACGATTTGGCGGGCGATGCGTTGGGCTTCCTGTGCGAGGGCGTCGCGCCCCTGGGCGGCTTCGGCGTCGGCCGTTAGTTTGATGCGGTAGAGTTTGTCCTGCATGAGCCGTTTGATGCCGAACTCGATGGTGCGCAGTTCTTCTTTGAGAGAGAAGAGTTTGTCTTGTAGACGGACGGGCGCGTCGTCCGTTTGCACGCGTGTGCAGAAGAGTTGCAGATCTTCGTCGCCGAGCAGTGTGTGCAGGCTCTCCGCGTCGCCTTCACGATAGGCGCGGCCGGCCTCGACCATGATCCGGTGGCGGCGTTGTGCCTCCTCTTCGTCCGAGGCGTGATCCGGATGAAAGAGTTTGGCGACCGACCAGAAGAGTTTGCGCAGGCTGGTTGCCACCTGCGACTTCCCCGCCCCGTCCGTTCCCCCTTCGCCTTCCGCGTCTTCCGGCTGCGCTTCGTCGGCTGAAACGTCGAGACGCGCTTCGGCCTCTCTGATGGCCTGCTCGATTTCGGCCAACTCTGCGAGACGACTGCCGACGACCTCTGCGTAACGCGCCCTGAACTCGTGCATCTCTCTTTGCAGCGTCGTCAATTCGACCTGCCGCTCTGCGAGAAGCAACTCCAGACGCGCCACTTCCGCCGCCGGGTCAAACTCCTCTCGCGCTGCCGTCGGATGAATGCTCAAACCTTGCATGACGTTTAGTATAAAGTCCCGAGTCGCAAGTCCCAAGTCGCAAGTCAGGAGCAGCCGTCAGACTTGGGACTTGGGACTTTTTTTTGACTTGAGACTTATCTCCCGACGGCGATTTGTGAATTGACGCGGATGGGAGGGCCATCGTCCGGGTTGTTGCCGGAGGGGCGGTTGGGCACTGTGAAGCGGTCGATTGCGCCGGGTTGAAAGACGAGGCACATGCTCGAACCGCCGTAACTGAAATATCCCAGTTCGTCTCCCTTCTTCACCTTTTGCCCCTCTTCGACCGTGATCGTCACGGAAGATATTTCGGTGATGCCGATGGGGATCACGCAAACCATGCCGATGTTTCGTCGCGGGCTTTCGATGAAGACCAGCCCGCGCGTGTTCACGGAAGCCTCGTAGCCTTGCGAGTAGGTGGCGGCGGTCGGGTCGTAACCGGCGGCCTCAAGGTCGCTGAACATCAAGCCATCGACGATTTCCGCGCGGCGGACGACGCCTTCTATGGGCGCACGCCACCTGTGATAATCCGCGCCGCTCAGAAACGACTGGAAGACCGAGCCGCCGACGAACCGCTCGACGTAACGGTTGTTGAGCATGTTCACCAGCGAATAGGGCTGCCCCTTCAACCAGAACGAATCGGTCGCCAACACGTTCGAGGCGATGTTGTAGACCTTGCCGTCGTTCGCAGAGACGATCACGGTCGGGTCGCCGGGGTCGGCGATAGGGCGCGCTTCCGCTTTGATCTCGCGGTGAAAGTAATCGTTGTAAGACTTCCAGCCCCAGTGCGGCGCTTTCTGATTCGGAATCTCGAATTCGAAGAGACGGTTGAACCAGTAAGCCGACTGCGACAGCCAGCCGTCTTCTCCTTCGTTCAACACGGACGCGCTTTTCGGGCTGTCGAGAAAAGCGCACCACTCTTGCAGGACGACCCTGAGCGCGCTGTTGAAGGCCACGTTGCGAAACACTGCCTCGCCCGCCTGCGTCATCATCATGTAGGTGAAGAGTTCGGACATGGGGAAGGCGTGCCGTTTGTTGGGGTCTGCGTTGTAGCGCGGCGCGAGCGTGACGATGTAGTCGAGCGCGTCGAGCAGTTCGTCGATGGTCGAGATGTTGTTATGTTCGGAGGGCTGCTGTTCGAGCATCTGCGAGACGTACATCCTGACGATGCCGTCCAAAGCGATCAACTCTTCGAGCGCTTTTACGGCCGGGCTGCGTTTCTTCTTCCGCACGCCCTTCTCTCTCGTCTCTTGAAGCTCTCGCTTCAGATTTTTTTGCCACTCGTCAACGGCCGCCCTGTCTCTGGGCAGATAACCGGCGATGTATCCGAAGTGGTTTTCGTATCTGGCGTCAATCGCCTTTTTGGCTTCCTGGTTCATGAGGATCTGTTTCCTTTCGGCTTGGCACGCCCGGGTGAGAGGACGCGCAAAAAGAGGTATCTGCGGGTGAAATTAAGGAACGATGACGGCCTGTATCCTATGCTCTCGCATGATCCGCGTCAACGATAAACAGAGGGCGACCATGTGAAGCAGCGTCAGCGCGTCCGCGAGCGGACGGCCGCTTATTTCTCGATGCACTATCTCGCTGCCTGTGGTGTAAGCTAACGTTCGCCGCACGTCGAAGCTCGTCGAATAACTTACGGCGCGGACAACTGTTTGGTGTGGATGAGACTTATGAAAAGAATCTTGTGGCTCGCCCTTCTGCTCTCGTTTTTCTCTACGGCAACTTTCGCGGTCGAGACGATGCGGCTCGACTTTTTTCACACGGGCAACGCCGCGCAGGAAGTGTTCAGCGTGGATAGAGTGGTCATCGAACCGCTCGCGTGGCCGGGCAATCCGCGCCGCGCGATTGACGAGTCGAACCTCGGCAAGTATCTGTTCGAGGTCAGAGACCGGCAGTCGAATCGTCTGCTCTATTCGCGCGGCTTCGCATCGATCTACGGCGAGTGGGAGACGACGGACGAGGCCAAGACCGCGCACCGCACCTTTCACGAATCGCTGCGCTTCCCCGCGCCCGCTGCGCCCGTGCAAATTCTGTTGAAGAAGCGCGACGCGCAAAACGCCTTTCGTGAAATCTGGTCGACGAACATCGACCCGCGCGACATCTACGTCTCGAACGCCAAACTGTCAGCGCCCGCGCGCGTGCTTGAAATCGAGCGGAACGGCGACCCGACCACGAAAGTCGATCTGCTGATCCTCGGCGACGGCTACACGGCTGCCGAAGTCGGCAAGTTTGAACGCGACGCGCGCCGTCTCGTAGGGATACTTTTCCAGACCTCTCCGTTCAAAGAACGGCGCAAGGATTTCAACGTCTGGGGCTTGTGTCCACCGGCCGCCGAATCCGGCATCTCGCGCCCCTCGACGGGCGTGCACCGCGACTCGCCGCTCGGCACGACCTACGATGTCTTCGGCTCGGAACGCTACATCCTCACCTTTGACAATCGCGCCTTTCGCCGCACGGCCTCGTTCGCCCCTTACGACTTCGTGGAGATTCTCGTCAACAATCGCACCTACGGCGGCGGCGGAATCTTCAATCTCTACGGCACTGTGTCGGCCGACAGCCAGTGGGCTCCTTACGTCTTCGTGCACGAGTTCGGGCATCACTTCGCCGCGCTGGCCGACGAGTATTACACGTCGCCCGTCGCTTATGCTCCGGCGACCGAACGGATCGAGCCCTGGGAGCCGAACGTGACGGCCTTGCTCGACCCGAAGAATCTGAAATGGCGCGACCTCGTCGCCCCGGACACGCCTCTGCCGACTCCCTGGCAGAAAGAAGAGTTTGAAAAGTTCTCGCGCGAGTCTCAGGCGCGCAGGAGCGCCATACGCGCGCAGGGGCGTCCCGAACAAGAGATGGACGCTCTCTTCAACGAAGTGCGGGCGCACGAGAAGGCTCTGTTCGCGCGTGAGAAATACGCGAACCGGGTGGGCGCGTTCGAGGGCGCAAACTACGAGGCGAAGGGCTTCTATCGACCGGAAGTGGATTGCATTATGTTCACGCGCACGGACGCTTTCTGCGCCGTCTGTCGCCGCGCTATCGAGCGCGTCGTGGATATGTACTCGCGTTGAAACGTCAGAGACGAAGCACGTGCGGTGTGGATGCATGAGGGGCGAACGCGGCGCGTCAGAGTTGTTCGATCCGCGACGCGCGCACGATCATCTTCTCCTGACGGAAACGCGCTTCCAGTTCGCGGCGATAGTTCGTCCACCAGTCGCGCTCAAGGTCTTCGGCCATCACTTCGAAGATGATGATCGCGTCGCGGCTGATGCGCCCGCCCTCTTTCCAAATCCCTTCGGCCGGAGAACTGCGAAAGGCCGTCACGCCCCCGAACTTTTTCGTCAGCTCGTCGCGCACGCGATCGTAAACTTCCCGCGCGAAAGTCTCGCCCTCGTTCGTATACAACGGCAGCAATAGTTGAATGAGATACACGGCTCGTTTGAAACTCCTGTCGAAATATTTGATCGGATTCGCGTTTGCGCTGGCGGGGCTGAATCACTTCCTCAACCCCGACTTGTACCTGCGTATGATGCCGCGTTACCTGCCGTGGCATCTCTTTCTCGTCTACCTCAGCGGCTTCTTTGAAGTGGCTCTCGGCCTGTTGCTGTTCGTCTCGCGCTACAGGCGAATCGCCGCGTGGGGCTTGATCGCGCTGCTCGTCGCAGTGTTTCCCGCCAACGTCCACATGGCGCTCAACCCGCAACTCTTCCCCGCCATCCCGCCCTTCGCCCTGTGGCTCAGGTTGCCGTTGCAGGCACTGCTCATCGCGTGGGTTTACTCTCTGACGAAGGGCGAGGCGCGCGGATGAAACTCTCCTGCTTGTCGTTAACAGAACTGCCCGGCCGCATAACCCGACGCCCACGCCCATTGAAAATTGTAGCCGCCGAGGTGGCCGGTCACGTCTACGACTTCGCCTATGAAGTAGAGGCCGGGCACGCGCGTCGCTTCGAGCGTGCGCGAAGAGAGTTCGGAAGTTGCCACGCCGCCCGCCGTCACCTCCGCCTTCTTGTAGCCTTCCGTCCCGGCGGGTGTGATCTGCCAGTCTTGAAGTCTGTCGGCCAGAGCCTCGATCTCGCGCTCGGTGAATTGCCGGAGCGGCTTCGCGGGCGCGTAGAGTTCGCACCAAGCCTGCGCGAAGCGGCGCGGCATGTGCCCTGCGAGCACGGACGCAGGCTCGGTCTCGGACGAGGCGCGCGCCAGCAGGAGCGCGCGTGCGTCCTCGTCCGGCAGGAGGTCTAGACTCAAGACCGCGCCGCGCTGCCAGTAGGAAGAGATTTGCAGGATCGCGGGGCCGCTTAAGCCGCGATGCGTGACGAGTATGTTTTCGCGAAACGTTGCGCCGCCGCAGCGTGCGAGCGCATCGAGCGAGACGCCGCTCAAGGGCGCGAGCCGCGCCTGCGTCTCCGCGTGCAATGTCAGAGGGACGAGCGCGGGGCGCGTGGGTTCGAGGCGCAGGTCGAACTGCTTTGCCAGAAGGTAACCGAAATCCGTCGCTCCGAGCTGCGGGATGGAGAGTCCGCCCGTGGCGACGACGAGCGAGGCGCAAGTAAAACTCTCCCCTTCCGTCTCCACGCGAAACGACGCGCCGCGCTCCACACGCCGCACGCGACAACTCGTGCGAATCTCCACGCCCGCCTCGCTGCATTCTGCGAGCAGCAGGTTGATGATCTGGCGCGCGCTGCCGTCGCAGAACAACTGCCCCAACTTTTTTTCGTGATAGGCGATGCCGTGTCGTTCGACGAGGCTGACGAAGTCTGCGGGCGTGTAGCGCGCGAGCGCAGACTTGGCAAAATGTGGGTTGGCCGAGATGAAGTTGGCCGCAGTCGTGTGAAGGTTGGTGAAATTGCAGCGGCCGCCGCCGGAGATGGCGATCTTCTTGCCGACCTGCCCAGCGTGTTCGATGACGAGCACCCTGCGCCCGCGCTTGCCCGCCTCCATCGCGCAGAACAGACCCGCCGCCCCGCCGCCGATGATGATCACGTCCTTCTCTATCAAGCTCTTTAACTGACGACCGCCGCGAATTAATAACCCTTTGCGTTTGAGTATAACTGAAAGAAACGGAAGGCTGGTAAATGGTAAATGGTGAATGGGAGGAAGACAGTTCTTCTCCATTCACCATTTACCATTTACCATTTACCGCTTTAAATTCTGTCGAGCGAACGCAAGAGCGCCATGTAGTGTTTTCGATCCCGCTCGCTCATGCGCTTGATGCGTGCGCCGACCATGTAGCCGCGTGTGCCGGGGGTCGTCTCACACGTTTCTACGCGCACGGCGTAGGCCTGCACGACGGCGACGCCGCCCGGCAGAGAGAGCACGAGGCGTAAAGGAAAATGCTCGGCGTCGATCTGCTCTCC
Organism: Pyrinomonadaceae bacterium; assembly: GCA_035942855.1. Taxonomy (GTDB): domain Bacteria; phylum Acidobacteriota; class Blastocatellia; order Pyrinomonadales; family Pyrinomonadaceae; genus JAIVJZ01. The sequence continues at coordinate 223,129 of DASZCS010000087.1, read as the reverse complement.
TCCGAGCATGAGCGTGGGCAGAACCAGCGATAGTCCCGTCTCGCTCAAGTCGTTCGTGTGCCCCATGATCGGGTTCGGATATTCTTCGGCCTCCGGGTCGAGCCTGTCATTCGGGACGGAGACGCCCACAGGCAGGCAGACCGCTAAACTGGCCTTGCGACGCGTGAAGCGGCGACGCTCGATAAAGAACGAGCGCACACTCGCTTCGAGAAGACTAAGCACGGGGGTCATGTTTTGTGAGTTCCTTCGTTGCTGATGATTGGTCTGGGTCAGAGCATGCGGACTGCTTGCCGTGTGCGCGGCGAGGCGGCAGGAGGCGTTGCGCTTTTTTTACAGGGTTGCCGTCAGAGGATGACTGAGGGCGGGAAGCGTTCTTCGCCAAAGAACAGCCACTTCCAAGTTAAATGAATCGTCGCGGCGAAGTCAACGAGTTTTTCGGTGGCGTCTCAAAGTGATTTGCTCCGCTTGAGGTTAAAGCGGGAGTTGGAGACGTGCTTCGCAGCCTGTGCCGCGGCGGCGGTTGGTGAGCGTGAGCGTGCCGCCGTGCGCTTCGGCGATCTGGCGGCTGAGGACGAGGCCGATGCCTGAGCCGCCCGGCTTCGTCGTGAAGAAAGGGACGAAGAGATTGGCCGTGTTCGACAGACCCGGCCCTTCGTCTTCGACGATCAGCGTGAAGTGGTTCGTGTTCTTGACCCAACCGACAGAGACGCCGCCGCCCGTTTGCAAAGCGGCCTCGACGGCGTTGCGCTGCAAGTTGATGAGCAGTTGTTCGAGTTGATCTGCGTCGGCCTGTATGGTCAAGTCCGCGCCGGGCACGACGTTGACGGGCAGGCGCGTTTCGAGTTCCGCGACGCGGCGCACGAGTTCGTGGACGTTGACGGGCGCGAGGCGCGGCTGTGGCAGGCGCGCGAGCCGCGCGTAGGCTTGCATGAAGCGGCTGAGGGATTCGGAGCGCGAGCCGATGATGGAGAGGCCGCGCGCCATGTCGTCGTGCCAATCGACGGGGCGCGGCTCGCGCACGAGCAGGCTTTCCAGACTCCCCGCGATGGATTTGATCGGCGTCAGAGAGTTGTTCAGTTCGTGGCCGAGCACGCGCACGAGTCGTTTCCAGGCCTCGCGTTCCTCTTCGCGCAGCTCGCGGCTGAGGTCTGTGAGAACGAGCAGTTGATGTGGCAGGCCGCCCTCGCGGAAGGCGCTGCGGCGCACGCTCCAACGCCCCGACTGGCCGGGAAAAGTCTTAGGGATGATCTGCGTGTCGTCCGCCGAATTGAGAAACTCTTCGAGGCCGAGTTCGTCGGCCGTACGTCCGAGGAGACGACCCGCAGGCTGCGCGAACAGGCGCTCGCCCGCGCGGTTGACGAGACGCAGGCGTTCCTCTTCGGCGTCGAAGGCGAAGACGGCCACGTCGATCTCGCTCATCACCGTGCGCAGGAGCGCCGTGGCTTCCAAAGCGCCGAGACGCTGCGCGCGCAGAGTTTCGCCGAGCGCGTTGACTTCGAGCATCACGTCACCGAGCGCGTCTTCGCGTCCAGCGCCGCGCGCGCGAATCGAATAGTCGCCTTCGCGCATGGCGGCCAGAAGGTTCGAGAGCGTTTGCAGGTGGCGCACCACGCGACCGCGCAGGGAAAAGGCGAGACTGAGCCAGACGCCTAAGATTAGGAGCGAGAGCGTCCACTGGACTTTCGACGTATAAGGGCGATCCCAGATGAGGATGAGCGAGATCAGCGTACCGGGCAAGCCCCCGGCCAAAGCCATTATCAGAATGCGCTGCTCGTGGTTGAGGCGTTCGCGCCGGGAGGGTTTATTTAAGGGCTGCTGGCCGTCCGTCATAGACCGTAACGTTGGAGTCGCCTGTAGAGCGCGCTGCGGCTGAGTCCGAGCGCCTCGGCCGCCTGCCCGACGTTGCCGTCGAAGCGCGCCAGAGTCTTGCGAATCAGGAAACACTCTACCTCATCGAGGCTCATCTCTTCGAGTCCGCGCTCGGCCTGCGCGCCCGGCTGCAAGTTCAAATCGGCAGCTTCAACAGACGCGCCGCGCGCCATCAACACGGCGCGCTCGACTGCGTGGTCAAGTTCGCGCACGTTCCCCGGCCAATCGTAGCGGAGCAGAACCTTCGTCGCTTCGTCGGAAAACGAGGTCAGGAATTTGCGATAGCGGCGCGCGTAAGTTTCGAGGAAGTGATGCGCGAGCAGAGGGATGTCTTCGCGGCGTTCGCGCAAAGGCGGCAGGCGTATCTCGACCGTGTTCAGACGAAACAACAAGTCCTGTCGGAAACGCCCGGCGGCGACTTCTTCGCGCAAGTCTGCGTTCGTCGCCGAAAGCAAACGCACGTCCACGCGTCTGGTCTTCGACGAGCCGACGCGCTCGAACTCGCCCGTCTCCACGACGCGCAAAAGTTTCGCCTGCTGCGCGAGCGGCACGTTGGCAATCTCGTCCAGAAAGAGCGTGCCGCCGTCGGCCAACTCGAAACGACCCACACGATCCGTCTTCGCATCCGTGAACGCGCCTTTGACGTGGCCGAACAACTCCGACTCGAACGTGCCTTCGGAGAGCGCGCCGACATTGACCGTCACCATCGTCTTCTGCGCGCGCGGCGAGACGGCGTGCAAGGTCTGTGCGACGACCTCTTTGCCCGTGCCGTTGTCGCCCGTGATCAGGACGTTCGCGTCCGACCCGCCGACGCTCTCGATCAACTGAAGTACGGGGCGCATGCTGGCGGCCGTGGCGATCATGCGCGGCGGCGCATGGCCGTCGCGCAACAGTTTGTTCTCGGCTTCGAGCCTTTGCCCTTTGCGCAGGGCGCGGCTCAGTTCGATCTGCGTGCGCAGGACGGACAGGAGCCGTGCGTTCTCCCACGGCTTCTGGATGAAGTCGCGTGCGCCGCGCCGCATCGCTTCGACCGCCACTTCGACGCTGCCCCACGCCGTCATCACGACGACCGGCAGCGTCGCATCAATCGACTGGATGCGCGTCAGCAGATCGAGTCCTTCCTGACCGGAGGTGGTGTCGCGCGTGTAGTTGAGATCGATCAGGAGCAGGTCGAACTCCGTCGCCTTGAGCGCCGCGAGCGCGGCGGGGGGCGAAGTGACGGCCTCGATCCGGTAGCCCTCGCCCTTCAACAACAGGCGCAGGGCTTCGAGCACGTCCGGCTGATCGTCCGCGACGAGCACGCGGGGCGTGGATGCTTCCGTGGTCTTCATACGTTCAAGTGAGAGGCGAAAGACTCCGGCGAGAATGTCTTCGCGCGCTCGTATTGTAATCCCAACATTTCACTCAAACGCAACTCGAAACCTCTTGCGCGCCTGTGTGATCTCATAACAACCCTTTTTTCGTGACGGCCGTGAGCACGCGCCCGCGTTCGCGATCCGAAGAGAGCGCGTGCGCCGCTTCGACAATTGCGGCGCGCACGGACTTGTCGGCCGCGCTCGCACCGGCCGCGCGGATGAGCACGTTCGCCTTCTCGAAATCCGAACTCATCCCGCGCACGGATTTGAGCGCGAGCAACAGCGTCTCTGGCGACAGGTCGCTGCGCTTCAGGAGCACGGCCAGCACACGCCCGCGCTCGTAGTCGGACGAGAGCGTGTTTGCCGTCTCGAAGAAAGTCGCGCGCACGGCCGCGTCCGCCAGATTGTTCTTCAAGGCGTGAATCAGTAGCGTGGCCTTTTCGTAATCCGAAGAAATTGACGACCCTTGCGCGAGCACTTTCGCCAACTGCGGGGCGTTCAAATTTCCGCGCTCCACGAGCACGGACGCATAGACGCGCCGCGCGTAGTCCGATTTGAGCCGCGCGATCTCGGAGAGCACCGCGTTTGCGCCGCCGCGCCGGAGCAGACGTTCGACGCGCCCTTCGGCGTCGTAGCCGCTTCCCGCCACGGACTCTGCCAACAACTTACCGAGCCACTTGCGCGCCCCATCGTCAAACGGGCGCGCTTCGTTTTGTTCCCAGTAAGCGCGCTTGAGCACGCCGTCCGCGCCCGGCGTGATCTCGACGCGGCGCACGCGCCCGCCGCGCTTTTCAGACAGGCGAAAGTAGCCGTCGGCCGCGATGCGTTCCACGTCCGTGTAGTCGTCGTTAAACTCGACGTTCTTCGCGTTCAGCGTCACGTCCGCGTCGTCGTCGCCGCTGCGATGCTCCCAGCGCAAACTGCGCCCGTTGATCTGGACGTGATCCTGCGCCTCTTTCTTCGTCTCGGTCTTCTTCTTCTCTTGCGCCGACGCCGAAACGCACAAGCAAAGCGCGAACAGGCAACCGACAAAGATTTTCTTAACTATAGTCTGACTCATAACTCAAAACCTTCTTTCTTATTCCCTTCTTATTCATAGTGAAGCGCGACGATCGGATCAACCTTCATCGCGCGCCGCGCCGGGATGTAACTGGCGAGCAGTGCAACCACGGCGAGCAGCAGCGAGATTGAGATGAAGATCAGAGGGTCGGTCGCGCTCACGCCATAGAGCAGTCCCGCCATGAGGCGCGTCAGGGCGAGCGCGCCCAACAGCCCCAGACCGACGCCCACGCACGCCATCAACATCGCCTGCCCGACGACGAGTTTCAAAATGTCGCGCCGCGTCGCGCCGAGCGCGATGCGGATGCCCATCTCGCGCGAACGTTGCGAGACAGTGTAGGCGATGACGCCGTAAATGCCGACGGTGGCGAGGATCATGGCGACGGCGGCGAAGATGCCGAGCAGCATCATGTTGAACCGTTGCGGCGCGACGGCGCGTGCGAACGTCTCTTCCATCGTCGAGATTTTCGTCACCGGCTGATCCTTGTCAACCGCAGAGACTTCCCTGCGCACGGCCGCCGCCAGATTCGACGCATCGCCCGAGGCGCGCACCGTCAAAGTCATGTCCAGCCAGCCGCTCTGTTCGTAAGAGAGATACATCGTCGGCCGCGCGTCGGCACTGAGGCTCGCATGCTTGACGCTGCCGACGACGCCCACGACCGTCATAAATGATTTGCGTGTGCGCGAACCCTGCTCGTCGATGCGCTTGCCGATGGGGTCTTCGCCGGGGAAGAAGCGGCGCGCGAAAGCCTCGTCGATGATCATGACGCCGGGCGCATCCGCGCGGTCGCGGTCGTCGAACTGTCGGCCGCGCATGAGCGGAATCCCCATCGCGCGGAAATAGTCGGGCGCGACGACGCGAAAGTCTGCCGATTGCGTCAGTTCGACCGTTTGCGCTTCTGTGCGTCCTTCGATGTTGAAGCCGTCGACCTCTTCCGCGCCGCTCAAAGGCAGTTGCGAGACAGCGCCCACCGCCTCCACGCCCGGCAACTGCTGCACGCGCGCGATCACCTGCCGGTAAAAATCCGCGATGCGTTTGTCGTCCGTGTACTTCTGTTCGGGCAAGCCGATCTCCGCCGTCAGGATTCCTTCGGGCGCGAAGCCCGGTTTTACGTTCTGCAAGCTGATGAAACTCTTGAGCAGCAGTCCCGCGCTGATCAGGAGGACGAGCGCGAGTGCCACTTCGGAGACGACCAAGAGACTGCGCGCGCGCTGACGGCGCGGACTTCCGCTCGCGCCGCGCCCGCCCTCTTTCAGCGACTCGTTGAAATCCGGCCGCGAGATTTGCAGCGCCGGAATGAGGCCAAAGAGAACGCCCGTTGCAAGCGAGACGAGGAAGGTGTAAGCGAGCACGCGGCCGTCGATGCCGATCTCGGCCGGGCGCGGCAAATTGCCGGGACTGAGCGCGACCAGCAGATCGACGCCCCACATCGCCAGCCACGCGCCGAACGCTCCGCCGCCGAGCGACAGGAGCACGCTCTCCGTCAAAAGTTGCCGCACCACGCGCCCGCGCGTCGCGCCGAGCGCACTACGAATAGCGATCTCTTTACGCCGCGCCGTGGCGCGCGCGAGCAGCAGGTTGGCGACGTTCGCGCACGCGATCAAAAGCACGAAGCCGACCGCGCCGAGCAGGATCAGGATCGCGCGACGGCTCTTGCCCACCACCTGCTCGTGCAGGGGCAGGACGACCGCGCCCCAGTCTTTGTTATCGTCCGGGTATTGTTCTTCGAGACGACGCGCGAGGTTCGTCAACTGCGCTTGCGCCTGTTCTAAACGCACGCCTTCCTTCATGCGACCGACGACGGCGATGTGATGGCTGCCTCGATTGCGCGTCTCTTCGTCCGAGAGCGCATAAGGCGTCCACAGATCTGTCTTCACGCTGAAGTCGAAGAAGGCGGGCAGCCCCATGTCCTGCGGGAAGGTGACGCTCGCGGGCATGATGCCGACGACGTTATAACTCTCGCCGTCGAGCGCGAGCGTTTTGCCCACGACCGCCGGGTCGGAACCGAAGCGACGTTGCCACAGCCCGTGGCTGATGACCACGACGCGGCTTGCGCCCGTTCGTTCGTCTTCCGGCAGGAAGCCGCGCCCCAGCATCGGCTGCACGCGCAACAGCGAGAAGAGATTGGCAGACGCTTTGACGCCCGTGAGACGCTGCGGTTCGGCGCCGCCCGTCATCACGACGTTCCAACCATCGAGCGCGGCCATGCCTTCGAAGAGGTCGGTCTGTTGTCGCCAGTCGTTGAAGTTGGCGGTTGCGCCGGGCAGGTGTTCGTAGCCGAGTTGACGGCCGAACGGATGCGTCTCCCACAACAGGACGAGTTGCTCCGGCCGCTCGAAGGGCAGCGGGCGCAACAGCACCGTGTTGACGACCGAGAAGATGGCTGTGTTCGCCCCGATCCCCAGAGCCAGAGCCAGCACGGCCACGAGCGTAAACGCCGGACTCTTCCAGAGCATCCGAAAACCGTAACGCAAATCCTGCCATAACGTGTTCATATCGAAACCTCATTCGTATCTGAGTGCGACCATCGGATCGACGCGCGTGGCGCGGCGCGCGGGGATGTAGCAGGCGAGAACGGCGACCGAGGCCAACGCGACCGTGACGCCCGCGAACGTCAAAGGATCAATGGCGCTGACGCCAAACAGCAGGCTCTCGATCAGACGCGTCAAAAGAAACGCCCCGACGAGTCCGACCACGATTCCGGCCAAAGCCAGTTTCACTCCCCTGCCGATGACGAGCCGCAACACGTCGCCCGCCTGCGCGCCCAAGGCCATCCGCACGCCGATCTCGCGTGTGTGCTGCACGACGAAGTAGGACAGCACGCCGTAGATGCCGAGCGCGGCCAGAAGCAGCCCGAGCGCGGCGAAGGCCGACAGCAGATTCATCCCCAGACGCCTTTGCGCCGTCACTCGTCCCAACACCTCGTCCAACGTGCGCACGTTGGCGACGGGCTGGTTCGGGTCAACTTCGCGGACGGCGGCGCGGACGGACGCGGCCAGTTCCGTCGGCGTAACGGTCGTACGCACGACCAGATCGCGCGGGACGAAAAGCGTGTAAGGCACGCCGCGTTCGGCCTGCCGGTAGGGCACGTACATCTCCGCCTTCGGTGGCACGTCCATCCCCACCTGCCGTATGTCGGAGACGATGCCGACAATCGTGAGCCACGGATTGGTGTCGGGCGTGGCGACTTTGAAACGCTTGCCGACGGGGTCTTCGCCCGGCCAGAACTGACGCGCCATCGTCTCGTTGACGACGGCGACACGTACCGCTCGCTCGTCGTCGCGCTCGTCGAACGCACGGCCGCGCTTCACTGCGACGCCTATGGCCTTGAAATAGTCTGGACTGACCTGACGATGGTTGGCGTTGTAACCCACGTTCGGATCGTCTGCGCGGCCTTCGATTGCAAGGCCGTTCGCGCCGCCTCCCCAGACGAGCGGCACTGTCGTCGTGTAACCGGCCGCCTCGACGCCCGGCAGATTCTTCACACGCGCGAGCACCTGATCGTAGAACCCGACGCGCTGCTCGTGCTCACGATATTTGCGTGCCGACAGTTGCGTCCTCATCGTCAACACGTCGTCAGGCTGCAAGCCCGAATACTGCCCGCGCAGGTTCATCAATGACTGAATCAACAGCCCCGCGCCCACCAGAAGCACCATCGCCAGAGCGACCTCCGCGACGACGAAGGCGCTGCGCAGGCGACGCTGACCGCGCCCCGTGCCCGCGCCGCCAGTCGCGCTCTTGAGCGCATCGTTCAGATCGATGCGTGACGCTTGCAGCGCCGGGGCGAGTCCGAAGATCATGCCGGCCAGAAGCGAGACGGCGAGCGTGAAGACGAGCACGGGCGCATCGAGCGAAAGCTCCGTCGATTCGCGCAAGCCCGCCGGGACGAGTTGTTGCAGGAAGGCCAGAGTCCACATCGCCAGAAGCAGGCCGAGCGCGCCGCCGAGGCCGCCGAGCAAAAGCGACTCCGTCAACAACTGCCGCACGATGCGCCAGCGGCTTGCGCCCAGAGCGGCGCGCACGGCGATCTCTCTCTGCCTTGTTGCCGCGCGCGACAAGAGCACGCCCGCGATGTTGGCGCACGCGATCAAGAGCACGAAGCCGACGGCGACAAGGAGCAGCAGCAGCGTCCGGCGCGCGCCGCCCACGAACTGCTCGCGCAAGGGGACGACCACGCCGCTCAAGTTCCTTGCTTGATCCGGGTAGGCCGCGGCGATGCGCGCGGTGATGGCTCGTATGTCAGCGTTCGCCTGTTCGACGGTGACGCCCGGTTTGAGACGCGCGACGATCTCCAGATAGTGCAGATCGCGGTTCGAGAGTTGTTCGGCGGTGAACGCCACGGGCGTCCACACTTTCACGTCCGGCATTCTGAACTGAAAGTCGCGTGGCATGACGCCGATGACGCGATGTTTCTCTCCGTTCAGCGCGATGTCGCGGCCAACCACGTTTGCATCGCCCGCGAAACGGTTCTGCCACAGGGCGTGGCTGATGATCGCCACTTTGTTCGCGCCCGGCTTATCTTCTTCGGCCAGGAAGTTCCGCCCCAGCGCGGGCTGCGCGCCGAGCAGCGGAAAGAAGTTCGCCGTCACGGCGAAGGCCGTCAGTTTTTCCGGCTCGCCTTCACCCGTCAGGTCCAGGCTGCGCATCTCCTGCACGGCCATGTCCTCGAAAACCTGATTTTGTGCTTTCCAGTCGGCGTAGGTGGCTGCGGCGGGCGTGTCCTGATCGAAGCCGCTGATCGCGTCCGACTCCCAGACCATGACCAGCCGCTCCGGTTCGACGTATTTCAGCGGCCTGACGAGCACGGCGTTTACCAGACTGAAGATCGCCGTGTTCGCCCCGACGCCGAGCGCAAGCGTCAACACAGTGATGACAGTGAAACTCGGAGTCTTGACGAGCATACGCATTCCGTAACGCACGTCTTGCCAGAACGTCCACATAGTTCCCTCCTATTCGTATCTGAGAGCCACCAAAGGATCGACGCGCGTGGCACGACGCGCAGGGATATAACAGGCGAGGAGAGCAACAGACGCGAGCAGCACGGCGACGGCCGTGAAGATCGAAGCGTCAAGCGCGCTCACGCCGAACAGGAGGCTCGACATGGCGCGCGTCACGACGAAAGCCGCAAGGATGCCCGTTGCCACGCCCGCGAGCGCGAGGATCATCCCCTGACCGATGACGAGTTTGAGTATGTCCGTGCCGCGCGCGCCGAGGGCCATGCGGACGCCGATCTCGTGCGTGCGCTGCGCGACCGTGTAGGACATCACGCCGTAGACGCCGACGACCGCGAGCAAGAGCGCCACGAGAGCGAAGACGGCAACGATGAGCATGCTGAAACGTCTCTCGGCAATCGAGTCGGCCACGTATTCACGCATCGTCTTGATGTCGTAGACGGGCTGGTCGCGATCCACTGCCCAGAGTTGCTCGCGCACCCGTCCGGCATGCGCTTCCGGCTCAGTTCGCGTGCGCACCACCAGGGTCATCTGCTGCGAAGGTCGCTGCGCGTGCGGCCGGTAGATTTGCATGTTCGCGGGCTTGTCCAGCCCGTAGTGGCGCACGTCGCCCACGACGCCGACGACGTTCAACCAGGGGTTGCTCGCGTCGCCGGTCTTGATGCGCTTGCCGACGGCCGACTCGTTCGGCCAGAAGTTATGCGCCGTGCTCTCGCTGACGACTACGGCGGGCGGCGCTTCGCTTCTGTCTTCGGAAGTGAAGATGCGCCCCTCGCGCAAGGGGATACGCAGCGCGCCGAAGTAGTCGGCGTTGACCATGTACTGTTCCGTGTCCTGCGCTTCGCCCTCGGCGATCAACTGTCCTTCCGGGTAGATGGAGATACGATCAAAGTTGCCGCTGACGGGCAGGTTGCTGACGAGTCCGACGTGTTCGACATCGGGCAGCGTGCGCGCGCGTTCGACCACCGCGTCGAAGAAGACCGGATGCTCTTCGTCGCGCGGATATTTCTTACCGTTCAAAAACACGGTCATCGTCAAGACGTTCTCTGTGTCGAAGCCCGGATCGACCGCGCTCAGCCGCGCGAAACTCTTGATCAGAAGCCCCGCGCCGACCAGCAGCACCAGCGACAAAGCGACTTCGGAGACGACGAGCAGCGCGCGCACGCGCCCGCGAGTCGTGCCATAGGTCGTTCGCCCGCCGTCCTTGAGCATCTCGTTCAAATCGGTCTTCGAGGCTTGGAGCGCGGGCGCGAGGCCGAAGACGATGCCCGTGAGAGCGGAGACAGCGAAGGTGAAGAGGAGCACGCGCGCGTCCAGCCCCGCGCCTTCGATACGCGGGATCGCGCCCGCGCTCAGTGCGAGCAGGAGATCGTTAGCCCACATCGCCAGAAGCAATCCGAGCGCGCCGCCGACCAGAGACAACAGCACGCTCTCGGTCAACAACTGCCGGACGACGCGCACGCGGCTCGCGCCGAGCGCCGCACGGATCGCGATCTCTTTCTGCCGCGCGGCCGAACGCGCTAAGAGCAAGTTGGCGACGTTCGCGCACGCGATCAAGAGCACGAAGCCGACCGCCGCCACGAAGACGAGGAGCGCCGGGCGCGTCGCGCCGACCAACTGTTCGTAAAGCGAGACGACTTTGACGGTCGCCGTCGCGTTCGACTTCGGATATTGTTCTTGCAGTCCGCGACCGATCTGCTCCATCTCTCCTTGCGCCTGCTCAATGGTGACGCCCGCTTTGAGTCGCGCGATACCGGCATCCACCGAACGCCCGCTGCGCGTCCAGTTAGCGAGGTCGGGCGCGAACGGAATCCATAGCTCCGGCTCTTCGTAGTCGTAGCCGGTGAAGCGCGGCATCTGAAACTCGCGCGGCATGATGCCGACGACCGTGAGTTTTTCGCCCGTCAGTTCGATCTGCCGGCCGACGATTGAAGGGTCGCCGCCGAAACGACGCTGCCACAAGCCGTGACTGAGCACGACGACGTAATGGTTGCCGCGCCTCTCCTCTTCCGTGAGGAACGTGCGCCCGGCGGCGGGCGCGGCGCGCAGGAGCGAGAAGAAGTTAGCGGAAACTTTCGCCGCCTGTATGCGCTCCGGCTCGCCCGTGCCCGTCAGACTCGGCGACCAGCCGTCGATGGCTGCCACGCCCTCGAAGACGTTCGTGCTGCGTGCGCGCCAGTCGTAAAAATCGGGCGGGCTGAACGTGCCCGGCGGTTCCGCGGCGCGGCGCAGATCGCGCCCGCCGATCCTCACCAAACGCTCCGCCTCTTCGTAAGGCAGCGGACGCAGGAGCACCGCGTTGACGACCGAGAAGATCGCGCTGTTCGCGCCGATGCCGAGTGCGAGCGTCAGCACGGCGACGGCCGTAAAGCCCGGCCGCTTGAGCAGCATCCGCGCGCCGTATGTCACGTCTTGCCGGAAACCTGTCATGGTTGCACCTCAATGGAAGACTGGTGAACGGTAAATGGTCAATGGTGAATGGTAGAAGACTGTTCCGATCCATTTATCGTTAACCATTTACCATTCATCACCGCTCCTTCATCGTTTCCCTATTCATATCTGAGCGCCGTCAAAGGATCGACGCGCGTGGCGCGGCGCGCGGGGATGTAGTTGGCCGCGAAGGCCACGAGAACGAGCAGCAAAGTGATGAGGCCGAACGTTGCCGGATCGGTCGCGCTCACGCCGTAGAGCAAACTCGACATGCTGCGCGTCAGCGCGAATGAACAGACGAGACCGAGCGCGACGCCTGCGGCGGCCAGGAGCATCCCCTGTTTGAGCACCATCTTGAGCACATCCGGCGGTTGCGCGCCGAGCGCGAGGCGGATGCCGATCTCGTGCGTGCGCTGCGTCACCGTGTAGGACATCACGCCGTAGATGCCGAGGCTCGCCAACAGCAGCGCGACGAGCGCGAAGATGCCGAGCAGGATCATGTTGAAACGACGGCGTGCGACCGACTCGGACATCAGCGTGTTCATCGTGCGGACGTTCCAGAGCGGCAGGTCTTTATCGATCTCCCGGATAAGACTGCGTAGCGCGGGCATGATGCTCGCCGGGTCTTGCGAGGCGGTGCGCGTCACGAGCGTTAAGCGCCCGAACGCGGCTTGTGAATAAGGCACGTAATACTCAAGCCCGGCCGGAGCGTCCAGACCGGCGTGGCGTACATCTGCGACGACGCCCACCACCTCGCGCGCCGGAGCATCGGGCGCGTCCGTGAACGCGATCCTTTGTCCGACTGGGTCTGTGTCCGCGAAGTAGCGTCGCGCGAACGTCTCGTTGATGGTGCAGACGGGCGGCGCGTCGCGCGCGTCACGGTCGGAAAAGGCTCGCCCGCGCTGCAAGGCGATACTCATGGCGCGGAAATAGTCCGGACTGATGATGCGCCGGTCGGCGTTTGGCTCTTCGCCGGGCGCGAAAGCGGCACGCCCCGGAAAGGCGAAATTATAGGCGTCGAAATTTCCGTTCAGAGGAAGCGGGTTCACCACCCCGACGGCTTCGACGCCGGGAAGCGCCGAAGTGCGCTGCAACAAATTTTGGATAAGCGCGGTCTGCTGCGCGCTGTCAGGATATTTTCTACGTCCCGCGACGAGGTCGAGCGTCATCACGCGTTCCGCGTCGAACCCCGGCGTGACGTTCAACAGGCGCATGAAACTCTGCACGAGCAGTCCAGCGCCGACGAGCAGCACCAGAGAGATCGCTACTTCGGCGACGACCAGAGCGCCGCGCAGTTTGCTCCGCCTGCCGCCTTCGCCGGAGACCCGCCCGCCATCTTTGAGCGCTTCGTTCAAGTCCGCCTTCGAGGCTTGCAGCGCCGGGGCTAAACCGAACACGATGCCGGTCAAGAGCGTCATCGCGGCGTTGAAGGCGATGACGCGGCCGTCGAGCGTGACTTCGTTCAGGCGCGGGAGGTCTGCCGGAGTTGCCGCGAGCAGGAGATCAATGCCCCACATCGCGATCAGCAATCCGAGCGCACCGCCCATCAGTGCGAGCAACAAACTTTCGGTGAGCAACTGTCTGATGATGCGCCAGCGACTCGCGCCGAGCGCCGTCCTGATCGAAATCTCCTTGTGCCGCGCCGCTGCGCGCGCCAGCAGCAAGTTGGCGACGTTGGCGCACGCGATCAGGAGCACACAGCCGACCGCCGCCAACAAGACCAGAAGCGCCGGGCGCAGATCGCCGACGAGATTTTCGTGCAGGGCTTTCAACGCGTAACCCTGCCCCGTGTTGGTCGCCGGGTACTGCATCGCCAGACGTGCGGCGATGGTGTTCGCTTCGGCCTGCGCCTGTTCTACGCGGACGCCCTGTTTCAGACGCGCCGCGATGGGTAGAAAGACGCTGCCCCGTCCCGTCAGATCGCTCTGCGACATGGCGTTGGCGAGCGGCATCCAGAACTCGTAGTTGTCGTTGCCGCCGAGCGGGTACTTGAAGCCTTGCGGCATGACGCCGAGGACGACGGCCGGGGTGCTGCCGAGCGGAATCTCCTGCCCGACGATCTTCGGATCAGCACCGTAGCGACGCTGCCAGAGGCCGTAGCTCAAGACGATTGTGCGCTGCACTCCGGGCTTGTCTTCCTCGCGCGTGTAGACGCGGCCGAGCACGGGCTGCACGCCGAGCATCGGGAACAGATCGGCCGATGCGATAACGCCACGCACGCGTTCCGGCTCCTCGCCGCCCGTGATGAAAGCAGTGGTCGGACTGTAGGCTACGACGTGGGCGAAACTCTGGCTCTGGTCGCGCAGGTCAACATAGTTTGGATAAGAGTGTTCGGTAAACAGCGACCCATCGCGCTCGTTGCGTCCCTGCACGGCCACCAACTCTTCCGGCCGCTCGAACGGCAGCGGGCGCAAGAGCACCGAGTTGACGACGCTGAAGATCGCGCTGTTTGCGCCGATGCCTAAGGCCAGCGCCAACACGGCAACGAAAGTAAAGCCCTTGCTCTTGAGCAAAGAGCGAAAGCCGTAGCGCAGGTCTTGTATCAAGGTTTCCATTTGATTCTCCCATGAACGCGAATTGAATTGCCGCGCCGCTCATCTACGCTTTGCGGATGGACGGCTTCCCTCTTACTCGTACCTGAGCGCCGTCATCGGATCGACGCGCGTGGCGCGGCGCGCGGGGATGTAGTTGGCCGCGAAGGCGACGCCGAGCAAGAGCAGCGAGATCAGGCCGAAGGTCAGCGGATCGGTCGCGCTCACTTCGTAGAGCATGACGGTCAACCCTTGCATCAACCAGTAAGAGGCGACGAGTCCGATGGCGATGCCGATGAAGGCCAGCACCATTCCCTGACGGACGACCATCCGGCGGATGGCCTGCGGGCTTGCGCCCAGGGCCATGCGCACGCCGATCTCGTGCGTGCGCTGCGTGACGGCGTAGGACATCACGGCGTAGATGCCGACCGAAGCCAGGACGAGCGCGATGAGCGCGAAGACGCCGAGCATTCCCATCGTCACGCGTTGCGGCGCGAGCGATTCCGATAGGACGCGCTCCATCGTGCGCACGTTGTAGACGGGCTGCTCTTTGTCGATCGCGCCGATCTCGCGCTGCACGGCTCCGCCCAGTTGCGCCGGTTCGCCCGTCGCGCGCACGACGATGCTCATCGTGTACCAGGGATTCTGCGTGAGCGGCATGTAAACCTCCGGCCGAATCTCTTCGACCAGCGACTCGTGCTTGATATTGCCGACGATGCCGATGATCTCGCAGTTGTCCGTCTCCTCATCGCCGCCGAAATTCAGGCGTTGCCCGATGGGGTCTGTGTCCGGGAAATGGCGGCGCGCGAGTTCTTCGTTGATGAGCAGAACTTTGGGAGCGCCTGTGCGGTCGGCCGCAGTGATGTGCCGGCCACGACGCAAGGGGATGCCCATCGCTTCGAGGTAGTGGGGACTGACGACGCGGAAGTTCGCCTGCGGCTCGCGTCCCTGTTCGGGCGCGGGACGGCCGACGACTCTGAAAACCGAATCCGTGTTCGAGCGCGACAGCGGCAGGATGTTGACTGCGCCCGCCTGTTGCACGCCCGGCAAGGCCGAGACGCGTTCGACGGCCTGCGTGTAGAAGTTTGCGCGCGCCGCTTCATCGCTGTACTTCGCGCGCGGCAGCGCCACATCCATCACCAGCAGGCTTTCGGGTTTAAATCCCGGCTCGACGCGCAGCATCTCGTAGAAGCTCTTGATCATCAGCCCCGCGCCGATCAAAAGCGTCAGAGAGATCGCCACCTCCGCCACGACGAGCGCGCCGCGCAGACGGCTGCGCCCCACCCCGCCGGAACTACTGCGCCCGCCGTCTTTGAGCGCTTCGTTAAAGTCGGTCTTCGTCGCTTGCAGCGCGGGCGCAAGTCCGAAGACGATGCCGGTCAGGACAGAGACGCCGAGCGTGAACCAGAAGACCTGCACGTCTATGCGGACGTTTTTCCATCCCGGCAAATAACGCGACAAACTCGCAGGGATCCCCGCCTTGAGCAGATCGATGCCCCACACGGCGACGAGCAAACCGAGTCCGCCGCCGATGAGCGCGATGAGCACGCTCTCGGTCAACAACTGCCGGATGAGACGCCGCCGCCCCGCACCCAAAGCCATGCGGATCGCGATCTCTTTCTGGCGCGAAGCGGCGCGCACGAGCAGGAGGTTGGCGACGTTGGCGCAGGCCAGGAGCAGCACGAAACAGGCCGCGCCGAGCAGCACGAGCAGGCCGGGGCGCGGGCCGCGCACGTAGGAGGCTTTCAGCGATTCGGTGGCGAGCGTGCGGTTGCTGTTCGTCTCCGGGTATTGCGCTTCGAGGCGACTGGCGATTGTCGCGAGTTCGGCGTCGGCCTGCGCCTGCGTCACGCCGGGTTTGAGTCGTCCCATCCCGCGCAGGTAATGGTTGCCGCGTTCCTCTCTGTCCTTCTGCGTGATAGTGAACGGGATCAGGATGTCGTTGCCGGTCGGCGGGAAATTGAAGTCCTCGCTCATCACGCCGACGATGGTGTAGGGCTGACCGTTGAGCATCAGCGCGCGGTTGACGATAGAAGGGTCTGCGGCGTAGCGGCGACGCCAGAAGTCGTGCGTCAGGATGACGACCTTGTCGCGCCCCTCCTGTTCCTCTTCGGCCGTGAAAGTGCGCCCGAGCCTGGCCTGCACGCCGAGCGCGTCGAACATCGTGGGCGAGACGGCCGCCACTTCCAGACGCTCCGGCTTATCGCCTTCGGTCATGTTCAGAGAGTTGTTGTTGTAGACGGCGAGGTGCGAAAAGCTCTGGCTCTGCTCGCGCACGGCGATGAAGTTGGCGGGCGCAAGCGAGTTGCGAAAAGTCGTCTGCGGCGGGCGCTCCCACAGGACGACGAGCGCATCGGGGTCTGGAAAGCTGAAGGGCTTGATGAGCAGCGCATTGAACGCGCTGAAGATCGTCGTGTTCGCGCCGATGCCGAGAGCCAAAGCCACGACCGCCACGGCCGTGAAGCCCGAATTCTTCCACAACATTCGCAACGCGTAGCGCAAATCCTGCCAGATTGTTCCCATCACTTTGAAATCCCTTTCCGAAACGCGAACTCCGCGCCAATCTTTCATTCGTATCTGAGCGCGACAAGGGGATCGACTTTCGCCGCGCGCCGCGCAGGCAGGTAGCAGGCGAGGAGCGCCACCAGAACGACCAGGAGCGAGAGCGCGGCGAACGTCAGCGGGTCGGTCGCGCTCACGCCGTAGAGCAAACTCGCCAGCACGCGCGTCAAAGCGAAAGCCGCAACGAGTCCTGCGCCCGTGCCCGCGAGCACGAGCAAAAGCCCGCGTCCCAGAATCAGGCGCAGCACGTCGCGCGTCTGCGCGCCCAGAGCCATGCGGATGCCGATCTCGCGCGTACGACGCGTCACCGAATAGGCCATCACGCCGTAGACGCCGACCAGCGCGAGCAAGAGTGCCAGCAGCGCGAAGACGATCAGGAGCAACATCGAGAACCGACGCGCCGCAATCGACTCGGCCACCAACTCTTTCATCGCCCGCACGCCGAAGATCGGCAAGCCCGAATCAACCGCGAGTATTTGACCGCGCACCGCGCTCGCCAGCGTTTGCGGCTCTCCGTGCGTCGTGCGCACGAGGAGCGTCAGCCCGCCCGCGTACAGAGGCATCTGCGCTTCGGTCGCCTGCGCGAGCGAAAAATAGTATTGCGGTTCGACCGGCGCTTCGCCCGCCAACCCGTAATGCTTGACGTGTTCCACCACGCCCACGATCTCGAACCACGGATTGTCGGGCGCACCCGGCTGCAAACGACGCCCCACGGGGTCTTCGCCGGGAAAATATTTCCGCGCGAGCGCTTCGTCTATGACGACGACGGGCGTGCTGTTCGTCCCGTCCTGCTCCGACAGGAAACGACCTTTGCGAAGTTCGACGCCGAGTGCGTCGGCGTAGCCGTGCGTGGTCGTGTAGCGCACGGCTTTGGGGCGCTGCTCGCCCGCTCGGATAGGCGGTCGTCCCTCGATGCGGAAGCCCTGTTCGCCCGCGCTGCCGAAGGGCAGCCCATTCGTGAAAGCGGCCGACCGGACGCCCGGCAGGCTCTCGACATTCTGCTCGACACGCGTCAGAAAATCGCGCACGCGTTCCGCGCTCGCGCGCTCGCCCGCGAGCGACACTTGCAGCGCGAGCACATTGTCCGGCTCGATGCCCGGATCGACCTGTCCCAACTGCCACAGGCTGTTCACCATCAGCCCCGCGCCGATCAGGAGCACGAGCGCGAGCGCAACCTCCGCCGCCACGAGCGCGCCGTGCAGACGCACGCGCCCTCCCTCCGCGCCGCCCGCCGACTCTTTCATAAATTCGTTGAAGTCGTCTCTCGCCGCCCCCATTGCGGGCACGAGTCCGAACACCAGCCCGACCAGCACGGCCGTGCAGAGCGTGAACGCGAACACGCGCAAGTCCACGCGCGCCTCCGCGAGGCGCGGCACGTCCGCAGGCGCGGCGGCCACGAGCAAGTCCGTACCCCACAACGCGAGCAACAGGCCGAGCGCGCCGCCCACAAACGAAAGCAGCAAACTTTCCGTCAGCAGTTGCCGCACGATGCGCCAGCGTCCCGCGCCGAGCGCGAGGCGGATGGCGATCTCTCTGCGTCGTTCAACTGAACGCGCCAGCAACAGGTTGACGACGTTCGCGCACGCGATGAGCAGGACGAAGCCGACCGCGCCGAACAGGATGAGCAGCGCCGGGCGCACTTCGCCCACGGTGTTTTCGTAGAGCGATTCGACGTGGACGCTGCGCCCCGCGTTCGTCTCCGGATACTCGGCGGCCAGACGCGCCATGATGGCGTCGAGTTCGGCACGCGCGCCTTCCACGGTCGCCCCCGGCGCGAGCCGTCCCGTCACCCACAAGCCCGGATGCGAACCGCGCTCCTTGTAAAAAGGAACTACGGCCACCGACAATTCGATGGGCACGTACACGTCCGCCTCGTAACCGAAAGCGACATCGGCCGGTGCGATGCCGACGACGGTGTAGCTCTTGTCGTTGAGTGTGAGTTGACGATTGATGACGGACGCGTCGCCGCCGAACCTGCGCTGCCAGAAGCCCTGACTGAGGATGGCAGCCGGCGCGCTGTTTGGTTGTGCGTCGGCGGCCGTGAAATCGCGTCCCGCGACGGGGCGCACGCCGAGCGTGGCGAAGAAGTTTCCGGTGACGTGTCGTCCGGCCACTCTTTCAGGCTCGCCCGCGCCCGTCAGGTTGAAACTGTCGCGCCGGTAGGCGGCCAGTTGCGCGAAGGCGCGGCTGCCCTCGCGCCAGTCGAGATAGTTCGGATAGGCGACGGCCGAGTCCTGCGTCTGTTTCTTCTCCCAGACGACGACGAGCCGTTCCGGCTCGCCCAACGGGAGTGGGCGCAGGAGCACTGCATTGACGACCGAGAAGATCGCGCTGTTCGCGCCGAGACCGAGGCCGAGCGTGACGACGGCGACGAGGGTGAAGCCGGGCGTCTTGCGCAACATGCGGAACCCGTAGCGCAAATCTTGGAGGATGTTTCCCATCACCACCTCAAGAAGTTTTCAACCCACGAAAGTTTCAGTCTTAAAGTCAACCTGCGCCCGTCGTGGCTCGCAGGCACACGTCTTCCGTCTCGCGCAGGGCATTTCCGCACTCGCCCCGCGCGCGCCTCAGTTTATTGTTCTGTCGTCTGGTACCCGCTCGTTTATTGTTCGCCGGTCTGCGACGAGTTCGCCGCACGCGCGTCTATTGCCCGCCGAGCCTCTTGATCAATTCGGCCGCGGCCGTGGCGTTCGCGTAATTCGGCTCAACCTCGATGGCCCTGCGATAAAACTCTATGGCGCGCTCTTTGTCGCCGCTATTCATGTAGGCTTCGGCGAGGCTGTCGTAGGTGTTGCCCGACTTCGGATAGGTGGCGACGTTCAGTTTGAACACGTCGATGGCCTCTTTCATGCGCTTCTGCGCGACGAGGTAATAGCCGAGCGTGTTGATGAAATTCTCCTGCACGAAGAGCGACTTCGGGTCGCGCTTCCAGGCGAGGTCGAAGGCGCGTCGGAATTTCTCGATCCCCTGTTCGACGATGATGTCTCCGGCGCTGCGCGCGAGCAGGTTGTCAACCGGATCGTTGTAGCGCAGGTATTCCCAGACCTTCTCAGAGCCTTCGAGCAGTCCGGCCTTTGCCGTCTCGACCTGTTTGGCATACAAGGCGGGCACGTCTTCGAGCATGCGCCGCAACTCCGTTTGCGGCATCCAGCGCCCGCGCGCCATGACGCCCAGAGGGCGCGCCACCGTGCCGATGTTCTGCAAAGGATTCGCCTCGACGAGCAACAGGTCTGCGCGTTTGCCGACGGCGACCGTGCCGAAATCGCCACGACCGTGTGTGAGAAATTCGCCGGGATAGCGCGTCGCCGCGCGCAGGGCCTCGAAAGGCGTCAGGCCGATCTCGACGAGGTGGCGCAGTTCTTCGTGTTCGGAGAAACCGGGGACGACGCCGGGGTTCATCGCGTCCGTGCCCGTCATCAGGCGGACGCCCTGACGGTGCAACTCGCGCACGAGTTTCTTCTGGAAGGCGAGCGACTTGTTGAGTATCACGCCCTCTTTGCCCAGTCGCAACTTGTAAGGATTCACGTCCACGCCCCAACTGTCCCTGACCCACGGCGCGAGATATTTCATCTCCGGCATGGCGAGAAGGGCGGGCAGCGTCTCGACCTGTTTGATGATGTGGTCGTAGGCGACGAAGGTGGGCACGACCTGCACGCCCGCCTTGGCCGTCGCGGCGGCAACTTCGGGGATGCGGCTCTCGTCGTCGGTCTTATTCTTGAAGGTCGTGTAGACGTACTCTTCGGCGTGGGCGACCGCTTGCCTGGCCGCAAGCACGCTCTCGAAACCGGGTTCGCGCGGGATGTGGCCGATGTAGAGCAGGCCGTGCCTCCGCGCCTCTGCGATGAGCACGTCATAGGCTTCTTTCGAGACGCCGTTATAAATCTTGATCGAATCGTAACCGGCCTGCTTCTGTTCTTCGACGAGGCGACGCGCTTCATCAGCCTTCTGCGCCGTGCGAATCGTGGGGCCGCAACTGTAGATCGTCGGCCCCGCCAGTTTCCCCTGTTCGATGTCTGCGCGCCACAACAGATTCGCGGGTCGGCCGTTCAGGTTGTAGACGGTCGTGACGCCATTGGCGAGATAGAGCGGCAACTCGCCGGGCGAATAGAGATGCGCATGCATGTCTACGAGGCCGGGCAAGAGATAACGACCTTTCCCCTCGATACGAGTCGCGCCCTGCGGAACTTTCGTCTTCCCCGCCGCGCCCATCTCGCTGATGCGACCGTCGCTGATGATGACCGTTTGATTTTCGAGGACGCCTTCTTTGTCCATCGGCACGACGTTGACGTTGACGAAGGCGACGACGGGGGAAGCGGCAACCGTCTTGTCGTTGTGTGCCGCGCGCGACGCGTTTTGCGGCAGGGCGCGACCCTGCAAGACGAGGACGAGCAGAAATAAGAGCAGACCTTTAAGTCTCATGGCATCCTCAAAAAAAAGAGGTGGGGGAGAGGCCGTCTTATGAGCGACGGCCTCTTGCACGCGAAGTTATTCGTATCTGAGCGCGATCATCGGATCGACCTTTGTGGCCTTGCGCGCCGGGAGGAGACAGGCGAGCAGTGCGACCGACGCGAGCAGGACGGAGACGCCGCCGTAGGTCAGAGGGTCTGTGGCCGAGACGCCGTAGAGCAGGCTCGACATCAGACGCGTCAGCCCGATTGCGCCGACGAGGCCGAGCGCGACGCCGATGAAGGCCAGTTTCATCCCCTGCGAGACGACCATGCGCAGCACGTCGCGGCGTCCAGCACCCAAGGCCATGCGGATGCCGATCTCGTGCGTGCGCTGTGTCACCGAGTAGGCCATCACCCCGTAGATGCCGATGGCTGCCAGCAGCATCGCCGCTCCGGCGAAGACTGCCAGAAGCCACGTCGCAAACTTCTGCGGCGCGACCGTCGAGGCCACGATCTGTTCCATCGTCCCGACGTTCGAGATTGGCTGATCCTTGTCGATCTGCTGCACTTCATTGCGGATGGCGGGCGCTAAACTCGTCGGGTCGCCCTTGGTCTTGACGGCGAGCCAGAGGTTGCGATTCGACATGGCGAAAAACTCCGGCGGCACTTGCTTGTAGGGCGTGAAAACCTCGACGCGCCCTTCTTCGTCAGGCCCGTAGTGCTTGATGTGTTTGAAGACGCCGACGATCTGGCGCAAGGGCGCGCGGTCGCCGCCGATGCGCAGCCGCTTGCCGATGGCATCGCCGTTCGGGAAGAAGCGCGTGACGAACATGTCGTCGACCATGACGACCATCGGCGCGTCCTTCGTGTCCTGCTCAGAGAGGAAGCGGCCTTGCAGCAGTTGCATGTTCATCGTCTTGAAGTAGCCGGGTTCGGCGAACAGGTTGACGGCCACCGTCATGTCTCTCTGGCTTGTCCCTTCCTGCCCTTCGAGCATGACGCCGGATTCGATGCCGCCGTTCATCGGCAGGCCACGCGTCAGCCCCGCGCTCTCCACGCCGGGCAGCGCGCGCACGCGCCTCAAGAGTTCATTCCAGAAGTTGTCCACCTGCCCGTACTCTTTGTAGCGCGCTTCCGGCAGCGGCACGCGCAGGGTCAGGACGTTCGACGGGTCGAAGCCGAGTTCGATCTTCTGCAACTGCGAGAAGCTCTTGATGAGGAGTCCTGCGCTGACAAGGAGCAGAAGCGAGAGCGCGACTTCGGCGACGACGAGCAGGTTGCGCATGCGCTGGCGGCTCGCGCCCGCAGAGGTGCGCCCGCCGTCTTTCAGAGACTCGTTCAAATTAGACTTCGACGCTTGCAGCGCCGGGGCGAGTCCGAACAGCAAGCCCGTCAGGATGGAGACCGCGAGCGTGAAGCCGAGCACGGACGTGTTCAGCCCGATGCGCGAGACAAGGAGGCGCGGCACGTCTTCGGGCAAAGCGGCGAGCAACGCGTCGATACCCCACAGAGAGAACAGGAGGCCGACCGCGCCGCCCATCAAAGAGAGCAGAAGGCTTTCGGTTAACAACTGGCGGATGATGCGCATGCGTCCCGCGCCGAGCGCCGTGCGAATCGCGATCTCTTTCGAGCGCGACGCGGCGCGCGCGAGCAGCAAATTGGCGACGTTCGCGCACGCGATCAAGAGCACGAAGCCGACGGCCGCGAGCAGGATTAAGAGCGCCGGGCGGATATCTTCGACCGTGCGATCCTGCAAGGAGTCGAGCACGGCGCTCTGCCCCGAATTGGTATCGGGGTATTGCTGCGCGAGGCGTTCGGCGATGGTCTTAATATCGGTGCGCGCCTGTTCGACCGTAACATTCGGCTTGAGCAATCCGATCACGTACATGCCGGGGTGATTGCCGCGCGAGGCAATGTTCGGATCGGCCGCGCGCAGGCCGACGGGGATGAACACGTCAACGGGCGATTGCCATTCGAACGTCTGCGGCAGGACGCCGATGACGGTGAAACTCTCGTTGTTGAGCGTCAGCGGTTTGTTGATGACGGAAGGATCGCCGCCGAGACGGCGTTGCCAGAAGCCGTGGCTGATGAGCGCGACGGGATTGCCACCCGGCTTGTCTTCTTCGGGCGTGAAGTTGCGCCCCAATGCGGGCGTGACGCCGAGCACGTTGAAGAAGTTGGCCGAGACTTGCCGCCCGTCGAGCCGTTCCGGTTCGCCCACGCCCGTCAGGACGTAGTTGCTGCTACGAAACGCGGCGATGCCTTCCATCGTCTGTTGCTGATCGCGCCAGTCGGAGAAGTTCGGATAAGAGACGGACATCTCCGGCACTTGCTGCGACCATTCGCCCATGAAGACGAGGCGCTCGCCGTTCGGGTAAGGCAGCGGGTTCAACAGCACCGTGTTGACGACGCTGAAGATGGCCGTGTTCGCGCCGATCCCTAAAGCGAGCGCGAGCACCGTCACCAGCGTGAAGCCCGGACTCTTCCAGAGCATCCGAAAACCGTAGCGTAAATCCTGCCCGAATGTATTCATGGAAACACCTCTTTGAAACAGTGACGAGTGACGAGTTGCGAGTTAAAGAAAAGACAAGTGCTGCTGTTTTAACTTGTCACTCGTCACTCGTCACTGCTTTATTCGTTTCTCAGCGCCACCATCGGATCGACTTTGAGTGCGCGGCGCGTAGGGATATAGCAAGCGGCGAGCGCCACTGCGCACAGGAGCAGGGCGAGGCCGCCGAAGGTGACGGGGTCGGTCGCGCTGACGCCGAACAGGAGGCTCGACATGACGCGAGTTAAAGCGAAGGAGGCGACGAGTCCGAGCGCGATCCCGACGAGCGTGAGGGCGAAGCCGCGCCCCAGAATCAACTTGAGCACGTCGCGGCTTTTCGCGCCGAGCGCGATGCGGATGCCGAGTTCGTGCGTCCGCTGCGTCACGGAGTAGGCCATCACGCCGTAGATGCCGATGGCGGCCAGGACGAGCGCCAGCGCGGCGAAGATGCCGAGCAGCAGAGTCCCGAAGCGGCTGCGCGCCGTCAACTCGTCGATCCAGCTCTGCATCGTCCGCACGTCGGCGACGGGCTGATCTCTGTCAATCGCCTGAATCTCGCGCCGGACAGCGGCGGCCAGATTCATCGGATCGCCGTTCGTGCGCATGACATAGGTCATCTCCGAATAGACGAGTTGCGGGTGTGTCCAGTAGACCATCGGGTGCGGCGGGCCTTCCAGCGTTTTGTACTTCGCATCGGCCACCACCCCGATGATCTCCATCGGCTGCGGGTCGGGCATCATCTGCACGCGGAGATATTGACCCAGCGGATTTTGGCCGGGGAAATGTTGCCGCGCCATCGACTCGTTAATGATGATGGTGCGCCGGTCTTCCCTCGCCTCCTGCTCGGTGAACGTGCGGCCGCTGAGCAGTGGAATCCCTATCGCCTGAAAATAGTTCTCATCCGTCACGCGGACATCGGTCGAGAGTTCTTCGCCGGGCGGCGGGGCGGGACGCCCTTCGATCCAGAAAGAGGTTCGAGCGCCGAGGTTGCCGCCGAAAGGCAGCGCGCTCACAGCCCCGACCGAGCGCACGTCGGGCAACGATTTAAGTCGCTCAAGAGCTTGCCGGTGGAAGGCGACGACCTGATTGTCCTCCGGGTACTTCGACCTGGGGACGGTCACGCGCAGGGTCAGCAGATTGTCGGTCTTGAAGCCGGGATCGACCGCTTGCAAACGGAGAAAACTCTTGATCATCAGAGTGGAGCCGATCAGGAGCACCAGCGCGAGTGCGACCTGCGCCACGACGAACCCGCTCGACAGGCGGCGGCTGCGTCGGCTGCTCATGTTGCTCTTGCCCGTCTCTTTGAGAGAGTCGTTGAGATTCATCCGCGTCGCTTCGAGCGCGGGCGCGAGACCGAACACGATGCCGGTCAGCAATGAAATCACAAAGGTGAAAGTGAGCACGGGCAGGCTGAGGCTGATCCTTTCAGTCCCCAACAGATTGGGCGGGCTGAGCGCGACGAGCGCGTCCACGCCCCACAGCGCGATGAGCAACCCCAGCGCGCCGCCGAGGATCGACAGCAACAAACTCTCGGTCAACAACTGCCTCACGATGCGCCCGCGTCCAGCGCCGAGCGCGGTGCGGATGGAGAACTCGTTCTGGCGCGAGGCCGCACGCGCCAGCATCAGGTTGGCGACGTTGGCGCACGCGATCAAAAGCACGAACCCCACCGCGCCGAGCAGCACGTAGAGCGCGGTTTTGATCTCGCCCGACAGTTGCTCGCGCACGGGCACGACATGGATGCCCATGTTCGTGTTGAATCGCGGATGCTGTTGTTCGAGACGCGCGGCGATGGTCGTCATCTCGGCCTGCGCCTGTTCGGGCGTGACGCCCGGCTTGAGCCGCCCGGCCACGGTGATGAAGCGTCCTCTCCCCTTGGTCGGGCCGTTCAGAACGGACGCGAAATTGGTCGGCGTCCAGATCTCCGCGGCCTTACCCGTGCGCGACCCTTCTTTCATGAACCACTTGAAGCCCTGCGGCATCACGCCGACGACGGTCACGTTCTGGCCGTTGAGACTGATTTTTTTGCCGACGATGTCCGCCGCGCCGCCGAAGCGACGCTGCCACAGGCCGTGGCCGATGACGACCACGTCGTCACGCCCCGGCTCGGCTTCCTCCTTCGTATAGACCCGGCCGAGCGCGGCCTCAGTGCCGAGCATGGTCAGGAGGTTGCCGCTCGTCACCTGCGCCGGAATCTCTTCCGGATTGCCTTCGCCCGTCAGGTTGAAGGCCGCATCGTGGAAGGCGGCCATCTCCTGAAAACTGTTTGCCTGCTGTTGCCAATCTAAAAAGTTAGCCAGCGAGGCGACGTTATTTCGCCCGCCGCGCGAGCGATTCTGCTCCCACACGATCATCACTTGACCGGCATCGCGATAAGGCAGCGCGCGCAGCAGCACCGCGTTGACGACCGAGAAAATGGCCGTGTTCGCGCCGATGCCTAAGGCGAGCGCGATGAGCGCGACGAGCGTGAAACCTGGACTCTTCAACAGAGTCCGCATACCGTAGCGAACGTCCTGACCGAAGTTTCCCATTACGCCACCTCCGCGGGTGAACTAACGTGCAGCGACGCTCCTTCTTCGTCCTGTTTGAAGGTGACCATCTCTTCCTTCACGACACGACCGTCGAAGAGATGGATGGCGCGGTCTGCGAACGTGGCGTAACGCGGGTCGTGCGTGACCATGCAGATGGTCGCGCCGCCGCGGTGCAGTTCGCGCAGCAAGTCCATGACGGCCTCGCCGTTTTTCGAGTCGAGGTTGCCCGTCGGCTCGTCCGCGAGCAGGATGAGCGGCTGACCGGCGACGGCGCGGGCGACGGCGACGCGCTGCTGTTGACCGCCGGAGAGCTGACTCGGCAAGTGCTTCGCGCGATGCGCCATGCCGACTTTCTCAAGGGCTTCGGTCACGCGCGTCTTGCGGTCGGCGCTCGACAGGCCGCGATAGGTGAGAGGCAGTTCGACGTTTTCGTAGACGCTGAGGTCGCCGATCAAGTTGAAGCTCTGGAAGATGAAGCCGACTTCGCGGTTACGTATGAGCGCGCGCTCGCTCAAGGAAAGGTCAGAGACGAGTTTGCCGTTCAACCAATACTTGCCTTCCGTCGGCGAATCGAGCAGGCCGAGGATGGAGAGCAGAGTTGACTTGCCGCAGCCGGAGGGGCCGGTGATGGAGACGTATTCGCCGTTGGCGATGTCGAGATGAGTGCCGGCGAGGGCGTGCGTCTCAACTTCGTCGGTGAAGAAAACTTTCTTCACGTCCTGCAAGCGAATGAGGGGTTGTTTCGATGCGCTCATAGTTTTTTTAGTGACAAGTGACGAGTGACAAGCGACGAGTTGAAAGCAAGTTCTGGGTTTTAAACTTGTCACTCGTCACTTGTCACTTGTCACCTCTCCAATCCTTTCTTAGTTAAGTCGAATACGGTTAAAGGCGTCCCACTGGGAGGTGTCCGAAAGGATCACTTGATCGCCTTCCTGTAAGCCTTCCAAGACTTCGATGGTGTTGACGGAACTGCGGCCGAGTTTGACCTGGACGCGCGTGGCGAATTGCCCGCCCGGTTCGAGTTTGAAAATGCCGACGCTCGATTGCGCCTGTCCGAAGGCGGGGCGGCTGACGTAGAGAATGTTGTCGAGGCGTTCGAGTTCGATGGTGCCGTCAACGCTCAGGTCGGGACGCGCGCCTTGCGGCAGCGCGGCGTCGAGCGCTACGTCAATCGTGACGGTGCTGTTTTGCGCGGCCGGGTCGATGCGGACGACGTGGCCGGGGATGATGCCGTTGCGCGTATCGATGCTGGCCTGCTGGCCGAGCGCGATGTCTTTGGCCTGCGTCTCGGCGATGCGCAGTTCGGCCTTCAGGTTTTGCGGCTCGACGACGCGTGCGAGGTTCGTGCCCGGCTGCACCTGCTGGCCGACTTCGACCTGCATCTCCTGAAGCACGCCGTTCGTCCCGGCGAGCACGCGCAGGGTCGCCACCTGCGACTGCCGGAGTTGCAGTTGCGCTTTGAGTTGATTGATGCGCGCGGTCTGCGCGGCCAGTTGCGCCTGCGCGGTCTTGAGCGAGCCTTGCAGGCGTTTCTGCTCGATGGCGTAGCGGTTCGCCAGATCGGCCACGCGCACGCGCGAGAGTTTCAGATTGATGGCCGGGACTAAGCCCTCCTTGGCGAGTTCTTCGTCAGTGTCCGATTGCAGCTTGGCCTGCTGGTATTCGGACTGCACGGTGGCGGCCGCCGCCTGCTGGCTCATGCGCTCGCTCTCCAGGCGCGCGCGGATGTTGTTGTATTCGGCTTCGGCCGCGCGCATCTGGTATTCGATGTCGACCGTGCCCTGCTGCAATTCCGGGTTGCTGAGTTCGATCAAGACCGTCCCGGCCGAGACTTCCGTGCCCGGCTGGACGAGCACGCGCTCGACGCGCCCCTGCGTGGCGGCGGCGATGACGCGCACGTCCTGCGGGACGAGCGTGCCGATGCCGCGCACCTGCCGTAGCATCTGCCCGCGCTTCACCGTGTCGATAAGCGTGGTGGAACGCTCGACGCTCGGCGCGGCCGGTTTCATACGCGACACGCCGAGCGTAATGGCCGTCACCGCGACGATGGCGATGACCGCATAGATTGCGACCCGCACGCGTCGCTTGCGTGCGGTAGATTTGCCGCGAGGAACATCCATGCCCAAAGTAATCTTTTCCCTTCAACTAAACTGACCGTCGCTTCCGAAGCCTTAGCGAACCTCATGCCAACGCTCCGAAGCGCAAACTCCCCAAGTTTTCGCGGCTTTCACCCGCGCCGCGCCGCGTTCCCCAAGTTCGTTTTCCCAAAATCGAAATCGCCCCTCGCCGATTCCGAACAAAAGCGGATAAAGCGAACTCACACTCTGAAAGCCGACGAAACAGAAAAAGCGACTCTTCTGCCGTTCATCGTTCCTACTTCATCGTTCTTCTTTCACCACCCAGCCGTCCACGAGTTGAATGATGCGATGGCCGAACTGCGCGTTCTGTTCCGAGTGCGTGACCTGCACGATGGTCGTGCCTTCTTCGTTGAGCCGCTTGAAGAGTTCCATGATCTCGCGGCCCTGACTGGAATGCAGATTCCCGGTCGGTTCGTCCGCGAGGATCAACTTCGGGTTGGCGATGACGGCGCGGGCGATGGCCACCAACTGTTGCTGCCCGCCCGACAACTGGTTCGGGTACAAGTCCTTCTTCCCCACGATCTGAAAACGGTCGAGCACGTCCCCAACCATCGACTGCCGTTCGGTCTTCTTCACATCCTTGTAAGAGAGCGGGATGTCCAGATTTTCGTAGACCGTCAGATGGTCGAGCAGGTGATAACTCTGGAAGACGAAACCGATGTGGCGTTTGTGCAGTTCGGCGCGCTCCTTCTTTCCGAGACGATGGACGGCCGCATCCCAAAAGTAGTATTCGCCGGTCCACGCGCTGTCGAACATGCCGAGGATATTGAGGAGCGTCGATTTGCCCGCCCCCGAAGGCCCCATGATGGAAACGAACTCGCCCTCGCGCACGTCTACATCGACGCGTCGCAGCACGTAAGTTTTATTCACGCCCTGCTCATAAACTTTTTCGACGTTACGCAAACGGATCATGTATCACCTTTTGGAGTGGGCTCGGCACGGAGCGTTTAAGGTTCTGGCCGGTTAGAGAGACGCGAACAAGCGTCTTTACGTTTCAACGACAGCTTGAGTTCGCTTCAAAGCTAATGAAAGCGGCGTGCCAGTGTGAGGTGAAGAGGCGGGCGGGAGTTTTTCAGGTGTTTCGGCACACGACGGGAAAGTTCAAACTCTCTTCCCTTCCCACTTTCGGGACGCGCCTTCCCGAAAGCGAACAAACGCCACGCGCGCCTTACGAAAGAATGGAAGGAAGATTCAAGAAAAGGATGAAGGATGAGTTATCAGGGATGAGGGATGAATGAAAAGCCGTGAATCGTCAATCGTCAATAGAGTAAGAGCTGCTTTCTTCTATTGACGATTGACGCTTCACGATTTACTTGTCTTCCGTTCATCCCTCATCCCTCATCCTTCATCCCTTCTCTTCACTCCGTTTCGGTTCGTCTGTCGGCGTCGTCGTTGTCGTCGTCTTCGATCCAGACGGTTTTGATGTTGACGAACTCGCGTATGCCTTGGGCGCTTAGTTCGCGCCCGTAGCCGGAGCGTTTGACGCCGCCGAAGGGCAGGCGCGGGTCGGACGCCACCATCGCGTTGACGAAGACGCAGCCTGATTCGAGTTCGGCGACGAGACGTGCGCGTTCATTTGCGTCTCGCGTCCAGGCGCTCGCGCCGAGTCCGAACGTCGTGTCGTTGGCAAGCTCGATAGCCTCTTCGAGCGAACGTGCGCGAAACAAGAGCGCGACGGGGCCAAAGAACTCTTCCGCGTAGGCCGGAGAATTTTCCTGTATGTCTGCGAGCACAGTGGTCGCGTAGTAGTTGCCGGAGCGCGGCAGGCGTTCGCCGCCCGTGAGCACGCGCGCGCCCGCCGAGACCGATTTGCGCACCTGTTCTTCGAGTTCTTCGAGGATGCTCGCGGTGGCGAGCGGTCCCACCTCCGTCGTCTCATCAAGAGGGTCGCCTACTTTCAACGCCGCCATCGCGTCCGTGAAGCGGCGCGCGAACTCCGCGTACACGTCCGCGTGGACGATGAAGCGTTTGGCTGCGATGCAGGATTGCCCGTTGTTGATCGTGCGCGCCTTGACGGCCGTTTTGACCGCCGCATCCAGATCGGCGCTCGGCATGACGATGAAGGGATCGCTGCCGCCGAGTTCGAGCACCGACTTCTTGATCGCACGCCCGGCGCGGCTCGCCACCTCGCTCCCCGCATGTTCGCTCCCCGTCAGAGTCACTGCGCGCACGCGCTCGTCGTCGATCAGTTGCCCGACGCGTTCGGCGTTGACGAGTAGCGTCTGAAACGCGCCCGCGACGAATCCTGCGCGGCGGAAAATCTCTTCTATCGCCAGCGCACACTGCGGCACGTTCGAGGCGTGTTTGAGTAGTCCCGTGTTCCCGGCCATCAACGCGGGCGCGGCGAAACGGAAGACCTGCCAGAAGGGGAAATTCCAGGGCATGACGGCGAGCACCACGCCTATGGGTTCGTAGCGTATGAAGGAACGCGTGGCGTTTGTGGCAACCTCTTCGTCGGCCAGAAACGTTTCGGCGTGCTCTGCGTAGTAGCGACAGACGAGCGCGCACTTGGCTGCCTCGTCGCGCGCCGCCTGCAAGGGCTTGCCCATCTCCGTCGTCATCAGACGAGCAAACTCTTCCCTGTCCGCGTCCAGAATCTCGGCCGCCGCACGCATCTTCAACGCGCGTTCGGCGAAACTCGTGCGGCGCTGCCCAGCGAAGGCTTCGGCCGCGCGTTGCAGTATCGCTTCCACCTCCGCGTCCGCGTGCGGCGCGAACTCGCTGAGCGTCTCGCCCGTCGCCGGATTCACACTTGCGATTGCCATCGAATAAGACTCCCCCTGTGTGTTTGCAGAAACGTGCGTCTATCATAACGCAACTGCCCGTGCGACGCGCGCGTCATGTATAGTTGCCGGGTTCTAAGATTCCGGCGGTGCGTGTTCGTCTTCGGTCGCATGAATTTCAGTCTGCTTCAAGGGGTGGTTTTGTTCGCGTCCGGCTTCGTCGCAGGGATGATCAACTCCATCGCGGGCGGCGGGACGCTGCTGACTTTCCCGACGCTCATCTGGCTCGGCCTCGATGCCAAAGAGGCGAACGCGACGAGCACCGTCGCGCTCTGGCCGGGACTCGTCGGCGGGCTGTTCGGCTTCCGGCGCGAGTTGGAGCGCAGTCGCCCTCTGCTCGTGCGTCTCGGTCTGACGAGCCTCGCCGGCGGCGCGGTCGGCGCGCTCCTCCTGATCTGGACGCCTTCGCAAACCTTCGCGCGCCTCGTCCCGTTCCTCATCTTCTTCGCCACGCTCCTGTTCATGGCGCAGGAGCCGATCACGCGCCGCCTCAGCCTGGACAAAACGGCCGACGAGAGACAACGCGGCTGGTGGACGGGTGCGATTCTCTTTCAGTTCTGCGCGGCCATCTACGGCGGCTACTTCGGCGCGGGCAACGGCATCCTCATGCTCTCGGCGCTCGGCCTGCTCGGCATCTCCGACATACACCGCGCCAACGGCCTCAAGAATTTTTTGGGACTAACTTTGAACAGCATCGCCGTCGTGGCCTTCGCCGTCTCAGGACTCGTGCGCTGGCCGCAAGCCTTCGTGATGGCCGCGGGCGCGATCATGGGCGGCTACTACGGCGCGGCCTTGGCACGCCGACTCGGCCGCACCTTCGTCCGCCGCGCCGTCATCATCATCGGCCTCTCAATCGGCTGCCTCATGCTCTGGCGTCTGTCGCGCTAAGGAAACACTATCTCTACATAACTACCGGGATATAAGTTGTCCACTGCCTGAACAACTAAAGCAGCATT
This sequence comes from Pyrinomonadaceae bacterium, assembly GCA_035942855.1. Lineage (GTDB taxonomy): Bacteria > Acidobacteriota > Blastocatellia > Pyrinomonadales > Pyrinomonadaceae > JAIVJZ01. The sequence goes on along the minus strand of DASZCS010000087.1, from coordinate 191,026 downwards.
GTTCTTAATCCGCGGCCAATTCGTCGTTAGCAAAACGATGACACTGATTCTACGGCCTGCCAAATCTTGCTGGTATCGAATGTTCTGATCGGTTGGGAGAAGAGCATCGAACCCTTCTGCCTCAGCACGGGTTAGCAACTCTCCATTCTTGAGATTGCTCCAACCTTTTTCATAGGCTGTTTCGACTGTGTGAGGTGGCAGATGATTCCGCAAAGGAACGGGAGTTCCTTGATCAAACAATATTTTCATCCCTATGCTGCCTGAAGATCAGCCTTGAGACTTTGAATTGTATATTCAAGGACAGCCTCTACCTGTTTTTTAGAGACACCGGGAAACCACAATAAGAAGTCATCGACAGAAGCTCCGCCTTCAAGGTTCTCAAACAACGCGATCACGGGGACGCGTGTATTGCGGAAGACCCATGCACCACTGACTTTTTCCGGGTCGCGCTCTACGGCGGGACATGAAGACCAGTCAATCATAAATGCACGATACCGTCTTTCAGCTAATGAAGGCAAGAACGGCTTCTACGTCTGATGCCCGGCGTCACCCGTCCGCGACGTGCTCAAAGTTTGTGACACGGAAGTTAAGTTTCGGAGGCGATGGGGCGCAGCGAGATGACGACGGATTTGGAGGCGGGCGTGTTGCTTTTGTCGGCGACGCTGCGGATGGGGACGAGCACGTTCGTTTCGGGGAAATAGGTGGCGGCCGAACGACGCGGGATGTTGTAGGGGACGATTGTGAAGCGACGCGCGATGCGCTCTTCGCCCTCGAAGTGGCTGACGAGATCGACGATTGCGCCCGCCGAAAGTCCCGCCTCGCGTATGTCTTCGGGGTTGAGCATGACGACGCGACGCTCGTTGCGTATGCCGCGATAGCGATCGTCGAGTCCGTAGATGGTCGTGTTGAATTGATCGTGGCTGCGGATGGTCATCATCAAAAACTGTCCGGGCAGAAGATCGTGGCGCGGCAAGCCGTGAACGGTAAACTGCGCCTTGCCGGAAGCGGTCTTCCACTGGCGCTCGCGCGCGAGGTTCGGCAGGTAGAAGCCGCCGGGATGACGCACGCGCTCGTTGTAATTCTCGAAGCCGACGACGACGCGCGAGATATGTTCGCGGATGAGGTCGTAGTTTGAGGCGAGTTCCATCCAATTGACGCCGCCCCCGCGCGTGCCCAGAGTCGCCTCGGCCAAACGCGCGACGATCGACACTTCGCTCAGCAGTTCAGATGACGCGGGTTCTAAATTTCCGCGCGAGGATTGCACGACGCCCATCGAATTCTCCGCGCTGACGAACTGCTCGCCCGATGCCTGACGATCTACCTCCGTCCGTCCAAGACACGGCAGAATCAACGCCTGCTCGCCCGTGATGAGGTGCGCGCGGTTGAGTTTCGTAGAGACCTGCACGGTCAGTCGCAGGCGTTTGAGGGCTTCGGCCGTGTACTCCGTGTCGGGCGTGGCCGAGAGGAAATTGCCGCCCATCGCAAAGAAGACTTTCGCGCGCCCGGCGTGCATCGCCTTGATCGCTTCCACTGTGTCGAAGCCATGCGAGCGCGGCGGCTCGAACGCGAACTCGCGCGCGAGCGCGTCGAGGAAGGCGGGCGTGGGGCGTTCCCAGATGCCCATCGTGCGGTCGCCCTGCACGTTCGAATGGCCGCGCACGGGGCAGACGCCCGCGCCCGGCATCCCGATCTGCCCGCGCAGGAGCAGGAGGTTGACGATCTCCTGAATGTTCGCCACGGCGTTCTTGTGCTGCGTCAGCCCCATCGCCCAGCAGAAGATCGTGCGCTTCGATTCGATGAAGATGCGCGCGGCCTCGCGTATCCCTTCGCGCCCGATGCCGCACGTCTCCGTGATCTCGTCCCAACCGACGCGTTCGAGCGCAGACGTGAACTCCGCGAACCCTGTGGTGTGCTCCGTGATGAAGTCGCGGTCGATGACTCCGCCGCGCCGCGCGTCTTCTTCCAGGACCTCTTTCGAGATGCCTTGCAGGAGCGCCACGTCGCCGTTGATGCGAACTTGCAGGAACAGGTCGGCCAGTTCAGTCCCGCGGCCGACGAGCGTGTCGAAGACTTCCTGCGGGTGTTTGAAACGCGACATGCCCGCTTCCGGCAGAGGGTTGATGTGGACGATGCGACAGCCGTGACGCTTGGCGGCTTGCAGCGTCGAGAGCATGCGCGGATGGTTCGTCCCCGGATTCTGCCCGACGACGAAGACGGCCTCGGCCTCTGCGAAGTCTTCGAGCGTGACCGTGCCCTTGCCGACGCCGATTGATTCGGAGAGCGCCGAACCGCTCGACTCGTGGCACATGTTCGAGCAGTCGGGCAAGTTGTTCGTGCCAAATTGGCGCACGAAAAGTTGATAGAGAAAAGCCGCCTCGTTGCTCGTGCGACCCGAGGTGTAGAAGACCGCTTCGTCGGGCGACTGAAGCGCGTTCAACTCGCGCGCGATGAGGCGGAAGGCTTCGTCCCAACTCACTGCTTCGTAATGTTCGCTCTCGCGCCTGAGCAGCATCGGGTGCGTGAGCCGCCCCTGATCGTTCAGCCACATGTCGGATTGGCGTGACAGTTCCGTGACGCTGTGGCGGCGGAAGAAATCGGGCGTAACGCGTTTCGTCGTCGCTTCGTCGGCGACGTGCTTCGCGCCGTTTTCGCAGAACTCGAAATGCGTGCGCTCGCCGTCCGGCTCAGGCCAGGCGCAGCCGGGACAATCGAAGCCGCCCTTCTGATTGACGCGCGTCAAGGTCTTCAGCGTGCGCCTTGCGCCCATCTCCGTCCACGAATGTTTCATGGCGGACATGATGGCGGGCAAGCCTCCCGCCGCCTCGCTCGCCGCAGAGAGTCTTATTCCGGTGAACTCTTCGGGCGGCTGCGCGCGGCGCGCATCGTTTGTGGTTGTGCCGCTTTCCAGTTCGCCGTCCGTCGAAGCGACGACCTCGTCGCGCAGCTCGCGCTCCGTTTTCAAATCCTGCTTGGCGGGTTCGTAGTGGCTCGGATGCGCCTCGACCGTCTGATCGGGTGCGCCCTGCTGCTCGTGAATTTCTCTCTCCTGCTTCATCGTCTCTTCCCCGGCAATTCTATCGCAGCAACTATACGACAATCGCACTTAAGAGCGCATTTCACGGCATTCAAACGCGTCCGCTCTGTGCCTCCGGCGTGAGTGTTATATTGCCGCGCATGGAACAGAAAACTTACATCGCGTTTTTGCGCGGCATCAACATCGGCGGGCAGCGCGTCAGGATGGAAGAGTTGCGCGCGTTGTTCTCAGCTCTCGGCTTCGGCGGCGTGCGCAGTTACATACAGACCGGCAACATCTTCTTCGAGACGGACGACGCTGAAGACCGCGCCGCGTTGACACGGAAAATCGAAGAACACCTCGCCGCCGCTCTGGGCTACGAAGTGCCCACGTTTTTGCGCACTATCCCCGAAGTCGAACGTATGCTCCAACTCGATCCCTTCAAGCATCTCACGGCGACGCCCGACACGCGTTTCCTCATCACCTTCATCTCACGCCCGCTTGCCCCTGCGTTCAAACTGCCGCACGTCTCGCCCAAACAAGACTACGAGATACTGCACGCCACCCGTGGCGAAGTGTTCAGCCTGCTCCGCATCATCGGCGGCCGACCGAGCAATCCCGCCCCCTTCATCGAAAAATCCTGCGGTGCGAAGACGACCTCGCGCTTCTTCGCGACGACCGCCAGGATTCTTCAGGCCGCGAAAAGCGTCTGAACAAAGTGCCCGGGTTCACGTCCATTTCAGATCATCCGGCGAATCTTGCGAGTGGTCAAAATAAATGTTGACACGGATTCCGGGAAGAGTATTATCAAGCTCCCCTTGAACCATAGAACATAGAGATGACTCACCTCATCTCGACAAAATACTTTTTGACTCGACGTTGAAGACGCGGCAAGTGCGCCGTGGCGGCCTCTCCGTATTGATGTCGCTTCGTCCCCGCGCAGGCGAACGCGCTTTCGAACGTCTTAAGAAGTAATTCCCTCTTGCCCCTCACCGTCATGTTATCAGTGGTGAGGTTCGGCTTGAGCTTCGACCGCGCGGGCGCGGCGACGCCTGTGCCGTGTGCTCCCGTCCGTTTTCGCCGCTTGCTGTCGGCAACCTCGCAACGCCTCTTCAAGCGACGCGCGCAACGAACACCATCCGCCTCTCGGTCGGGGCAGTGTGTCAACGAAAGTTTTCTTCTGTCGTACAGGCGTTTTTACTTGCCCGTTTAATGGGGTCTGACATGGTCGCGTCCTCTGCGAAAGGTCAGACTCTAATGCACCTCACGTTCTTCGCAGCTTAAAGGGAGACAGTATGAGAAAAAGTTGGTCGAATATGTTCAAACTTTGCGCGATAGTCCTCGCCCTGTCGCTTTTCGCCGGGAGCATCTTCTTCACCGGCACAAACAGTTTCAGAACGACTGCGGCCTCGGCCTCCGCGACGACGAGCGCACCCGCCACGGCGACGACAGCGGCCGTACAGGAAGACGATAGTTCGCCGCAAATCGAATCCATGTCTGCGACGCCGCTCAAAGAACCCACGGCCGAAGGCAACGCCGTCTTATTCGTTCAGTTCGCGGCCGATCAAAAGGTCGGCAGCGAAGTTAAGACCGTCATCGACGACCGCGACGTGCTGCTCAGAGACGACGGGACGGGCGGCGACAGTACGGCCGGAGACGGCACTTACTCCGCAGTGATCTTCATAGACTTCGAGGAGTTGGCTAAGAATCAGGACGAGATTCAGGCCATCAACGCGCAGCCCGAACCGACGCCCGAAGCGACCGCCACGCCCATCAACCAGACGGACATATCCGCAGCCAATGCCGCGAGCGCAAGCGATGCCGAGTCGCAATCGGCATTCGAGCAACAGGGAGCGACGGCCACGGCCGTGGCGACGACCGAGGAAGAACGCGAGGACACGAATCTCGCCTCGAACACCTCAATCGTGATGCCCGACTTCGACGGCTCGCGCGATCTCGTCGGCAAGAAGTCCGTCCCGCTCGTCGATTTCCGCAACGTGCAGCCCGGTCAGATCGTGCCGCTCACGCGCATCGGCACGTGGCGTCGCGTCATCCCCGAAAAGTCTCTCGTCATCACGAACGTGAACGTCGTCGAAGACCCGGATCGCACGTTCAACCCCTGCACGCGCACGGGCACGCCGATGGGACGCTGGACGTTCGGCTACCTGATGACGCAGATGGCGAACCAGCCCGCGACGGGCATTCATCCTTCGACGTTCGTGCGCAAGTGGCTGGACAAATGGATGACGAATCAGACGGTCAACGGTTGGACGGTCGCGCAGCGGCAGAAGATCAAGACGCTCGTGATCGACCCTTGGGTGGCGGCCAGCGGCGGCCCCAGTGCGCCGCTCAATCTTTCCATCGCGCCGTTCAAACTGCTCGCCATCGTCAACCGCGTTGATCTGCGCAGCGCGGGCACAGGCTACGGCGGCGGCAACGCGGGCGAGGGACGCTTCGTCTTCGGCCTCATCGACCGCACGGGCGGCCTCAGCACGCATCCCTACACCAGCACGGGCAGCCGCAATTGTCGCGAGACGCAGTTCACGGTCATCTTCGAGTATGGCATCGACCGACGCGGCTGCGGCATCAGGGATTGGGGCAGACAGTGGTACAACCTGAAATGGCACGTGCTCGGCTCGCCGTCCTACAACGCCGCGCTGCAAGCCATCACAGACCAGTTCACCGCGGCCAACGTCGCGCCGCACAAGCCGAACGGGAGCGCCTTGAATCAACTGCGCACGAACGAGGTCGAACTGCTGCTCGGAGTCTCGACTAACCCGGTCTGGGAATTGCGCGAATTTCGGATCGGCGGCGAAGCGCCGGGCGTGAATCCCGGTCAACTCGAAGAAGTAACCGTCAAGCAGACGCCCGACCTGTCGCGCAACCGCACGTCTCTCTTAACGAACTACGTGAATCTCAACACGCCGAGCATTCTCACGCAGACGCACAACGTGCCGCTGATCTTCATGTCGCAACTGTTCCGCGGCGGCTCGTCGCTCGCGCCGCGCAACCCGACGGCCGCCGTGGACGTGAACACGCACTGGAACAATCATCCGAACGGGCCTTTCATCACGAATCGGCAGGCGCGTCATCTGTTCTCGCTCAACACCTGCAACGCCTGCCACACGGGCGAGACCAACACGGTCTTTACGCACATCAAGCCCGCGCCGTTCGGCACGGAGGCGAAGCTCTCCGGCTTTATGAACGGCATCACGCCGGGCACGGGCGTCGTGCCCTTCAAGGTGGTTGACCCGGCCGACGGCGCACCCACCAGAAAGTTCAACGAGTTCAGACGGCGCAGGATCGATCTCGACAAGCTCGTCCACTCGCCGTGCTTCTTCAACCTCCTGCACCACGCACAGGCGGTCGTTCACTAAAGGACGGCCACGCGGCGCATACAAGCGACGCCGGGCGATCTTCATTTAAGATCGCCCGGCGTCACTTGAAGACTCAAAACCGTTATCATCGAGTTTTGACAGACAAACGAAGGCCGGGCGGCGCTTCTCCTGCGCTTACCCGGCCTTAACTATGCCTTGACGAATGTTCGCTCAACACCACGCGCGTGCCTCTGTGAGTTAAGGCGCGGGCGAGAGACGCATGAGGGCGGTCGAGTCGCGGACGTACAAGTCTCGTCCTAAGAGGACGGGCATGGCGTAAGTCTCTGCGTCGGCCACGTCGTACCGCTGCTCCGTCTCGAAGGCGTTCGTCGCACGGCGCGCGACGATGAGGTCTGCGCCGTTCGTCAGATAGAGCACGTGGCGCGGCGTCAGGAGCACAGAGGCGTGTTCGCCCTCGCGCCCTTCCGTAATCCAGCGCACCGCGCCGGTCTTCGCGTCGAGCGCGACGAACTGCCCCTTGCGCTTGACCGAATGGCCGTACAACAGTTCGTCGCCGTAGACGGGCGAACTCATGTACATCGTCACGTCTGCGTTCTTCCAGCCTTCAGTCGCCTGCCACTTCGCGCCATTCGGCTTGAGCGTGTAGGCGTGCGTCCCTTGCCTGATGCCTGAGACGACGAGGTGTGTGCCCGTCCAGACCGGCGTGGTGATGTTCTCGTGCCACTCGTCCGGGAACGGCACAGACCACAGTTCCTTGCCCGTCTTCGCGTCGAGGCCGACGATGGAGCTATCGGTCATCGTCGCGATCTGTTCCGTGCCCGCCGCCTTGAAAGTCATCGGCGACGCATAGCCCGGCCCCGCGCCGCGCCACTCCCAACGGCTCGCGCCCGTCGCCGGATCGAGCGCGAGGATTTGACCGCCGTGCACGTCGCTGCCGACCTGCACGACGACGAGGCCGCCGACGAGAAGCGGCGAAGCGGCCGTCCCGCAAAACATTTTCGACGTATCGACCGTCTGCGAGAAATCCTTGCTCCACAACTGGCGTCCCGAACTGGTCTCCCAGGCCGTGACTACTCCGGTCGTGCCCACCGTGAACAGGCGCGTGCCCACGACGAGCGGCGTCGCGTTCGGCCCCTTCGCCATCTTCACGGCGTATTGATTCTTCTTGAACGGCGCGGCGTATTTCTGCTGCCAGGCGACCTTGCCGTCCGAGAGGTTGACGGCCGTGACGAGTTCTTCCGGGTCGCGTCGGCTATGGACGAAGGCGCGACCGCCTGCGACGACCGGCGACGAATAACCCTCGCCCACTTCCGTGCGCCACACGCGCTGCCAGGACTTCGGCCAACTGCCGGGCGTGTCCTTCAACGCCACCGTCCCGTCGCGCGACGGGCCGCGCCACTGCGTCCAATCCTGTGCGCGGGCAGCCGACCCGCACGCGAACACAGCCAGCACAACCAACGCGGCGTTCGCACTCACCCGCCGCACACGCGAAGCTCTACCGTTGCACCGTTCGTCCATAGTCTTTCTCCTTCCGCTAAAGAATGAAACCACGAACAGACACGAAACAACACTAAATTCTTCTTCGTGTCGTTATCGTGCATATTCGTGGTTTCATGTTTTCCCCCGACACTCTCAGTCTCTTTCGTCCGCTCTACTTCGCGCCTTTGAAGACCTTGCCGTTCTTCATCACGAAGTTCACCTGTTTGAGCGTCTGGATGTTTTCGAGCGGGTTCTCAGGCGTGGCGATGATGTCTGCGAACTGGCCGGGCGCGATTGCGCCGCGCGCGCGTTCGACGCCGAGCAGACGCGCTGCGTTCGTCGTCATCATCCGCACGATCTCTTTCGGGGGGATGTTGGCCTCTACGAGCGATTCGATCTGCGACATCGTCCAGGTGCCGCGCGTCTCGTCGGGCGCGTAGAAGATGAGGTCGCTGCCGAAGGCCATCGTGACGCCGATCTTGTAAGCCCGGCGCAAGCGGTCAACGCTGCGCGCGTGGAGTTGTTTGGCGAGTTCTGCTGGCATCTGGTAGGCCATCCAGGCTTTCTCCGTAAAGTCTGTCCCGACCAGCACGACGTTATTTTTCTTCGCTATTGCCAGCACCTCGTCCGACATCTCGAAACCGTGCTCGATTGAGGCGACGCCTGCTTCGGCCGCATTGCGCGCGCCCTGCTCCGTCACGCAATGCGCCGCCAGTTTCACGCCCGCCGTAGCCGCCTCGGCCACCATGTAGCGGATTTCGTCGGCCGAGTAGATGTAGGGCTGGTCGTCCACGACGATCTTGATCACGCGTGCGCCGAAGTGTACGTTCTCGCGGATGGCCTTGCGCATCTCGTCGCGCGTGTCGGCGTAGAAATATTCCGGCTCGCCCAGGTGGCGACGTTCGGGTTGGAGTTGATACTGGCCGCCGAAGGGCGCGATGATGCGGCCTGAGTTGATGATAGTCGGCCCCGGAATGAGTCCCTGATCGATGGCGCGGCGCAAATCCGTGGAGACGTAGTTGGCGTCGTTGCCGATGTCGCGGATGGTGGTGAACCCTGAGTCGAGCATGTCGCGCGAGTTGACGACGGCGTGGATGGCGCGCTCGGCGTTGGTGTGCGTCAGGTCGTAGAAAAAGAGCGAGCCGCGTTCGCGTGAGCGCGGTCCGCCAATGAGAAACGCCATGTGCTCGTGACAGGCGAACAGACCGGGCATGACGGTCTGCCGCGAGAGGTCTATGACTTTTGCGCCCGCCGGTATCTGCACGTTTGCGCCGACGGCCTTGATGCGTGCGCCTTCGACGAGAATGATCTGGTTAGTTAAAGTCTGCCCCGTTTCCGGCACGACGAGTTTACCGGCGCGGATGGCCGTCACCTGCGGGGGCGTTTGGGCAGGCGCTTGCGCGAATGCATGAGCGGCTGTACCGAGAATCAGGGCGAGAACGGCGAGGCGGAGAAATCTTTTCATCGAATCCCTTTCTGTAAACGCTGCATTTTGTGTGTTGACTCGGACGCTAGTGGCAGAAGGCTCGCGCCCGTCTCGATACCAGTCTCTACGAAGCGGACGGCGGCGGAGTTCGACAAAAGGCGGGAGAGAAACTAAGAGCGATTAACAAAACCCGGAAACCACGAACAGACACGCGCACAACACGAAGAAGAGTTTAGTGTTGTGCGCGTGTCTGTTCGTGGTTTCACCGTTTTAGTTTTCTCAGGCGCTCTAAACACAAAGGCAAGGCGCAGAGGGTAGATGCTTCGAGGTGATGCTTCGAGGTTCGGCCGTCGTTCTAGCGTTTGACGAAACGCCCGTTCGCCCATACCAGTTCGTAGACCTTCGCGCCCGCGCGGTTCGTTACGGGGATGCTCGTGCCGTAGCGCGGCAGTTCGTAGTTGAGATTCGGGTCGAAAGGTACGGGCAGCACTTCGTCCGTCACGTCGCTCCACTTCTCCGAATCGTAACGCAGGAAGAAGAGTCTGGACACGCCGCGCGCGGCGGGTGAACCGGGTCGCGTGTGTCTGAGCGCGACGAGATAACCGCCTGTGGTGCGGCGAAAGACTGTGATGACGTACTGGCCGGACACGCCGTTTTGCAGCGAGATGTAACCGTTCTTCGTGTCCACCACGGCGACGCCGCTTTGCAGCAGACCGGCGCGCTCGCCTACGGGGATGTCCAGATAGCGTTCCGGCAGCGTGTAGAAATAGTCGCGCACGCCGCGAAGTTTCGCGCCATCCGCGTCGTTCTCGCGCCCGGCGTTTCGAGTCTTCGAGGACGCGTCGTCTGCGGGCATGTCGGAGGTCGTCCTGTTGCCAGTAGGCGCATTGCCTGTCGGGGCGTTACCCGCAGGTGCGGCTCCGGCAGGCATCTTCCCCGTCGGTCTCACGTTGGCGCGTCGGCGCGCGAGCGGTGCGAACGAGCCGTTCGGATACGCTTCCAGGTATGCCTTGAAATCTTCCGGGTCGGAACTGTTCTTGATCGACTCCCAGAAGGTCAACTCGATGGCCGACGGATCGACCGGCCTCGTCGCGGCGGCGGACGTGTTCGCAGGCGCGCTGCCCGCAGTCGTCGCCGTCGTCGAGGCGGCGCGCGCCGTGCCGGTACGGCTGAAGATGAAGTCGCCGCTTTCGTGGCCGGAGTTGCGCAGAGGGTTGTATTCGGGCGTCTGGTTGGCACGCCCCGCGACGCTCTCTTCGACGAAATCGCGGAACAGTTCGCCCGCCGTAAACTGATCGCGCTCCATCTGTTTGAGACCGCGAAGCAGTGCGTTTGCGAAGACCGAATGATTGCCGCCACCGCCATCGGCCACGGGTTCGTTCCCGCCCGAAGCCATCAGCGTGCGCGACTTGCTCGCCATCATCTTCTGCAAATATCTCTGCCGCTCGGAAGGCGCGGGCAGACTCGCCTCCAACCCGCGCGTGAGCGTGCCCGAATAACAACTGTCCGAGACGACGAGGACGTGCTTGGCCGGGATGCCGCGTATGTTGCTCGTGATGTCGTCGGCGCTGATCCAGTTTGAGTTGTCATCGAGCCGCGCATCGACGGGCAGCCAATAGGCTTTGTCGATCTCTTTGTCGTTGACGCCGTGCCCTGCGTAATAGATGAGCAGGTTGGCGTCCGCGCTTAACTCGCGTCGATAAGAGTTGATGGCCGAGATGATCTGCTGCCGCGTGCCGTTCAGGAGCAGCTTGGTTTGAAAGCCGTACTGCGTGCGCAGGATGGCGTCGATCTCGCGCGCATCATCCTCTGCGGTCTTCAGGCGTTGGACGTGCTGGTAAGCGTTGTTGCCGATGACGAGCGCGAAGTAGCGCCCCGCATCGACCTGACCGCCGACGCCGAAGCCGCGTTCCTGCGCCGCTGTGGCTGCAAGACAGCCGAGGGAAGCGACGAGAAACGTGAAGAAGAGGTGACGGAGCAAAGGGGAGTTTGATTTCATAGGACTACCTGTGAGTTTTGGTTCAACCGCAAGAGGCCGAAGCTCCAGAGGCGGCAACTTAAAGAGCACCGGACGCGTCGCCAAAGAGTAATTTAAACGCCGGAAAGCGTCAATATACTGGTGAATGGTAAATGGTGAATGGTGAATGGTGAATGGAAGAAGACAGTTTTTTCTCCATTCACCATTCACCATTTACCATTTACCACTTCATCGTTTGTGTTATAAGAAACCTGTCCATCCGACAATCAATCTTTTCAGAGGAGCACTTAAAGATCGTGAGAAAGATCGTCGCACTTCTCCTGCTCGCATCCGTGTCGTTCAGCCCGTTCGCCTCCGTCGTCACGGCGCAGACGCGTGCCGCCGCTGCCCCTGCCCAGACCGAACGGATCGATCTGGAAACTTACTGGAAGATTCGCCGCGAGGGTTTGGAGCGTTCGCAGGCCATGCGCACGCTCCACTATTTGACAGATCTCTATGGACCGCGCCTGACGGGTTCGCCCAACTACAAGGCCGCCGCCGATTGGACTGTGAAGCTGATGAGCGACTGGGGCTTCAAGAACGCGCACCTTGAGCCCTGGGACTTCGGCCATCCCGGCTGGCTGAACGAGCGGCTTTCGGCGCACATCGTCTCGCCCGTCAAGGACGCGCTCGTCTGCGAAGCGCTCGCGTGGACGCCGAGCACGAACGGCACGGTCACAGGCCGCGCTTATCAACTCGTCCTGCCCGAACGACAGACGAAGGAAAGTTTGACAGCCTTTCTCGAAGGTGTCAGGGAACAGTTGAGAGGCAGGATCGTGCTCGTCGGCAGGCATCAGAGCGTGCCCGTCACCTTCAACCCGCTGAACAAACGACGCGAAGATCAGGAGGTGCGCAACCAGTACGATCCGAACAACCCGACGCCCGCAGTGCCGCCCTTCGCCGCACCATCGCCTTCGCCCTCGCCGTCGCCCGCCAACCCTGCGGCGCAGCCGACGCCGCGCCCGCCCGCTATCCTGACCGCGGCGCAGGCGAACGAACAACTCGATCAATTTCTCGTGGCGAGCGGCGTGCTCGTACGCATCAACGATGCGGGGCGCGAACACGGGCAGATACGCGCCTTCAACAATCGCACCTTCGACGTGTCGAAGACCGTGCCCACCGTCGTCATGCGTAATGAGGACTACGGCCGCATCAGTCGCATACTGGCCGACGGTACGCCGGTCGAATTGGAGTTCAACATCGTCAACCGCAGTTACCCCGAAGGGCGCACCTCCTACAACGTCATCGGCGAGATACCGGGCACGGACAAAGCCGACGAAGTGGTGATGCTCGGCGGACACTTAGACTCCTGGCACGCCGCGACGGGCGCGACCGACAACGCCGTCGGCTGCGCCATCATGCTCGAAGCCGCGCGCATCCTGCACACGCTCGGCCTACGCCCGCGCCGCACGATCCGCGTCGCCTTGTGGAGCGGCGAAGAACAGGGCTTGCTCGGCTCGAAGGCTTACGTCAAAGAGCACTTCGGCACGTTTGAAAATCCGAAGCCGGAGTATTTCAAGTTCAACGGTTATTTCAATGTCGATTCGGGGACGGGACGCATACGCGGCGCGAGCGTCTTCGGCCCGCCCGAAGCGGCGACGGCGCTCCGCCAGGCGCTCGCTCCCCTCGAAGATTTGGGCGTCTTGGGCGCGATAGCCACCACGAGCCGCCGCACCGGCGGAAGCGACCACACCTCTTTCAACGAAGCGGGCTTGCCCGGCATCGGCCTCGGCCAAGACCCCATCGAATACGGCACGCACACCTGGCACACGAACCTCGACACCTACGAACGCATCGTCGAAGCGGACGTACGCAGCGCGGCGGTCGTCGTCGCGGCGGCGGTCTACCACCTTGCCACGCGCGACGAAATGCTCCCGCGCTTCACCAAAGAGAGGATGCCCGCGCCGCCCCCCGCCCCCACGCCCTCGCCCAGCCCAAGCCCGATGCCCACGCCCCGCTAAAGCGTCGGCTGAGGCGCAGACTAAAAGCCCCGCCAAAGACGACTGAATGTGTCGTCTTTGGCGGGGCTTCAGCCATGACGCGCGCCCTGTTTTGCGCCGTCATGTCGATGAGCGCCGCCAGTACCAAATAAATAGTAAGAGGGGTGCGAAGAGTGCAAACTCGACGGCGAGCCACTTGAGGACGGTGAGCGGCGGGAGACGCGACGGGAGCTCGGAGAGTCCCGCCCACGAAAGCGCGAATCTGTCGGTCGAAAAAGGCCAGAGCAGTTCGACTCCGCCGCCCTCTTTAGTCGTCAGAAAATCCAGAATGCAGTGTGAGGCGAAGGCCAGCCCGTAAGCCGCTCCGTCTCGCGCGCGCCTCCAGTGCCCGAAAGCGAAGACGAACAACAGGGTCACGCAGGCCGCGAAGACCAGAGAATGTGTGAACCCGCGATGCCAGGCTCTGGAATGAAAGGCGATGACTAGAAGAAAGTCTAAGTCGGCGGCGTTGGCGAGGGATGCGCCGACGATTAAAGCTAGCAGGTATCGCGGCGAGCGCGGGCGTGTGTAGGTGGCCGCGACGACGCTCGCGCCGACGAGCGCGTGTGCAATCGGCAGGGGCATACGGCCGCAACTCTAGGCGGCGTCGCCATCCCTGTCAATCCGCCGTCGAGGTGGCCGGGTTGACGAACAGGTTGGCGAAGGCACGGCGCGGGTCGGACGTGTGGCGCTGCTTGCGAAATTCCTTGATCCAGGTGTTGACGTGGCCGGCGATGTCGCGCGTGGCCTGACGCGTGTTTTTGGTTTCGTCGGTGCGGCTCTCGGTCGCCTTGTGGTGCGCGGCCTCTCGCTCGGTGCGTTTGATGATTCTGATGTTGGCGCTCATGATCTTCGGTCTCCGTCGTCTGTCGAATCCTCTTAAAACTTCGTTAGCGAGTCTCCAAATTACGTCTCATCTACTAACGCGAGATTTAGACTGAAAACGGATCATCCGAAAATTTAGGCCGGGCGGGTGACGCCGAGGGGCTGGAGCGGCGACGACGGCGCGGCTCCGAAGAGGTGTGTGATACGGTCAATTAGCGCCCGACGGGGATGCGTTGAAAGCGCGTTTTCCCTTCGGGGTCTTCCCACGAAATATCCAGCACGTAAGGCCGGCTGACGCCCTCGACCGCTTTGAGGCGTCCCAACTGATCGTGCACGGGGTCGGCAACTTTTCCGTCAATCAGTGTCTTGTGCGACATGATGGCCGTCTCATGCGGGCGTATAAATTTGACGGCCTCGAAACGGATGTGCGCCCGCGAGGGTGCGGCGGATGTCTCCGTGTCCTTCAAAAAGACTGTGAGCACCTCGACACACCTGAGCGTCTGCTCGCTCGCGTTCATCAACTCCAGACGGGTTTCCGCGCCGTCGCCCGTGAAGGCACAGGTGAGAGGAGAGATTTTAACGTCAGTCGCCATAATCTTTTTCGCGCGGGCGAAACTCGCCCCGCGCCCTATTTGTAACGGTAAGTGATGCGTCCCCGGCTCAGGTCATAGGGCGACAATTCGACGCTCACGCGGTCGCCGGCCAGAATGCGTATGTGATTTTTACGCATCTTCCCGCCGATTTGAGCCAGCACCATATGATTGCCGCCGTCGAGTTTCACCTTGAAAAACGCGTTCGGCAATTTATCAATCACCACGCCCTCGGCCGGAACTAAATCTTCTTTCGCCAATATTTTCTCTCCTTCGCCAGATGTCATTTGAACGCGACGCGCCGTGCGCAGGCATTATCTAAACGCCCGCGCACGGCACGCGCACGAATTTACTTAATAGCGGTTTCCGCCGTAGCCGCCACCGCGATTGCCGCCACCGCCGAAGCCGCCGCGACCACCGCCGCCATTGCCGCCGCGCCCGCCGCGATCTTCGCGCGGCTTGGCTTCGTTGACGTTCAGGTTGCGGCCGTTGACTTCCTTGCCGTTGAACTGCTGGATGGCGTTCTGGCCTTCTTCGCTCGAAGACATCTCGACGAAGCCGAAGCCGCGCGAACGACCCGTCTCGCGGTCTTCAACCACGGAAGCCGACTCGACCGTGCCCGCCTGCGCAAACAACTGCTGCAAATCGTCGCTTGAAGTTTGAAAAGCGAGATTGCCGACGTAAAGTTTCATAGACATAAATTTATCCCTCTCCCCTGTGGGAGGTGTTGGAAGAAGCGTCGAATCGAAGGTGGCTTAGGAGTAACGGTAGGTAAGCGAAAGCTCTTAGTTCGTGTGCCCGGTTTAAACGAGCGGCTTCTGATGTTGAGATCGAACCTTCCCCGGATTATCCGAAACGCCGCGCCGCTTTGTGCGGCTGTCACCGGCGTAGCACCGTTAATACATAAGAGAAGGATTAACTGGCAGCCATCATGCACTATTCAACCGTTGAACGCAAGGCGGCCTCTGTCCGTGGCCGCAAGTTGCTGTATGGCCGCGTCGATTCGGCCTCGCTGCCCCAGGTGCTAGAATGGCGCGTTTAAATCAAACGTGGCGGGTGTATTTTAAGGTTGACTGCCGTGGCGGAGTCCAAGTCTGAGGGGCGAAAGGTCGGGCGGGTGCTGAGCCTCGACGCGATGCGGGGCGTGGCCGCCGTGGTGGTGGTCGTCTATCACGCGCTCGGCGTCGCGCCGCAGAGCATCTACGTGGGCTGGCAGTGGTGGCTGCCGACTCTGGCCGCGTGGATCGTGCATTTCGGCTACGCCGGAATCTACATGTTCTTCGTCATCTCCGGCTTCTGCATACACCTGCACTGGGCGCGCGCACGTGCAGCGGGCGTCGAGCATCCGTCCATCGATTTCTACGCCTTCTGGAAACGGCGCGTGCGGCGTCTCTATCCGCCCTATCTCGCCGCGCTCGTGCTCTATCTGGTCTACAACGCCTACCAGACGCAGCCCGACATCAACAGTTTCTACCTATGGGACGTGGGGCTGCACCTCCTGATGCTGCACAACGTAGACATGCGCACGACCTACAGCATCAACGGCGCGTTCTGGACTTTGGCGATTGAAGAACAACTCTATCTCGCCTATTTCCTGTTGCTCTGGCTGCGCATCCATTACGGTTGGGCACGCACGCTCGCCGTGTGCGCGGGCGCGCGCGTCGTGTGGCTCGTGCTCGATCGCATCATCGGCTATTCGTTCGGCGTCACCATCCCCGTCACCGAGGCGGCGGCGACCAACTGGTTCATCTGGGCTCTGGGCGCGCTCGGCGTCGAGGCCGCGTTAGGCATTGTGCGTCTGCCAGAATGGTGTTACAGGTGGCAGGCGGGCGCGGCGGCACTGCTGCTGGCGGCCGGGTTGGCGACGGGTCTGCCTTACGTCAACCACATCGTCTGGTTACACGACGCGGGCTGGCTCCTGATGCACCCGGCGTGGGGCGTCGGCTTCTTCGTGATGGTCAACGCAGCCGTGCGCGCCGAACAGGGACGCCGCGCCTTGTCGCAGAACGCCTCGCGCCTCATGATGGCTCTGGCGGGTCTCGGCCTGATCTCTTACTCGCTCTACCTGACGCACCTCTTCATCCTGATGCAGTGGTACTGGTTCGGCTTCACGCAGTTGCACATACGCACCATCGCGCTCGTCGTGATGACGCCGCTCTCGATTCTGTTCGCGTGGATGTTCTTCCGTCTCTTCGAGCGCCCGTTCATGGCCGCTTCGGTCGGTATGGGCGCGCACGCGCGGACGCAAGGAAGCCACGTCTCCCAACCACCGCCCGAACGCGTTAGCGGACAGGCCGCCGTCTAACAATAAAGCGACAAACAGAAACATGAAACCACGAACACGCACGAAACCACACGAACAGGAATTTAGTGTTGTTTCGTGTGTGTTCGTGGCTACGGTCTTAGTCTTGACGATGACCACGACGGCGGCGAGGGCGGCGAACTTCGCGGCTAGAGACGCGTGGGTCGGCGTCCGCTCGCCGCACTACCTGATTGTGGGCGACACGAGCGAGAGCGAACTGAGAGAAGTCGCTATCAGGTTCGAGCAGTTTCGCAACGCCTTTTCGCAACTCTTCCCCGCTTCGGGTCTGAGTTCTTCCGTGCCCACCACCGTCATTGTCTTCAAAGACTTCGATTCGTATAAGGACTTCCGCCCGCATTATCAGGGCAAGCCCACAGAGTTCATCAGCTATTTCCAGTCGGGCTTAGACATCAACTACATCGCTCTGCCGCTCGACCGCGACCGCGAAACGCTCTACGTCAAACTATTCCACGAATCCGTCCACCTCTTGATCGACAGCCAGGCGCGCCGCATCCCCGATTGGCTGAACGAGGGCTTGGCGCAGTATTACAGCACCTTCGAATTCGACATCGCGCGCAACCGTAACATTCTCGGCAAGCCCGTCAACGGAAACCTCTCACTCCTGCGCAAACAAAAACTGCTGCCCCTCGACGCTCTCTTCGCAGTGGATCGCTCGTCGGCCGACTACAACGAACGCGAGCGCAACGGCATCTTCAACGCACAGTCGTGGGCGCTCGTCCATTACCTGATGACGGCCGACGAAGGGCGGCGACAACTTCAACTTCTGCGCTTCATCGAGCTTGCGGCCGCTGGTGCGCCTTACGAGAAAAGTTTCCGGCAGTCGTTCAAGACCGACTTCGCCGGGATGGAAAAGGAGTTGGAAGAGTACGTCCGACGCGAAAACTTTCGCGCGCGGAACACACAGTTGGAAGAGAATTTGAGCGTCGTGGCCGAATTGCAGTCGCTCCAGTTGACGACGGCCGACGCGCACTATTTTCTCGGCGACCTCTTGCTCCACATCAATCGCTACGAAGACGCGTCGAAGCATCTGCAAAAGGCCATCGCGCTCGATCCCGGAGCGGCTGTGGCTTACGCCTCGCTCGGCATGGTGCGCGTCAGGCAGCGGCAGGGCGCGGAGGCGCGTCGTCTGTTGCAGCAGGCCGCGACACTTGAGCCGAACAATTACCTGACGCATTACTACTACGCCTACGCCCTCAGCCGCGAAGAGATGGACGAAGAGCAGGAGATCAACGCCTACACGCCCGCCGCGGCCGACCAGATGCGCCGCGCCCTGCGCCGCGCCATCGCGCTCAAGCCCGGCTTCGCCGAATCCTATCGCCTGCTCGCCTTCATCAATCTCGTCACGGGCGAACAACTCCCCGAAGCCGTCGAACTACTCAGACAGGGACTCAAACTCTCGCCCGGACGCCCCGACCTGACCTTCATCCTCGCGCAAGTCTATCTACGCATGAAAGACACCGAAGCCGCCCGCGCCACTCTCCGCCAACTTCTCAACAGCGGCGCGAACCCCCGCCTGCGCGCACGCGCCCAAACCCTCCTCGACCGCCTGAACACAAACGGCGCAGCGCGATAATTTGAGAAGAAAGTCGTGAGCAACTTGCTGCATTACATAACCGCGGAGAATCTCTGAAAATTGTTGTCTGACTCTGCCGGCGGCTCTCTCAACAGAGACTCAAAGCTGCTTATGGCGAAGATGGAAGATGCGTATTGTGTTGCTCATCCTTCAAGTGACCTTCAACACCAGCGTGATCGGTTGAGCTTGCTACAGTTGCTTAACAGAAATTTAACAATGCCGTGCTGACGTGAGGCGGCTATCTTATAGTAATATTTTGTTCTCGAAAGGGGAGTAGGTCGCCCGCAAGCTTGTGTGGGTCTGATGAAGCCGTCAATACGTTGCTCGTCGTTGGGCATCCGGCACATCGGGAAGAGGCAATCGAAGCTCAATGACCAAGACCTTTTGCGGCCACGTTGGTGCGCAAAGGGTCTTTCTTTTTGCGCGCTATGTATAGCGTAAAGTGCGTGAAAGGATTGAGTGATGATTGAACTGTTCCCGTTTGCTGATTATTGGTGGTTCTATTTGGGCTTCACAGGTTTCGTGCTGCTCCTGTTGGCGCTCGACCTCGGAGTATTTCACAAAGAGGCGCACGAGGTCTCTTTTCGAGAGGCGGCGACGTGGAGCGTCGTCTGGGTGGCGTTGGCGCTTCTGTTCAACTTCCTCTTGTATCAATATGCCCTGTGGAAGTTTCCGCAAGACCCGCGCTTAATTGCGATACCGGGTTTCAACCCATCGGACGCGGCGTGGCGTGTGGCGCTTGAGTTTCTCACCGGATACGTCGTCGAGAAATCGCTCTCCGTCGATAACATCTTCGTCTTCGTGCTGGTCTTCGGCTACTTCGCGATCCCTGCGAAGTACCAGCATCGCGTCCTGTTCTACGGCATCATCGGCGCGCTCATCTTCCGCGCCATCTTCATCGCTTTGGGGAGCGCCTTGATGCAGTATCACTGGGTCGTGGTCGTCTTCGGCGTGTTTTTGATCTTCACCGGCATCAAGATGATGTTCACGCCGGAGAAGGGCGTCGAACCGGACAAGAATCTACTGATCCGCCTGTTCCGGCGCTTCGTGCCCATCACGCCCGTACTGCACGGGCAGCGTTTCTTCGTGCGCTCGAAAGGCGTGCTCTACGCGACGCCGCTCTTTGTCGCGCTGCTCTTTCTGGAGGCGACGGACGTGATCTTCGCGGTGGATTCCGTCCCGGCCATTTTCGCGCTGACGAGCGAGCCGTTGTTAGTTTTCACGTCGAACATCTTCGCCATCCTCGGCCTGCGCGCGCTCTACTTTATGCTCGCCGGGGCGATTGATAAGTTTCACTTGCTGAAGTACGGGCTGGCGGTGGTGCTCGTCTTCGTGGGCTTGAAGATGGTGTGGCTGAACGATCTCTACGGCGGCAAGTTCCCCATCAGCCTCAGCCTGGGGATCATCACAGGCGTCATCGCCGTCTCGGTGCTGACTTCTTTAGCTTTCCCGAAGGCCCCGCCCGAAACGGAAAGTTTAAGCAGTTAACTCTCGCGCGCTTCTGTAAGGATTGATGCGACTATTTCGTCGCATCAATCCTTCAGGAACGCGATGCGGCGCGCAGGATAGTTGAAGACGATGGTGAAGGGTGCGAGGAATTCGCGCCCGACGACGCCCGCCCCGCCCTCGCGGCTCAAGCCTGCGACGCGGAAACCAGCCCTCGGCTGTTTGAATCTCACGCCCGCCAGTTCGAACCATTCGACCGTCCCCGTCAGCAACTTATAATTTCCGCCCGACCCGAAGCTCGTCTCCTCTTTCACCGCCCGCCCTTCAATCAGTTTTTCGTCCCGGATAAACTTGTCGTAGAAGGTGACGGTTCCCGTATAGCCGGTGTCGAGTTGAAACAAACCCTCGCGGTTGCCCTCGAAGCGACAGACGACCGCGGGCGTCAGATCGATGTAAGACAACTCCTGCCAACGCCCACGCGGCAGCTTGTACGTCGCCGGATCGTAGAGCGCGATCTTTTGGCCGCCGCCCGTCACCTCGACCACGACGCGCGCTAATAACGGGTGGCCGATCAGTCCGGCGCGACGCGTTCCCGGCGGCGCGTTTTTGTCCGACAAGTCGGTCGAGAGATAGATCGGGTTCTTGAAGGTGACGCGGCCGAGTTGCAGAGTCTTCCCCTGCCGAATGGTCACCTCTTGCGGCTTGCCGTCCGCGCCCATCGACTGCGAACGACCGAGAACCGGCATCTTCAGTTCGTCCGCGAACTTCGCGTCCAGATACATCGCATCGCCGCCCGTGTCGAAGTGAAACCAGCCGACATCGCGCCCGTCCACGAGCGGGCGCACGTAGTAATGACCCGGCGACGTGGGCGAAAAGGCGACGCCCTGCGCCACCTGCAACTCGGCCGGGAGCGTGTTGTCGAACACAGTGTCGGACGGCAACGGGGGCGCGGCGAAGCGCGCGGTGTCCTCGGCTCGCGCTTCCCTCACAGACCTCACCTTCCATTCAGAATCCGAGCCGCGATAATTAACGACCGTCGTGTGCGGAAAGCGGAAGCCGAGCGTCTCCTGATAATCGCGCAAGGTGACTGTGAAAGGGCCGCGTTCGTACTCGACGACAAACGCCTCCGGCAACCACGTCGCGCGGTCTATGAATACCTTCGCGCCCACAAGGCCGCGCTTGCTAACTCGCATCGAGAGCGCGACGCGTTTGTCGTTCGTCTCTTCC
The DNA here is from genome assembly GCA_035942855.1 of Pyrinomonadaceae bacterium. Lineage (GTDB taxonomy): Bacteria > Acidobacteriota > Blastocatellia > Pyrinomonadales > Pyrinomonadaceae > JAIVJZ01. The sequence continues at coordinate 169,790 of DASZCS010000087.1, read as the reverse complement.
GGCAAAATCGAATAGACGAAAGGCGCGCGCTCATCCAACCACCATCCGCCCCTGACCCACGCCGGAATGAGAAGTTTCTCGCGCAGGCGTTGCGGCATGTGTGCGGCAAGTCCCGTGCGATCAACCTGCCAGCCGAAACGTCCGTCGAAGCCGAGCGGTCTGCTGTTCTGCGGTCGAGTGTCCTCTCGATACTCCCCTGCCGCGCCGAACGTCAAAACCTTCCCCTCTTCGGCCTTCGCTTCCTTCCCCGCTTCCTCTACCACGAACCCATGCCGCAAACGCTTCAACCTTCCATGCCCCACGGCCTTGCGCACGTTCGCCAACACACGCGCCACCGTCAACTCGCCCGCACTCTCCTGCGCCGACGCCGAAGCGCCTCCCGCTCGCCCCGGCACAAACACACACGCGAGCAACATCAAGCTCAGCAGCACACACAAACCACGCACGCCGACTCTGAACGACGCACCCCGGCCACAAGCTCTCTTCATATTCTGCCTCCGCGAGGATAAAGACTGTTGAAGGGGGAAGTGTTAGGCGGACGCCGACATTTTGCGCCTTTCCGTCCGGCCGCGCAATTATTCCTCAGACGCCTTTTCGCCACCGTCGAACAGACGCGCGATGATCTCCACCGATCTGCACATGTCCTGCGGTTTTCTGACGAACGCAGCCGCGCCCACACGCCGCGCCGCACGCTCCCACTCACTCGCAGAGATCATAATGATCGGCGTCCCTTGGCGATGCTCAAGCCCGCGCGCATAGCAAATTAAGGCAATAATATAGTTGACTCACCCTTTGCGGATGAAGATTGCGCTCTTCGCGGTCGGGTTGCATGCCGTTATTAGATTGCGCCCGCGAAGGAACACAGCTCCTAAGGACAATCACATCCTCTAAAGAAATCTTTATTACGCCTCATTCTGTAGATGAAAATTGGTCTACCACTGATGTAAACCTCAACCTGTCCCAAGCCGTGCATGCGCTCACCTTCTGCTGTCACAATCCTTTCGGGCGCATACCCGCGAACCTGTAGAAGCCATTCCCGCAACTGGCGCAGCCGAACGTGATTGATCTTCCTCAACTCACCTTTTCCAAGACGGGCAATAACAATCACATTCGATTGTTTCTCATTAGCAACTTGAGCAATCAGATCGAAGTCGGCCTTCGCAGACTCGCAATACGAACAATCAACCCCGACATTTCCACCCACGATTCGCGGCCATGAAGATTCGTTACTTTGAGCTATAGCAAGACAGGCTACCGAGCAACACATCGCAAGAGCGAGGAACAAGCGTCTGATGTTGATGAGCATTACCATACTCAAATTCTATTGTTGCTGCGCCACACGAAACAATCTAACGCCCGGCCATCTAACGCCCGGCATCACCCGCGCCCACATTCAACATTCATAACAGACCTGCTGGCAGGGCGTCGGGTGCATATCGTTGTTAGGCTGCGCCATAGCCGGAACGCGTACCTTTACACTACTCCGCCTTCAACTTTGAAGAACAGCTTCTCTTTGAAAGCGAACGTCTCGCCGCCAAAGAAATCCGGCCTCACTTCCAACCTTTCTTCCGGTTCTGCCTCTTGGTCGCCGTCCCAACAAGCGTACATCTCGACGCTGCCACGCCGCACGACATCAGACAGATACTTTGATAGCTGCCGGACTGATTCGCGGGCCGCCGCATCCCTTCTCCTATCATCTTCGTCTTCGACAGGCTCATCGTCATAAGAGAAGCCGCAGCCACAGCCTTCATAAGAACCGAGGTAGTAAACGAACGGCCTGGAAAACTGCCGGTGAACCCGCTTCTCGCCCTCAGAAAGTTTAGTGACGCAAAAGACGGATACATTTTCCTGCCACTCAATGAGGGGCAAAGGTTCATCCGCCGCTATGTAAACCATCATGCACATACATCAAGAGAGAAGTAGCCTAACGCATATTGTGCCGAATGGATCGGCCTAACTACGCTGTAGAGAGTAAAAATCCGAGTCGTTCGGCCTCAAACGCCTGATATGTGTCGAAAGCCGCTCTTAGTTTAGACGGCTGCTCTGTGAGCACCTCGCTATTTAACTACACGTCGCGCAGGTTAAGTTGAAATAATTCGACTCCTGCCCCGGCGCGCAACTCAAAGGCCAACGCCGGCCGGGTAATGTCCTCTTGTCATATCTGCGTCAGGTGAGTCAACTATATTATTACCCTCTCGACCTACGGACTTGCAGGCGCACACCACGAACATTTATTTTACTAGCCCGTGATATTCTATCTCGTCCACTGAATCACATCCGGCGACGCATCTATCAGGATTAGTCCTTCGCCTTAAATTATGGGAACTCTCAATATTGATCGTTATCACGCGACGATGGGCGACGCTTCGTTTAAGGACGAGACGCGCTTGCACGGGAAGCGTCTGAGCGAGGCGGAGGCGACCTTTTACGTGACGCAGCGCAAGCTGCCTTTCGCGCCATGTCTGGGGCACGGGCGTCTGGTGCGCTTGATGGCCGAGGGCGGGATTGACCGTCCGCGCATTCGTTTTCTGGAACAGGACAGGGGCGGGCTGGATCGTTTTGCGAAGGCTGTCGAAGACGCGAGTTTCGTCGGGAGGGTGCGCGCGGTGCGCCCTGCGACGATCATGTTCGCGGGCGAGCCTTTCGCGGACATCACAGGGCCTTTCGGTCTGACGCAGGCGCAGGAGATCAAGTTTGAGCACGCCTTCGATCTGCCGATGACGACCGCCTCGATTGCCATGCAACTGCGTATGGCGGCGGGCGAGGGTCGCTGGCTGTCTGACTTTTCTCTCAGGCGCAACGGCGACATCGAGCGCGCCGTCGAAGTCGCCACCTATGCCTTCATCGGCGGCTTCAACGACACTTCGAACATGGAGGCGGCGCACCGTCTGGACATCCCGGCCGTCGGCACTTCGGCTCACTACTGGCAGCAGGCTTTCATCGAGTACATGGACGAGCCTGAGATCGAGCCGCGCACCGGACAGCCGAAACATTTCGAGCAGGTGGCCTTCGAGCGTTGGCTCGACGCCAACCCGCAGGGCACGACCCTCCTGCTCGATACGATCAACGTCTACGCGGGCGCGGCGCACGCCGCGATGGCCGCCACTTCGACGGACGCCAGGCGACGCGCCTTCAAAGGCTTCCGCGTCGATTCGGGCGACCTCGCCAAGCTCGGCGCTTGGTGTCTGCGTTTCTTCGAGGCGAACGGGCTGACGGGACTGATGCCCGTCTTGACGGGCGATCTGGACGTGGAGACCGTCAAGCGGATCGTCGAAGAGTTTCCCGGAGCGGCAGGGTTCGGCGTCGGCACGAAACTCTCCGGCGAGGTACGTCGCGTGGCGGGCGTCATCTTCAAACAATGCCTGATCGAGGGACGGCCGACACTCAAGGCTTCCAACACGCCGGAGAAATCCACTCTACCCGGCCGCCTACAAGTCTTTCGGGGCGCGGACAAGGATGGCTATTACGTCGGCGATGTCGTGGGTCTCGACGGAGAAGAGATCGAAATTCCCGGCGCGGCCACCATCGAACCGTTGCTCGCGCCTTTCTGGGAACGCGGCGGCCACGATTCGCTCCCGTCCATCGCCAAGTTGAAAGCCTACGTCGAAGAGCAGCGCCGCCGCTTCCGCGACATCGAACACTACCCGCACAACTTGAGCGACAAGCTGCGAAGCATGCGCGACGAACTGACCGCGCGCATGCTTCGGGACGAATCGAACTGGCAGTCCGTCCTCCAGCGCGTGCCTGAATCTTAAGAAGTCCCGAGTCCCACAATTCCAAGTCCCAAGTCAGGAGCAGCTTTCCGGCTTGGGACTTGAAACTTGAGACTTGAAATTGATATGTCCCAACCCGCGCCGCTCAAGCTCAACTGGTCTAAACGAAAACTGCGCCTCGCCAAACTGGCGTTGCTGCTCGTCGCCGTCCTCTTCGCGTTGCTCGTCGCAGAGATCGCTTTGCGCTTGGTCGGCTACACCTATCCCGTCTTTTACACGAGCGACACGGTGCGCGGCTACGCACTGCAACCCGGCCTCTCCGGCTGGTATCGCAAAGAAGGCGAAGCCTACATACGCATCAACAGCGAGGGTTTGCGCGATCGCGAGCATACGAAGCAGAAGCCCGCGAACACTCTGCGCGTTGCCCTGCTCGGCGACTCTTATTCGGAGGCTCTGCAAGTCTCGCTCGAAGACACCTTCTGGATCATCCTTGAAGAGAGATTGCAAAATTGTCCGGCCTTCAACGAAGGCAAGCGGGTCGAAGTGATCAACTTCGGCGTCTCCGGCTACGGCACGGCGCAGGAACTCTTGACGCTGCGCGAGAAGGTCTGGGACTACGCGCCCGACGTGGTGCTCCTTGCCATGACCACCAACAACGACATCACCGACAACCTGCGCACCTTCAAGAAGGCCGAGGAGATTCCCTACTTCGTCTACCGCAACGGACAACTCACGCTCGACGATTCGTTCCGCGACTCGCGCACGTTTCGCCTGCGCCACTCCACACTCAACCGTGCCGGGCGCTGGATTAGAACGCGCCTGCGCGTCATACAGGCTTTTCATCAAGGCCACTACGCGTTCAAAAATTACCTCTCCTCGCTTCGCGCACCCACAGCGTCGCCCGCGCCCGCTCAGGGCGAGGCAAACGCTCCGCAGACTAACGCACCGCCGCCGCCGAACGGAAACGCTCCCGCCGCCGCCATCGCCGACGAAGTCGGTATAGACAATCTTATCTATCGTGAACCGGACGACGACTCGTGGCGAGAGGCATGGCGCGTCACCGAAGGGTTGCTCAGGCTCATGCGCGACGAGGTGCGCGGGCGCGGCGCGCAGTTCGTCGTCGTGACGCTCTCGAACGGCGTGCAGGTGCACCCGCGCCCCGAAGCGCGTGCGGCTTTCCTCAGGCGCGTCGGCGCGTCGGACATCTTTTACCCGGACGCGCGCCTGCGCACGCTCGGCGAGCGCGAAGGCTTCCCCGTTCTGAATCTCGCGCCCGCGCTCCAACAGTACGCGGAAGAGCGTCAGGTCTTCCTCCACGGCTTCGGGCGCGACCTGGGCAACGGCCACTGGAACGCCGAAGGCCATCGCGTCGCGGGCGAACTACTGGCGGAACGAATTTGCGAACTAGCCGGGCGAAATTGAAAAGCACGAGACAAGCGGGTTGTGACAGACACTCACTTCAAGTTCAACGCACGAAGAGAAAGGTCTCTGTTATATGAACGTCGAAGCTATCACAAAGGCGCTGTACGGTTTTCTGGGCGTGGTCTTGATAGTCGTCGGAGCGAGCGTGTTGCTGTTGGAGACTGGCCTGCTGCCCGGCGCGTTCAGCCGCGCCGTGTCGGATTCCGTCAACAACGATGCGAGCGCGTTGCACATCGTTCAGGAGTTCGGCGCGTTTCTCGTCTTCGTCGGTCTCATCACGCTCTGGTTCATGCGCCATTACGCCGAGAGCCGTTTCTTTCACTGGGCGCTGACGGCCGCCTGGGCGCTCATCGCACTCGCACACTGGTTCGACGTGCGCGGGTCGCGCGACGAAAAGATCGGCCCCATCATCAACTCAGTCCCCTTCGTCCTCTTCCTCCTGCTCGGCCTCCTGCGCCGCACTTCAAAAACGACGAACGTCGGGCGAGCGATTTAGCAGCAGGTTCGTGCTGCCGGAATTTTGTCCTTCTCGGTTAGAATGTCCCGGCAGTTCACATCCCATCCCGAAACAGACAGAAGCGGGCGCGCGTGTCCTGCGCGTGCGGCACGAACAGACGTGATGAAAACATCGCTCAACGAAGAGACGACACACGAAATCCTCTCGCGCTTGCAACAGGCCAACGCCGCCTTCGCGGAAAACTATCCCGGCGAGACCGGACGCCGACAGCCCGTCCACACCGTCTACGGCGGCGCACATCTCTTCAAGTCCGACACGCCCCGAAGGCTCGGCGCGCTCGCCCTGCGCGCACTGGAACAGTTCGCTCCCGACGCCGAAACTTTCGCACGCGCCCTCGGCCTCGCGGACGCGTCGGAATCTTCTGCGGCCGACGAACGCACAGACGCGCTCGCACACACCATCTACGAACGCGTCCGTGAGAAACTCGGCCGCGAGCCGGTCGAGGATTTTCGCATCGACTTCGAAGACGGTTACGGCAATCGCCCGGACGCGGAAGAGGACGCGCATGCTGAAGCAGCCGCGCGCGAAGTGGCGCTCGGAGCGAAGAACGGCACGCTCTCGCCCTTCATCGGCATCCGCATCAAGCCCTTCACGGAAGAACTGCGCGCACGCTCCCTGCGCACGCTCGACATCTTCGTCTCCACGCTCGCCGCAGAGACCGACGCGCGGCTCGTGCCGAACTTCGTCGTCACGCTCCCCAAGATCACCGTGCCCGAACAGACGGCCGCGCTCGCCCGCCTGTTCGATCTGCTCGAAGCACAACTCGGTCTCGCCCCCGGCACGCTCAAAATGGAGATGATGATCGAAACCACGCAATCGATCATCAACCACAAAGGCAAGATCAATCTGCCGCGCCTGCTCCGCGCCGCGCGCGGACGCTGCACCGCCGCGCACTTCGGCACTTACGACTACACGGCCAGTTGCAACATCACGGCCGCGCACCAGCACATGACGCATCCTGCTTGCGACTTCGCCAAGCACATGATGCAAGTCTCTTTCGCGGGTACGGGCGTCTGGCTCTCCGACGGCGCGACCAACATCATGCCCGTCGCCCCGCATCGTGCGACCGAAGGCGCGACCCTGACGCCCGCCGAGGAAGACGAGAACCGACGCACCGTCCAACGCGCGTGGCGCATACACTACGGCCACGTCCAACACTCGCTCACCGGCGGCTTCTATCAGGGCTGGGATTTACACCCCGCCCAACTGCCCACACGCTACGCCGCCGTCTACGCCTTCTTTCTCGAAAGTCTCGATGCCGCCTCGGAACGCCTCCGCAACTTCGTTGAGAAAGCCGCCAAGGCCACGCTCGTCGGCGACGTGTTCGACGATGCAGCGACCGGCCAGGGCTTGCTCAACTACTTCCTGCGCGCCCTCAACTGCGGCGCGCTGACCGAAGCGGAAGCCCTCGAGCGTACCAGCCTGTCCCTCTCCGAACTACGCTCCGGCTCGTTCGTCAAGATTCTCAACAACCGGCAGAATCTATAGCTCTTTTCAACTGCTTCGTTCATCAGCGCAGTTTGCGCGCGTATGCACACGATACGGAACGGCTTGATACCTTATCGTGCGCTGCGGCGTGAAATCATGCGAAAAACAGGGCGTTTCCTGTGCGTTTTCCCACTTATCGCCTCTGGCACGGTGGTTGTAGGTTACTTGGTCGGAGCGTTCGCAATGATGCGAATTTCAGTTGAAATAAAAGGGGTGACGAAACGATGAGAAGCAATGGTAGCGGATTAAAGACGAAGGCGTTAATGTTGGCCTTGGGCGCATTCATGCTCGTGCCGACGGCGACGTTCGCACAGGATTGGCGCTACGGTCAGGATCGCGACGACAGGTGGGAACGCCGCGACGACAGGCGTGATCGCCGCCGCGACAGGCGCGAAGAGAGACGTGAACGTCGCCAGGAACGCAGGGCGGCGCGTTACGGCAATAGCTACGACGGCTATCCCAACTATGGCGGCTCGTTTGAACTTCGCCAGACGGCCTTGAACGCCGGCTACAACGAGGGCACAAAGGAAGGCCGCAAGGATCGCTCGCGCAACGAGCGCTTCGACTACTCGGACGAGAGCGTCTATCGCAGCGGCACGAAGGACTATAGCTCGCGCCTCGGCGACCGCTCGCTCTACCAAGAGTACCTTCGCATGGCTTTCGAGAAGGGCTACAGCGACGGCTACAACGGTTACTAATTAACTGACCGACAACATCAAAACTCGAAAGCGAACGGGAGCGGGAGACTCGACAGTCTTCCCGCTCCCGTTTTCGTTTCCGGTTTCAAGTTTCAAGCCCGGCGGATGAACCTGGCGGCGACCCAGCCGACGAGGATCATTGCGGAGAGGATGATCCAATCGTTGCGGCTGCCGTAGGTGGCGGTCGGAAAGTGGTTGCTGATCATCGTGAAGACGACGGGCACGGCCATGAACGTGTTCTGCTTCGAGCGTAGTTTAGCCTGCGCGGCGAGACGCGCATCCGGCACGCCGCCCGCTCTCGTCGCGGCGATCATGCGTCGCTGCGCAGGGAGAATACGCTGCCACACGTTGGCGACCATCAGCGTTCCCATCAGCGCGCCCATGTGTATGTAGGCCGCACGCCCGCTCAGAACGTGCGTCAACAGGTAGGCCACGCCGACAAGGAGCGCGTAGGCCACGACGGCGAACGCAGTCTCGTTTCGACCGAGCGGCGACAGCATCAACAGATCGTAGACGACCCACCCGGCGACGAGCAGGCCGACGCTGAACCCGACGGCCGCAGGGACGCTGATGTCGCGCACGTCCGGATCGACGAGCGCGCCGCCGAGATAATAGACGATGACGAGCAAGACCATGCCGCTCAGCCACGTCAAGGCCGCTTCCCAGCGAAACCAGTGAAGAGTCTGCGTGCCCGGCTGCTTTTGTTTGTCAACCACGTAGAAGCCGCCGCTATGCACCATCCACACCTGCGCCCGCTCGCCCGCTCCGGCCGCAGCGCCTTCGGCCTCAGACAAACGCGCATCGAGCCAGGTGAAGTAATAGGTCGTGCCGACCCAGAGGATGCCCGCGAAGACGTGAAACCAGCGCGCGAAGAGGTTGAGCCATTCGCTCGTGTTGGGATCGAGTGACATTGAAGAATTAACTCCCGCGATAGGTGGAGTAGCCGTAGGGGCTGACGAGCAGCGGCACGTGATAATGCGCCGACGCATCGGCAACGATGAAACTGATCTCGACTTTCGGATAAAAACTCTCGACGCCGCGCGCCGCGAAATAATCCGCCGTCTCGAACGTGAGACGGTAGACGCCGGTCTCCAGGTTGAAATCAACAGGCAACAAATCCCTCAGCCGCCCGTCTGCATCGGTCATGCCTTGTCCCAAGACCTCGCCGCCTTCGTTCCGTTGAACTTCAAGAGTGACGGCGACGCCGCCCGCCGGTCGCCCCGCCGACGTATCAAGGATGTGCGTGGTAATCGCGCTCATAATAGTCTCAAGTCCCAAGCCTCAAGTCTCGATGTCACTTCTGACTTGAGACTTGAGCAACTTTTCCAGACGTAGCCGGGTGATCTTGCTTTGTTCGGTGGCGGCGTTGCGAAGTTCGGCGGCGGCCGTGTTTGAGAGGCGTGCGCGCAGTAGCGCGAGCATCTCTTCGGCCGTTTTGCCGGTGGCGCAGACGATGTAGATGTGTCCGAACTTCGCTTCGTAGGCGCGGTTGCCCTCGGCGAGTTCGTCGAGCGTATCACGGGTGGCGTCGCGCGTACCGGATTGTTCCTGCGCAGACCACGCTTCGGCCTCCGCGTGTTGTGTGCGCGCGTCCTTGCTGCGACCACCGCCGATCTTCGGGTGCGCGGCGAACGCTTCGAGCCAGTCGCGCTCCGTCAGGTTCCACCAAACTTCTTCGGCCGCGCGGAACAACTCTCCTGCATCATTGAATGGCCGCCGCCCCGTGACCGCACGCGCCCATTTGGCCGAGCCGCAGCACTTCAGCAACTCCGTCTCCGCCTCCGCCGCGCTCAACGAATTGAGACGTTCAAGATTTTCGTCCGTGGTCGTCATTCAAGTTTCAGGTTTCAGTTCTGAATAATTTCAAGTCTGCACATCACTTTGGTCTTAACTTGAAACTTGAAACTCATTCATCGGCGAGGCTGCCGTAGAGGCGCAGGCGTGAGACGCCGCCGTCAGGGTAGATGTTGAAGCGCACGTGCGTGAGCGCGGTCGCCGCCGCGTGCTGCAACTCGTCCGTGAAGTGATGACGCGTGTGCGCCTGCAACTTCGTGCGCGGCAGAATCTCCGTCCACGCCGCATCGGCGAGCGCGGCCGCATCCTGCCCCGCATCGCTCGCGTCTGTGCCTTCGAGCGAACAGCTTTCGGGATAGTTGCCTTTGAAGTGCGCGGTGTCAACTTCGACTTGATGAATGCGCCCGCGTGCACCGAGTTTGATGATGACCCAATCGTGGCCGGGGCCGCGCCTACGCTTCGTCTCCCACCCGTCGCTCATGTTCGCGGCGCGCCCGGGCATGATCAAATTATGACGATGACCGAAGAACATATCGCTGCACGCGAGCACAAGGCCGCCCGATTCGACGGCCGCCAGATCGACGCGCCCGCCCTGCGCACGTATGCGCGACCAGTCGGGCAAGACCTCGCCGTAGACGCGCAGACGCGCCACGCCGCCGTCCGGATAAATCTTGAAACGCAGATGCGTCGCACGCGCTTCGTCTTCGACGGGGAAAGGATTTTGCGAGTCGCCTTTGAGATTCGAGACGGGCAACACTTCGCGCCAGGCGACTCCTTCGTCCAGCAGTTGCTCGACCGTCGGCTGGCCTTCGAGGGCGCAGGCTTCGAGCGAACACTGTTCCGGATAGTTGCCTCTGAAGTACGACGTGTCCACGACGACGCCGCGCAGGCGACCGGGCAGACCGAGGCGTATGATGCACCAGTCGAAGCCGGGCGTGCGGCGACGGCGCGACTCCCAGCCGTCCATCCACTTGCCTCGATCCGTGTACTTGCCTTCGATAAAGACGGGCACGCTCGCCTTCAACAAATTCTCTTTCGGCGCGAAGAAGTCGTCGTTGGCGTAGACGACTGCGCCGCCCACGCGCTCCGCTGCCAGATCGACGAGTTCGGTGAAATCAGTCATCGTGCCTCCACATCATCGTGCTTCAACATGCGCGAGCAGTTTGCCCATCGCCCGCTCGCGCTTGAATTCGCCGCGCTCGTAGAGAAGCGCGCCGCGCAAATAAGTCGCTTCAATCTGGCCGCTCAGAGTTCGTCCCGCATACGGCGTCAGCTTGTGCCGGTGATAGAGCATCGCAGGCTCGACGCGAAACTCTGCGTCGGGACGAAAGACTACGAGGTCTGCATCGCAGCCCACACGGATTGCTCCTTTGCGTTTGTCCAGACGGACGAGACGCGCGGGCGCGGCGGCCGTCCACTCCACGACGCGCTCGATGGAGATGCCGCGCCTGCGCGCCTCAGTCCACACGACGGACAGGCGCAGTTGCAGCGACGCGATGCCGCCCCACGCGGCGAGAAAGTCGCCTTCGTCGCGCCGCTTCATTTCCGGCGGGCACGGCGAATGGTCTGAGACGACGAGGTCGAGCACTCCGGCGTCGAGCGCGTCCCAGAGTCGCTCGCCGTTTGCGCGCTCGCGTATGGGCGGGCAGCATTTGAATTCGGTCGCGCCGTCGGGCACGTCTTCGGCGGCGAACGCGAGATAGTGCGGGCACGTCTCGGCCGTGAATGGCAGCCCCTCCGCTTTCGCCGCGCGCAGGAGATCGAGCGATGACGAAGACGAATGATGAACGATGTGGACGCGCGCGCCCGTCTCGCGGCAGAGGTGAATCATCAGACGCACGGCCTCGTCTTCCGCCGCTTTGGGGCGCGAACCGAGGAACGTCTCGTAGCGCCGCGCATCGCCGCCCGCTCGCTCTGCTTCCGCGAGCGCGACCTCAATCGGCGCGGGCGTCTCCGCGTGTACGATCAGAAGCGAGTCGAGGCGCGCGAGTTCCGGTAACGCCCTGCGCAAGTCCTCTTCCCCGACGTGCGCAAACTCGTCCACGCCCGACGGCACGAGAAAACACTTGAAGCCGAAGACGCCGCCGTCGGACATGCGCGCAAGTTCCGAAGTGTTGCCCGGCACGACGCCGCCCCAGAAGCCCACGTCAACGTGGCACTTCCCCAAGGCCGCCGCGCGCTTCGTCTCCAGAGCGTCGAACGTCGTCGTCGCAGGGATACTGTTGAGCGGCATCTCGACGAGCGTGGTCACGCCGCCTGCAGCGGCCGCGCGCGTCGCCGTCTCGAACCCTTCCCAATTCGTGCGCCCCGGCTCGTTGATGTGAACGTGCGTGTCAACCAGCCCCGGCAACAGCATCGCATCGTCTTCAACTTCGACGACCGGCAGACCACTGCCCACATCTTCAAACCCTCCGACCGACGCGATGCGCCCCTCGCGCACGCGAACCGATGCGGGCGCGACGCCTTCGAGCATGACCACGCGGCGACCGCGTATGATGAACTCATCGACGTTCATAAGTTGCGAAGCAGAACTCACTATCCCGGCCTTTAATGCGCAACTTGTCGCAGAAAATCGGACAGCAGATTTGCGGAGACGCGCGTGCGGTAGTCGGCCGTGGAGCGCATGTCGTCAATCGGCGTGATCTCCTGCGCGAGCATGGCACAGGCTTCTTTGATCGTCGCCGCGTCGGGCACGCGTTCGCGCAAGAGTTCTTCTGTGCGCGTGCAGCGCAACACGGTGGGCGCGACGCTGCCGAGACCGAGGCGCGCGTCCGTGATGCGCCCGTCGTGTCCGAGGCGAGCACCCGCCGCGAAGCAGATTTTCGAGATGGCCTGCGCTTTGCGCGTGCCGACTTTGCGATAGTAAGTCTTTAAGTCGCCTGTCGCGCGCGGCAGAAGGATTCGTGCGAGCAGTTCGTCCGGCCTCATGTTCAACTGCTTGTAGCCGGTGTGAAATTCACGGTACGCAACGCGTCGCGTGCCGCTCGCAGAGACGAGTTCGAGTTCGGCATCGTAGACAAGGAGCGCGGGCGGCGTGTCGGCTGCGGGCGAGGCGTTGACGATGTTGCCGCCGAGCGTGCCGCGATTTTGAATGGCAATGCCGCCCGTCTCGCGCGCCGCCGCGACGAGCAGCGGAAACTCGCGCGCGATAGTCTCGTTGCGTTGAATGTCGGTGTAAGTGGTGAGCGCGCCGAGCGCGATTTCGGCGGGTGCAACCTCGATGCCGCGCAGTTCCGGCAGATGCCGTATGCTCAAAAAATTCTTGTGCGCCAGAGCGCCGAGTTCGAGCAGCACCATCAAGTCAGTGCCGCCCGCGAAGGCGCGCCACACGCCCGCGTCGCGCGCCAGCAGATCGAGCGCGTCCGCGAGAGTTTTCGGCGCGCGCAAGTCGTAGTCCGGCAGGTAGGCTCTCACGCTTTGACTCCCGCGCGCTCGCAGGCGCGCACGACCGCCGCGAAGATTTTCATGTAGCCCGTGCAGCGACAGAGATTTCCGGCGAGGCCGTGGCGTATGTCCGCGTCGGTCGGCTGCGGCGTGTGCGCGAGCAGGTTGACAGCGGCCAGAATCATTCCCGGCGTGCAGATGCCGCACTGCGCGCCGCCGCATTCGATGAACGCCTGCTGCACGGCGCTCAGTTCCGCTTCGCCCGCGACGCCTTCGATGGTCGTTACCTGCGCGCCCGCCACTTGCAGCACGGGCACGAGACAACTGTTGACGAGTTCGCCATCGACAAAGACGGAGCACGCGCCGCATTCGCCCTCGCCGCAGCCCTCTTTCGTGCCCGTCAGGCGCAAATCCTCGCGCAAGACGTCGAGCAGACGCGCCAGTGGATGCACGCGCAAAGTCTGCGACGTGCCGTTCACCGTGCAACTCAACTCGACTTTAACTGCGCCGTCAGTCATGTCCGGCTCCGCGCGTGAGATTCATGTTCTTTGTGCTCATGCGTTCTCGCTCAAACCACGCATCAGGGCTTCGGGCATGAGCGGGACGTGTGTGAACGAGATGCCCGTGGCGTGTTCGATGGCGTTGAGGATGGCGGGTGCGCCGCCATCCATCGGTAGTTCGCCGATGCCCTTCGCGCCGCCGGCCGGCCCGTGCTGATAAGGTTGCTCCTCGAAATGGACGCGGATCGACGGCAGGTCGGCCGAGGTCGGGATGACGTAGTTGGTCATCCCGTTGTTGACCATGCGGCCGTCGCGCCAGACCACGTTCTCGTAGAGCGTGAAGCCGATGGCCTGCGCTACGCCGCCCTCGATCTGCCCCGCCGCGAGGACGGGATGGACGACCTTTCCCACCTCCTGCACCGCGACGAAATCTTCAACGCGCGTCTCATACGTGAGCGTGTCAACCGACACCTCCGCGACGTAGACCGCCCACGCGTAAGCCCCGTAGGCGTCGCCCTCGTATTTCTCGTCGTCCCAACGCACGCCCGGCGGCGGCTTGTACTGGCTGAAAGACTTCAGTGCCCCGTATTGTTCGATGTACCTCTGACAAGCCTCGCGCCACTCCGCGACGTTGTATTCGTCCGCCAGCAGCCCGGCAGTCTGCAACGTCTGACGCAGACCGAGCGCGGCCGACTCGACGAGTTTGCCGACGATCATGCAGGTGCGCGAGGCGACCGTGGGGCCGCTATCGGGGACGTTGCCCGTGTCGGGCTGTGCCATCTCGAACAGGTCGTAGTCGAGCTTGAGCGCATCGGATGCGATCTGCGCGAAGATGGTGTAAGTGCCCTGCCCGATCTCCGTGCTCGCGGCAAGTATGCGGACGCGCCCTTCGCGGTCGGCCTCCGCGCCGACGACTGATTTCAGATAATCCTCGCCCGAACCCGTGAAGCCCGCGCCGTGCATGAACGACGCGAAGCCGATGCCGCGTTTGACCCGCCCAGCGCCCGCTTCCCGGTTCTCGCACGCGAAGCGTTCGCGTTTGGCTTGATAGTCGGTCAACTCAAAAGCGCGCGCGACCAAGCCCGCCATGTCAACAGGCTCGCGTATCACCTGGCCGGTGGCCGTCGTCTCGCCCTCGCGTATGAAGTTGCGCTGGCGAAACTCTTCCGGCGAGAGGCCGACTGCCTGCGCCACCTTGTCCAGATGTCTTTCCAGAGCGAAGATCGACTGCGGCGCACCGAAGCCGCGAAACGCGCCGTGCGGCGGCACGTTCGTCGCCACGGCACGACTGCGTATACGCACGTTCGGGCAGTTGTACGGTCCGGCCGCGTGGATCGTGCCGCGCGAGAGCACGACGGCCGAGAGCGTCGCGTATGCACCGCCGTCCACGACGAACTCGATCTCCATGCCGAGCAGTCGGCCGTCGCGCGTGACGGCCGTGCGATGGTGCGTGCGCGAAGGGTGGCGCTTGGTCGTCGCGGCCATGTCTTCGGCGCGGTCGTAGATGATCTTGACCGGGCGTCCGCCCGACTTCAACGAAAGAAGCGCCGCGTGGCCGCCGATCATCGAAGGATATTCTTCCTTGCCGCCGAAGCCGCCGCCCGTCTCACACTGCACGACGCGCACGAGTTCGGGCGGCAGCGCGAACAACTTCAGAAGCGCCTTGTGCACGTAGTAAGGGCACTGCATCGAACCCCAGACGGTGACGCCTTCCGCCGGGTTCGCCACGGCGATAACGCCGTTCGTCTCGATGTACAACTGCTCCTGCGCGCCCGTCGAATATTCGCCTTCGACTATCAGGTCGGCCTGCGGCCACACCTCGTCCACGTTTCCCTTGTCCACCAGATACGACTTGAAGACGTTGTCTTCGCCCCAGATGATCTCTGTTTGCGCGAGCGAATCTTCGAGCGTGAAGATGGCGGGCAGCGGTTCGATCTCTATGCGGACGGCGCGGCGCGCGCGTTCGAGCAGATGCTTGTCTTCGTGCGCGAGCAACAGGATCGGTTCTTCGGCGTGGTTGACGAAATCGTCTGCGAGGTAAGGTTGATCGAGGAGGATGAGCGCGACGGCGTTCTCGCCGGGGATGTCTTTCGCCGTGACGACGACGAACTCGTCCCACGGGATACCGTCGTCGAAAGTGACGGAGCGGATGCGACCGCGCGCCACCGGAGAGCGCACGGTCGCGCCGTGGAGCATACCGGGCATCGAAAGGTCGTCCACGTAGCGCGCCGCGCCCGTCACCTTGCTGCGCCCCTCTTTGCGCGGGACGGGTTTGCCGACCGTCTCTTCTGTTTGCATCTGTGATCTTTTAGACATCGCCTGTGCAGGGTGCGCTATTCTGCTTGCGACCCGCCCCACAAGTCAATGGAAGAATTGATTCTCTCTTCTCTTTCGGCAAACGGCCGATCTCGTTTACACTAACCGGCCAAATGAGCGACACCACTCCCGACAATAACAACGTCCTGTCCGACAACAACGAACCCGTCGCGCAGCGCAACACGCAGGCGAATCTCGAACGACTGCTGAGCGACATGATCGAGCAACCGGAACGACGCGAAGAGATCGCGCGTTCCATCGAAACCATCTTCGCGCAGGAGAAGGCCGTGCTCGTGCTCGACATGAGCGGGTTTTCGCGCACGACGCGCCACCACGGCATCGTCTCTTTCCTGTTGATGATTCACCAGATGAAACTTCTGGCGCGTCCGGCCATCGAAGCCAATCGCGGCCTGCTCGTTAAAGCGGAGGCCGACAACCTCTTCTGCCTGTTCGACACGACCGCCGATGCCATCGGCGCGGCCGCGGAGATCGTCCGACGCCTCAACACGGTCAACGTCCTCTTGCCGGAAGACCGGCGGCTCTACGCCTCGGTCGGCATCGGCTACGGGCGCATCCTCAACGTAGGCGACGAAGATTTGTACGGCGACGAAGTGAATCTCGCCAGCAAACTCGGCGAAGACGTGGCCGCGCGCGGCGTCGTGCTCCTGACCGAACAGGCGCACGCGCAGTTGCCCGACGGCCGGATCCCCACGCGCGAAGAAGTGATCAGCGTCTCCGGCATCTCGCTCGTTTATTACGTCGTCGAAGGGTTGGGTTAATCAAGTTACGGTTGGGTCGCGGCGGAATTGAGTTGCCGCACGTGGCAATGAGAAAACTCTTGCTCCGACGAATAATCGGCGTATGATTTGTGTGTTCCCTCGCTGACTGAAGCTCGATCTCCTCTAACGCGAATCGAGTTGCCATGAAAGGTCAATCCGCAAATGTCGCCTACTGATGTGATCAGTGCCGCCGGAGCTGTGTTGACAGGTATTGGCCTCATCTACGCGGGGCGGCAGGTCAGGCTCGCTCGCAAAACCGCCCGCAGTCAATTCCTCATTCAGGTATATCAGTTGATGGAGCATCATAACGAGGTGCATGCCCGACTGACCGGGCTTGGCTGGACTGATGGAAGGGACGAGCCTCAGACCGTGGATGAATGGATCAAGGTCGGCCGCGTCCTCGGGCTTTTCGAATACATACAAATACTGGTCGAGGACAAATTTATAGACCTGGACACGGTGGACAAGTTATACAGCTACCGGCTTTTCCACTTGGTCAACAATAAAGCCATTCGTGACAGGCACCTCACCGGCGGCAAGGGGTGGGACGGCGTGATCAAGTTGTGGAAGGAGTTGCAAAACAGAAGAATGTTCAAGCTGTTAGAGCAAAACTACCGCACGACGAACAGGACGCCCGCCGCCGTCACCGCATCACGGACTTCGGAAGCGGGGACTCGTGCATTGGAAGAGGGCGGCGAGATGAATCAAGTTTGAATCAAACGATTGGAGGAGAAACTATGCAGAGCGCGAAGAGTATCTGGACACCCGACGAGTCGTTGTTTGAACGCGTCGGCGGCGAAATGATAGGAGTCGCGCGCGTTAGAGAAGCTTTGCAGGAGGCGGGACTGGATACGACATCAACGATCATCACTTCGAGGGACGCTGCCGTGCAGGCGATGCAGGAAAGATTACGCACAAGGGCGATGCCCGCGGGCTTCACGCAACATCAGCTTCCAATCCTCTTCTTCGGCCAAAACACTATGCACTTCATTACCTACGGGCAGCCGCACGCGAAGTTTCCCGAACATCGACACGAGCAGGACGACGGCCTGCGCCTCATCATCAAAGGCTCGCTCATCTTTCGCGGCACGGAATTAACCGCCGGCGATTGGATGTACGTGCCCAGAGGTTCGTCCTACTCGTTTGAGGTCGGGGCTGCCGGATGCACTATCTTCCACGCTTATTCGCCGAAGTAAAAGCCGTGCGGAGTGAATCGTCGCTCGTAAAGAAAGAAGAACTGGTTTCTTCTCTCTTCAGGAGCGACGATTCACTCCGCACGGCTTCTATTTCTTCGTCTTTCTCTTCGCGTCTTACGAAGCGCGCGTGTTGATGTTGAGGGTGCGGACGAGGAAGCCCCAGATGTCGGCGTATTCTTCGATGATCTTCGAGGTGGGTTTGCCCGCGCCGTGGCCTGCTTTGGTCTCGATGCGAATCAGGACGGGCGCGCTCCCGGCTTGCGCCGCCTGCATCGCCGCCGCGAACTTGAAGCTGTGGCCGGGCCAGACGCGGTCGTCGTGGTCGGCGGTCGTGATCAAGGTCGGCGGATAGTGCTTGCCCGGTTTCAGGTTGTGCAGCGGCGAGTAGGCGTAGAGCGCTTTGAACTCTTCCGGGTTGTCGGGCGAGCCGTAGTCGGATGCCCACGCCGCGCCGATGGTGAACTTGTTGAAGCGCAGCATGTCCATCACGCCGACGGCCGGAATGGCCGCGCCGAACAGGTCGGGTCGCTGCGTGATGACTGCGCCGACGAGGAGGCCGCCGTTTGAGCCGCCCTGGATAGCGAGTTTCGGCGTCGAAGTGTACTTGTTGGCGATGAGCCATTCGGCGGCGGCGATGAAGTCGTCGAAGACGTTCTGCTTCTTGAGTTTCATCCCGGCTTCGTGCCATTCCTTGCCATACTCGCCCCCGCCACGCAGGTTAGCCAACGCAAAGACGCCGCCCATCTCCATCCAGACCAGACGGCTGACGGAGAAGAAAGGCGTTTCCGAGACGTTGAAGCCGCCGTAACCATAGAGGAGCGTCGGGTTCGTGCCGTCGAGTTTCAGGCCCTTCTTGTGCGTGATGAACATGGGCACGCGCGTGCCGTCCTTGCTCTTGTAGAAGACCTGCTTCGTTTCGTAGTCGTTCGGGTTGAAGTCAACTTTGGGCTGGCGGAAGATGGTGCTCTTGCCCGTCCGCATGTCGTAGCGGTAGATGGGAAAAGGCGTGGTGAAACTTGAGTAGGCGTAGAAGGTCTCGGTGTCTGTGCGCTTGCCGCTGAAGCCTGAGGTCGAGCCGATGCCCGGCAGTTCTACTTCGCGGACGAACTTGCCGTCCGTCTGGTGAATCTTCACTTGCGAATGCGCGTCCTTGAGATAGGAGACGACGAACATGTTGCCTATGACGTTTGCGCCTTCAATCGTCTCGGCCGCTTCGGGGATGACGGTTTTCCAGTTAGCGCGTGCTGGCTCGCGCGTATCGACGGCGATCACTTTGTAGCGCGGCGCGTCTTTGTCGGTGACGAACCAGAAGACGGGGCCGTCGTTGTCGATGAAGTTGTAGGCGGCGTCGAAGTCGTCAAGCAGTTTGACGACGGGCGAGTCGGGCGTCTGGAGGTCTTTGTAGTAGATGCGGTTTTTGGCGTCAGTGCCGACCCAGACGTGTATGATCAGGTAGCGGCCGTCTTCGGTCACGTCGCCGCTGAAGCCCCAGTCCTTTTGATCCTTGCGCTCGTAGATGAGCGCGTCCTCTGATTGCGGCGTGCCGAGACGGTGATAGTAGAGTTTCTGAAACTCGTTGACGCCCGACAGTTGGCTCGCGCCCCCTTTCGGCTCGTCATAGCGACTGTAGAAGAAGCCTTTGCCGTCGGCCGTCCAGGACGCGCCGGAGAACTTCACCCACTTCA
Organism: Pyrinomonadaceae bacterium; assembly: GCA_035942855.1. Classification (GTDB taxonomy): domain Bacteria; phylum Acidobacteriota; class Blastocatellia; order Pyrinomonadales; family Pyrinomonadaceae; genus JAIVJZ01. The sequence goes on along the minus strand of DASZCS010000087.1, from coordinate 150,298 downwards.
CATGATCGGGCAGGTCTTGTCCCGTCTCTGTGTTGCGCACGCGCCACTCAGACCAATCCGACCCGGAAGCAGATAACCCGTAAGCCATCAACTTTCCGTCGCGGCTGATGGCCGTGCCTGCGAGCGCCACCGTGCCGTCGGCCGAGAGTTTGTTCGGGTCGAGCAGGACGCGCGGCTCGTCCGAGAGCGAGGCGACCGTGTAGAGCACGCTCTGATTCTGGAGGCCGTCGTTCTTCGTGTAGAAGTAGCGATTGCCTTCGCGGAAGGGGATGCCGAAGCGCTCGAAGTTCCACAGCTTCGTCAGGCGCTCTTTGATCTTTTGCCGCGCGGGAATCTCCGCGAGATAAGCATCGGTGAGCCGGTTCTGCGCTTCGACCCAGGCCTTCGTCTCGGGCGTGTCTAAATCTTCGAGCCAGCGATAAGGATCGGCCACGCGCGTCCCGTGGTACGTATCAAACTGCTCCATCTTCTTCGTCTGCGGATACGAGAGCGGCTTCGAGGCCGCGCTGCCGGACGCCGTTTCAGTCGCGGGCTTCTGCGCGAGCGCGTGCGACAGGGATTGAGTCAACAACAGGACGACGAGACAGAGACGCCCGAGCGTGCGGGCGCGCGAAAGATCGAAAGCTGACATCTTTGAAATTCCTTTCCGTGAACGTGTGTGCAAGGCAACCGCGAGAGGTTGGGAATGCTTGAAGAATCTTCTAAGCGAAATCAGTGGCACAAGTCAAACGAGCGAAATGGTGAATGGTGAATGGGAAGAACTGTCTTTCTCCATTCTCCATTTACCATTCACCATTTACCAGTCCTTTTCTATCCGCCGAAGCTGCGCCGGAACAGGTACGACATCTTGATGAAGAAGGTGCGGCTGTTGCGGCGGAAGCCGGGTTCGAGTTGGCGTCCAAAGGGCGAGAAGGTGTTGATGTTGGCATCGTCGTTGTAGCCCACGTAGAAGGCCGTGCCGGGGTTGGGCGTGTAGCCCAGAAGGAACTGCCCGCGTGCGCGTCGCGGCAGCGTCTCGTAGTCGATGCGCGCGCGTGCGAAGAGAAAGCGCGTGAACTGGTAGGTCGTGCGCCATGAGAGCAGGTTCACGTCGAAAGCGACAAGGCCGGTGTCGTAGCGGCTCAGGCGATTCTTGGTGTAGTCGAGCGTGGAGCGCAGTGCGTTCGTCGGCTGGTAGGCGAACGTGCCGCGAAACTCGAAGAGGCCGCCCCGGCCGGGGTCGAGCGGCGGCGCATCGGGCAGCACGGCCGGGTTCGCCGGGTCTGGATTTTCGAGGCGGCGCAGGTATTCCTGATAGTCGGGGCTGGCGAGATACGCGAGATAGACGGGACTGACGCGCGGAAAGCGTCGGCCTGCGCCGAAGTCGAAATCGAAATGACCGTCGCGGTAGACGACGCGCCAGTTGAGCGAATACTTTTTGCTCGGCCGGTAGCCGCCGAAGAAGAAGTAGTGATTTTTGCGCGACGAACGTTCCGAACTCTCGCCCGCGAACCCGCCCGTCTGTTCTTCCGAACGACGCGCGCCGAACTCTTCTTCGATCAGGCGCTCGTAGGCATATTCATAAGCGAGGCCAATGTTGAACTGCTTCTGAAAGAACCACTGGAAATTCGTCTCGCTCTCCCACGATTGGCTGCGCCCCTGAAAGTCGTGGCTGATGTAAGAGAAATTGTGGACGTGCCAGTTGATGAGCGTGGACTTCGGCTTAGGCGTCGTGTCGTAGCTCGTGTAGAGGCTGTGAAAGTTTGTGTTCGTGCGTGAGGTGAAGCCCACGTCGGCGCGATAGTCGTTCGTCACGCCTTCGCTGTAATACTCAAGACCGAAGTTGCGGCCGAAGCGAGAGAGGACGGCCGTGTAGCCCATGCCGCGCCCGGTGCGCAGTTCGTCGCGGTCGAGGTCGGGGTTGTAGAAGTCGTTGCGGTGCGAGGTCGTGCCGACGAGCGAGAAGCTGACGGTGGTTTGCGGGTCGAGTTTGAAGCGACCATCTAGGCCGCCCGTCTGGTTGTGTCGCTCCTTGAATTGATAGGTGGTGGCGACCGCGCCGATGGTGCTCTCCTGCCCGACGTTGCGATTGAGACGAAAGACGCCGATGAAGGCGTTCTTGTCGAGGAAGCGGAAGTTGCCCTGCGGCTGGTCGGGGCTGCGGCGTTGCTCTTCCTGAATGGCGCGTGTGCGTTCGTCTTCGGAGAAGTTGCCGGGGCCGTTGTCCGAAGCGACGAGCAGGCCGTAGGTGTTCGGGCCACGCCTTCCGGTCAGTTTCAGAGCGATGTCGGGATCGATGATGGCGCGCGTGTTGACGACGCCGAGTTGCGTCTGAAAGATTTCGATGCCTTCGAGAAAGAACGGCCGTCGTTCGGGGAAGAAAATGGGAAAGCGCTGGTTGGTCGTGACGACGAGTTGATCGGCTTCGACCTGTGCGAAGTCGGGGTTCAAGGCGAGGTCGAGCGTCATCGTCGGCGAGATAGCGAACTTCCCCGTAAAGCCCGGGTCGAACTTGAGCGGTTGATTGACGAAGCGGCCGGGTTCGACGAAGCCGAAGGGCGCATCGCGCGGCGGCGTGGTGCGGACGCGGCGTCCGTCTTCCGATAAGGTCAGGCTCGGAATGAGATCGATGGTGCGCTCGGTTGAGATGTTTTCGATGCCCGTGATGTGTCCGGCCTGATTCAAGAGGCCGTTGATGTCGCGCGAGATGGGCATCCACGAATCGGTCTCGTTATTGAAGCGTTGAATCTGTCGAAAGATTTGCAAGCCCCACTGTTTGTCCTTGCCCGATTCGTACTTGAGCGACTTGAACGGGATGGCCGCTTCGACCACGTAGCCGTCCGTCGTCACAGTGCCTTTTGATTCCATCACCAGATCGAAACTGAAGTCTACGCCCTGACCTTCGGTGCGGATGCCGTCCTGCTGTACGCCGAGCGGGTTGAAGACGAGCACGTAAGCCTTGCGCCGGTCGTTGAACGTGTCCAAGAGGACGCGCACGCTGTCTTCGTTCGTCAGCACGTCGTCGCGCTTGGCAACCGTGGCGCGCACCTTCGAGGGGTCGTCGTGTGCGCGGAAGGCTATGTAGAGCGTGCGCGCATCGTAGGCCATGTAGACTTCGGTTTGCAGAGACGGTGCGATGTTGTCGCCGGGGCTGATCTGGTAGAAGTCTTTGAAGACGGCGGCCTGTCGCCAGACGCGGTCGTCCATCTTGCCGTCGATGACGGGCGCGGTGTCGACGCGCGGGATGCGTACGGGCGCGGCCTTCTCCGGCGGCAGCGCGACCGAACCTTTGCGCGCGCCGGGCATGAGCGGGATGGCTGCTTCGCTGACGGGTGTTGTGCCGCGTTCGGGCGTGACGGCTCCGGCCGAAGTGCCCACGGTCGAGAGCGGCTGTGTGCCTGAGTTGTCGGCGGGCGCGTTTGGTTGCACACTCGCGGGCACGCTTTTCTTCTCGTCCACAGGCGCGCTCGCGGCGGGCGTCGGCGTCGGTGTCGGCGCGGGCTGTGCGCCTTGCCCGCCCGTCTGCGCCGCCGCGGCGAGCGTCCAGGACAAACCGAACGCCAACACCAAGAGAGCTTTTATCCTCATAACATCCTTTGAGATTCTACAGATTCCGAGCGAAAAGCTCTTTGCAACTCTTCTACTCCGCACGCGAGCAGCCTGTTGACTTGTAAGAGTGTCCGACGCGAAGAAAGTTTCAGAAAAATGGTGAATGGTAAATGGCGAATGGTGAATGGATCAGAACTGTCTTCTTCCATTCACCATTCGCCATTTACCATTTACCAATCAAATGCTGCGCCGGAAGAGGTACGACGCTTTGATGAAGAAGGTGCGGCCGTTGCGGCGCAGGCCGGGTTCGAGTTGCGAGGTGAACGGGTTATAGCCGTTGCGCTGCAAGTCGTCGTTGTAGCCGACGTAGAAGGACGTGCCGGGGTTCGGCGTCCAGCCGAAGAGGAACTGGCCGCGCGCGCTGGTCGAGAGCGTGCCATAATCGATACGTGCGCGCGCGAAGAGGAAGCGCGTGAACTGATAGGTGGAGCGCAGAGCGAAGATGTTGTCGTCGAAGGCGGTCATGCCGTTGTCGCGGCGCGTCAGGCGCGCTTTGACGTAGTTGAACGTGGTGCGCAGGGCGCTCGTCGGTTGGAGCGTGACGCCGGTTTCGATGTCGAAGCCGTTGGCCGAGCCGGGGTCGAGCGCGCTATTGCAGACAGAGGGCAGCGGAATGGCGTTTCCGTTGTCGTCCTTCCGCTCTATGCACTGGCCTTCCGCGATGGCCTGTCGCCGCGCGACGGCGTAGGGGCTGACGCGCGGGAAATCAGGCCCCGCGCCGAAATCGAAATCGAAGATGCCGCGCCGCGTGCCCGTGAAAAAGTAGGCGTAGAACTGTTTGTTGAACTGTCGTTCGGCGTAGACGAAGATGGTCTTCTGCCGAGTCTGTCGCTCCGAGTCGTCGCCCGCGAACGCGCCGCGACGACCGGCGGCGCGGCGCGTGCCGAACTCTTCCTCGAAGACGCGCTCGTAGCCGAAGTTCGTGCCGATCTGCACGAAGGTCTGGTGCGCGAGACTGAAGTTGTAGTTCGTGCCGTCGATCCAACTCTGGATGCGTCCCTGCCAGTCGTAGTTCAAATTCGTGAAGTTCTGGAAGCGGAACGAAGTGAGTATGGCTTTCGGGTTCGGCTCGGTGCTCAGGCGGAAGCCGTAGCTGATGTTGTTGGTGTTGGTCTGTCGCGTAAAGCCCACATCGGCGCGATAGTCGCGCGTGCGTCCGTTGGCGCTCAGGGCATAGCCGAAGTAGCGGCCGGTGTAGTCGAGCAGGAAGTTGTAGGCGAAGCCGTTGCGGTTGCGATAGCTCGTCACGTCGGTGGCGAGGTCGCGGAAATTGTTCTTCGAGTTCGTGCCGATGATCTCGAAGGTGGTGAAAGTTTTCGGATCGAGTTTGAAGCGCCCGTCGATGCCGAAGAGTTGGTTGTGGCGCTCGGTGAAGTTGTAAGTCGTGGCGAACATGCCGACGCTCGATTCGCGTCCCACGTCGCGCTTCAAGCGCAGCACGCCGATGACGGCGTTCTTGTCCACGAAGCGCGCGAAGTTCGACTCGACGAACTGCGCTCGGTTGAGGCGTGCGTTGTAAGCATCCTCGCTCTCGTCCAGACCGCGCGGACGGCGCAATTGCAGGGCTTCGAGCGCCACGTCTTCGCGATCCTCGTCGGTGAAGTTGCCGGGGCCGTTGTCCGAGGCGAGGATAAGGCCGAAGGTGTTGCGCCCGCGTTTGCCTGTGAGTTTGACGGCATAATCCGGGTCGATGATGGCGCGCGTGTGCACGACCTGACTGGCCGTGTCGAAAATCTCTTTGCCTTCGAGGAAGAACGGCCGCTTCTCTTCGAAGAAGATCGGGAAGCGCTGGTTAGCCGTGACGACGGTTTGATCCGCTTCGACCTGCGCGAAGTCCGGGTTGTAGGCGAAGTCGAGCGTGACGGTCGGGGTGAGTCCGAACTTGGTGGTGACGCCGAAGTCGAACTCGACGGGCTTGTTCAGCATGCGCCCCGAACCGAGCGGCGGCAACGGTTCGGCCGTGTTCGGGAAGGGCGAAGGCAAAAAGGTGCGGACGCGCCTGCCCGTCTCGGAGACGGTGAAACTCGGAATGACTTCGAGCGTCCGCTCGGTGGAGATGCCTTCGAGTCCGGTGATCTTCCCGGCCTGATTGAGGAGGCCGCTGACGTCGCGCGAGATCGGCATCCAGAATTGCGTCTCGTTGTTGAACCGTTTGATGCGGCGGAAGAAATGCACGCCCCACAATTTGCCCTTGCCCGCTTCGTAGCGCAGAGACTTGAACGGGATCGCCACTTCGACCGCGTAGCCTTCCGCAGTCAAAGCGCCCTTCGATTCGTGGACGAGGTCGAAGCTGAAGTCTTCGCCGGTGTTTTCGGTGTAGATGGCGTCGGCCTGTATGCCGAGCGGGTTGAAGATCATCTCGAAGGCGCGGCGCTGATCGTTGAACGTGTCGAGATACATGCCGACGAAATCGTCGTCGAAGACTGCGTCGCGTTTGGCGACGTTGGCGCGCACCTTCGCAGGCTCATCGAACGCGCGGAAGGCGACGTAGAGAAACTTCGAGTCGTAGCCGACGAGCACTTCGGTCGGCTGCGAAGGCGCGATGTTGTCGCCGGGCTGCGTTTGATAGAAGTCTTTCAGGACGCGCGCCTGTTTCCAGACGGCGTCGTCGAGTTTGCCGTCGATAACGGGCGGCGCTTCGAGCCGCGGGACGACGACGGGCGCGGCCTTCTCCGGCGGCAGAGTGATCGTCTTGCCTTTGCCCGCGGCCACCTTCGCGTTGTTGACGTTGACGCTCGTAGTGGAACTGTCGCTCGTGGTCGTACCGGGAGCGGGGGCAGGCGCGTCGCTCGGCGTCGAGGTGTTCGCGGGCGTGACCGTGGGCGTCGGTTCGGCGGGCGCGGAGGGTTGCGCGCCGCCACCGCTCGCGTTGGTCTTCTGCTGCTGCGGTTCTTGCGCGAAACGCACTTCGAGACGATTGAAACTCTGTTTGACCTCGGCGCGCGTGCCCACTTCCAGACTGAAAGAGAGCAACACGTCCGAGCCGCGCCGTTCGATGCGCGCATCCGTGAAGCCGCGCCCGCGCAAACTCTCCGCGAGTGTGGCAGCCGCATCGGTCGCATGCGCCTGCGCGATGTGTACGTAGAAACGTCCGTTGCTTTCGTAGGTCGTGTAGTTGGCAAGCTCCGCGTCGCTGGTGACGGTGACGCTCGCGCCCGCGTTCGTCTCGCGGCTGCGCAGGGAGGCGATGCGGCGTGCGGGTCGCGCCTCCGTCGCGTTCGATGTGGCTTTGGTCTTCGATCCGTCTGCGAGCGACGCGATCTGCTGCGCGCGTAGAGCGGGCGCGTGCAACGCGACGAAGACGAGAACGGCGAGACTCAGGGCGAGCGTGCGGCGTAGGAGCGAAAGGTGTGGCGACACGAGGGCGCGCAGAGAGCAGTGGACGGCTCTTTCAGTCATCTTAATTCGACCTCAAACTTGTAACAGACGCGCGAGGCGTTCACGCTTGCCGCCGCGAAACCGCGACGCGAGGGGCAAGCCATCCTGGCGAGGTAAAAACGTGACCGCACACACGGCGGTCAAACAAGGCGGGAGATGGACGAACGTAGGTAGCCTGTGATTCATTAAATTTCGTCTTAAACTTTGGCGAATCGAAAACGGGGCGCAGGCGACACGCATCGGGGAAACGCGGACACAAGCTGTTCGGCTATTAGACGCTTCACACGCCGAAAATGTTTCGCTTAACTTCGTGGAATAACGCGCCGGATTTCCAATAATTCGGAAACGCGTATGAACTGATGAATACTCTCTTTAAGAACAACTAAACAAACGTAAGAGTTGAACCACGAATTCACACGAAACCACACGAACAGAATCTTTCGTGTGGTTTCGTGTGAATTCGTGGTTTCATGCTTTAACAACCGGGCGCGGCAGGCAACAAGCTATTCCTCGCGCTCGTCGCCCGCGCGGCGCAAGAAGATTTGACCGTCGCCCGTGCGCAGGTTGATCTGTGTGCCCGCGCCCGAACCGACGCGCCAACGCCTCACGCGCCGCTCGTAAGTATCGTCTCCGCCGCCGCCGTCTTCGGCCACGGCCGACACGTCGTTGATAACGCGCACCGAATCAGTCTCAATAGTCGCGTTCGTGCCGTCGGGCAGGCCGAGCGAGATCGCGCCGTCGCCCGTGCGCGCCGAGAGCTTGGTGAAACGACCGTCGAGCGAGATGCGCCCGTCGCCCGTCTGCACGGCCGCGTCGCCGTCGAAGCCTGCGACGCGCACGCGCCCGTCGCCCGTCTGCACGCGCAGACGCCCGCGACTCTCCATCACGTCAACCGAACCGTCGCCCGTGTTCAATTCGATCTCACCCGCGATACCGCTCAGGCGCAAACGACCGTCGCCCGACTTGACCGTGACGTTCGCATTGCGCGGCAGCCACACGTCGAGCGCGACGGCCGCGCCCGTGCCGTACTCTGCGCTCTCTTGCGTCTTGTCGAACTCGGCGATGATGTTGACGGTGTCGCCCGATTGTTCGGCGCGCAGGCGGATGCCGCGCATGGACTTTTCATCGCGCGCGCGTTTAACGGCCGTGTAGCGCACGGTCGAATCGTTGGAAGGCTGGATGTTGATCGAGCCGTCGAAGGTTTGAATGTTGACGCGCGGCGTGCCCGACACGTTGAAGGACTTCGCGTCGCGTTCGACGAGCCGGTAAGAAAACTCTCCGTGCTCGCCCGTCACTTGTCCGAGATCAACCGTCGCCTGCTCGATCTCGCGCGCGGCGCGTGCCGCCTCGCGTTCGAGTTGCACCTGATTGCGTTCGAGGTCACGCGCCGCGCGCTCTGCATCACGCTGCGCGCGCGCCGCCTGACGCGTCTCGGCGCGCGCCTGACTACGCGTCCCCGCGCGTTCGGCTGCCTCACGCGCGCGTTCCGTCGCGCTCATCGCCGCCTCGATCTCGCGCTCGACGCGCCGTTCGATCTCTTCCTCGGACGGCGCCGGGGCGTTGGAGACGTGGCGCGCGTCCGTGATCAAATTCGTGACGGGCGAGGCCGCGCGTCCGTCCGCCCCGCGTGTGATCTTGATCTGGCCGCTCACGTTGTTGAGACGAATGCGCGCGCCGCCCTGACCAAGTTGACCAGCCATCTCGTTGCCGACGTATTCGCCGCGACGCACGGGCAGGCCGAGGTCGTTCGTGATCTGCCCCGAAAGCGTGCTGGCCTTGATCGTGCCGCGCGTGTCCGAAGGGATGCGCAGGATGATCTGGCCGCTCACGTTTCCGAGCGTGACGACGCTCGCATCGTCCAGACGTTCGAAGCTCGCTTCGAGCGAGCCGCTGACGTTCGCCAGCTTCGCTTCGCCCGCCAGATTGCGCGCTGTGAAGTGGCCGCTGACGCACGAAGCCTTGACGCCGCCCGTCACGTTTTCGATGTCGAGCCGCCCGCTGATCACTTCGATTGATTCCAGACGCGCCGTGCGCGGGACGCTGATCTGGTAATCGACGCTCGCGGCGTTGCGCCGCCTCGTGTCGCCGCGCTCGTAGCGGAAGGAATCTTCCGGGTAGCGCGTCTCGATGTTGACGCTATCGGCCGTCGCATCGACGACGATGCGCGCCTCGTCCACGCGCTCGCGCGACTCGCCGCGCTTCACGGCATCGACGCGCACTTCCGCACGATCCCAGGCCGCGATCCGCACCGCGCCGGTGATGTTCTTCAACGTCACGCGCCCGCGCGGCGACAGCGGATAGCTCTGATGAAACTCTTCGCGCACCGCATCGCTCTGCGCCAGCGCCCCGCCACACAACAAGAGCAACACGCCTACAGCCAACGTCGCACGATTCAAGATTCTTCTGCTCATCACATTTTCCTCGTTAATGGCGAATGGTAAATGGTGAATGGATCAGAACCGTCCTTCTCCATTTACCATTCACCATTTACCGTTCACCAAACACCTAGCTGCGGGGCGCGAGGCTCACGCGACCGTTGACGCCGGAGACGTTGATAGGTGCGCCACCATTGCCGATTCGCGCGTTGAAGTTGTTGCGGCTGACCGTCCCTTGCACGACGACGTTCGGCATGTCGGCGTTGACCGTGCCGTTGATGCCTGTGACGCGGAGGTCTGCGTTCAGCGCATCGGAGAAGCGCAGTTCGACCGCGCCGTTGATGCCGCTAACGCGTATGCCGCGCTCGCCGAGTTGCGAGATGGTGACGACGACCGCGCCGTTGATGCCGGAGAGTTCGGAATAGCCGACGGCCTGCGCCACTTCGACGCGGCCGTTGATGCCGGAGAGTTTGACGGGGCCGTCAACTTCGCCCACGGTCGTCCTGCCGTTGATGCCGCTCGCAGTGAGATCGATCTGGCGAGGCAGGCGCAACGTGACGCGCTGGCGCACCTGCGGGTTCTGGCTGCGGTCGTAGCGACGCTCGCTGTCGTTTTCGCCGCGCACGACGAGGCTCGAACCCGTGTGCTCGATGATCACTTTGCGAAATTCGAGGTCGGCGCGGTTGCGCGCCGAGCGGACGACGTGAACTTCGGCCGTGCTGCCGCTCGTGGTCTCCACGTCAACCGCGCCGTTGATGCCTGCCACGCGGACGGTCGCGCCGGGCGTCAGTTGATAGCTCTGTCGAATCTCGTCCTTTTCCGTAAACTCGCTGTCTTTGTAGGTGGTATGCTCGCCCTTGTGCTCTCTGTGCTCTTTGTGTTTGTCCTTCTCTTTGTCCTGCGCCGAGACGGCGAAGCTGTCCGTCGCGTTCGGGTTGAGCGTCTTGACGAGTTGGCTGCTCACTTGCGGCGCAGTCAACACGGCGACGGAGGCGAAAACGAGCGTTTGTATCCATCCGAATTTCTTCATCGTTCTTCTCCTGTAGTGCGGCAAAATTAAGTCCAATTTTTTCCGTCCGGTTTCGGGCACACACTTGCCCCACGACGGAGACGCGCTGTCTCCGCCCAACTTTCAGGCTCCTGCTTGTACGGGAAACTTTTTACCCGGTGCGCCCCGCTCGCTTTGAGATACGCGGCGGGGCGACCCTTCAGGTCGAATCCGTGGCCGCCCCCTTCGTCGCCGCCTCTGCAATGGTTCGCGCCGTGAGCGTTAAGTCAAACCTTGCGGCGGCGACGTGGCGGCGCATCCTACTTTTGCTCCGGCTCGGTGTCGCAGTTGAGCGTCCAACTGTTACCCAGCCCGTTCGAAGCGGCCGGCAGTCCCGGCTCGGCCGCGGGAGCAGCAGGCTCGTCCAACAAGACCTGCACGTTCGTCTTCGCCACAGGCGCGGCCACAGCGGCGGGAGCGATCGGAATGATGGGAGCAACTTCCGGCGTCACCCTCGTCTTCTCGCAGCCGACGCTCGACGTTTCGAGCAAGGCCGTCGGGCGCGCTTCGACCGGAGGCAAGATGACCTTGATGCGGTCTAAGCGTTCGGGGCGGACGGGGCGACGCAGGACGCGCATCTCCAGATGGCGGTGCAAACTTTCCGCTCCTTCGTGCGTCCGCTCCTTCAAGCGCTCAAGCTGCACGTGCGCGCCCGCAAGCCGTTCCGCCTCGGCGGCAATCTTCGCGGCGTCCGCTTCACGCATGAACGTGCGTGCAATTACGTGAGCCTCGTATTTGAACTTGCGCGCCATGCGCGTCTCGTTCTTCGCCACTTCCTCGTAGACACGCGCTTTTTGCTCCGCCTTCGGCGCGACGAACTGCGAGGCCACCAGATTCAGCGGCAAGTTGTTCAAGGCCAACTCAGACTTCTCCGCATCTTCCGCCTCACGCTTTGCCTCGGCCACCAACGCGGCCTCCGGGTTCTCGGCCGCGACCGCTTCATCGCCGTGATTGTTGCGCGCTTCGGGCTTGGACGCGGCCGCGCCGTTGTTGTTGTCGGCCAGCACGGGCTGTTGCGCGGCGGGCGAGACGGGCTGCTGCTGTTCGGGCGTCGGCATCAGGTAATAGATTTGCGGCGTCGGAAGTTTGCCGTTGTTGACCGGCTGCGCGTAGACGATCAGCCCGCTCCACAGACTGGCGCGTGTGAAGTTCTTCAAAGACGACTTCAATCCGTCGAACTGGCGCGCGGCCTCTTGCGTCCCGGCCAAAACGGTGATTCCGATCAGAAATAAGATTCCAAGTTTGCGTCTCATCACGCTACCTCCTCAACCTCTGCATGTGCGGCGTCTGCGTTCTTCACTTTCGCACTCTTTTCGTCCCAATTTCGGGAACGTCCGGTCGCGTCCTTAAACTTACCCGTCCGCGTCTCATGCAGGTAGACGCGACTTTCGACCGAAACGTTTCAAATCGCCGCTTTTTCAAACTTCCTCACCGCTTATACTCTGAAAACACCGTGCTCGTTTAGTTTGTGGCAAGTTTTTTTTAGACTTTCGAGTTCAGCTTTCAGCTTCCGGGTCTGAGCGGTTCGGTCTGGCGCGGCTTTCGAGTTTCAGGGGCGACTGCGCCAAAAACCCGAATCGTGGTCAAAGCATCTGCAAAACTGAGGCCACAAACATAAAACGCTCGAAACCATCCATTCATAAACCAAACTGCCGACCAAAAATTTCAGATGTGAAACCTGAAATCCGACACTTGACGCCTGACTATTGCTGCCGCTGCAAGTGCACCGTGCCGCTGAAGGACGACAGGATGAGCGTCGCGTCGCCTTTGTCGCCCTTGCCCGTCACGCCCGTCAGGCGGCCTTCGCTCAGGAGCGGGCCGCCGACGCCGTGGGGATTGTGCCCCGTTCCCGTCGCCTTCAAGGGCACCTGGCGGATCGGAAAATCCGTTACGATCTCGCCCGAATGATGCACCTTGGCGTTGAGTTGGAAAGAGGAATCGGACGGCAGAGACAGGCGTATGCTGCCCGAATGGGACTTTAGAGTGTAGAGGCCGCCCCCGGCCAGCGCGCCCGTGAAATTGATCGGACTGTTAGAACTGAAGGCTTCGACGTGCGTGTGCCCGATGTTCGTAAGCGTGATCTCGCCGCTCACGGACTTGACGGAAAACTCGTCGGCCGCTTCGTCCGCAGAGAGGTCGCCTGCGACGATCTCGCCGCCGATGGTTTCCAGACGCATGCGCCCCTTCGACTTGCGCATAACGAGAGTCCCGTTGATGCTCGACGCCTCGGTAGATTTCGTGATGCCCTGCAATTCGATGTCGCCGCTCAGAGTTCCGGCGCGCGCGTTGGCGACGCCCGTAATGCTGATGTCGCCGGTGTTGCCCTTGATCTGGACGGTGCTGCCGTGCGGCACGTCGAGTTCCAGATTGCTGTTGCTGCACAGGCCGGGGCGTGCCGGTTCGTTTGCATCTCTGGCGACGAGCACTTCGACGCGCGTGGCCGGGTTCGGATCGGCGGTCGCATCGGCGCGGCGCAGTTCGATGCGCGGGGCATTGACGGAGCGCGCACGCACCTCTCTGCGATCCCAGCCGCGAACCAACACGTCGCCCGATTCGATGCACATTAAAACGGTCACCGTCGCCTCCGCGGGCAAAGACTGCTCGGCCGTGATGACGCGTGTGCCGCTCCCATCATCCTTCACGCCCGCACCGCCTTCGAGCGGCGCGGCCGCTACAGCGCCGCGTATCGACAGGCAGGCCAGCAGACACACGGCGACCGGCAGCAGGTAATAACTACTATTGCGTCTCATTCTGAAAAAAGTTCCTTTAAAAATGGGGCGGCGCGTGTGATCTGTGGCGACGCCGCCGGGAAAGATGAGTTTAATCACGGGCACTGGCGAGTTGCGTCTGGTCTGCAATGGCGCTTAAGAGCTCGACCTTATTTTGATAAGCGGCGCGCAAAAAGTCCTTCGCGTCCGTATCCTGCGGGTTGCGCCGCGCCGCCACGCGCGACGACACGATGGCTTGATTGACGACGGCCAGATTGCGTTCGTATTCAGCGCGCAGGGTCGGCGCCATGCCCTCCGCCCCTTGCGCCTCGATGGCCGAGGTGAGCGAAGCGATAGAGCGCAAATAAGTCTTTTCGTCCTCCAATACAGGCTCGGCGCTCGGCGCTGCGGCTGCCCTGTTGGCGGCGTTCGTATTGGCAGCCACGGTCGTGTTGGCAGTCGTGTCGGAAACTTGCGCCGCGCCCCCGCGCTCCCCACGCGCACGCAGGATTCGTGGCGTTCGGCCGTCGAATCCGCCTCGCGGCGAAGTTGCGCTCGTGTCTCTTGCCGGGGCAGCGGTATTCGATTCGACGCCCTGCGTCCGAACCGCGACTTGATCGCCGCCCTGCGCCGGATTGCTGTCTGTCTGCGTCGTGGCGGGTGCGACGGGTGCGGCCGTGGGCGTTTCAGTCACGCGCGCGATCTGTCGCGCCTCGTCCGTGTCGCCGGGCGTCTGCATCAGTGCGAAGACGACGACGAGCAGGACGGCGACGAGGAAACTGGCGAAGGCCGTGGCCTGTCGCGGCGTGAAAGTCGTCAGGGAAGCGACGAGCGAATCGAAGAATCCGCGCAGGCGAGAAGCGGCGGGCGTCTCCGCGTTCGCGAATCCGCGTTGCGGCGCGTTTATTTCGGCGATGGCTTCGTCGAGGCGCGCGCGCAATTTTTCCGTCGGGACGCTCGCGGACAGCGCGGGGGCGAAGGCCGTGGAAAAGAAGGCGAGTTCCTGTTCGGCCGCGCTGGCGGCTTCGGCGCAAGCGGCGCATGTCGACAGGTGCGCGGCTGCGGCCGTGGACGTTTCGGGGGAGAGTTCGCCGTCCAGATACGCTTGCAATGTTCCTTCGTCGAGACAGGTTTCCATTATCGGCGTCCTCCGATCTTTCCGTACACTCTCGCAAATTCCTTTCGCCCGCGTGCCACGAGGCTGCCCACGTAATTTTCGTTGATTGACAGTGTCGCCGCAATCTCGCGGTAAGACAAGCCCTGCTGTTTGAGTAAGAGACAACTGCGCATCGGTTCTTCGATCTTCGCCAGCGCCCTGCGCGCTTCTTCGATTTCGGTGTGCCGTTCGTAATCTGCGTCGAGCGGCGCGGTCAATCCGTCTTCCCCGACCGTTTCTCTGGCAAATTCTTCCTCGCGCGCCACGGAGCGTGTGCGGCTGCGCATGGTGTTGTGCGAGAGATTGATCGCCACACGGAGCAGCCAGGGCCGCAAAAATTCGTCGGCGGGCGGCGCTTGGCCGAGTTGGTTGTAGAGGCGCAGGAAAACTTCCTGCGTCACGTCTTCGGCCAACCCGGCGTCGCGCAACAGCGCGTAGGACGTATTGTAAACGGCTCGGTGGTGCAACATAAAAGCCTCGTCAAAGCCGAGAGCCGTCGCGTCGGTCGCTGTCTCTTGGTGGGCGGGGGTAGCCACTGGATTTCTCAGAGCCTCTGCGGCCATGTCGCTCATCTTCGACGCTCTCATCCTCGTAAACACCGCCCGCGCTTCGTTTGTGGCAAATAATTTCGCCGTCGGCCTTAAAACTTGTAGATTCAACCTCGTCAGGGCGTTTGAAAATAGTCCGGCACTTTAAAGCGTCTAAAAAACCAGGAGCCGAATCGCGAAATCACACGAAACAACACGAAACGGCACGAAGGATTTCGTTCGTGTTATTTCGTGCGACGCGCGTAGTTTCATGTTTTTTTGGCCGCGATCATCTCGACGCTAACGCTTCCGGCGCTATCTATTGTAGTCTGCACGTGTCCGTTGCGACCGGATTTGACAGGTAGGGCGGCGCGTCTCGAAATTTTTGTCTCGAAATTTTTGTACGCCCTCCCCCGACCCCAAGTTTCGTAAAGTGTGGACTCTAGAACTTGACGACCGACAGCCCGACCCAAGACACAACTGAATCCCCAACGCAGGCGAATGACGATTCCCTGACGGACGCTTTGCGCGACAGCCCCTTCATGCGCGCGTGCCGCCGCGAGAGCGTGCCCTACACGCCCGTCTGGTTGATGCGACAGGCCGGGCGCTACATGCCCGAATACCGCGAGGTGCGCGCCCGCACAACCTTTCTCGAACTCTGCAAGACGCCCGATCTGGCCGCGGAAGTCACTGTCTATGCAGCACACCGGCTCGGCGTCGATGCCGCCATCATCTTCGCAGACATCCTGCTCATACTCGAACCGCTCGGCCTCCAACTCGAATTCGCCAAAGGCGAAGGCCCCGTCATACACAATCCCGTCCGCACGGCCGCAGACGTTGATCGCCTGAGCGAAGTAGAGACAATTGAAAGCCTCGATTACGTGATGCAGGCCATCAAGAAGACGCGGCGGGCGCTCAAACCCGACCTGCCGCTCATCGGTTTCGCGGGCGCACCCTTCACTTTGGCCTCCTACATCATCGAAGGCGGTTCTTCGCGAAACTACATACACACCAAGCGGCTCATGCACGCGGACGCGGGCGCGTGGCACGAGTTGATGTCGCGCATCGCGCGCGCTCTGCCGCTCTATCTCAACGCGCAGATCGAGGCGGGCGCGCAGGCCGTCCAACTTTTCGACTCGTGGGTGGGCTGTCTGAGCCCCGACGACTACCGCGAATTCGTCCTGCCCCACACATTGCAAGCAATTCGCAACATTCGACCGGGCACGCCCGTGATACACTTTGGGACGGGGACGGCCACGCTCCTCGAATTGATGCGTGAGGCCGGGGGCGACGTGATCGGCCTCGACTGGCGCATCCCTTTGGACGAAGGTTGGCGGCGCATCGGATACGACCGCGCCGTCCAAGGCAACTTCGATCAAATCCTGCTGTTCACCTCTCCCAAGATCATACGCGAGCACGTCGGGCGCATCCTTCAACGAGCCGAAGGACGCCCCGGCCACATCTTCAACCTCGGGCACGGCATTTTGCCGGAAACGCCCGTCGAGAACGTCCTCGCGCTCGTCGAAGCGGTTCACGAGTTGAGCCGCAGATGAGTTTGCTGAAGTGAGCGGCAGCCAGCAGTCTTTCGCAGCGCGTCCCCTCGTTCGCTCGAAAGACTTATTGAAAAGTTAAGCAGAGTTCACCGGGGTTGCGCTTCCCTCGCCCCCGGTGAGCCGGACATCAACCCCTTTCAGACCCCTTTGAGGATTCCCCTGATGCTGACGCAAAAAAGAAGAACCCCCTACGGCCTACTCGTGTGCGCCGTCGCGCTCCTTTTCATCTTCGCCACAGACGCCTCGGCGCAAAAAACCTGCAAGCCACGCGTTGACAAAAACAACATCGCCGTCGAACTCGTGATCCCGAACTTCAACGGCGGGCAACGCGTCGTCCTGTCGATGCCCGCGAAGGCCAAAGAGATGCGCGCCTTCGGCGGCGCCGTGCCGAATCAGTCGGCGCATCACCCGTCGCCCGTCTCCTACTCCGTGCTCATCACGCAGAAGAACGATAACGGCGTGACGCTCGACTTGAACGTCCAGATGCAGAACAAAAACGGCGGATGGCAAATGACCAGACGCACCATCGTCCTGCCCTTCGAAACCATCGTCGAGCAACGCTATATGACGGGCGTGCAGGTCAAAGCTTACTTCAAACTGCGCCCCTTCAATTGCAAGAGCCTCTAAACGGGATGAGCCAACATCCGTCAGCGGAGTCGCTCGAAGCAGAGATCAGAGAGATCGTCACACGCGAGACGCGCGCGTGGGACACGAAAGATGTCCGCCTGCTGTTGACCATCTTTCACCCCGACATGGTTTGGCCGTGGCCGCCCGACGCGCGCTCGCACGACCCTCAGACGTGGATCTTCTGGGCTGGCCGCTACGACTACGAGCGTTGGCGCGCGAACTGGCAGGAGTTGTTCGACACGCACGAACTCGTCCACAACCGGCGCGAGATCGTGAAGATCGTCCTGACCGCGGAGGGCGACGGAGCGTTCGCCGTCGTCGATGTGGACACGCTCTGGCGCGACCATGAGGGGCGCGACTTTCACTGGCAAGGCCGTGCCTGTAAAGTCTATGCAAAGGTCGCGGGCGAGTGGAAGATGACGATGCACACGGGCTTGCTCGATTACGGGCAACTCTAGAGTTTGTCAAAAGCGCGTGGCGGACTCGATAATCGGGGCGAGGCGAAGATTCAAGGGGGTTGTACGTTACAGATGAGTGATTCAGGAATGGCGGAAACTTACGACGCGCTGCTCGTCGTCTCCTTCGGCGGCCCGGAAGGGATGGACGATGTGTTGCCGTTTCTCGAAAACGTGCTGCGCGGTCGCAACGTCCCGCGCGAGCGCATGCTCGCCGTCGCGCATCACTACGAGTTGTTCGGCGGCGTCAGTCCGATCAACGCGCAGAACCGCGCGCTCATCAGTGCGCTCGAAAGTGAGTTGGCCGCGAGCGGTCTTAATCTTCCCGTCTACTGGGGCAATCGCAACTGGCATCCGCTCCTCGCAGACACCCTCAGCCGTATGCGCGACGATGGCGTCGGCCGCGCGCTCGCCTTCGTCACTTCCGCTTACAGTTCCTATTCCGGCTGCCGCCAGTATCGTGAAGACATCGAGCGTGCGCGTGCAAGCGTCGGCGCGGGCGCACCGGTGGTCGATAAGCTGCGCGTCTTCTACAACCATCCCGGCTTCATCGCGCCGAACGCGGAAAACCTGCAAGCCGCGCTCGCGCAAATTCCCTCCGAGCGACGCGCCGACGCGCACGTCGCTTTCACGGCACACAGCATCCCCCTCTCGATGGCCGCAGGCTGCGACTATCAGGCGCAACTACTGGAAACCTGTCGTCTCGTCGCCGAACGCACGGGACATGCGCGCTGGCAACTCGTCTTTCAAAGTCGTTCCGGCTCGCCCGCACACCCTTGGCTCGAACCGGACATCTGCGAACACCTGCGCGCTTTGAAACAGACGGGCGAGACCGACGTGGTCGTCGCACCCATCGGCTTCATCTCCGATCACATGGAAGTCTTGTACGACCTCGACACCGAAGCGCGGCAGGTCGCAAGAGAGATCGACATCAACATGATCCGCGCCGCCACCGCGGGCACGCATCCCGCTTTCGTCAAGATGATCCGCGACCTCGTCGTCGAACGCCTGACGCATGATCCTGTGCGCCCCACGCTCGGCACGCGCGGCGCGAAAGAAGATGTCTGCCCCGCAGATTGCTGCCTCATGGGCGCGTCGCGGCCTGCTCCGCACGCGCCAGAGACGACCGACTCCGCACGCGCCACGTTGACGAATGAACGCTCCGCCCGCAGCAACTAGACGGCGGCGCGTCGTCATCGTCGGCGGCGGCATCAGCGGGCTCGCGGCGGCCTATGAACTCACGCGCCATGCGCCCTCGCATCATCCCGCGCCCGAAGTGATCCTCGTCGAAGCCTCCGCGCGACTCGGCGGGACTGTTCGCACGCACCGGCGCGAAGGCTTTCTGCTCGAAGGCGGCCCCGACGCTTTCATCTCCGAAAAACCCGAAGCGCTCGAACTCGCTAAAGAACTCGGACTCGAATCACGCCTGCTTGAAACCAACGCCGGGCATCGTCGCTCTTTCATCGTCGGCGGCGGGCGTCTGCGCCCCGTGCCCGAAGGCTTTCACCTGCTCGCGCCTTCGCGCTTTCTTCCTTTCCTGACGACAGACATTTTCAGTTGGACGGGCAAAGCGCGCATGGCGCTCGATCTCCTGCTGCCGCGTCGCACGGACGCGGACGACGAAAGCCTCGCCGCCTTCGTCCGCAGGCGCTTCGGCCGAGAGGCTTTGGAGCGCATGGCGCAGCCGATGGTCGGCGGCATCTACACGGCCGACCCGGAACAGTTGAGCCTGCGCGCGACGATGCCGCGATTCCTGGAGATGGAGCGCGCGCATCGCAGCGTCATCCTCGCCATGTGGCGCGCACGCAGACGCGCCGCCACGGACACGCGCGGCACGAGCGGCGCGCGCTACAGCCTCTTTCTCTCCTTCGACGAAGGCGTGCAGACGCTCACCGACGCGCTCGCCAACGCGCTTCCCGCCGAGACCGTCCAACTCAACACCACAGTCGAAGCGATTGACTTCAAACGCGAGACCAAGCGCTGGCACTTGCGCGTCCGCACGAGCGATACGACCGGCGACGCGTTAACTGATCCAACGAGCGGCGAGTTGACCGGAACAGTTGACGGCAAGTTGATCGAGGCGGACGCCGTGTGTCTCGCCCTGCCCGCCTACGCGTCGGGGCGTCTCGTCCAAACTATCGACGCGGAACTCGCCGCCGAACTCTCCGCCATTCCTTACGCTTCGACCGCCACGGTCAACCTCGCCTTTCGCCGCACAGACATCCCGCACCCGCTCGACGGCTTCGGCTTCGTCGTCCCCTTCGCCGAGCGGCTGAGCACGCTCGCCTGCACTTTCAGCAGCGTGAAGTTCGCGGGGCGAGCGCCTGCAAATCACGCACTGCTCCGCGCCTTCGTCGGCGGCGCGCTCCAACCCGAGATGTACGCGCTCGACACGGAACGCATGCTCGCCGCAGTGCGCGAAGACCTGCGTGCGCTGCTCGGCATCGAACGCGCTCCGCTCTTCGCGCACGTCGAAAAATGGCCGCGCTCGATGGCGCAATATCACCTCGGCCACCTCGCACGCATCGCGCGCATCCGCCTACGCCTCCAAAACTTTCCCACTCTCCAACTCGCCGGAAACGCCTACGGCGGCGCAGGTCTCCCCGACTGCATCCGCAGCGGCCGCAACGCCGCGAAAGAAATGATGAACGGATGATAGGTGAACGGTAAACGGTAAATGGTGAATGGAAAGATAACTGTCTTCTTCCATTCACCATTTACCGTTTACCGTTCACTATCTTTCACAAATAGATGACGTGCGACGTGCGCCAGATGTTGGCGGGGATAGAGCCGGGCGGCGATGTGGTGAGCAGGATGACGTAGTGCGAGTCTGCGTTCTCGTGCGCGGCGGGGAGCGATGACCAGAAGTCGTGCGGCGCTGCGGTTGTGGCGGCGGCGGGCGCTTCAGTCGGGTCGTGTGGGCGGACGAGGGCGAGGCGGCGCAGGCAAGCGTAGAGATGTTCGCGCCCCGCGCCGTAGTGTCCGGTCTCTTCGCCGAGCGTGAGGCGAACTTCGGCGCGCTCTTCGATAAAGTGCGCGACGAGCGCGGCCGCGTCCGTCACGCCGCGCTCGAAGCGCGCTTCGAAAGTTTCTCGCGCATCCTCGCTGCTCCCAGTTCTTTTCGCGTCGCCGCTGCCCGCAGTTTTCTTCGCACCCTTGCGCGCAGTTCTTTTCGCGTCGCCGCCCGAATGTTTTTTCGCTTCGTCGCCGTTCCCGTCCGGCTGCGGTGCGCGCGTGTCGAAGACGATGTGGACGCGGCGTTCGTCTTCGGAAGTGAACTCGCGGACGATCAAACGACTGGAACGCGCCGTGGCTTTCCAGTCGATGTGGCGCATGTCGTCTTGCGGTTGATAGTCGCGCAGGCTGTGCAGGTCGTGCCCCGCGCCGCGTCGTGCGGAGAGCATCCGCCCGGCGTTCATCGGCAGCAAGTGTAGCTCGTCGCTCGCCGGTTCGAGTTTCGGATAGATGACCAGTTCGACGCCGCGCGCGCGCAGTCGTCGACGCAGGCGGAAGAAGCCGAAGGGAAAGCGCGTGGATAGTTCGAAGCCCGTGACGAGGACGTGGCCGCGTCTGGGGAACAACTGCTCGACGCGCTGCTCGGCCTTCGCACGGCGCGGCACGTAGATGAAATAGGCGAGCGCGTTTCGCACGTGGCGCGCGCGCTCGCGGTGTCGTCTCTTCCTGCGTCGCCGGTCGCGCATGCTGACAGTGTCTTCGGCGAATGCCTCGTAGCGCGATTCGACGAGGATTGAGAAGGACGGCAGCAGCCGCTTCGTGTTCTGTAGACTGACGAGGACGGGCGCGGGTTCGCCCGCGAAGATGTGATCGGGGAAACGCGCCGACACCACCAGATCGCGCAGACTGGCGCGTGCGGCCGTCCATGCGACAAAGAGCGTCGAAGCCAGCACGGAGAAGATCAGGAACAGTAGATTGTTGCCCGTGTTGTAGGCGGCGAAGGCCACGGAGAGAAAGATGCCGATGAAGATGAGTCCGCCGGTCGTCACTTGAAACGGCGGGTCGAGCCGACGCACCTCCGAGCGCGCCGAGCGCAGGAGCGGCGGCACGACGAAGATCGTGATCAGCAGGACGAAGACGAGCGACGTGATCGCGCCCATGCGCGCCAGTTCCCAATCGCCGCTGCGCCGCGCCCAGGACGTGACGCCTGCCACCAGCAGGCCGCACACGACGAGCAGCGTCCCCAAGATGGCGTTGCGCCATGCGAGCAGTTGTCTCAACCCGAAAGCCATATCGAAGCAGTTCGCTGTAAACGTCCCTTTCGACCGTCGCTCTTTAACAACGAGACTTCCCCGCCGTCGTCCTTAACTTAAAGAACATCCCGCCCGCACCGCTTACGAAGAAGCCTGTGCGCGCGTTGTCTCTGTCAAATGTTCGGCTGCATCCGTGTAATTTCGCAGAAGCCGGGCGCAACTGACAAGCGCGGCGAGCAGGGCGAGCCAGCAAACTATCCCTGCGAAGAAGTAAAAATTTCCGCCGAAGAGTTGCGACAAGTTGAGCGCACTTCGCGCCGGGCGCGAGAGAGCCAGATAGAACAGAGTGATGTAGCAGGCGCTCGCCCAGTAATAAAGCCTCGTGCCCCACGCACCGCCGACGAACATCCAGGGCACGAGCCACGCGAGATACTGCGTCCCAAAGCCCGGCGTCAAAAACAGAAAGAGGAATGCGACGAAGCCGCACTGTAGGAAGACTGGCGGCCTCTCGCGCGCGCGCCAGTTCATCCACACGGACGCGGCGATGATCGAAGTCAACATCAAGTATCTTCCCGCCGCAGCGACCTGCGCGTGCAGTCCAGTCAGTTCGTGGTTGGCGTTCAACGGCAAGGGTGCGCCGGGGAAAGCTTTGACGAAGAGTTGCGTCCATCCCCAACGGCCGTACTGGCTCGTATAGCCGAAGACTGTTTTCCAGATGACGAAAGGGTCTTGCGCGATGTATGGCAGCGACGCGAGGAGAAAGACCGCGGCTGCGGCGGCAAAATATCTGATGCGCGTGCTGAGGTCGGGCAGAAAGAGAAAGATGGCGGGCGCGAAGACTATCGGCACGATCTTGATGTTCAGAGCCATGCCGAAGGCCGCGCCCGCAAGCCACGTCTTCTCGCCCCGCGCGCCGAGCAAATAGAGCGACAGCAGCACGAAGAAGATCATCAGAGGGTCTGTGTTGCCGTGATAACCCGAAATCCAGATCGAGCCGGGATAGACTGCGAGCAAGAGCAGAGCGCGCGGTGTGAGTTGAAGCGCCGGATTGCGCTCGCAGATTTTCCAGACGAGGGACAGGTTGCCGAGATCTGCGAGGATCGAAGGGAAGCGCAGCCAGAAACGAAAGGGCAGATGTGTCGCGTCCGTGAGCCAGCCCATCGAGCGAATGGCGTGGATCATGAAGGGCGGATGGTTGAAGGGATTGCCCGCGCGCCCCGTGCGGTAATACGTGCCGATGCCGCCCGCCTCGCGTATGTTCGTGAGAAACTCCCGGAAGGCGAAAACGTCTAACGTCCCGCTGCTGTAGAGCGCGAGAAAAATCTTGACGGCGGTGGCAAAGAGGGCGCAGGCAAGAATCGCGCGCCGCCAATTTTTGCTCAAGGACTTCATCGCTCCGCACCGTCGTCTCCGGCAGGCATTGAAGGCGGCGCACAGAGATGTTGGTCGCTCGTCAATTATCGCCGCCCGAATCTCACAGCGGCACGCTGATCGTCTTCATGATCTCGCGCAGCACTGCTTCGGCCTCTTCGCTGCGGCGCAGAGAAGAAGAGAAACGCGAGTTGACGACGAGGCGATGCGCGAAGACAGGCAGGACAAGTCGCTTGATGTCGTCGGGCACGCAATAGGTACGATCTTCGGTGAGGGCGAGGGCTTGCGCGGCGCGAAAGAGTGCGAGCGTGCCGCGTGGGCTAACTCCCAGATCGAGCATCTCCGAGTGGCGCGTGGCCGAGACGATCCTCATCAGGTAATCAACTATCGCATCATCGACGACAACGCTCCCGACCTGTCTTTGCAGCGCGGCGACGTTTGCGCCCGACAGCACGGTGCGCATCTGCGTGAGCGGATCGTGTGTGGCGCGGTCGCGCAGGATAACCTTCTCCATCTCGGCGTCCGGGTAGCCGATGCGCAGGCGCAGCATGAAGCGGTCGAGTTGCGATTCGGGCAGAGGGTAAGTGCCGTGATGTTCGATGGGGTTCTGCGTGGCGACGACGATGAAAGGCGCGGGCAGTTTATAGGTCGTGCCTTCGACCGTGACGTGTCCTTCGCCCATCGCTTCGAGCAGGGCCGACTGCGTCTTCGGCGTGGTGCGGTTGATCTCGTCGGCAAGCACGACGTTGGCGAAGATGGGGCCGGGTTTGAACTCGAACGCGCCCGCCGGTTCGTTGTAGACCGACAGGCCGATCACATCCGAGGGCAGAAGGTCTGAGGTGAACTGGATGCGCTGGAACGTGCAGTCGAGCGCGCGTGCGAGCGCCTGCGCGAGAGTGGTCTTGCCGACGCCGGGCACGTCTTCGACGAGCAAATGTCCGCCCGCCAACAGCGCCACGAGCGCGAGCCGCACAGCTTCGCTCTTGCCCTTAATGACGACTTCGATAGCCGCTTGAAGTTGTGCGACCGACTCGGCCGCCGCCGTCGGGGTCTGTCCTTCGCTCTCGTGCGCCGTCTGTAAACGTCTCATCAATTCCTTCCCCCGTGTGTTGCGCGCGTCCTTCGGTATTCTACATGAAAGAGAGGCCGGAGGTTAGATGTCAGAAGGTTAGATGCCGGATGTTAGTCGAACATCTAACAACTAATATTTGACATCTAACGTCCTTGAGTTGTTGAAGTGACTTGCCGCGCGGCCGTGTAGTAGAATCCGTGCCGCCGATTTTGTGAGGAAGAGTCTTGCCAACGTGCGTGTGAATAAAAGGAACTAGCGCGCGCGTCTTTCGTGTAAAAGTCGGCAGAGTTAGATTCCCACCCTTTGAGGAAGTATTGAAAATGTCCCAAGATTTAAAACGTCGCAAAAATGAAGGCGGATTTTCGCTCATCGAGCTGATGATCGTGATCGCTATTATCGGTATTCTCGTCGGCGTCGGCATCCCCGCCTGGCAGTCGAGCGTGCGCTCGGCCAATCAGGCCGCCGCCGTCCGCACCCTGCAAGCCATCGCCGTCGAGCAGCGCATCTATTACAACTCGCACAATCGCAGTTCCTACGGGACGTTCGATCAACTGATCGCCGATGGGCAGCTAGACCGTCGCTACGCGGGCGAGGAACCGCTCGTCGAAGGCTACATCTTCCGCTTGAAGACGACGCCGAAGACCGGCAACCAGCCGCCGCTCTACACCGTCAACGCCGACCCGCAAAAGCCCGACGGCGTGACGGCGACCGGCAAAGAGTTCTATTACATCGACGCCAATTCCAGCACCATCCACGTCAACGGCACGCAGCCCGCCGGCCCGAACGATCCGCCGATGGGCGGACAGTAAACGCGGACGGCCGACGAAGCGTGCGGCGGCACACCTGACGGGGGAAAAGCGTCTCTCAGAAGCCCTTCGCTTGACGCTCCCCCGCACGCTTTGTTAGCATGCCGCCTCTTCAAACATTCTCTTGTGCTCGCTTAGCTCAGTTGGTAGAGCACACGCTTCACACGCGTGGGGTCACTGGTTCGAGTCCAGTAGCGAGCATTTTTTCCTGCCCTGATCAAATCGCACAAGGACAAAAAACGATGCTTGAGCAGTTGACGAGGGATTCGTTCGCGGCGCAGTTGAACACGAAGTTTCGGATCAATGTCGAGCCGGAGAAGACTGTCGAGTTGGAACTCGTAGAGGTGCAGGCGCACGGCGACGTGAAGGGACAGAGCGAAAGATTCTCGGTCTTCTTTCGCGGCCCGCTCGAACTCTTGCTGCCGCAGAGCACTTATCGCATGGAGCACGACGCTCTGGGCAGCCCGGAGATATTCATCGTTCCCATCAGACGAGACGACGCGGGCTTTTATTACGAAGCGGTCTTTAATCGGGTGAGTTAAGCGTCGGTGGGTGTCGTCGCCCCGGTTGCGCCGGGAGATGTGGGAGCGGCGGAGTCCGGGCGTCGTTCCATGTGTATGTACGCGCCTACGTCGTCGATCTGCTTGAAGCCGAAGCGCTGGTAGAAACGCAGCGCCGCCGTGTTGGGTTTGAAGACCATGTGACGCAGCGGTAAGCCCGTCCGTTCGGACTCGGCTAAGAGTTTGCGCAACAGCGTCGCGCCGATACCGCGATTCTGAAACTCCGGCAGGATGGCTATGTCGAGTAACCTTATCTGCTCATCCGTACGCCCGATCCACAATCTTCCGGCCGGTTGCTCCCTGTAGAGGATGACGCTGTATTCGGCGTCCGGGAAACGCGCTTGATACTGCTCGCGCTGCGCCTCGAATTGCGAACGCAGGAAGGCTAGTTTCTGCTCGTCGTTCCAGGGCACGAGTCGCATCTCTTCGGCGCGCGAATCGGCATAGACGCGTAGCAGAAAATCTTCGTCCGATGCTTCGACCGGGCGCAGGCGAACGTCGCCGCCCTCTTCAAGTGGACGCTCCACCTTCTCTGTCTCCATCAAAATAAGTTCCCCGTGAGATGCTCTAACGCAAAGCGCGTGTGCGCGTGTCGGCTTAGTCCTTCGAGCGGCCGTCGGTCGGGCGCATGTGGTTGATGACCGCCGAGTAGTAATAGCCCTTTCCTTCTTCGCTCGTGTCAACCAGAAACAGAGAGAACTTTCCGAGCGCTCCGTGTTGCATCACGTAGGTCTGTTGCAGATCGGACAATTTGCCGTTGGCTTTGAAGACGAGCAGGAAGCACTCGCCCTCCATCCGCAACATGCCTTTGCGCTGTCGCGGCCTGCGATCTTCCACCTTCAAGAGCGTCAGATTCACACTCTTGTAGGGGCCGACCGTCACGAGGAAATCGCTCTCCAGGTACGGCTCAAAGGTCGCACGGGTGAAATGAAAGATGGGATTGCCCGCGGCCTGCTCAGGGATTTGAAAGTACCCTTGTGCATCTTTCGTCAATTCCCTTTTCTGCCCGAAGGCGAAGCGGGCTGATTGAGAGACGATAGCAGCAGCGGCGGCGGACATCAACGCGGATTTCAAAAAGTCACGACGGGGGGTGGACATGAAATCTGACTCCTAAGTTGTAGGTGACTCTGACTGTTGGATCTAACGCGAGTGGAAAGGTAGCGGATAACTCAAGTGCCCTTCGCTCGGGAGTGTAATGGTTTTACTGGAAATTGACAACGAGAATTTGGAATATTAAACAGTGCTATCTATTTCTCCTTGAATTTGACAGGGTCAACGCTTACAATGGGCGGCCTCGCGCGGGTTCATGCCTTTCCGAATCCTGTAGCAACATCTGGCTTCAAAGATTAAACGGCGGCCTCGGCTGTACCTCGTCGTCCAAGAACCCTTAGGTCACAACGCACCACCCGACAATTCAGCTTCGACCGCTTTCGTCGAAGTGCGCTCTTTAACTTCATTCACACACTGCGCCGCAGAGAACTCTTCTCTGTAGTCGAGAAGGAGAAATGCATGGCTGAACCTTTTCTCAGTGAGATCAGAATCATGTCCTTCAATTTCCCGCCGAAAGGCTGGGCGCTTTGCAACGGACAACTACTGCCCATCAACCAGAATCAAGCACTCTTCGCGTTGCTCGGCACAACCTACGGCGGCGACGGCCGCGTCAACTTCGCCCTGCCCGACTTGAGGGCGCGCGTCCCGATGCACTTCGGCAACGGCCACACGCTCGGCGAGCGCGCCGGCGCGCCGGCCGTCACGGTCAATATTCAACAACTCCCCCAGCACACGCACATTCTCAACGCCAGCACCGCCACCGGACAGAACCAACCCCCCGGCGCATTGCTCGGCAAAGCCGCCGCCAACATGTATGGCCCCGCCACCGGACTGACGCCCATGGGAGCGGCCACGAACACCAACACGGGCGGCTCTCAACCGCATGAGAACATGCAGCCTTACCTGACCCTGTCGTTCTGCATCGCGCTACAGGGCATCTTCCCCAGCCGCAACTAAGGAGACACATAACAATGGCACAACCATACGTCGGTGAGATCAGAATGTTTGCGGGCAACTTTGCTCCGGTTGGCTGGCTGTTTTGCGACGGGCAGTTGCTCCCGATCTCTGAAAACGAAACGTTGTTTCAACTGATCGGGACGACTTACGGCGGCGACGGACAGGAGACTTTTGCGTTGCCCAACCTGCAAAGCCGCGTGCCGCTCCATCAGGGCAACGGCTTCATCATGGCTCAAGCGGCCGGAGTCGAAGAGGTTACTTTATCCGTCCAACAGATTCCGGCTCACACGCACCCGCTGCTCTGTTCGTCGGGGACGGCCTCCGGGCAAGACCCGACCAACGGAGTTCCGGCCGTGTCCACGGCGCAAGCCTACTTCAACAGCCCGGCCAACCCGACGAATCTCGCCCCCGCGTCCGTCGGGCCGGTCGGAGGCAGCCAGCCGCACACCAACCTTCAACCGTACCTCTGCATCAACTTTATCATCTCGCTGTTCGGAATCTTTCCGAGCCAAACCTAGGAGACTAATATGGCAGACCCATTTGTCGCTGAAATTCGTATCTTCCCGTTCAACTTCGCCCCGACGGGATGGGCTTTCTGTAACGGCCAGATTTTGCCGATCTCGCAGAACACTGCTCTATTTTCGCTCCTCGGCACAACCTATGGCGGCGACGGCAAATCAACCTTCGCCCTGCCGGATTTGGAAGGCAGCGTCCCCATACATCCCGGCCAGGGCCAGGGACTCTCGCTCTACGATCTCGGACAACAGGGCGGCGCTGAGACCGTGACGCTGCTCGAATCCGAGATGCCCGTGCACACTCATACCCTGCGTGCGGTTGAAGACGACGGCGCGTTCTTCACGCCGGTGAATATGTATCTGGCGGCGGGCAACTCGATGTATGTCACAGGTGCAAACCCAAACACGACGATGAACTTTCAGGCGTTGTCTCCGGCGGGCGGCGGCCTCCCCCACAACAACATGATGCCGTATCTGACCCTGAACTTCTGCATCGCCCTGCAAGGCGTCTTTCCGCCACGAGGTTAAACTCGCGGCACGCATTCGGCCGGGCGAGATCGTCGTTCAAGTCTCAGGCGAACGTGTCGAGCGAATGCTTTTGCGAACGTGTGGAATGTGAACGGCGGGCGACATCCAACCAGCAGTCAACGGACGTGTCGCCCGTCGTCTACATAAAATTGCCCTTCCGGGGTAGGAAGTTCGGTGGTAAACATGGTATAAAGTCTGCCGCGGCGAAGGCCGCCCACGGCCGTATCCCGATATTTTCAGCAATACGCCACTTACTCTCAGGCGACCGCTTCTCTACTGTCCGGCATCCGCGAACGCCTTTTGCAACTCATTGACGACTCTGCCAACTACGTAAACACAAGATCAGGACAACCGGCCTGCACGTCGTCGCTCGGATGCTAATAAGTCAATCGCCTCTCAACCCTCGGAGCTATTTCTGCATGCTGCCCTCAGCGATGTCGAAATAAAAATCAACTTTAAGGAGAGTTATGAAGAGTTTCACCCCCAAGACCAGCCTCAGCAATTCCAGAGCCTTCCTCGCCAGCCTACTCACCTGCATCATCCTGGTTACTCCATTAACTCCCATCGGATTTGCTTCGACAAGCAGAACAGCACCGGCGCAATCGAAGGGCGCGGCCAAGCAGTCGCCTGCGACGAAGGCCAACCCGCCTGCGGACGCGGCCGCGCGCCGGCAGAAGGATCAGACGGTGACGCCTTCCGCCGTCGGCATCACGGCTTCGAAGACGGACAATCGCACCACTTCGCAACCCGTCGGGCCGACCAACACGATCAACTACACGATCACAATCACCAACAGCGGCTCGACTGACGCTCTCGGCGTCGTCCTGAACGACATGATCGACGCGAACACGACCCTCGTGCCCGGTTCGATCCAATCGACGCCGCTCGCCAATCCAGACTCCTACAACGTCATCGGCAACGTGCGCATCCAGCCGACAGCCGCCCAAGGTCTGCTCTCGAACGACTTCAACCCCGACAACGGCAACAACACCGACCTGCGCGCTACCGGGCCGACGACGAGCACGCAGAACGGCAACGTCACCGTCAACATCGACGGTTCTTTCAGCTACAATCCCGCACCCGGCTTCACCGGCACGGACACCTTCACCTACACCGTCACCAACACGACGACGAACAAGACCGACACCTCGACCGTCACGCTCACCGTCGGGCCAACGCTCATCTGGTTCATCAACAATGATCCGGGCGCACCCACGGGCAACGACGGACGACTCACTTCGCCCTTCACGAGCATCGCCGCCTACAATGCTTCGAGTCCCGCGAAAGACCCCGGCGACATCATCTTCGTCTATACGGGCACGGCCGCTTACAGCGGCTCGCTCACGCTCGCGAACAACCAGCAGTTGATCGGACAGGGCGTCGATCTCACGGCTGCCATCGTCGCCAGCCAGCCTTCTTTCACCGTGCCGCCTACCAGCAACCCGCTGCCGGGCGCGGGCGCTGCGCCGACCATCACCAGCACGGGAACCACCGTCACGCTCAACTCGACGGGCGCAGCGGGCGCAAACACCATCCGCGGCGTCACGCTCGGCAACGCGACCACCAATGACATCTCCGGCACTGGCTTCGGCACGCTCACCGTCACCGACACGACTCTGAACGGCACGGGTCGCGCGCTCAATCTTTCGACCGGCACGCTCGCCGCGACCTTCAACAGCATCACTTCGACGAGCAGCACCGCGCAGGGCATCAGCCTCACGGGCATCGCGGGCGCGCTCACTTCAACCAATGGGACGACCATCTCCGGCAACACGACGCAGTGCCTACTCGTCACCGGCTCGTCTCTCGCCGCCAACTTCGGCAACACCTCCTGCACGGGCGGCACGGACGGCATCAGCCTCCAAAACAACTCCGGCGCGAACACGCGCACCTTCGGCACGCTCAACGTCTCCGGCGGTTCCGGCAACGCCTTCCTGCATGCGAACGGCGGCGGCAACACGGCCATCACCGGCGCGGCCACGCTTTCCAGCAACCTGAACCCCATCGAAATCCAGAGCGCGGGCAACGGCCAGACGATCAACTTCTCCGGCGGTGCGACCGTGACGAAGACGACGACGGGCGGCGCGGGCGTCGCCTGGTCTGGCACGAACACGGGCGCGACGCTCAGTTTCAGTTCGCTTTCGCTGACGACCTCGAACGGCGTCGGCCTTGCAGCGGGGGGCGGCGGCACGGTCAACGTCACCACCGGCTCGATCAGCGCGACGGGCAGCGCGGGGCAGGCCGCTCCGGCCATCACCACCAACATGGTCACCTTCAACGCGACCTTCACCTCCGTCTCTTCGACCAACAGCGGCAACAACGGCAACGGCATCCTTTTGATTAACACGCTCGGCTCGCTGACGATGAACGGCGGCGCGATCTCCGGCGCGGCGGGCGACGCTTTCCGCGTCGGTAACGGCACGGCCAGCAGTGGCGGCACGGCCAACATCACCTATAACGGCACGATCAGCACCTCGGCCGCGCGCCCCGTCAACATCGACAACAAGACGAGCGGCACGGTCAGCTTCGGCGGCGTGCCGAGCAGCGGTACGGCGATGATCAGCAGCACCTCGAACGGCGTCCTGCTGAACAACAACACGGGCGCGACGATCAACTTCACCGGCGGCCTCAATCTCTCGACGGGCGGCAACGCCGCTTTCACGGCGACGGGCGGCGGCACGGTCAACGCCACGCAGAACAACACGACCATCCTGAACACCGTCACCACGACGACGGGCACGGGCGTCAACATCGCCACGCCGACGAACATCGGCGGCAGCGGCGTCACCTTCCGCAGCGTCACCGTCAGCAACGGCGCGTCGAACAGCGCCACGAACGGCATCATCCTCAACGGCACGACGGGCGCGTTCACCGTCAGCGGCGACGGCACGCAAACCGGCGGCTTCTTCAACCGCAACAGTTCGGGCGGCACGATCAGCCGCCCAACGGGTCACGGCGTTTTGTTGACCAACGCCTCGAACGTCACCCTGCGCCAGTTGAACATCACGAACACGGCCTTTGGCCCGACGGGCGCGGGCGGCTGCCCGGACAACTGCACCTCGGACGGTGTCCGCAGCAACGGCGGCTCGAACATCGTGCTCTCCGCCGTCACGCTGCAAAACCTCGGCGGCAACGGCTGGCGCGCGAACAACATCACCGGCACGAACGCCATCAACCACAACAGCCGCGTGGATACCTGGAACACCGCGGCGTCGAACGGCGTTACGGTCGCCATTCTCTCGCCCAACAACTACTCCGGCTCTTTCACGGTTGACCGCACAGTCTTCACCACTTCGGCGACGGGCGCGGACGGCTTCCTCTTCGACGTGGACACGAACGGCGGCAACGGCACAGTCAGCGTTACCAACAGCGAGTTCACCGCCATCGATCAGGACGCCGTGCAGATCAACCACGACGGCGCGGGCATCCTGAACGCTATCGTCACGGGCAACAACTTCCACGACGCGGACGCGACGGGCGGCGACGGCAACAACACAGTCGTCGCTGCGCTCGCGGGCGGCGGAGAACTGAGATTCAACCTCGACAACAACACTCTGACGAACCTCGCGCGGCTTTCGGCCAATCAAGGCGTCTTGCAGGTTCAGGCCGCGGGCGGCGCTGCGGGTAGTTCGACCGGCGCGAAATTGACCGGAACGATGAATAACAACGTTCTGACCAACCCCGGCTTCGTCAGCCAGCGTCGCGGCATCATGGCCTCGACCGAACCGTCGGCGGGCAGCCACGGCGGGCACACCATCTCGATCAAGAACAACAGCGTTCAGAATTTCCAGCTGCATGGCATCTACTCGTCGTTTACATCGGTAGCTGGCAGCGACAACCTGAACAACCACATCAACATCAGCAACAATCAGGTTGGTAACATCGCGCTGGTCGGACAGGGCGGCGGCGACAGCGGTTCGGCCATCGAGTTGGAAACAAACGTTGCCGCCGACAATAGCGGCGGTGATGTTCTCGTCAACGCCCTGATTCAAGGCAACACCGCTCGGAACAACAACTCCAGCGGCATCGGCGACACGATGGAGATCAGCAACCTGAGCGGTGTCACTACCGGCGCGGGCAACTCGACCACCATTAATGCGACGGTTCTAGGTAACAACCTGACGCAGCAGAACGCGCTCGGGCAGGTGTTTGAAGCGCGTAACGCGCTCACCTCAACCACCTCGATGTGCCTCGACCTTAACGCCGCGAACACCACGCCGAACACCGCCACGGGCGGCAACGGCACGGGCTTCCGTCTCACCAACGACGCGGGCACTTACGCCATCGAGGGCTTGGGCGCGCAAACTCCGTCCAACCATCTCAGCCCCAAGAACAACAACAGCCCCGTCACTGCCTCCGGCACGTTCGTCAATTCAGCTGGCTGCACGGCCTCGACCGCGCCGATGGCCGATCTTCCGACGCTGCCCGTCCCCGTCGTCCCTGTCGCTTCGGGCGACACGTCCGCGGCGGGCGAGCAGTTGATGGCAGAGGCGGCCGCGCGGTCTAACGTCGTCGTGAGCCGTCCGCTCATCGTCCTGCCGCAGGCCATGAGCCTCAACGCCGTCCCGGCGAAGGCCGCTTCCGCTGACGCCGCGCAGACGGCCAGCCGCGAAGACGCCGAGGGCAGCAGAAAGCAGACCGCGAAGCGCGCTGGACAGAAGGACGACCTCGTCCAGCCTGCGGTCGCTAACTTCCCCATCACCATCGGCACGCTCGGCGCGGGCAAGACCGTGACGATCACCTTCTCGGTGACGGTCAACAATCCGCTCCCGTCCAACGTGACGCAAATCTCGAATCAGGGCAGAATCACCGGCACGAACTTCTCCGAAGTGTTCACGGATGACCCGGACGTGGCGGGCACGAACAACCCGACCGTCACGAACGTCATTCCGATGCCGACGATCACCATCAACAACGCGAGCGTTCCCGAACCGCAATCCGGCTCGGTGCAGATGCCGTTCACCGTCGTTCTGTCGAACGCTTACACCGTCAACGTCTCGGTCAACTTCCAGACCGCCGACGGCTCGGCCACGGGCGGCAGCGACTTCACGCCGACGAGCGGAGGCTTCGCCTTCCCGGCGGGCAACACGTTCCAGACCATCGCCGTGCCCGTCCTCTCAGACGGCGACGCGAGCGAATCGGATGAGACGTTCACCGTCACCTTGAGCGCGC
Source organism: Pyrinomonadaceae bacterium (assembly GCA_035942855.1). Taxonomy (GTDB): domain Bacteria; phylum Acidobacteriota; class Blastocatellia; order Pyrinomonadales; family Pyrinomonadaceae; genus JAIVJZ01. Next base: position 116,644 of record DASZCS010000087.1, on the reverse strand, counting down.
CTGAGAACGGCACGATCAACGGGACGGGCATCGCCACCGGCACGATCACGGCGGCTAACCCGGCGGGCACGGTGCTCATCTCCGAGGTGCGCACGAGCGGCCCGATGGGAGCTAATGACGAGTTCGTCGAGTTGTACAACAACACCGACGCTACCATCGACATCAGTGGATGGGCGCTCGTCAAGAGCGGCGCGGATTGCACGGCCGCACCTGTCGTGGTGGCGGTCGTTCCGGCGAGCCGCACGATCCCGGCGCGCGGCCACTACCTGATCGCGGGTTCGGCCTACAGCCTCGGCTCGCAGGCCACGCCCGACCAGACGTTGCTCGTCACGGACGACATTGAAGACGACCGCAGCCTCGCCCTGTTCAACACGGCGACTCCAGCCAACTTCACCAGCGCGACCAGACGCGACGCAGTCGGCTTCGGCTTGAATACGTCCAACAACTGCACGCTGCTCTACGAGGCTTCGACGCTCCCGGCGGCGCTCGGAAGCACCTCGCAGTACAGCTTCGCGCGCAACCTGATCAGCGGCTTGCCGAAGGACACGAACAACGGCAACGCGGACTTCATCATCGTCTCGACGACGCCCGCCTCGGTTGTGGGCAACAACGCGACGCCCGTACTCGGTGCGCCGGGGCCGGAGGCCACCACGTCTCCCATCCAGCGCAACGCGGTCGTCAAGTCGTCGCTGATCGATCCGATGCTGCCCGCGAACGCGCCGCCCAACCGCGTCCGTAGCTCGTTCGGCGCCAACCCGACGAACGCGGCCTTCGGCACGCTCTCCGTCCAGCGCCGCTTCAAGAACACGCTCGGCGTGGCCGTGACGCGGCTCCGCTTCCGCATCGTTGACCTCACGACCTTCAACAACCGCACGGCCGGACAGTCCGACCTGCGTGTGTTGACTTCAAACGGCGTGGTCAAGGATTCGGCGGGCAACACGGTCGTCACCGTCAACGGGCTGACGCTCGAAGGGCCGCCGCAACCGAACGGCGGCGGGTTGAACTCCACGCTCACGGTGGTCTTGCCGGGCGGCGGTCTCGCGCCGGGCAACACCATCGACGTGCAGTTCCTGCTCGGCGTGCAGGAGCAGGGCGGCTTCAGCTTCTTCATCAACACGGAAGCGCTGCCCGGAACCGGCACAGTCGCCGAAGAAGCCACGCGCGCCACGAAGGGCGTGACCGGCAAACAGCCTGACGCGAACGCGGGAGGTGCGGCGAAGCCCGACAAGGAATAGCCACACTCCCTTAGCCTTTCGCTCGCGCCTTAAAAAAGCGCCGGGCGAAAAGAAGAGGCCGCCAGTGCAGCGAGGGCACTGGCGGCCTCTTCTTTTGAAAAGTGGTAAATGGTAAATGGTAAATGGTGAATGGAAGAACCCGTTTTCTTCCATTCACCATTTACCATTTACCATTTACCATTCACGGCTTTTACTTCATCGTTTCCCTTACTCGTTCCAGATGCGCGTGAAGGCTTCGGCCAGTTGGTCGCGCCAACTCGTCCAGTTGTGCCCGGCGTTGGATTCCGCGTAGGCCACCGGGTAGCCCTTGCCCGCCAAAGACACGCGCACGCGCCGGTTCACTTTCCAGATCGGCTCTAAGAGTCCCACGTCGAAATAGAAACGGAGCGGAAGCGCCCGTTGCTGTCCCATCGGCTCCAGGGCGGCAAGCGCAGTCACCACGCGTTCGTCGTCAATCTGGAAGGCCGTGGACTGCCCGGCCACGCGCGCGAACACGTCCGGGTGACGCAGCGCCGTCCAGACAGAGATCACGCCGCCGAGGCTTGCGCCCATCAGCGCGCGCGACGAGCGGTCTCGGCGCGTGCGATAGCGTGCATCGATGAACGGCACAAGTTCTTTCGCCATGAAGTCTGCAAACCCGTCGTTCGCCCAATACTCCTTGAAGCGATTAACCGGGTCGACGAAGACGATGATGAAGGGCTGAACGCGTCCCTGTGCGATCAACTGATCGGCGATAACGGCTGCGCGTGCGCGCGCGACATACTCCGAGCCGTCTTGCAGGTACAAGACCGGGAAGCGTTCGGCTTGTCCGGCGCGCGCGTATGCGGGCGGCAGGTAAACCTGAAGCTTGCGCTTCCCTCCTTCGAGCGCGGCGGCGGGCGCTTCCAACTTCTCCAACGTCCCGCGCAAATCCCACTTCGCCTCACCGAGCGCAGACGGACGATAGCCGGGCATCTGGAAGAAGTTGTTGTAGCCCCCCACGCCGTTGTCGAGTTTGCGGTCGTTCAGAGGATCGTTCGTCCACTCGCCGTCGGCGATGAACTTGTATTCGACGCGCGCATCGCGCGGGAATTTCAGCGTCAGATATTTCAAGTCCGTGCCCGCGAGTTCACGCAGGACCTGACGGCGCGGACTCCAACTCGTGAAATCGCCGACGGCCTCCACGCGCTTTGCCTTGCCGCGATACAGAAACGTCACTTGATCCTCTTCCACGATGGGCGAGCGTTCAGCTTTGCGCAGTCGCTCGACGAAGGCGGGCGCCAAGGGAGAAGCGGATTCGCTGCCCGCGCCGCCCTCGCCCGATGCGCGCAGGTTCTCTTTCGTCAGGCCGCGCAGAGTGATGCGTCGAAACGCCGTCGCGCCGTTCTTTTTGTGTATGCCTATCACCACCGTCGAGTCTCCTTCGGGCACGCGAACGTCGAGTGCGCCCCTGCCCTGTTCGTCCAGTGTCACCTCGCGCGCCTCGCCGTTAACTAAAGCGTAGACGCGTGTGCCCGCTTCCGTTCCGCCACTCAGATTTACTACTGTGCCCGCTTCGACCGGCGGCCACACTTCTTCCGCGTCGCCGCTCGTTGCGCCGCCCGCGTCGGCCGGTGCGCCCGTCTTCGACGTGTAGCGCGCCGCCACGATGTCCGGCGTCTCAAGGTTGCGCCCCTCGGCGAGGTTCGCGGCCAGACGTATGAACTGCGCCATCGACCAAGCGAGCGGCGTGGCCGAACCAGTGCCTTCGCCGAACACGAAGTCTGCGGAAGGGCTTTCACGCCTGTCCCAGATTTGTTCGGGCAGCATGAGTCCGTCGTTGGCAAAACCGAGCATGTGTTCGAGACGCATGCGCGCCGCCGCACGCTCGCCGCGCGCGAGTTCGTATTGCCCGCGCTCGCCCGCGAGCAATGCCCACAGGCGACCTTTGCCCGTGTACTTGCCGTCGAAATTCCACGGCCTGCCGTCGTCCATCTCGCCGTAGCCGTCATGGTTGTAGCGATACCAGGCCGCGCCGTTAGGCGTCTCCACTTTTATCACCTTGTCCACTACCGCCAGAGACTTTGCGATCAGAGGATCGTCCGCCCGCTTGATGCCGAGGCGCACGAGTTCGAGAAAGCCCGCATCGACGTATTCGCGCTCGTCATAATCGCCGCCGCCGTTGCCCGCGTTCATCACGTCCGCATCGTTCGGATCGTCGTCCGTGTGCGCGATGCGTATGTAATAGTTGCCGTCGCCGTGCATGCCTGTGGAAGTGACCGTCCAGCGTTCGACGTTGCGCGCCCACTCGTCGGCCACGGCCAGATAGACTCCGGCCGAGGCGTGCGCGTCGTTGCGCCGCGCGATCTCCGCTGCGCAGACGAGTCCGGCGATCTCTGCGGCGATGGTCGAAGGCGAATAGCCCGCCTTCTCTTCCCAACGCTCCTGCGGCGTGCGCGGTCCCGTGCGCACGATAAAGTCTGCGGCCGGGCGGACGTGCTTCGTCCACGTCTCGTTATCGGTGCGCCCCAGGGTGTAAGCGAGGATGAGCGGAAAGGCCACTTCGTCAAGTTGGAGCGAACCCCAGAACGGTCGCCCGTCGAGCCAGGAGTTTTGCGGGAAACTGCCGTCCGCCTTTTGCTGAACTTTGAAGAGATAATTGAGCGCGCGATCCGCGCCCGCCTTGTCGCCAATGGCGTGCAGCGCCGTCGCCACCTGATAGAGGTCGCGCGACCAGACGAGATGATAGCCGCCGACGTTCGGCTCGTTGGCCGTCGCCCCGCCGCCCCACGGCACGGAGAGCGAAGCGATGTTCGCCCCGCGATAAGTCTTGTCCTCGTGCGCGCGCAGGATCATCGCCGCCATGTCGAACTGCGCCTGATACCTTGCTTCCACGCGCCTGAGCGACGCGAGATATTCGTGCCAGCCCCGTTCGTAATCCGCACGCACGCGAGCGAACCCTCTTGCCAGAGAGGCACGCGCGTTCCCTAAGGCTTCCTCTTCGCCCGCGCCGAAGCCGAGCGCGAGGGTGAACGTTTGCGCAGCTTGCACGCGCGCCATTTGCACAACGTTTCCGTCCGCCGCGCGCATGTATCTGTTCGTGATGCGCCCGCGCGCGCGCCGCAACTGCATGAGGCCGTCGCTTGTGCCGAGATAGCCGTTCGTCATCTCTGTGAAACCCGTACTCGACAGAAGCGCGGAAGTCTTACCGGCGTCGGAAGCGAGAAGCGCGTCTCCCTGCGTCCAAGCGGAATCGTGGAGGCCGCTGTTCGCCATCGACGGATCGTAATAGACGTACAGAGCGGCGGGCGCGCGGCTTTTGAACTGCACCTCGACGAGGACGGTATGACGCGCCGGGTCGGTCGTATAAGTTTTGACGATTGACCACGCGCCGCTTCTGGCCGTGTTGATCTGCCGGAACGACAGCGAACGCGCATCCGTGATCTCCAGGCGGTGCGTCGCATCGTCGCTCTCCGTCTCGACGCGCCCGCCCGCGGTGACGACGACAAACTGCAACTCCTGCGAGTTCGCCACGTCAACGGTCGGATAGTAAATCTCCGTCAACACGCCCCCGCGCAGCGTGAACCAGACTTTCGATTCGAGCGTGTTCGACGTGCCGACGCCGTTCTTCCCCGCGCTCGGCCAGCGCGCCTCCGCGCCCGGCGCGCCCGGCGCGAGATTGTTGCCCGCTGCTGCATCTTGCGCCCGCGCCGCATCGCAGCACGCCCACGCCAAAACAAAAAGAACGCACCACACAGATGCGTCCCGCACAAGTTTAGCTTTCATCTTTTTCTCTTCCGCTCAGATGTTCGTCAACTGCGCCCATCCCGTTTTACTTTGCGTCTTACGTCTTTCCTCTTTGCGCCTTCGCGAGAAAAACAGTTCACGCTGGAGGCGCAAAGAAAGAAGAACCGAAGGCGCAAAGAAGCATTTAACTTGTCACTTGTCACTTGTCACTTGTCATTCGTCACTTCTTCATTCACCCTTGCTTGCGTCCGAGCATGTCGAGGCCGACGGCCGTGACGAGGATCGCGCCCTTGATGATGTATTGCGAATAGGGCTGCACGTTCAAAAGCGACATGCCGTTATCCAAACTCGCCATAAAGAGCGCGCCGAGGCACGCGCCGAAGACCGTCCCGCGCCCGCCCATCAAACTCGTCCCGCCGATGACGCACGCCGCAATCGCGTCGAGTTCGAGGAGGTTCCCCGCATCGGGCGAGGCGCTCCCCACGCGCGCCGTGTAGATGAGCGAGGCCACGCCCGCGAGCAGTCCCATGATGCAGAAGACAGCCCAGATATGGTTGCGCACGTTGATGCCTGAGAGACGCGCCGCTTCCGGGTTGCCGCCGATGGCGTAGAGATAGCGGCCGAACGTCGTGCTCTGTGTGAGGAACGCGCCCGCGAGCGCGACGACGATCAAGATGATGACCGGAATCGGAATGCCTTCCGAAGCGTTCATGTGCCGGACGAACAAAAAGACGGCGAGCGCCGGAAGCACTATGCGCAAGACGAGACTCGGCACGCTCGTGCGTCCCAAGCCGTAACGCGCGCGTGCGCGCTCGCGCCTCAAGTTCATCCAGACGATGGCGGCGATGGCGAGGAGCGCAAGCGCGAGTCCCACGGGGCGCGTCACGAACTGTTGCCCGATGGCCTTGAATCCCGGCAGTGTGACGGGAATCGTCTCGCCCTTCGTCATCCCCAGCACCACGCCGCGCCAAGCGAGCAGTCCGCCGAGCGTCACGATGAAGGCCGGAATGTTCGCGTAAGCGACGAGCGCCCCTTGCGCCTGCGACACGCCGAAGGCGACGATGATGGCCGCTAAGAGCGTCAGCGGCAGTCCCCAATTGTTTTGCACCCCTTGCGCCGTAGCCGCCACGCCGCCGATGAAGCCGACGAGCGAGCCGACCGACAGATCAATATTGCCCGTCAGGATCACCATCAACATGCCGACGGCCAGCACGCCCGTCACGGCCGTCTGCCGCATCAGGTTCGAGAAGTTGCGCGGGTCTAGAAAAATTCCGTCCGTCGCGTAGTTGAAATAAATCCAGATGGCGACGAGCGCGAACAGCATCGTGTAAGCGCGCAAAGCGTCGGTCGGAATCTTTAATCCGCCGATGCGCGTCTGCCGCGTCAACTCCGCCTCGGCAGGCGCGGGCGTTATATCAGCCGTCACCGGCGGGCGATCAACGACGGGTTCGTTAGCTTGTTTACTCATTGGAGACTCCGATGAGAACGATAAACTTAAAACTTACGCGGCGTGTTGCGCATGACCTGTTGCACATGCCATGACTTTTTCGGGCGTGGCATCGGTGCGCGTGAACTCGCCCGTGACGCGGCCTTCGTGCAGGACGAGGACGCGGTCGGAGAGGCCGAGCACTTCGGGCAACTCCGAAGAGACAAGCACGATGGCGAGGCCGGATTTTGCCAGTTGGTTGATCTGCGCGTAGATTTCCTGCTTCGCGCCCACGTCTATGCCGCGCGTCGGCTCGTCCAGAAAAAGCACGCGCGGATTGGTCAACAGCCACTTGGCGAGCACGACCTTTTGCTGGTTGCCGCCCGAGAGCGTGCCCGCCACCGTGAAGACCGAGTTGGCCTTGACGCGCAACTCGCGCATCGAGCGATTGCCCTCGGCCGCTTCCCTATCGACGTTCGTCACGAAGCGACCAGAGATGCGCGAGAGTCCGGCGAGCGTCATGTTGTTCAGGATCGTCTGATCGAGCACGAGGCCGAAGCGTTTGCGATCCTCCGTGACGAAGCCGAGGCCTTGGCGGATGGCCTCGGCCGGGCTTTCGATCCGCACGCGTTTGCCTTCGACGCGCACCTCGCCCGTCGTGCGCCCCGCGTGCGCGCCGAAGATCGCCATCAACAGATCGCTGCGCCCCGCGCCCATCAAACCCGCGATGCCTAACACCTCGCCGCGCCGCACAGCGAAACTCACGCCGTCAACCAGACGCTTCCCCGCCACACTCGGGTCTTCAACCGTGATGCCCTGCGCCTCGAAGACCACTTCGCCCCGCGCATGATCGGGCACGGGGAAGATGTCGCCGACTTCGCGGCCGACCATCCGCGCGATCACCTTCGCCTCGTTGAGCGCGCTCGTCCGTTCAGTGCCCACGGTGCGACCGTCGCGCAGGACCGTGATGCGGTCGCTCATGCGAAACACCTCGTCGAGTTTGTGCGAGATGTAGATCATGCCGACATTGCGCGTGCGCCTTAGTTCGTCGAGGATGCGAAAGAGCGTCTCGACTTCCGCATCGGTGAGCGCGGCCGTCGGTTCGTCCAGCACGAGCAGGCGCGCTTCGTGCGAGAGCGCCTTGGCGATTTCGACGAGTTGCTGTTGACCGATGCCGAGATTGCGGATGGGCGTCTGCGGGTCGAGCGGCAGGCGCAAGTCTGCGAGCAGGCGACGCGCGCGCGCGTAGAGTTCGTCCCAACGGATGACGCCGAAGCGGCGCGGCTCGCGGCCGAGGAAGATGTTCTCGCCGATGGTCATCTCTTTGACGAGCGATAGTTCCTGATAGATGACGGCGATGCCTGCTGCTTCCGCCTCGCGCACGCTCTTGAACTGTTTGACCGCGCCCTCGATCAGAATCTCGCCGCCGTATTCCGGGTAAGGATAGACGCCGCCGAGTATCTTCATCAGAGTTGACTTGCCCGCGCCGTTTTCGCCGACGAGCGCGTGAAACTCGCCGCGATAGAGGTCGAACGTCACGCCGTCGAGCGCGCGCACGCCGGGAAAGGTCTTCGTGATGCCGCGCATCTCAAGGAAGGGCGCGACCGTGGCGCTTGTTTCCGTCGTCGTGTTTGTCATCCAGACTTCCTCGCGCGCGCCTCACTAGAAGAGACGCGCGCGTTTCGCGTCGCAGTTCCGGCGCTCCGGCTACTGACCGGCGGCGCTCGCCGTCTCGACCTTCGGACACTGCGCGGGGGGAATCTTCTCGCAGATTTTTTCGAGCGTTTGATAGCCGTCTTTGACGATCACGCCGATGTTCTCTTTGTCCACGGCGATTGGTTCGTAGAGCATCGAGGGCACTTTGATCTTGCCGTTATCGACCGTGTCGTTCGTCTCCACCCGTTCGCCGCGCGCGAGTTTCATGGCCGACTCGACCGCGCCGTAGGCGAGCGGCTGGATGGGCTTGTAGATCGTCATCGTCTGTTTGCCTTCGACGATCAGCTGGAGCGAGGCGAGGTCTGCGTCCTGACCTGAGACTAAAACTTTCCCCGCGAGCCGCTGCCCGTCGAGCGCTTGAATCGCGCCGCGCGCCGTGCCGTCGTTCGAGGCGACGACGGCCACCACGTCGTTGTTCACCTGCGTCAGCGCGTTCTCCACGATGTTCAAAGCCTCGCTCGCCAGCCATTCGCGCGCCGGTTGATCGACGACGATCTTGATGTCGCCGCGATCCACTGCGGGTTTCAAGACGTTCATCTGCCCGTCGTGCAAGAGACGCGCGTTGTTGTCCGTGGCCGAGCCCTGCACGATGATGTAGTTGCCTTTCGGCGCGCGCTTGAGGATGTAACCGGCCTGCAACTCGCCGATCTTGACGACCTGATGCGAGACGTAGAGGTCAACGTCCGAGCTCTTGATCAAGCGGTCGTAGCTGATGACGGGCACGCCCTCTTTGTGTGCCATCTCGACGATGGTTTTGGCGAGTTCGCCGTTGTGCGGCGCGACGATGAGCACGTCCACCTTTTGCGAGAGCAGGTTCTCGGCCTGCTTGATCTGCAAGTTGTCGTCGCCGTTCGCCACCTGCACGGAGAGTTGCGCGCCGAGTTCGCGCGCCCGTTTCTCCACCAGATCTTTATCGCGCTGCCAGCGTTCTTCTTTGAGCGTGTCCATCAAAAAGCCGATGAAGATTTTGTCGTTCGGCCCTTTTTTAGCGCGCGGCGTGCCCGCGTTGCCCCCGCCACCGTCGCCTCCGGTCGTGCACGCAGCGGCCAGCAGCAGCGACAACAACATGACAGGTAAGATGAAGAGTTTGCGTTGAGACATGAATCAAGCTCCTTCTTTTGTGACCGCCGTGGCCGTTCAGGGAAGAATTCGAAGCGCACGCGCGGTACAGGAATGACCGACGGGCGGAAGCGTCGAGACCTCAAACCCGAGTCTCGGCCGCCCGACGGATCAGTGTTAAATAAAGCTGTCTGATCTTATGGTCTTAGCTTAACAAGGCGGGGCAAAGAATTCCATTGAATTTTTCTCAACCGAGTGCTACTTTGCGCTTACCCGATAACTTCCCCTTGTTCGTCAGCCGGTGCCGCATGAACTTTGCCGCGTCCGCTTCCCCCGACTCAGGGCGCGACACCTTGAATGCTCCGAAGCAATACTCGAACTTCACGTGCCCGTGCATCTCGCGGCGTCGAACTCGGTCGAACGCTGCCCGCAAAGCACACGGGTACGCACCGTTACTTCGTTTCATGGAGGGCTACATCATGGGTTTAGCGCAGCGCAGTTCTCTTCGCATCACGGTCTGGTGCGGACTCTTCCTGTTCCTCGCTGCTATGACGGCCAACGCGCAGTTTCGCGCCGCCGTGCAAGGCTCTGTGACCGACCCGCAGGGCGGCATCGTCGTCGGCGCGACCGTCACGCTGACGAGCAAGGAAACCAACCGCGCGCAACAGACGACGACCGGCGACGAAGGCTTTTATCGTTTCACCGGCCTTGCGCCCGGCAGCTACACGCTCTCAGTCGAAGCCAGCGGCTTCGGCAGGAAGACGCTCGAAAACGTCGCCGTCAATGCGGAAGAGACGCAGGGCGTCAACGTCACGCTTGAGACGCAAGGATTGTCCGAGACGATCACGGTGACGGACGTGCTCACGCCGCCGCTCGAAACCGAGAACGCCAATCTCGGCAAAGCCATCACCACGCAAGAGGTGAAGCAACTGCCGCAGTTCGGCCGCGACCCTTACGAACTGCTGCGACTGACGCCCGGCGTCTTCGGGCAAGGCGCGCGCGGCGGTTCGGGCGGCTCGGTGAATTTGCCGAACCAGACCGGCCCTGGCGGCTCGAATCGCGCCATCTTCCAGACGGAAAATCAGGTGCAGATCGTCGCCAACGGCCAGCGCGTCTCGGCCAACAATTATCAGATCGACGGCACGAGCGTGAACAGTCTGACGCACGGCGGCGCGGCCATCATCACGCCGAATCAGGAGTCGGTCAAAGAAGTGCGCGTCATCGCCAACAACTACTCGGCCGAGTACGGGCGCAACTCCGGCGCGCAAGTTCTGACCGTCTCGCAAAACGGCACGAACGACTTTCACGGCAGCCTCTTTCTCAAGAACAACAGCCCCGGCCTGAACTCCTTCAACAAGTACGGCGGCTTCGGGAACGCCCCGCCCCAGCGCGTCAATCAACGGCTCAATCAATTCGGCGGCTCACTCGGCGGCCCGCTGCCTTTGCCGCGTTTCGGCGAAGGCCGCCCCCCCGGCTTCAAATTGGGTCGTAACCGAGCCTTCTTCTTCTTCTCCTACGAAGGCTTGCGCAGCAGCAACACGGACTCCGTCAACGCCTACGTCGAGACGCCCGAATTCCGCAACCAGATTCTACAGGCGCGTCCGAACAGCATCGCCGCGCGCATCCTCGGCGCTTCAGGCATCGCGCCGCGCATCTCGGCCGTCATCCCTACCACCTGCGCCGCCGCAGGCTTCAACACGAACAACTGCCGCAACGTGGCGGGCGGACTAGACCTCGGCTCGCCTGCGGGCGCGACCGGGCAATACATCAGCTTCGCTAACTTGCAGGGCGGCGGCTTCGACAACATTCCAGACCTCCAGTTTGCCCAACTCTCAGTGCCCGGCCTCAGTCGCGGCAACCAGTACAACCCGCGTCTCGATTTCAACTTCACAGACCGCGACACGCTCACCATCAGTTCTTACTTCTCGCGCTTCAACGGCCTCGGCAGCGACACGGCCGGGCGCAGCCGCCCGATGGGCGACATTCGCACCGCGCCCGAAAACACCTTCGTCACGCTCTCCTACACGCGCACGCTCTCGCCCACCATGCTGAACGAAGCGCGCTTCAACGCGACGCGTTACGCTTACAACGAGATCGAATCTTCGAACGAGACCCCTTTCAACCTGCCGCGCATCGAGATCGAAACGTACCCGGGCGACCGCTTGCGCTTCGGCCCGCCGCGCGCGGAAACCACGCCCGGCATCTTCGCCGAAAACACTTTCGAATTCCGCGACACGCTCCGTTGGGTGCGCGGCACGCACGGCCTGAGTTTCGGTGGCGAGATACGCCGTGAGCAGGACAACAATAATCTCAGCGGCGGCGCGCGTCCGCTTTTCACCTTCGCCGGTCTCTTCAACTTCGCCAACGACGCGCCGCTCTTCTATTCCATCAACGCAGATCCGCGCACCGGCGGCCCCGCCGAAGCGCAGCGATACTTCCGCACCGGCACTTACGCCTTCTTCGTGCAGGACGACTGGAAGGCGCGTCCCAACCTGACGCTCAACATCGGCCTGCGCTACGAATACTATTCGCCCCTGCGCGAGAAGCGCGGTCGCCTGAGCAACTTCATCCTCGGCCCCTCTGGCGGTCAGGAATTGACGGGCGGGCGCATCGCCGTCGTCGATGAACTATACGAATCAGACAAGAACAACTTCGCGCCGCGTCTCGGCTTCGCCTACAGCCCGACGAAAATTCTCGGCACGGATTTCACCAACAAGATGGTCATTCGCGGCGGCTTCGGTATCGCCTACAATCGTTTGCCCGTCAACGTCTTCGAGAACACGCGCGGCAACCCGCCCTTCTTCGCGCGCTACAACATCTGCTGCGGCACGGCATCGCCGCAGGATTTCAGCACGCCTTTCGCGGGCGGCCAGATTCTCTATGCGCTCGGCGCGAGCAATTCGCCGTTCAGCTATCCGGTCAACCCGGCGCTCGCTTTGACGTTCAACCCGACGACCGGAATTCCAGTCGTCCGTCCCGGCTCCGAAGTGGAAATCTACGGCGCGCCCGCAGACGTTGCGACGCCCTACGTCTACACCTATTCGCTGGAGACGCAGTACAGCCTGCCGGGCAACATGACGGCCGAAGTCGGTTATCAGGGCAGTTCGAGCCACAAGCTCGTGCGCCTCGTCGATCAACGATTCCTCTACCCGAACGACCGCGACAACTTCTTCGCCTCGCGCATCGTCTTTCCGCTCACGGACACGAACGCTAACTACAACGCCATGCTCCTGCGCCTGACGCGTCGCTTCGCGCAAGGCTTCCAGTTCGACGCGCACTATCGTTGGAGCAAGAGCATCGACGTGGTTTCCAGCGAACAGGTCGGCGCGCCCAACCCGACCTACCCGCTCGACCCCAGACAAGAACGCGGCCCTTCCGATTTCGACGTGCGCCACCACTTCGTCGCCTCCGGCCTCTGGGACTTGCCCATCTTCCGCACACGCCAGGACGCGCTCGGCAAGATTCTCGGCGGCTGGCAGATTAGCGGCATTCTCACGCGCCACACGGGCTTTCCCTGGACGCCGCTTCTGTCCGATTGCGTCAGCACGCGTGGCCCGAACCTGTGCCCGGCGCGACCCAGCGCGTATTTCGGCGGCGTCGGTAACGACAGTTCGAACGAAGCTTTCATTAGCGGCCGCAACACGGTCAACTGCCCCACCACCACAGACCCCGTCACCGGACAACGCATGAACCCTTGCTTTAGTCTCAACACGCCCCTCACGGAGGGTCGGGCTGGCGCACAACTGCCCGGCATCGGCCGTAACGTCTTTCGCGGCCCGCGTTACTTCAACATAGACATGTCCGCCGCCAAGCGTTTCGGTTTGCCCGGCTTCCTCGGCGACGCCGCGTCCTTCGAGTTCAAGGCGAACTTCTTCAACGCCTTCAACATTCTCAACCTCCAACAGTTCGGCTTCAACAGCGCGAGCACTGTTATCACCAACCCGAACTTCGGCCGCGCCGAACGCGCCCTCGCCGGACGCGTCATCGAACTACAGGGACGACTGATCTTCTAAGTGAAGAAACGATGAAGTGAGGAATGGTGAACGGTAAATGGTGAATGGTGAATGGAAGAAGACGGTTCTTCTCCATTTACCATTCACCATTCACCATTTACCTATCTTCAATTTTCCGGTGGCGGGTTGTTGATCTCTTCGTCGTCGGCCTGTCTTCCGGCGGCGCGGCGGCGTCGGCGCTCTTCGTCGAGTCGCTTGAAGGTGTCGAGCGCGCGTTCGGCTTCCGCCACACGTTTGAGGCGTGAGAGCGCGATGAACTGTTGATAGTGGACGCCCGCGTCTTCCGGTTTGATCTCCGCGCCGCGCCTGAGGGCGACGAGCGCTTCGTCGTACCTGCGCGTCTTGACGAGCAGGCGGCCGAGATCGTAATGCGCGTAAAAATGGTTGCGTGCGAGAGCGGCGGCGCGGCGCAAGGTGTTTTCCGCTTCGTCGAAACGGCCGCGCTCTGTGAGGATGAAACCGAGTTGGGCGAGCGCGTCCGGGTTCTCCGGTTGAAGCGCGAGCGACTTGCGAAAGGCAGCTTCGGCTGCGTCGTAATCGGCCAGGGCGCGCGCGGCGATACCGACGAAATAATGCGCCTCGGCCACTTCCGGGAAACGCTCCGCGCCGCGCCGGAAAACTTCCGCCGCCTCTGCGTGCCGCACGAGCAGCATGTAGGCTCCGCCGAGCCGCACGTAATAGACGAGCTTCGACGAATCCGCGGCGAGCGCGCGTGCGTAGAACTCGGCCGCGCCCTCGTAGCGCCGCTGCCGCTTCAACTCTTCGGCGAGCGCGAAGCTGGCCTCCGCGTAATTGGGGCGCAGCGCGAGCGCCGCTTGCCAGAACTGCGCAGCCTCTTCCGCGTGACCGCGCGCGATGCTGATAAGGCCGCGATAGTAGAGCGGTTCGGGCGCTGCCGGCGCGAGCGCGGCCGACCTCTCGAACGCGGCGTCCGCCTCTTCGTAATGCTTGAGTTGATAGAGCGCGAGGCCGAGGTTGAGCGCGGCGGGCTGGTGGTTGGGCGCGTCGGCGAGCACCGTCTTGAAGATGGCGACTGCTTCGACCTGACGCCCCGTGCGCGCCAGCAGCACGCCGAGATTGGCGCGCGCCGAGACGGACTTTGGATTCAAACGGAGCGCCGCGCGAAACTCGCCTTCGGCCTCGCGGCTCGCCCCGCGCCTGTCCAGAATCACGCCGAGCAGATTGCGCGCGTCCGGCTCGCGCGGCGATTGGGCTACGACGCGTCGCACAATCGGCTCGGCCTCGTCCAACCTGCCCGCGCGCAAAAGCGCGGCGGCTTCGACGAGTCGCGCGCCGTTGTCTTCCACGCGCGCGGCGGCCTCGCGCGGCTGCTGCGCGCCGGACTGTGTGCGCGGCGTTTGCGAGAGAGAGACGGACGGGCAGAGCGCGAGCAGCACGAACAGCGCCGGAGCACACGCCGCACGCGACGCGTAGATGCGCCGTCGTTTGCGACGCAGATTCGTAGGGCTTGCCGCTGGTGCGTATGGACGGGGCATCGAGTGGCTCGTGCGGCGCGCGTGGAAGCCGTAGGCCGCCAGGTAAAAGGCGTTGTAGTATACTGACCGAAATCGTTTTACAGCAAACTACTCGAACGGCCGCTTGTTCCCCATGTCAAACAAGATGAGGATGCAGGGTTTCATCTCTCCGAATCCGCTCGCATCCGCGTCGCATTCCCCTTCGTCTTCAAAGCGAATCGCGCTCAAGGAACATCGCAGGAGATTTTTGATGAAGCTCGCAGTTAAACAGGTGCGCCTCTTGCTGGCTCTCGCGCTCGTCGCAGCACACGCCGCACACACCCCGGCGCAGCAGCGACGCACACGGCCGCGCACACCGCAGTCCACGGTCGAGAGCAAGATCGACGCACTCATCGCGCGCATGACGCTCGCCGAAAAACTCGGCCAGCTACAGATGCTCGACGGCGAGGCCAACGGCAACTTTCGCCCCGAACATCTCGACATGGTGCGGCGCGGCCTGCTCGGTTCGACCTTGAACGTGCGCGGCGCGGCGCGCACAAACGAGTTGCAGCGCATCGCCATAACAGAGTCGCGCTTGAAGATTCCGATGCTCTTCGCCTTCGACGTGATCCACGGCTATCGCACCATCTTCCCCGTGCCACTCGGCGAAGCGGCGAGCTTCGATCCGGCGGCGGCTGAACGCGCGGCCGAGGTGGCGGCGGCCGAAGCATCTGCGGCGGGCGTGCGCTGGACGTTCGCGCCGATGGTTGATATCGCGCGCGACGCGCGTTGGGGACGCATCGTCGAAGGCGCGGGCGAAGACCCGTATCTCGGTTCGCTTTTTGCACGCGCGCGCGTGCGCGGCTTTCAGGGCACAGACTACAGCGCGCCCGAACGCATCGTCGCCTGTGCCAAGCACTGGGTCGCTTACGGCGCGGCCGAAGCCGGACGCGATTACAACACCGTGGACATGTCCGAGACGACATTGCGCGAAGTTTACTTCCCGCCGTTCAAAGCGACGATTGATGCGGGCGTCGGCACTTTCATGAGCGCCTTCAACGACCTGAACGGCGTGCCGACTTCCGCCAACCCTTTTACACTGACTGACGTATTGCGCGGCGAGTGGAAGTTCGACGGCATCGTCGTCAGCGACTACGAATCGGTCAAGGAGTTGATGAATCATGCGCTCGCGGCCGACGAAGCGGAGGCGGCGCGCTCGGCGCTCACGTCGGGCGTCGATGTCGAGATGGTTTCGCGGCTCTACAACAAGCACGGCGAACGTCTGTTGAAAGAGCGCAAGCTGTCGGTCGCCCAGATTGACGAGGCCGTGCGTCGCGTGCTGCGCATCAAGTTCAGGCTCGGCTTGTTTGAACGTCCCTACGCTGACGAGGCGCGCGAGCGCGAGACGATCATGCGCGCCGAACACGTCGCGGCGGCGCGCTCGCTCGCGGCGCGCTCCTTCGTGTTGTTGAAGAACGAGCGCGGCGCTCTGCCTTTGTCGAAGAACGTGAAGTCAATCGCGTTGGTCGGCCCGCTCGCCGATTCGCCCAAAGACATGCTCGGCTCATGGACTGGCGACGGCCGTGCGGAAGACGCCGTGACGTTGCTCGAAGGCATCCGCGCGAAAGTGTCGCCGCAGACGAAAGTGACCTACGCGAAGGGCGTCGCCATCGAAGGGCGCGGCGTGACGGGCAACTACCATGCGCCGCCGCCGCAGGCCAGCAACGCCGGAGGCACGAACGTCGCGCAAGCGAACGACGCAGCGCGAAACTCGACCACGCCCGTCGGCCGCGACGCGTTCGACGACGCTTTGAAACTTGCGCGCGGCGCGGACGTGACCGTCATCGCCGTCGGCGAATCGGCCGAGATGAGCGGCGAGGCCGCTTCGCGCACGTCGCTCGATCTGCCGGGTAGCCAGTTGCAGTTGATTCAGGAGATTCACAAGACGGGCAAGCCTTACGTCGTCGTCCTGATGAACGGACGGCCGCTCACGATCAACTGGCTCGCGGAAAATTCGCCCGCCATCCTTGAGACCTGGTTCGCGGGAACGCAGGGCGGCCACGCCATCGCAGACGTGCTCTTCGGCGACGTGAACCCCGGCGGCAAGCTCCCCGTCACCTTCCCGCGCGCCGTCGGCCAACTGCCGCTCTACTACAACTACAAAAGCACAGGCCGTCCGCCCACAGATCAAAAGTACACCTCGAAGTATCTGGACGTGCCGTGGACTCCGCTCTATCCCTTCGGCTACGGCCTGAGCTACACGCAGTTTCGTCTGTCCGGCCTGCGCCTGAGCGCGACGAGCATCCGCCCCGACGGACAACTGACGGCGAGCGTCGAGGTGGAGAATACGGGCGCGCGGGCGGGCGACGAAGTGGTGCAGCTTTACGTGCGTGACGTGGCGGCGAGCGTGACGCGCCCCGTCAAAGAGTTGAAAGGTTTCGAGCGCGTGACGCTTGCGCCGGGCGAACGTCGGCGCGTCGAGTTTCGACTGACACCCGCGCACCTCGGATTTTATAACCGCGCGATGCGCTTCACGGTCGAGCCGGGCGAGTTCAAAGTGTTCGCCGCGACGAGTTCCGAAGGCGGCCTCGAAGCGAGTTTCAAGGTCGTCGAGAAATAGTCGATGCGCGTCCGAACTCGCAGAGGCATATCCACACCAACACGGACGCACAGGCGCGCGTGCTGTGCGCTTCTCTTCGCCACGCTCCTGTTCGTCAACACGATCTGTCCGGCCCTCGCTCGAGAGGCGCGCAGCGGCGGCAGTCAAGTACGCGCCGCCTCAGCGCGTGCGCGCTCTGCTTCGCGTCTCAAAGCAAGCGACGAAGCGTTTCTCGAAGACATGTCGCGCCGCGCCTTTCTCTACTTCAAAGAGCAGGCCGACCCGACGACCGGACTCGTCCGCGACCGCTCGCGCACGGACGGCTCGCCGCCCGACCAGACGCACATTGACGTGGCGAGCATCGCCGCGACCGGCTTCGGCCTCACAGCCCTCTGCATCGCCGCCGAGCGCGGCTGGCTGCCGCACCGGGAAGCGCGCGAGCGCGTGCGCGCGACGCTCCGTTTTTTCGCCACACAAGCCACGCACGAACACGGCTGGTTTTATCATTGGATGGACGCGCGGACGGGCGCGCGTCGTTGGCAAAGCGAAATCTCTTCCATCGACACGGCGCTGCTCCTTGCGGGCGTGCTCACAGCGCGGCAGAAGTTTCGAGACGACCGCGAGATCGTGCGTCTCGCCGCGTCGATCTACGAGCGCGTCGATTTTCAGTGGATGCTGAACAATCATCCGACGATTCTCTCGCACGGCTGGCGACCCGAAACCGGCTTCATCAAACATCGTTGGGACGCATACAGCGAACACCTCATACTCTACCTGCTCGCCATCGGCTCACCCACGCACCCCATCACGCCGCGCTCCTGGCTCGCCTGGCAGCGCGCGCGTATGACCTATGCGGGCTACAACTACATCACCGGCGGGCCGCTCTTCATACATCAATACTCGCACGCGTGGGTTGACTTTCGCGGACGCCGCGAAGACCGCTATCCGTTCACCGACTACTTTCAAAACTCCGTGGACGCCACACGCGCGCACCGCGCCTTTTGCCTCGCGCTCTCTGCAGAGTTTCCCGGCTACACCGCGGATGTGTGGGGTATCACCGCTTCCGACAGCGCGAAAGGCTACCTTGCATGGGGCGGCCCACCGCGCGATCCCGCGATTGACGGCACGGTCGTGCCCTGCGCCGCAGGCGGCTCGCTCATGTTCACGCCCGACATCAGTGTGCCCGCCCTGCGCGCTATGCACGAACGGTACGGCGCGCGCGTCTACGGCCGTTATGGTTTCGCGGACGCCTTCAATCCCAACAACGACTGGGTGAACCCGGATGTGATCGGCATCAACCTCGGCATCATGCTGCTGAGCGCCGAAAACCTGCGCTCCCGAAAGGTCTGGGGCTGGTTCATGCGAAACAGTGAAATCACGCGGGCGCTGGATCAAGTTGGCTTGAGGAAAAGAGTGTAGGTGCGATGAGCGAGAGCCGCGCGTGCGTCGCGATTCGACAAGCTGGGAGCGACTGACAAAAACAAGTAACCACGAAACCACACGAAACCACACGAGCCTCTTCTTCGTGTTGTTTCGTGTGGTTTCGTTCTGATGGTTAGTCGCTCTTAACTGTGCGACGGAAGATGCGATAGCCCCAAGCGTCGAGAGCGAGCGCGGGCAGGCCGACCGTGCGTGCGCGCGGCTTGTGTTCGGGTGCGGGCGCGTCGGGCGGGAGCGGCGGTTGAACGTCGGGCGTCACGTCCGTGAAGGTTGCGCCGCCCGGCGCTTCGATTGTGCCGTTGAAGGCGCGGTTCGAGAAGTTGATGGCGACGACCATCTCTTCGTCGCCCGCGCGGCGCAGGTATGTGAGGACGCGCGCCTCGTCCGAGTTTCGCAGCCATTGAAGCGTGCCGCGCCTCAGTGCGACGCTGCCTGCGCGCAGTTGGATGATCTGTCTGTAGAAGCGCGGAAACTCCGGTCGCCGTTCGGCGATCTGCCAGAAGACCGGAAGTTTTTCAAACAGCGCGGGCGCGCCCGATTCGGTCGTGTCGCCCGCTTCCATGCCGTTGTAGATGAGCGGCACGCCGTCCAGTGTGAACATCAGAGCCGAGGCCGCGAGCGCCGCCCGTTCGCCAAAGCGTGCGATGGCGCGGCGCTCGTCGTGGTTGTCGGAGAAACGCATGTGCAGAGAATTGCGCGGCCACTTCGCGTGCTCCTCTTCCCATGCGGCGCGCACCGCCGTGGCGGGCTTAAGTCCCATCAACGCGTCCGTCATCGCATGATGCAGAGGCCACGAATAGTCCACGTCGAAGGCTTTCGTCAGGAGTTCCGGTTCGTGCCATTCGGCGAGCATCAGGATGTCCGGCTTGACGCGTTCGAGTTCCGCGCGCGCCGCTTCCCAGAAATCCGTGGGAACCATCCCGGCCACGTCGCAGCGAAAGCCGTCGAGGTCGTATTCGCGCAGCCAGAACTTGAGCATGTCGATCATGTAAGTGCGCAAGGCCGGGTTGTTGTAGTTGAGGTCGGCCACGTCCGCCCAGTCGGCGACGGGCGGGATGATCTTGCCCTGCGGATCGCGCGTGTAGAAATCGGGCGTCTTCATCAACACGCTGTCCCAAGCGGTGTGGTTCGCCACGATGTCGATGATCACTTTCAGGCCGCGACGATGTGCCTCGGAGACGAGCCGCTTGAGGTCTGCGGGCGTGCCGTAGTCCGGGTTGATGGCGTAGAAGTCGCGCACGGCGTAAGGGCTGCCGAGCGTGCCCTTCGCGCGCTCGCGGCCGACCGGATGGATCGGCATCAGCCAGAGAATGGTGACGCCGAGTTGTTTCAAGCGGTCGAGTTCGGCCGTGATGCCTTCAAAGTTTCCGCGCGCGGAAAAGTTGCGCGGGTAGATTTCGTAGAGCACGCCGTCGCGCACCCACGCGGGCGAGGTGCGCGCCGTCTCTTTCGAGAAGTCGCGCGGCGTGGTCGATTGCGCGCGCGCGACGTTGGTGTCAGGTAACGAGGACATAATGATCACGAGCAGCAAGACGGCGAATCTGAACGCCGAAGTTTTCGCTGCAAAGTTGCACAATGAAGTTTTCATATCGTTGGCGCTGGCTACTTGCGACGATAGTGCGGACAATGGCCGCCGGGCTCCGTGATGACCAGTTTGATCGGCCCCGCGCCTTCCGTCAGGGTGAACTTCACCGGCTCGGCGTGCATCTGCACGCCCCCGCCCTCGACATTGACGTGGGCGCGCGCCCAGTAGGTGATGCCGTCGAAGCCCGTCGCCTGATAGTGCCCTTCCTGCCCGTCAACTTTTTTAGCGCCGATTATACTGCCCTCCCAATCGTAGTCCGGGTCTTCCAGCGTCACCCAAGCGCCGCCCACGGGGCGACCGTCCGGCCACCTCAAGACGATCTCGACGGCGCGGTCGGCGGGAGGCGGCAACAGTTGCAAATCAAAAGCGGGCAGATTCTGACCGTCGGCGACGGTAATCACTGTCCCCTGCGCCGCGCTCCAGACGCCGGGATAGTAAGCGCGCGGCGGGTGGGGGACGCGCGCGGCGGGTGCGCTCGGCAAATCAAAGAAGAGCAGGAAGCGCCCCGCCGGGATGCCTGTCAGCACGTAATCCCCTCCCCCGCCCGTCCAGGTGTACAAGCCTTCGCGGGCTACTTCGGTGGCTTCGGCATGGATCAGACCGACCTCGACTCCGAGCAGCGGACGCCCCTCCGCATCGATCACGCGGCCTTTGAGGCGCACGCTCGAATGGGTGTCGAAATCGAGTTGGGCGCAGCCGCGCGCGACGACCTGTGCGCGTGCGGCACGGTCGGCGGAGAGATGCGCCGGGTAAGTGGGCGTCACCTGATAACTGCCGGGCGGTAAATCCTTCAACTCATACTTGCCCTCGGCATCGGTCAACGCCTCGAATGTTCGCTTGCCGCTGCGAGCCGTTACCTTGATGCCCGCGAGCGGCAACCTCTTTTGATCGCCGAGGTTCACACTCAGGTCGGCGCGCACGATGCGCCCGAAGATTCTGGCGGTCGGGGCGGCGCGCGGCAGTCCGTTGACGAACTTCAAGTCCGCAGCGGCCTCTTCCAGCTTACGCGTGCGGTTCTGGGGAACGTTCAGCGTGCCATTCCTCTCCGAGACGGAGTTCGCGTAGACGAAATAAGTCTCGCCCTCGTCGAACCTGTAATCGCAGTCCGTAGGGGGCGGATGGAGCAGCAGCGGCGTGCGCTCTTCTCCGTCGGCGGGAGCGTCGGGAACCCACATCTGCTCCTCCGTGACGACTTCGGCCACCTTGCCCTCCACGCCCTTATAGGCCGTCTCGACGGAAAAGCGCGTGATGCGGCGACGATAATTCCGGCGGCTATCGCCTTCGCCCCGTTGGTAGGTGGCGGAGTAGGACACCTTCTTCACCGTGCCGACGAAGACGGCATGCGCGCTCCAATACGCCTGGCACGGCGGCTCCATGACAAAGCCTATACACGAGGCTTCGGCGCGCCCGGCAAGCGCGATGGTCAAAGCAAAGACCGCGAGCAGGGTTGAAAAATGTCGAGACTTCATCGCTGTTACTTCTAACCATGGCCATCCGTGAACACTTAGAACACTTATGTGTCAGGAACGCTGCATCGGCTCGTCGATCAAGCCGGTACTCGGCACGGGTTGCGCGGAGCCTTGCGGGATGAGCGGCGTCTGCTCGTCGCCGCGTATGACGGCGCGTTCGGGCACGTCCTCGTCGGCCACGTCCTGCACACGCGTCACGAGCAGGGCGGCAAGCAGCATGAAGACGCCGCCGATGAGTACGACGTAGAGCGAGCTGCGCGGGTTGCTTTCGCCGAAGACGCCCCGAATGATCGGCCCGAAGGTGAGCGCCTGAACGATTTCAGGGATGACGATGAAGAAATTGAAGACGCCCATGTAGACGCCCATCCGCGCGGCGGGCAGCGCGCCCGAAAGAATCGCGTAGGGCATCGAGAGGATCGAAGCCCAGGCGACGCCGACGCAGATCATCGAGACGATCAGAAGCCACGGCGCGCTGATGAAATAGATCGAGAGCAGCCCAATCGCGCCGAAGACGAGGCAGACGGCGTGGACGGTTTTGCGGCTCGTGGCGGCGGCCAGTTTCGGCAGCAGGAAGGCCACGGCGAAACAGGTGATGTTCATAAAAGACATGGCGAAGCCGCCCCATTCCGCGCCGCGCGTGTAGGCTTCCGACTGCGGATCGAGCGCGCCGAAGACGTGGCGCGCAACGGCCGGGACATAGAACAGCCACATGCAGAAGAGGCCGAGCCAGGTGCAGATTTGCACGGGCGCGAGTTGGCGCATCGTGCGCGGCATCTCGCGAAAGGCCGAGTTGATTTCGAGCAGTCCCGCCCCGAGGCCGCGCTTCTCCTGCTTCATCCGTCTGAAGGCTTCCATATCTTCCGGCGGGTACTCTTTCGAGGTGAAGACCGTCCACAAGACCGCGATGAGAAACGCGGCAGCACCGATCTGGAAGGCGTACTTGATCGTGAGCGGGATGCCGCTCGGCGTGTTGCCCGTCACGCCAAAGTAGCGGAAAGCGAGCGGCAGCCAGCCCGCGAAGGTCGCGCCCAGACCGATGAAGAAAGACTGCATGACGAAGCCGGCCGTGCGCTGGTCTGTGTTGAGTTTGTCGGCGACGAAGGCGCGAAAAGGCTCCATCGAGATGTTGATGCTGGCGTCGAGAATCCAGAGCAGCCCGGCGGCCATCCACAGAGACGAAGAGGTCGGCATAAAAAAGAGCGCGGTGCTGGCTAAGAGCGCGCCGACGAGAAAGTAGGGGCGGCGGCGGCCGAGCGGCCCCCAGGTGCGGTCGCTCATCGAACCGACGATCGGTTGAATGATCAATCCTGTGAGCGGCGCGGCGAGCCAGAGCATCGGCAACTCGTCCGGATTAGCGCCGAGCTTTTCGTAGATCGCACTCATGTTGCCGAGTTGCAAACCCCAGCCGAACTGGATGCCGAGAAATCCGAAACTCATGTTCCAGATTTGCCAGAAGCTCAAACGTGGCTTGTCCTGCGTCATCTCTTACTCCTTCGGAGAGCTATTAGCTGTTAGCTATTAGCTGTTAGCTTTGAAATCCTCACAGAGCGCTCAACCTTCACCGACACGGGCGACCTGAGACGACAACTTTTGTTTTTAGCTAACAGCTAATAGCTAATAGCTAACGGCTGTACAAGTTGATGTCTTCGAGGACGACTTCGCGGTCGAGCGAGAGCGCGAAGAGAAGCGTGCGCGCCATGTTGCGGACGTGGATCGCGCCCGCGCGCGGCTCGTCTTCCGCGCTCGTGTTGTCGACGTCTACGAGGCCGGGGCAGAAGTTGAAGACGCGTATGTTCGCGCCCGTTTTGCGCGCGTGATCGCGCAGGGATTCCGCGTAGCCGAGCAGGCCGAACTTCGAGGCGCAGTAGGACGGCACGTCGGCGTAACCGTGCTTGCCCGCCTGTGAAGAGACGTTCACCACGTCGCCGAAATCTTCGCGCAGCATGTAAGGCAGCGCCACGCGCACGAGCCACATCGCGCCGCGCAGGTTCGTCTCCAGAACTTTATCCCACCCCGCCTCCGTCACCTGTTCGACCGTTTCTGCGACGGCCAAGCCGGAATTGTTGACGAGCACGTCGAGTGAGCCGAAGCGGCGCGCGACGTAATGGACGAGCGCTTCGGTCTCAGCCAGATCGCGTATGTCGAAAGCGTAAGGGTAGACGCGCTCCGCGCTCCCGCGCGCGTTCAATTCTTCGGCCGTTTGGCGGAGCACGTCTTCACGCCGCGAAGCGATGACGACGGCGCGCGCGCCCGATTCGGCCAGCACGGCCGCGAAGGCGCGCCCGATCCCCGTGCCGCCGCCCGTCACGAGCACGACCTGCTCGGTCAAAGGTTTGGTGCGCAGGAGAGGCATGATTCCTTTGTCCGTTCGTTCGTTTCAGAACATCAACGCGCCGGGGCGTTCGTCAAAATTGCGGCCGAGCGCGGCGGCAAAGTGAACTTCAAAGTGCCGCCCGCGACGCGCACGTTTTTGATGGTGTCGAGCCGGTCGTCGAGCCGCGCGTCGGGAGCAAAATTCGTTGCGCCGACGTTGAACTCCAGAGTCGCGGGGTTGCCCTCGTTGTTGATGGCGACGATGACCGAGGCGCGGTCAGTCACGCGCGCGTAGGCGAATTGCTGCGCTGCGGCGTAGAGGTTCACCTGACGGCCGCGCCTTAAGGGTTCGAGTTCGGCGCGCAGTCGCGTCAGGCGTCGGACGTTCTCGTACACGTCCTGCTGTTCGGGCGTGCGCCCGTTGCGTTCGAAGGCGTTCGCGGTGTCGCCCGCGAAGCCGCCGGGAAAGTCGCGCCGGTTGTCCGGGTCGCCGCCGCCCGGCAGAGCGATCTCGTCGCCGTAGTAAATCTGCGGCGTGCCGCGCACGGTCAGGATAAAGGTCTGCGCGAGTTTGAGTCCCGTGGGGGTCGCGCCTCGCTCGTTCATAAAACGCAGCATGTCGTGATTGCCGAGGAAGACGACGAGGTCTTGCGGGCGCGGGTAGAGATGATCGCGCGCGAGCATCTGCATGATGCCGCGCGCGTCGCCGTTTTGCGCGAACGCCTCGCGCACTTTGTAAAAGAGCGGAAAGTCGAACTCGGAATCGATGCCGGAGTCGATGCCGTCGAAACGCACGCGTCCGCCTTGAAAGAAAGAGACGATGGCCGGGTCGCCGTCGTAAAGTTCGCCGACGACGTTGACGCGCGGAAACTCGCGTTTGATGGCCGCCATCCAATCGCGCCAGAAGCGTCGATGAACGTAAGGCAGTGTGTCCTGGCGGATGGCGTCGATGCCGGTCGTGCCGATCCACCAGAGCGTGTTCTGGATGATGTAGCGCGCGGTTTCGGGGTCGTTCTGGTTGAGGTCTGGAAGGATGTTGAGAAACCAGCCGTCGAGCGTGGCCTTCTGCATTTCGGGCGTCGAGTAAGGGTCTTGCAAAGTCCACGTCTGCCACGTCTCGTCGAGATGTTTGGCCTCCGTGCCGTTGTACCAGGTGGGCGTCGGACTGTCTTTCACCCAGGGGTGATACGGGCCGGAATGATTGGCGACCTGATCCTGTATGACTTTGATCCCGGCGGCGTGCGCCTTCGTGATCAACTCGCGCAGTTTCTCGAACGTGCCGAAGTGTTCCTCGACGCCGTAGAAATCAGTCGCGCCGTAGCCGTGATAATCCGTGATGGGCTTGCCCTGCGGCATCTCGCGCTCGTTCAGGTGGTTGACGTTGTCATACCAGGGATTGAGCCAGATGGCCGTAACGCCCAACTCTTTCAGATATGGCAGTCGATTGATGATGCCCTGAAAATCGCCGCCGTGGTAATAACGCGCCTCGCCCCGGTTGTAGAGGCCGCGCGAGACTGCCGGATCGTTGTTCGTGGGGTCGCCGTCGCTGAAACGGTCCGGCATGATCAGGTAGATCACGTCGTCGTTCGTGAAGCCCTGAAAACGTCCCGTGCGATTCAGGGGCGCGAGCACTTCAAATTGCGCTTCGCTCGCACCATTCGGCGTCGTGATGCGCAGACGACGCACGCCGGGCGTGGCCTGCGCGTCGATGGAAACATCTACGAAGAGATAAGTCCCCTGCGCGTTCACACGCACCGCGCCCGAACGCACACCCGCCCCGGTTGCCTCCACGCGCGCGCCCGCCAGATTCCTCCCGCGCACCAACACGCGCACAGGGTTCACAGTGCTCCCCGTCCACCAACTCGGCGGCTCGACCTTCGACACCTCCGGCGCACCCTGCGCGAAGGCGGCGGAAACGGCGGACAGGAAAAGCACGAGGAGAAGTGCGGGGCGGGCAGGAGCCTTGTGGCGTGTCTTCATTGAAAGTAGTTGTTTGAGTCTCATTGTGCGCGGGGACACCCCCAACCAAAAATTGCCGACAAAATTCCGAGAGCCGAGAGAGATATGCCCCACAGTGCGACCACGGTGGAGATTAACTTCGCGCTTTTCCCTCTGGCCGTGCTGAACCAAACCTTCAGCACCTTGATTCGGCCGCGCCGGGAAAAGATTAAGAGACCGATGCTCAAATAGAGCACTACGATTGAAATAATCAAGCTCGCCACCGGAACACGGCAGGCGGCAGCGATCAAAAGAACGTCTGCGACACACATCAGATCAACAACATCGCACTCCGCCACATCGGAGACGCCTCAGTGCTCGTCGGATTTCAGGTCGCTGACTTCTGTCTTCAGGTTGCGGCCATAGAGTTCGGTCAGCGACTTGAGGCGGTCGCGCAAGTCGTTTGTGAGCGCGCCGTCGGTGTAGCGCCAAGACCAGTTGCCGCTGGTGCTGTTGGGGAGATTCATGCGCCCTTCGTTGCCGAGGCCGAGCAGGTCTTGCAAGGGGATGATGGCGATCTGGCCGACCGAGGCGAGCACGGCGCGGATGAAGTCCCAATGAATCTCGCGCCCGTCCGCGTTGAGATAGTCGAGACAGTATTTGCGCTCTCGTTCGATCTCTTCGAGCGTGCGGGTGGAGCCTGCCCCGGCCTTCGATTCGAACCAGCCGACGGTGGTGTCGTTGTCGTGCGTGCCGGTGTAGACGACGACGTTGCGATGATAGTTGTGCGGCAGGTCTATGTTCTTGCTGTCCTTGCTGAAAGCGAACTGGAGGATGCGCATGCCGGGGAAACCGAAGTCGTCGCGCAGGGCTTCCACGTCGGGCGTGATGACGCCGAGGTCTTCGGCGAGGATGGGCAGATCGCCGAGCGCGCGCTTGATGGCTTCGAACAGTTCGCGCCCCGGCGCGTTGACCCATTGGCCGCGTTCGGCCGTCGTGTCGCCGCCCGGTATCTCCCAACTCGCGGCGAACCCGCGAAAGTGATCGATGCGCAGGATGTCAACGGTGTGCAGCATCGAATTGACGCGCGCGATCCACCAGCGGAAACCTTCTGCGCGAAGGCGCTCCCAATCGTAGAGCGGGTTGCCCCAGAGTTGGCCTGTGGCGCTGAAGTAGTCGGGCGGCACTCCGGCGACGACGCGCGGGCTGCCGTCCGGGTTCAACTTGAAGAGATGCGGGTGCGTCCACACGTCTGCCGAATCGTGCGCGACGAAGATGGGGATGTCGCCGATGATGGAGATGCCCTGTTCGTTGGCGTAACGCTTGAGCGCGCCCCATTGCCGGAAGAAGAGAAACTGGTAGAACTTCTGCGCGCTCACCTGTTCGCGCAAGCCCTCGCGCGCGGCGGTCAGCGCTTCGGGCTGACGCCTGACCATCGGCGGCTCCCACTTGTTCCAGGCCACGCCGTTCCTTACGTCTTTCATGGCACGATAGAGCGCGTAGTCGTCGAGCCAAGCGGATTCGCGCTGGCTGAAAGTTTCGAAAGCGCCGCGCAAACCCGTGTTCGTGGTGTGGCGGAAGTTTTCAAACGCGCGCCGGAGCAGTTTGTTTTTGAACTCGATGACGGGACCGAAATCGACTCGCTCGGCCGGGAAGGCGGGCGCGCCTTCGAGGTCGCTTGTGGCGAGCAAGCCTTCGGAGACGAGGCGGTCGGGGCTGACGAGCAGGGTGTTTCCGGCGAAGGCCGAAAAGGATTGGTAGGGCGAATCGCCGTAGCCCGTGGGGCCGAGCGGGAGCACTTGCCAGAGCGTCTGCCCGCTCGCGGCGAGAAAGTCGATGAAACGATAAGCCTCTTCGCCCAGATCGCCGACGCCGAAACGCCCCGGCAGGCTGGTCGGATGCAACAGGACGCCGCTCGAACGTGAAAAACTCACAGACGAACCCCTCGAAGTCTACAGAGTTGGATGGAGCTAATTTCCGTTATCTCGCTTGCGACTACTTTTACAACAGCGGCCGCGTATCATCAAGCCGCTCGCCCCGACCGTAAGTTACGGAGCGACGCGATAAGCGACGGCCGTGCGCGGCGGCACTTCGAACGTGATCTCGCCGCCCGCGACGCGCACGCGTTCTTTCGCCGTGACGAGCGGCACGAGTTGTGCGCCGTCGGCTAAGTGGATGAAGGCGGACGGCGCGTTGATCCGTTTCGGCGCGGCGGCACGGTTGAAGGCGAGGATGATGGTCTCGCCTGTGATCTGTCGCGCGAAGGCGTAGGTGTCTACGTCGGCAGCGAGATCGATCTGGCGGCCGTGGCGCATCGCGGCGTGCTCGCGCCGAAGTCTGAGCCACGCCTGCGTCCATTCGAACATGCGCTGCTCGGTCGGGGTGCGTCCGCTTTTCTCAAAAGCGTTGCGCGCGTCGCCGGGGAAGCCGCCGGGAAAGTCGCGGCGGTTGTCCGGGTCGTCCCCGCCCTCCATGAAAATCTCGTCGCCGTAGTAAAGCTGCGGGATGCCGCGCACGCTGAAGAGAAAGGCGTGATGCAGCATCGAGCCTTCGAGCGTCATGCCTTCGGTGGAGGCGACGCGGCGCACGTCATGGTTGTTGGTCATCGAGACGAGCCGCGACGTGTCCGTGTAGAGCGAATCGTTTCTGAGCATCGTGCGCAGAGACGTGGTGGGAGCTTTGCCCGCGAACACGTCGAGCGAGGTTTGCCAGAGGGGAAAGTCGAAGACGGCGTCGAGTTCCGTATCGATGCCATCCCAACCCTTACGCCCGCCCAGAAAAAAAGAGACGTGTATGGGATCGCGGTCGAACACCTCGCCGACCATCCACATGCGCGGGTACTGGCGACGCAGGGCGAGGGAGAGGTCGCGTATGAAGGGGCGCGGCATGTACTGGATGGTGTCTTGGCGTATGGCGTCGAGTCCGGTGATGCCGACCCACCAGAGCGCGTTCTGGATTTCGTAGCGCGCCACTTCCGGTTCGTCCTGATTCATGTCGGGCAGGTCGTCGGAGAACCAGCCGTCGAGCGTGGGGCGGCGCGCGGCGTCCGGGGCGTGTGGCGAGAGCAGGAGGTCTCCGCGAAAAGGGTTCTGCGTGTGGCGCGCGAGCGTGCCGTGAAACCAGTTGTCGAGCGGCGGGTCTTTCACCCAAGGGTGCTGCGAGCCGACGTGGTTCGCCACCTGATCCTGAACGATCTTGATCCCGGCGGCGTGCGCCTGCTTCACCAGTTCGCGCAAGCTGTCCAAGTTGCCGAAGCGATCTTCGACGGCGTAGTAATCGATCGCGTGATAGCCGTGATAATAGGTGTTCGGACACCAGGGCTTGTCGCACGCGTTGATGCCGTTCCAGTTGTCGTACCAGGGATTGAGCCAGATGGCCGTGACGCCCAACTCTTTCAGGTAAGGCAGGCGACGGATGATGCCGCGCAGATCGCCGCCGTGGAAGGCGCGAGGGTTGCGGCGGTCTGTGGCCGCGCGCGGCGCACCGGCTGGCACGTCGTTCGCAGGATCGCCATTGGCGAAGCGGTCGGGCATGACGAGGTAGATCACGTCGTCTGTCGTGATGCCTTGAAAATTCGTCGCCGGGTCGAGCGGAGCGTTCAGGCGAAACGGGATCGAAGTCTTGCCTGCGGGCGTCTCCAGAGTGAGCGGGTAATCGCCGGGCGCGGCCGTGGGGCTGATGTGGACGTTGACGAAGAGATACGTCCCGGCGGGGTTGACGAGGACACCGCTCGTCTCCGTCCCCGTACGCGTGGGGGTAAGACGCGCGCCGTGCAGGTTTGCGCCGCGCACGAGCAGGCGCACGGGGTTGATGGTGTGCGCCGCCCACCATGAAGGCGGTTCTACTTTCGAGACGGCCGGAAGGTTTTGCGCGCGCGCGTTTGCAGCGGCGAGACAGAGAATGGCGAAGAGAACGGCCGGGAAGAAAACGCGCGCGGGATGATGTGCGAACTTGGTCGGCAGCATGTTGCTCAGGCGTCTTGCCTCGAAAGTGTTGGCCGCGAGTTTGACGACCTGGAAAACGGTGGCCCTAAAATGATGGCTTAGAAAATGACGGGCGCGAAAATCGACTTTGACTGCATGCGTTCGCTGCGAGCTACTTGCCGTTGAACGTGCGCACGTAGGCGACGAGCGCGGCGATGTCTGCCCTGGAGAGTTGATTGCCGAAGCCGGGCATGCGCTCGTCGTTGCGCCCGTGGCGGATGGAGTTGGTCAGGCGTCTATCGGTCGGCCGTTCTTTCTTCCACCAGCCGGGATCGGTCAGGTTCGGCGCGTTGAAGACGCGTCCCATCGGCACTTGCCCGCGCCCATCGGCTCCGTGGCAGCGCGCGCAGTTGTCCATGAACAAAACTTTTGCCCGCTCAAGTCGCTGTCCCTCCAACTTCTTCTGCGTGGGCGACGCTGACGCGCGCCGCATGAAATGGCCGCTCGCGGAGATGACGCCGACCGGCAAGACAAGCAGCAAAGCCAGAACTGACGTTGCTCGCTTTCCTCTTCTTTCCATCATTACTCCTTACCGACGCTTCGCGCGTTTCTCTGAAACAACACCCGTGCGCCGCCCGTCGAGGCAAAGGTGTGAGCTTGAATGCTCGGCGACGCCTTTCGCGGAGTCATGGTACAACGAAGGTGTGGCGGGCGAATAGTTGAAGACATGTTTAAAACAGAACGTTGCCGCCATTCACGCGAGCAGCATGGATAACGACAACGCCCCGAAGAGATGTTGAATCGGGCAGCAGAAGTGCGGCTGCTGCCCGATTGAGAAAGGCGATGAAGACTTGCGGCCCGGTCGGCCGCGCGCCTCTTCGGCCGTGATTTAGAACTCCAGGCGCAGGCCGAACTGAATCTGCCGGTTGGTGAACAACTGCGTGTTCTGAATACGCCCGAAATCGTTCGCGTTGTTGTAGTCCTGATTGGGCGGATTGAACTGCGGCGTGTTCGTCAGGTTGAAGAACTCCGTGCGGAACTGCAAGCGCGTCTCCTCTGAGAGGAGGAAGTTCTTCGTCAGGCCGAGGTTCAACTGCTTGTAGGACGGCCCACGCAGACTGAAGCGTTCCAGATTGCCGACGCGCGTAGGCACGCCGTTAACCGTCGGCACGGGCGTGAAGGCCGCGCGGTTGAGGTAGTAACCGGCAGGGCCGCCGTTGTAAGGGTCGCCCGTCAGGTCAACCAGATTGCCGTTCACGCGTATGTCGAAGGGCTGACCGCTCTGCAAACGCACGATTGAGTTGATCTGCCAGCCGCCGATCACGTAGTCGAGCGCGCGCGGGATGTCCGTGCCGTACTGGCGTCCGCGACCGAAGGGCAGGTCATAGACGTTGCTGAAGCTGAAGACGTGCGGGAAGTCGATGTTCGAGCGGCCTTCGGGTTCGACGAAGAAGAGGCTGCCCTGTCCCGGCGCGTCGAAAGCTCCGGCCGCGTTGTCGCGTGTGCGCGAGAAGGTGTAGGCCAGAAGGTACTGCAAGCCGCGCGAAAAACGACGCTCAACCTGCACCTGTAACGAGTCGTACTGCGAGCGGCCTTCGTCGTCGCGCACGCGCACGTCGCCGAGGTTCGGGAACGGACGCGCGCCGCCGCCGATGCGTTGGCCGTTGATGTTGTAATAGTTCGAGAGGTTGCGCCCGCGCGTGCCGATGTAGCCGACGCTGACCGCAGTGTTGCCGGTAATCTGGTGCTGCATCTGCACGTTGAACTGGTGCACGTTCGAAGTCTTGTTGTCGGGCAGGATGGCGAGGACGGAGACGTCGCGCGGGTTGTTCACGTCAACGCCCGACACGTCGCCGGTCGGGAGCGGGAGCGTGCACAGGCGCGTGTCCTGCGTGTTGTTCGGGCAGCGCCCCTGAAGCGTGATGCGGAAGCCGTTCGAGTAGTTGAACTGCGAGAAGCCGCTGTAGGGCGGGTTCTGCGCGAGTTGGTTGTCGATGCCGCCGCGGTCGAGGAAGTAGAAGAGGCCGTAACCGCCGCGCAAGACCGTGTTGCCGTTGCCACCGAAATCATACGCGAAACCGATGCGCGGACTGAAGTTGTTCTTGTCGGTTTCGACGAGCGGATCGTCTTCGCCGCTCGCTATAAGCAAGCGACCCGTCGAGAGATCAAAGTTGGCCTGACGGCCGTACTGTTCCGTCGGGTTGGTGAAGTATTCGTAACGCAGGCCGAGGTTGAGCGTCAGGTTGCGCGCGGCACGCCAGTCGTCCTGGACGAAGAGCGCGTTCTCCCAGTTGCGCGTGCCGACCGTGCCGAAGGGCGGGCCGACCTGATAGTTGTTGACGAAGCCGATCAACAGGTCGGACTGCTCGAAGCGAGTCGAACCCGTCTCGACGCCTTCTCCGTTTTCACCGTTGCCGAAGAGGAAGAAGTAGCCCTTGCCGCGGTTCGGTCGGAAGAGGTTGACTTCGCGGCGCAGGATCGTGCCGCCGAAGCGCATCGTGTGGTTGCCGGTCGTGTAGCTCACGCTATCCACGATCTGATAGGTGTTCTGCGGCACGGTGTAGAGGCCGAAGTCGCCCGTGTATTCGAGCTGGCCGTTGAAGCCGCCGATGAGCGCGCCGCCGCCGCGCAACGGATCGGTGTTGGCGTTCGGGATACCGAGTTCGGCCGAGACACGGCGATCGAAGAACGGCGGCTGGTAGCCGTAGTTGATGCGGCTGGCGTTCAAACGCAGGTCGTTGACGACGTTCGGCGAAAAGACGGTCGTTGCGCCGAGGACGAGCGCGCGCGTGCGATTGAAGTTCGAGCCGGAGCCGAAGCCCGACGGGAGCGTGGGCAGGCGCGAGGTCGTCTCCTGAATGGCGCGACCCCAACTGATGCGGCCGAAGATTTGATTCGTATCGTTCGGGTTGCCGTCAATGCGCAGGTCGAACGAATCCTGATCGAGAATTTCGTTGCGCGTGTTCTCGTAGTTTCCGAGCACACTGTTCACGTTGCGATTGGGCAGCGGGAAGGCGTTCAGATAGGCAAGACCGACGGGGTTGATACGGTTGCCGGGCAGCAGGTCGATGCGGTTGCCGGGAATGTTTGCGCCCGTCAGCGGATCGCGCAATTGAACGACGCGGCCGAGGCCGTTCGCGGAAGCATCGAGCAGTTGCGAGAAGTCGCCGCGACGGAAAGCAAGCGTCGGGACAGTCGCGATGTCGAGGCCGACCGGCAGGAACTGGCGCAAGCCCTCGTAATCGGCGAAGAAGAAGAGCCGATCCTTGCCGCTGTAGGTGGACGGGCCGCCCTCGCCGAAACGCGGCAGATGGAGCGGGCCGCCGAAGGTTCCGCCGAATTGGCCGCGCCGGAACTCTTCTTTGCGCGTACTGAAGGTCGGGCGCGCGTCTAAATTGTCGTTGCGCACGAAGGTGAAAGCGCTACCGAAGAAATCGTTGCGGCCTGACTTGATGGCCGCGTTGACGATGCCGCCGCCGCCGCGACCGAACTCGGCCGGAGCCACGCTGGTCTGGACGCGGAACTCCTGCACGGCGTCGGCCGTCGGGAAAATCTGAATGGTGTTGACCAGCGACTCGTTGTTGTCCACGCCGTCGAGCAGGAAGTTATTGGCCTGCGTGCGCTGACCGTTGACGGAGAGCGCCGCGCCGCCCGTGTTGCGCCCGCGAAACGTTTCGGCGTTGCCGCTGACGCCCGAAGCGAATCCGCCCGGCGTCCCCTGCGTCACGCCCGGCACGAGGCGGGCAAGTTCTATCACGTTGCGTCCGTTGAGCGGCAATTCCACGATCTGCCGACCCTGAATAACTTCACCCACGGCCGAACTGGCCGCATCGACAAGCGGTGCGTCGGACGTGACCTCGACCACCTCGGAGACGTTGCCGAGTTCTAGGGTGAAGTTAATGACCGCCGCCTGTTGAACCTGCAAGGTCACGTCCTGTCGCGTGGTCTTGAAGTTGGCCTGCGACACCTCGATGCGATACTGCCCCGGCTGCAAAGAGGCGACGGCGTAGTCGCCGTCTTCGTCCGTCTTGGTCGTGACGACGCGGTTCGTGCCCACGTCTGTGACGGTGACGGTTGCGCCGGCTACGACCGCGCCGTTCGGGTCGGTAACGTTGCCTTGCAGGCGGGCTGCCTCGGTCTGTGCAAGCAGGGGGGGAGCAAGCAGAAGCAGGAACGCAACGCACAGCGCGAGGCGACTTGCCCACACTTCCCATGGCCTTAAACCAATCATCACAATTCTCCTTTAATGCAAGTCTGGATAGGGAACACGCCATGCATCGAGGTGAGAGTCCGTTTCCATCCGCAGGTATCCGTCAAGGGGAGTGCGGATGAAAAGCAAGAAGACTGACCTTGATGTGGCATTCAAAAGAAGCAAACACAAGAGTATCAAATACAAGACCACGACGACGCAGGCTCGGCTCTGCAAACCGCACGACCGGATAGCAAGTCAGAGTGCGGGCGTCGAACCGGCGCGAGTAGACGGAAAGTTCATT
Source organism: Pyrinomonadaceae bacterium (assembly GCA_035942855.1). GTDB lineage: Bacteria > Acidobacteriota > Blastocatellia > Pyrinomonadales > Pyrinomonadaceae > JAIVJZ01. Next base: position 82,276 of record DASZCS010000087.1, on the reverse strand, counting down.
CGCAGCAGCAGGCTTGGAGACTCCTTAGGCATCTGTGCAGCGCGGAAGAGCGGCCTGGCCCACCGAATAAATGCCGGACGTGTCGGTCAATTATCTGTGGCGACAAAATGGTGCTGAGGATTGCGAGGAAGAATTGATAATGACGCGAACCCATGTTTGTTGCCTGACCGAACGAAGTTATTTAATACAGAAACACCTGCCCTGTCAATTTTATTTCACTCGTATCCCGAAGATTAGAACTTCAGACGATTCTTCGCCTCGTCGATCAACTCGTTGTTCAGTTCATAAGAGAGCGGCGCATGGGCTTCGTCCGCGTCGCCTGTGCGGCGCGGCGGGTAGCGATGTGCGGAGTAGACCGGGTAAGCCTCGGTGCGCAGGTGTGCGAGCATATGATGGCCGCGACGCGCGGCGCGTTCGTGACGGAGCGCGGAGATGTCCAGGGGCGCGACGACGATGCGCTCGCCGGGGCCGGGACTGGCCTCGGCCAGCAATCGCCCGTCGAAATCGACGACCTGACTGCCGCCCGGCCATGAATAAGGCGGATAGTGTTTGAGACTCGCGCCCTGGTTGGCGGCGACGACGTAGGCCGTGTTCTCAAGCGCGCGGCAGCGGTTCACAATCGTCCACCAGTCCATCGGCGCGGTCGCGCCCCACGGATCCATGTAGGCCGAGACGCGCACCAACACTTCCGCGCCGCCTGCGGCGAGTTGGCGTATGGCTTCGGGGAACAGCCAGTCGTAGCAGATGGCGCAACCGATGCGGCCGATCTCCGTGTCGGCCACGGGAAAGAGCGGTTCGTCATAGTCGGGCAGATCGTGCGGACTGGTGTGCACCTCGTAAGGAATCCAGGTGTTCACCTTGCGATATTTGTAGAGCACGCCCGCGGGGCTGACGAGGCAAGTCGTGTTGAAGACGGCGTTCGGCCATTTCGGATCGAGTTCGAGCATCGAGCCGCTCTGGATGTAGAGGTTGTGCTCGCGCGCCTTTTGCTCCAACCGTTCGGTGTGCTCGTTCGGGATGGGCACGGCCAACTTTTGCCGCAACTCCGAGAGCGTGGGAAAGACCGGCGCGGCGTGCGCGAACTCCGGAAAGACGACGAGCCGCACGGGCAGGAACGGCGCAGCGCCCGCTACGGCCGAATCTACCATCGACAACATGCGTTCGGTGTTGCGTCGCATCTCGCGCCGCTCCGAAGGGTTCGGCTGATCTGTCTGACAAGCGGCGACGGAATAACGTATGTGATTCATAATTAACTCAAACGATGAATGATGAGCGATGAAGGATGAACGATGAATGAAAGACAACTGCTTTAAGTTTTCACTTCATCGTTCATCGTTCATCGTTCATCGTTTCTATTCTCGGCATCGGTGCGCTGACCGTCCGCGTGTTGTAGCGTTCAAGATAGTTCAGGTGCGCAGGGCTTTGCGGGTACGTCTCCGGCCAGCGATAAGGGTACTCGCGCATGCGTCGGAACGGGAGCGGGGCGACCTGTTCGGGACTGGCCGAGTTGATGTCCATCTCTTTGCTATAGCCGTGCGTGTAGAGCAGAAAGGTGCGCGTCCAGCCACGCGGCAGGGGCGCGAGAGTCGTCGCATCGAAGGTGAGCGCGAGTTCGTCGCCGGGGCGCGAGATGACGAACATGTCATCGACGGTTTGCACAAGTTCGCGCACGTCGCCCTCGCGCGTGTAGCGCCCGGTGAAGACTTTCCAGGGCGAGACGTGCGAGACGCGCGCGTAATCGTAGAGGTACGGCTCGCGCCCATCGGGCGACGCTTGCGCCGAGAATCCACGCCAGCGTAAATCCGCGCCGAGCACATCGAGCCGCGCAAGTTGCGCTTGCTGTGGCGTTGCGTCCTGCGTGTCAACCGAGTTAGCGCCCGGTGTGTCAACAGTCGAGCCGGACGTGTCAAACAGAATTTGATCCCAGTAGATGCGCATGTTCGTGACGATGCGAACTTCACGACTGCGAGAGAGAAATTTTCCGGTCAGGTCGACGACGACGGTTTGCGGCCGACCGACGGGCACGCCGATATTTTCGACGACCGTTCGCCACCGGCCGCGCGTGTCTTTCACTTGCAGCGCGGGCGGGCGAAGGCTGAGTCCGCGTTGCGCGGCGGCCACGTTGTCGCTTGAGAAAGCGTAGTCCGTCCAACCCGTGAGCAGCAGGAGTGTCCGGCGGGACGTGGCAGCGAGGTCGAGCGTGAGGGTGTGTTCGGCCGCGTAGCCGCGTATGCGTTCGAGCGTGAAGTCGTCCGGATAGGTGCGGTCGAGTCGTGCGATGCGCGCCTGTACGTCGTGGCCGTGTTCGTCAAAAGCGCGGCGTGGCGGGCGCGCGTCGCGCGTGGCGTAGAGGCGAAACTTTGACGCGAGCGGGCTGCCGAGTCCTTCGCCGGGATAGATTTCCGTGCCCTGCGGGTGCGCCACGGCCAGAAGTTGCAGCTTGTCCATGAAGAGGACTTCTTCCAGTTCGTTCGTCACGCGCAACTCGTAGCGGCCTTCGCGCGGCTGCAACTGTTCGCCGCGAATACGCACGTACTCGTCCGGGTCTGCCGCGGCGCGCACGCCCGGTGCGACCCAGTAACCCAGCTCCCCGCCGCCCATGAAATCCGTCACGAACTCGAAGCGCTCGCCGTTCCAAGCGAACAGGTAGGGGCACGAAGAGGGCTTGCGATCAAGCTCCGTCACCACAAGCGTCGAGCGCGATGCGCTCGCGTTAACAATCGTCTCGCCTTTCGGTCTTTCGCCCACGACGCTCGATGCGGACGACGCGTTGGGAAACTCCGTCTCCGCCTGCACCGTGCCCGAAGGCCAGAGGACGCGCACCGCATCGGCGCGCTCGCGTCGTCCCAGACCGAACAAGAGACTCGCGGGCGCGGGCGCGGGCGCGGCCGCATAAACTTCCAACTTCTGCCACAGGCTTCCGGCGCGCATCTCGACTTTCGCTTCGACGCCGCCGCGATTGCTGACGCGCCCGGCGAGCCGCACGCCGAGCGAGCGGTTGCGATTGCCTCCGTCGTTGCGCGCGAAACGGAGATGCCCCGAAGCATCACGCCCGAAGAAATCCGTGTCGCCGTCCCCGTCCACGTCGCCCGAAGCGACGACGCGCACGCCCTCGCCTAGCACCTTCGAAGTAGTCCAGCGGAACGTAGATGCGACCGAGGCTTCCGTCACGTCTGCCCACTCGTCGCCGAGGTTACGCCACAGGCGCACGCCGCCCAGCGTGAGCGCGAGCAGATCGAGTAGGCCGTCGTTGTCGTAGTCGAGAAACTGCGCGGCGTGCGCGTTCCCGGTGGAGCGCGGCGCGCTCGAAGTTTTGAAACGCCCGCGCCCGTCGCTCAGCGCGAACGTGCCCGCAGACTCCGCCGCGCCGAAGAAGAAATCCGTGTAGCCGTCCTTGTTCACGTCGCCCGCCGCGGCGCAACCGTATCGCCCCGTCGTATCCAATCCGACTTCGCGCGCCACTTCGCGAAACGAGCCGTCGCGCATGTTGCGATAGAGCGCGGGCGCGGCGTCGTTGTGGACGACCAACAGATCAACGTCGCGGCGGTTGTCGTAATCGGTCGGGATGACGACGACGGCGCGGTGCGCGCCGCCCAGGACTTTCGCCGCCTCCGTGATGTCCGTGAAACTGCCTTTCCCGTTGTTGCGCAGCAGACGATTCGACGCGAGCCCAAGCTGAAACTGAGAAGGCTTCGACTTCCCTGCGCTCGTGCTTTCCGGCGCATGGCTCAACTTCCACGGCTCGCCGTAACCGGCGATGAAGATGTCCAGATCGCCGTCGTGGTCAACGTCCGCGAACGCTGCGGAGACGGAGATGTAAGGATATGGCGCAAGCCCCGCTGCCTTTGTCACGTCGGAAAACCTGCCCGCGCCGTCGTTGTGATACAAGGCGAGCCAGGACCACCCGACCACGAGCAGATCGGGCTTCGCGTCGTTGTCGTAATCGCCCGCGACCGCCACCGTAGCACCCTCGTGCCCCGCCTGTAGCGCGCCGGAGCGCGCCGTTACGTCTGCGAACTTGCCCCCGTCGTTGCGATAAAGTTTCTGCCCCGCCTGTCCGACTTCAAACAGATCGAGGTCGCCGTCCGAGTCGAAGTCGAACAACGTCACACCGCCGAGATCGGCTTCGGTTTTCAGTCTCACGTCGTACATCTCTGTGCCGGAGCGTGGTGCGCGGCGCGTCGAACGAGTCGTGGCTGTTGGTCGTCGCGGCGTGCGCGTTGTGACAGTACGAGGCAAGACGGCGGCGGTCGCGTCGGTGAAAGTTACTTGGGGCGTGCGGCGTTCGACGAGTCCGGCTTCAGCGCCAGTGGAGGCGACCGCCTCGGCGTAGCGTCCCTGTTCGAGATAGTTTGTGCCGATGCTTGTGCCCGCACCGCTTTGACGCAGGGCTTGAAACTGCTGCAACAGCCGTTGCCCTTCTTCGCGTTTGCCCGAACGCAGGAGGACGTTGGCGAGTCCGTAGAGCGCGGTCGTGTTGTAAGGCTCAGAGTCGAGCGCGGCGCGAAAGGCGCGTTCGGCTTCCGCGTAGTTGCGCGCCTGCGCGTAGAGTTGACCGAGGTTGACGTTTGCGCCCGTGTCCTGCGGGTCAACTTCGAGCACGCGGCGAAAGGCTGCGACGGCCTCGTCCGCCTGATTGCGCGAGCGCGCGACGAGCGCTTGAATGTAGAGCGGCTGCGGCGCGCCGGGAGCGTGCTTGAGGGCAACGGACGCGGCGCGTGCGGCGGCGTCCGCGTCGGGCACGTTGTAGAGCGCGATGGCGAGATTGATGTGTGCGAGCGCGAGTTGCGGGTCGAGCGTGAGGGCGCGACGAAACTCCGCCGCGCCTTCCGCATGCTTGAACTGTTCGAGCAGGGCGACGCCGAGATTGTTGGCGCGGTAGGCGGCCTCGCGCGCGGCCTCACGCTCTGCGGCGGGCGAACTCTCACGCGCGTCTTGCGCCGAAGCCGCACGTGACCCTTGTGCGCGACGCCACGCTCCGGGCGGCGCGGCCAACAGCAATAGCACTGCGAGCGACGACGCGGCGACGGCGATGAAGAGACGGCGCTTCCCAACGAAGGATGCACCGTCGAGAGGCAAAGACAAACTGCTACCTCAACGAAAGACAGACTGCTGACGCAAAGTGACAAACTGCTAACGCAAAGTGATCGTCACGTAGCGTCGGCCGCTGTAGAGTCTGACGCCGCCTGCGCCGCGCGTCATCATCAGCGGGCGCGGACGGCGCAGGTTACGGTCGGGTTCCGTGTTGACTGTGAAAATTTGCGTGCCGCCCACGTCGGAGATGGTGAAGCGATTGTTTTCGACGAAGCCGAAGCCGTATGCGCCGGTGGCAAGTTCCTGCCCGCCGACGATGACGGGCGTGTCCACAATGAAGAAGCCTTCGTAGCGCGAACGCACGTCGGCCGAATAGCCGGAAGTGTCAACCATACCGGCGACGACGTGCTGCTTCGGGCCGAAGCGCGCGGCGGCCGTGTTGCGTATCTGCGTGGGCGCGCTCTGCCCCTCGAAGAAGAAACCCGCAGGCACGATGCGCGCGAGTTGCGCCCCCGAAAGGATGACGGGCGCGCCGCCCTGAGCAGACGCGCCCGCAGGCAGCGCCGCCACGAGCGCCAGCAACAAAAACAAACTTGTCAGACTTCTCCGGTGTCTCATTGTATTCATACCTTCTCCTTGAAAAGAGATTGTTTGAACTGTCCCTACGGGACTTTTGTGCCCGCGTCTTTTGTGTTGGCCGCGCCGCCCGCTTCCGCTTCGCCCGCGAGGACGCTGAAACGCCTGCGCGTTTCGGCAGACCAGCCGGGGATGATCTCCCTGACGATGCCTTTGTCGTCGATGATGACGGACATCGGGACGGAGAGTTCATCGGTCGCATAAAGGCTCTCGATAGCCTCGACGCCGCCCTTGAAGTTAGGGTACTGGACGCGATGCATCTTGATAAAGCCGCTCACGTCTGCCGTCGGGTCACTGTCGACGTTCAGGCCGAGCAGATCTATGCCGAGCGCGGCCAGGGGTGCGCGCAAAGCTTCGAGTTCCGGCATCTCCGCCGCGCAAGGCGTGCACCACGTCGCCCAGACGTTGACGAGCGCGCGTCGGCCGGGCTTCAACTGCTTGCTCAAAGGCGTGGCCGTCACCGCCGCGCGCCCGACGGACTTCAAAGACAGTTCCGGCATTGGCTGGCCGACCTTGATCTTCAAACCGCGCGCGAACGCTTCCGCACGCGTCAAGGGGTCAGGCAACGTCGCACGCGCAAGCGTCAGAGCTTCGGCGCGCCCCGTGCCTTCACGAAGCAACAGAGTCGCGCCCGCTTTTGCGTCGCCCGTGAAGCGTTCGACTTTGCCGTGCGGCCAGGTTACTTCGATCCACTCGGCGCGCGCGTCGCGCCCCAGACCGAACAGGAGGCGCGGGTCGTGCTGCGAGATGAACCCTGCGCCGCCGTCTTTGATCTTCGTCAAAGTGCCCTGCGAAGTCTTCACGCGAACGACCGCGCTGAAAGCGTCGCGCCCCGTCCCTTTGTTTCCTTCGAGCGCGACGCGCAGCCAGTTGTTCTCCTGCCCGACGTTGTTGCGAAAGAGCAGGTGCGCCTGACCTTGAATCGTCGTCGAGAACACGTCCAGATCGCCGTCGTTGTCGAAGTCCGCGAAGACGCCCGCGCGGCCGTCCGTGATCGAGTCGATGCCGGAGACGCCGGAGATGTCCATGAACTGCTTCGTGCCGAGATTCAGATAGAGCGGGTCGCGCTCGTAGCCGCTGAACGAAAAACCCTCGCCGAACATCAACTGCGTCTGATCAACTCTGAGCGCGCCCTTCTCTTCCTTGCCATCATTTTTTTGCGTCACGACCTGACGCCAGAAGTGGCTTCAAGTGTCCTTCATCGACTTGCCGGAGATGAAACCGTTCGGCGTGTAGATGTCCTCCCAACCGTCGTTGTCGAAGTCTATGAAGCCGCCGCCCCAGGCCCAGCCGCCGGAGAAACCGCCCACTTCCGCGGTCACGTCCTTGAACTTACCGCCGCCCAAGTTCTCGAAGAGGTTGTTGCCCGCCGCCAGTTTTTTCAGCACGTTGTCCTTCGGACTTTGATTCGGGAAGAGACGCGCAAGTATCCGGTTGCCGGCGGTCGAAGACATGTTCGAGGCGTGCACGTCGAGCAGGCCGTCGTTGTTGTAATCGCCGAAGGAGACGCCCATGCCGTTGCCCGGATCGAGCACGCCGCGCTCTTTGGCTTCGTCCCGAAACTTGTCGCCCTGATTGATGAACATGGCCTTCTCGCCGAAGTCGTTGGCGACGTAGAGATCAATGCGACCGTCCGCATTCACGTCCGCGAAGGCGGCGGCGTAGCTCCAACGGCTGTCGTCCACGCCCCAACGCTTCGCCTCTTCTTTGAACGTGCCGTCGGGCTGGTTGATGAGCAGGAGATTCGGCGTGCCGTTCGTCGCGCGAAACCAACTGTCGGGCGTCACCTGCCCGTAGCGATTGTATGAAGTGACGTAGATGTCCTGTCGCCCGTCGTTGTTCACGTCGCCCGCCACGGCCGAAAAGCCGATAGCGTTCATGCCGCCGACGCCCGATTCCTGCGACACGTCTCGAAACTCAAGACGGCCTTCGGGCACGAGTCGATTCTCGAACAGGACTTGCGCGCCGACGTTCGAGACGAACACGTCCGAGTCGCCGTCGTTGTCGTAATCAAAGACGAGCGGAGCCACGCCAGTCGCCAGCAGTTTCACTCCCGCCGCGTCGGAAGCATCTGTGAAGCGGCCGCTACGGTCGTTCAGGTAGAGGAAGTTGCGCGCGGGCGCTGTGACGAAGAGGTCTACGAAGCCGTCGCGGTTGAAATCGGCCGCCGCCGCGCCGTGCCAGATGAAGCCGCCGTTTCCCGCCGAGCCGAAGGCGGGGAGGCTCGCGCCTAGCCCTGCGGGGACGGCCACTTCGGAGAAGAGATCGTTTGTCGCCACGAGCGAATCGAGACTGACAAGGGCGAATTCGTCGAACTGCCAGCGCTTCGAAGCGGCGTAGCGGACGTTGACGTTGGCCATGCCGCGCGCCCATTCGCGCTTGCCGTTCACGTCGCGCCCGATGACGTAGAAGGCGACGCGCGCTCGTCCCGTTGCGCCCACCACGGCCGTCGGCTCTTTCGCGCCCGCGACCGAACGCGCCGTCTCGTCGAAATAAGCCTCTTTGACTTTGAAGCGCGCGTCTTCGATCTCAGAGAAGTGCGCGAGAAATTCCTCCCAGCCGAGCATGAAGCGTGGGCGACCGATGCGTCTCTGGTCGCCCGCAGTGCTTCCCGCGGGCGGGCGCGCAGTCCACTTGTGCGCGCCGATCCATTTCACTTTTGTCTCCGTGGCTTCGGGCACTGAAGGAAACACTCCGGCGGTCAGCGCGGCGGGGAAAAACTCGGCCGTGCGTTCGAGGTCGCGGTCGCGCGTGGCGATGGAGAGTTCGAGCAGGTCGTTGGCGAGCGATTCCGATAAGTCTTCGATGACTTCGAGCCGCGTGCGTTCGGGCGCGGCCGTCGTGGCCGTCTGCTGCGCGTGCGACACGCGCGGAAAGAGACAGACGAGCGCGAGCGCGAAAGCGAGTGCGCACGTTGCGTAAGATTTTAGTTGTGGAAGAAGCACGGAGGGGAAGTTCAAAACTCTCATTATTCCTTCGCGTGGGGCGACTGACAAACCCTCTAACAGTATTCGCGCGTAACTGTACTATGCTGCCCTTTGCCTGTAAAGTTAGCCTCTGTCCGGCGCATCGTTCTAAATTGATTGAGCCTTTGTCTTCCTTCGTGTCTTTGTGCCTTAGTGGTAAATGAATTGATTAACCACAAAAACACGTAAGAACAGCCAAAGGAACATTAGAATTATTGGTTAGCGTCAGAAGTTTCAGATGAACGCCATTTCCAGTTCCCTCGCCCGTCGCCTCCCGTCGCTCGTCTCATACGCCATCGCGCTCTGTCTCTCATTCAACCTCGTCGTCCCTTGCACGCGCGCACAGCAACAGCCCGCGCCGCAGCCGACGCCGCCGCAACGCACGGGGCGTTCCTACGACGGCGGCGTCCCGGCGAAAGCGCCTCCGCCGCCCGCGCCGCAAGCGCCCTCGCCCGTCACCTTCACCGACGCGACGACGGCCGCGCGCATAGACTTCAAACACGCCGCTTCCGTCACTTCGCGCAAGTACCTCCTGGAATCGATGGGCGCGGGCGTCGCGCTTCTCGACTACGACAACGACGGCCGACTCGACATCTATTTCACCAACGGCGCGCGCCTCGAAGACCCGATGCCTGCGGCCGATGCGCGTCCCGACAAACGCGACGCGCGCTTCTGGAATCGCCTCTACCGGCAACGCGCCGACAGCACGTTTGAAGACACCACGGAGCGCGCGGGCGTGCGCGGCTTCGGCTACGACATGGGCGCGGCCGCCGGAGACTTCGACTCGGACGGCTACGCAGACCTCTACGTCACCGCCTACGGCGCGAACATCCTCTATCGCAATCGCCGCGACGGCACGTTTGAAGATGTGACGCGGAAACTCAATGTTGCGGGCGGCGGCTGGTCTACGAGCGCGGGCTGGCTCGACTACAACAACGACGGGCGGCTCGATCTCTTCGTCGCCCGCTACATGGATTGGGACTTCGCGCGCGGCGACCTCTATTGCGGCGAGATGCGTCCCGGCTTTCGCGCCTACTGTCACCCGGACAACTTCAAAGGCGCGGCCAACATTCTCTATCGCCAACGCACGGACGGCACGTTTGAAGATGTGACGACGGCGGCCAAACTCGCAGACCCGCAGGGCAAAGGACTCGGCGTCGCCTTCGCCGATTTCGACGGCGACGGATTAACGGACATCATTGTCGCCAACGACAGCGTCCGCCAGTCGCTCTATCACAACCGCGGCGACGGCACGTTCGAAGACGTGGCGCTTCTGGCGGGCGTCGGCTACGACGAAAACGGCAAGACCTTCGCCGGGATGGGCGTAGACGCCGCCGACTTCGACAACGACGGACGCCCCGACATCTTCATCACCGCGCTCTCGAACGAAACCTATCCGCTCTATCACAACACCGGCGAGATGTCTTTCAACTACGTGACGCAAACTTCGGGCGTCGGCCGCATCACGCAACTCTACTCCGGCTGGGGCACGCGTTTTCTCGACGCCGACAACGACGGCTGGCGCGACATCTTCGTCGCACAAGGCCACGTCCTCGACACGATTGAAAAGACGACGAGCTATCTCAAGTACAAACAGACGCCGCTCCTGATGCGCGGCGTGCCCTCAGCGGGCGCGGTCAAGTTGCACACCTTCGCGAACGTCTCGGCCACGGCGGGCGCTCTGTTCAATCAACCTTACGCGGCGCGCGGCGCGGCCTTCGGCGACCTCGACAACGACGGCGACACGGACATCGTCATGGCCGTCACGGACGGCGCACCCGTCCTCCTCAGAAACGACGGCACGAAAAGCCACTGGCTCGGCATTACGCTCGCGGGCACGCGCTCGCACCGCGCAGGCACGGGCGCGCGCGTCGTCGTCACCGATGCGACGGGGCGCAGACAGATTTTCGACGCCAACAACTCCGGCAGCTATCTCTCTTCGAGCGACCCGCGCATCCTCGTCGGCCTCGGCGCGGCGACGGGCGTTTCCGCAATCGAAGTCCGCTGGCCGAGCGGTCAGAAACAGACCGTCACGAAACCTGAGATCGATCGTTACATCGTGATCAAAGAACCTTAGAGGCAATTTGAAGCGTTCCGCCGGGGACGATTGGTAATAGCTTTGTGCTTTGACACGCAACCGAACGACTCGTTATGTTGTTCGCTCCTTCGACGCAAGCGTCCGCCCTCGAATTTCAGTTGTGCCGGAAAGAAAGTTGATGCTTCATAAAATCTACGCGTGCGCCAGCAACGCGCATCGTGCTGCGCGTCGTGCGTTGCGTGCTGCGCCGGCGTTGTGCCTTTCGCTTCTGCTCCATGTTTCGTTTCTCTTCGCACAGACGCCGCAGCAAGGCATGGGCGGAACGTCGACGGGCGAAGCGCGTACCTATACGACGAAACGCACCGTCAACATCACGGACGCGAAAGCACCCGTCGTCTACGAAGACGTGACGGCGAAGACCGCGCTCGCCAATTTTCGTCATCGCGCGGGCAGCGCCGCGAAAGACTACATCGTCGATACGCCTTCAGGCGGCGTCGCCGTCTTCGATTACGACCGGGACGGACGCCCCGACATTTATCTTCTCAACGGCTCGACCTTCAACGCGCTCGCGGGCAAAGAACGCGCGCCGCGCTCCGCGCTCTATCGCAACCTGGGCAACTGGAAATTCGAAGACGTGACGGACAAGGCGGGCGTCGCAAACGAGCGCTGGGGCATGGGCGTCGCCGTCGGCGACTACGACAACGACGGCGACGGCGACATGTTCGTCGGCAACTACGGCACGTCGCGTCTCTATCGCAACAACGGCGACGGCACGTTCACGGACGTGGCCGAACGCACAGGCGTGGCGCGCAAGGGTTGGTCAACCGGCGCGACCTTCGGCGACTACGACGGTGACGGCCGCCTCGATCTCTTCGTGCCCGGCTACGTCGAATTCGACGTGCGCAGTCTGCCCGCCAGCCCTTCGGACGCAGGCAAGCCCGGCGCTATCGCGCAGAACTTCTGCCAGTTTCGCGGAGCGCCCGTCATGTGCGGCCCGCGCGGCCTCAAAGGCGAAGGCGATACGCTCTACCGGCAACGCGCGGACGGCACGTTCGAAGACGTGAGCAAGCAGACAGGCACACACGACCCGCAAGGCTACTACGGCTTTGCCTCCGCCTTCGTCCACGCCAACGAAGACGACCTCCTCGATCTGATCGTCATCAACGATTCGACGCCGAATCAACTCTACTTCAACCGCGGCGGCGGCAAGTTTGAAGAGGTTGGTTACGAATCGGGCGTCGCCTTGAACGAGAACGGGCGCGAGCAGGCCGGGATGGGTCTCGGCGTCGGCGACTACAACAACGACGGCCGCGTCGATTTCTACGTCACCAACTTTTCCGACGACTCGAACACGCTCTATCACAACGACGGCGAAGGCAACTTCACGGACGTGACTTTTCAGGCCGGGCACGGCGAACCGACCATCCCCTTCCTCGGCTGGGGCACGACTTTTCTAGACTACGACAACGACGGCTGGAAAGATGTGCTCGTCGCCAACGGCCACGTCTACCCGTCCGTCGATAAATATCAATGGGGCACGAGTTGGGCGCAGCAGCCGCTTCTCTTTCGCAACATACCCTCTACGCGCGGCGCACAGGAACGCGTCTTCGAGCGTGTCAGTGCTGCGCCGGGCAGCGCCCTCGCCAACGCTTACACGGGGCGCGGCCTCGCCATCGCGGACTTCGACGCCGACGGCCGACTCGATGCAGTGCTCAACAACATCGACGCCGCGCCCGCACTCTTGCGCAACGTCGCGGAACAGAAAAACCACTGGCTCGTCGTCCGCCTCTCCGGCGACGCGTCGAAGAAAAGTCCGCGCGATGCCACGGGCGCGCGCCTTTACGTCACGACGGGCGCGCAGCGTCAACGTCTCGACCTCATCAGCGGCGCGGGCTACGCCTCGCAAAACGATCCTTGCCTCCACGTCGGCCTCGGCACGGCCACGAAACTCGACAAGCTCGAAGTGAAATGGCCTGACGGCACGCTCGAAGCCGTCAGCGTCCCCGGCATCGACCGCATCATCACCATCACGCAGGGCAAAGGCGCGAAGTAACGCGTCAAAGCAACTCTTATGAAAGCCGTCTTTACGCTCGCCGACACATCGGACACGGATCAACTCGTCGAACTGATGCGCGAGTTCTACGCCTTCGATCACATCGCTTTCGACGAAGCGGCAGCGCGCCGCGCGTTAGCACAGATTCTGAGCGACCGCCGTTTCGGTCTCGTCAATCTGATCCACATGGGCGCTCGGACGGCAGGCTATCTCGTCCTGACCTTCGGCTTCAGCCTTGAGTTTCACGGCCGCGACGCCTTCGTCGATGAACTCTACCTGCGCGCGTCCTTTCGCGGGCAAGGCATCGGCCAAGCCAGTATCGACTTTGCCGTCGAAGTCTGCCGCGCCGAAGGCATCGCGGCGCTCCATCTCGAAGTCGAGCGCGACAACCAGAGGGCGCAGGCGTTATACCGCCGAGCGGGCTTCCGCGATCACGACCGCTACCTGATGACGAAGTGGCTTTCGTGAATTAAGCCGCGGCGATGGAGGCGAATTTGCGTGCGAGGACGAGGCTGAGTGCGCCCATGAGGGTGGGGTGGTCGCCGAGGATGGAGGGCATGATGAGCGCGGAGGGCAGGCCGCGACGGACGCTGCGGTGGATGGTTTCGCCAAGCGCCGCGCCGACGAGCGGCCACGCGCGCGCGATGGGGCCGCCGACGACCACGGCTTCGGGGCTGAGTCCGACGATCAAGTTGGAGATGCCGATGCCGAGATAGTGTGCTGTCTCGGTGAGCGCCTGCACGGCGCGCGCTTCGCCCGCGAGCGCGCGGTCAACCACCTGCGCGAAATCAATTCGCCCGCCGTTGCTGTCGCCGCCCGCTTGCAGGTAACGCGCTACCGCCGCGCGTCCCGAAGCGAACGCCTCCCAGCAATCGTGATTGCCGCACGAGCAGGCCACGGGGCCGCGCTCGCCCACGATCATGTGGCCGAACTCGCCCGCGCCGCCGCGCTCGCCCCTGTAGATTTGCCCGTCAACGATGATTCCCGTGCCGATGCCTTCGGCCACGAGCACCATGATGAAGTCGCGCGCCTCGCGCAACTCCTGTCGCCCGAACCAGAGCGCGGCGAGCGCGGCGGCGTTCGCGTCGTTGTCGATGATCACGTTGAGTCCGGTGGCGCTTGAGATTTCGGCGGCCACAGGCCAGTCGCGCCATTCGAACCAGGGGATGTAGATGGCGCGTCCGCTGTCCGGGTCAACCAAACCGGGCAGGCTGACGCCGACGCCCTCGATCTTGCGCTCACCCGCTTTGGCCGCAAACTTCCTGACGCTCTCGATGACGCGCGCATAAAGTTTTTCCGGCTGTTCGATGTGTTGAAAGTCTTCGCGTTCGAGCACGCGCCCGGCCAGATCGCTCGTGGCAATCGTGGTGCAGGTGGGCGTGATGTCCACGCCGATTGCCATCGCGCCCGCCGCGCGCAGGCGCAGGAGCGTCGGGCGGCGTCCGCCCGTCGATTCGCCCTCGCCGATCTCTTCAATCAACCCGCCGCGCTTCAACTCTTCCACGATGGTTGAGACGGTCGAACGTTGCAAGGCCGTCTCGCGCGCGATCTCCGCACGCGAGATCGGTTCGCGGTCGCGCACGTAGTTGAGCACGATCTGGCGATTGATGTCGCGGATCGTGCTGGAACGCGCGACCTGCGCTTTTTTCAGATCAATGCGACGCATGACGTTCGAGTGCTGGCTGGAACCTTTCTCCTCAAGCGGGCGCGGGTAAGGCTTCGGGCGGCGCGATGCTTTCGTCTTCGTTTGAACGCCGGGGGCCGCGCGAACTTCTGTTGTAGTTGTTTGCCGCGCCGTCGTCAACTTATTTTTATTTTCCGTCGTCGTCCCGCCATCGTCTCAGTTAAACGAGCATCCGTTGGAACAAAGCGCGCGTGCCGGGCGTGTCAGTCTCGCCGGAAATTCTTATCAACGCTTTCGCTTCCGCAGAGGTAGTGAAGGATGTGTGAGGAAGATTTGGAGAGAGTGCGCTCAAGATGGCAACCGAGACAGCACATTTCGCGGCGATGATGCGAGGCGACTTTCAGACGCCGCTCGACGCGACGCGCGAAGCGGAGCGCGAACAGTTCGCCTTGCTCGTCGGGCGCGCACGCGCCGGAGACGCGACGGCCTTTGAAGCGATCATGTCGGAGACGGAGCGCAAGGTGGTCGCCGTTGCCTGGCGCATGCTCGGCAACCGCGAGGACGCTCGGGACGCCGCGCAGGAAGTTTACCTGCGCCTCTACAAATATCTAGACCGCTACAAGCCCGAACAGGACTTCAACGGATGGCTCTATCGCATCACCGTCAACGTCTGCCGCGACGCGGCGCGCAAACGCGGCGCACGTCCGGGCAGCGCGCAGTTTGCCGCGAGCGACGATAGCCGCGAGCGCGCCGCGCCCGTGGAAGCAGTGTCGGCCGACTCGAACGCGGAAGAGAACGCCATCCGCGCGCAGCAGCGCGAATGGTTGATGAATGCGCTCAGGACGCTGCCCGAGAAAGAGCGCGCCGCCATCGTCCTGCGCGACCTTGAAGGCTTGACGACCGAAGAGGTGGCGCGCGTGCTGCGTTCGCGTCCCGTCACCGTGCGCTCGCAGATCAGTTCGGCGCGGACGAAGCTCAGGCAGCACTGCGAGCGCCTGCTTCAGCGCCGCGAGGGAAGGCAAGGAGGTGAGCGTGTTTAAGAGGATGAAATGCACAAGCGTCGAAAAGTTTCTGCCGCTCTACGTCGCGGACGATCTGGCGGGCGCTCGTCGCCGCCGCCACAACACGGTCGCCGCTCATCTGGCCGTGTGCGGCAGTTGTGCGCGGAAGGCCGCCGAGTATCAAGCGAGTCGCGAGATGTTTCGCGCGGTGCTCGTCCCGCCCGATTTCGACGAAGAGTTCTACGCCGGGATCAGAAACAACGTGCTCGCGCGCATCCGAAGCGACCGCACGCCCGCCGCGCCTCGTGGATTTTTAAGACTACCGGCCGCGCGCCTCGCCTATGCCGCGTCGCTCGGCTGCCTGATCTTAGCCGCCGCTCTCGCGCTCGATAGCTACATGCGCCGCACGCCCACGAACGACGCGCAACGACAAACCATCGCTGCGGCTGCGCCTGAACAGACTGCGACTCCGGCCGCGTTAAAAACCCCGCCGCCGGTTCAAACGAAAAGCCGCGCGGCACAGGCGTCGCAGCCGTCGGAAGAACCCGCGCGCTCAAATGCGAACGGCCTACACTTTCGTGTCGCAGTGTCGCCACGTGTGAACGCAACGAACGACACGCCGATGCATGCGCGTCGAAAACGACTTGCGCCCTCGACCGCCGCCCCGGAGCGTGAAGTCAAAACGGAGACGGCGGGAACCAACGTCGCAAGCAATGCGGGCGGCATGATGAGCGCGCAGTCTGAAATCTCCAGCGCGGCGCAGCCCGACATCTCGCGCATCGAGATTCAAACGTCCGACCCGAACATACGCATCATCTGGCTCGCGCCCCAGACGGAAGAGTCGAAGCCGCCATTGCCTTAAGCAGCTCAAAACGGACGCGGCGCATGCTTGATGGCCGGAAGTCATTAAGGTCGCAGGCCGCAGAGGCAAATGAACAGTTCTAAAGTCGCAGTCAGGTAAGTGGAAAGTTCTAAAGTCGCAATCAAAAAGTGAACAGGAGAGAGGTTATGTTTTCATTCAAACTGAAGGTCGCCGCAACGCTCGTGCTCGTGCTCGCCTGCGCACACGCGGCGGCCGCGCAAGGCACGGACAATCAACAGTCGTCCGCATCGCAGGACAACTTCGTCACGCACACGAGTTTCAAGAGTCGCGTCTTCGAGTTGAAACACCGCGAGCCGGACACTCTGTACTCGGTCATCTTTCTGATGACGAGCGGGCACAGGGGCGCGCAGGTTTCTTACAATCGCCAGTTCAAGACGCTCACCGTGCGCGACTTCCCCGAAAACCTCGCCTCAATCGAAGAGGCTATCAAGCGGCTCGATACGCCCGAAGCGCCGCGCCCCGAAATCGAGTTGCGCATGCACGTCCTCATCGCCTCAAACTCCGCGAGCGCCGCGAATCAATATCCGGCCGACTTGCGCGACGCCGTCGGGCAGTTGCAGACCACTCTCAACTTCAAGAGCTATCACCTGCTGACCTCGATCATCCAACGCGCCAAGGATCGTCCCGATCACACGCCCGGCATCGTTCAGGGCGAAGGCGTCGCGCAGTTGTTCCTGCCGGGCGAGAACGCGCCGCGCGATTTCCATTACAACTTTCAAGCTAACGCGCTGACGCTCAACACCAGCCCTGCCGGAGTGACGACCGTGCGACTCGGAAACTTCTCTTTCGGGATCAACGGCAGGGATGGCGACAAGGCTTCCGTGCGCAGCGACGTGGGCGTGCGCGACGGCGAAAAGGTCGTCGTCGGCACGGCCGGGCTGCGCGACAAAGCACTCATCCTCGTGCTGTCGGCGAAACTGATCAAGTAGATTGGGGCAAAGGGGAACGGGTAAAGTAAAAAGGGTAGGAAGCATCGTTTTGCCCCTACCCTTTCTCCTTTTACCTTTCCCCTTTTCCCTATCTCAATATCGGGTGCGCGACGCCGCGTGTGTGGTCGGCGGTTTGTTGAAAGAGACGACGGTCGTTGTGGTAGAGGACGAGATGTTCGCCTTCGTAACGGACGACGTTCGCCATGCGGCCGAAGTCGCGTTCGTGTTCGGCGACGACGAGCGCTGCGGGAGTGTAGGACGAAACCATCCCGGCCGCGTAGATGGAGCCGCCGCGGTCATAGACGCTGCCCGCGTAGTAGCCGGCTGCGAAGTCCATGTCGGGCGAATAAGCGCCGGTGCTGTCGCGCGTGCGGTCGGCGCGCGCGATGAAGACCACGTAGTCTGTGTAATTGAGACGCGCGCGATAACCGCTGCGACGCGCGGCAGCGAATAGATCGGTCAAGCCCTGGTCAATCGCATACAGAGCTTCCGCGCGCGGGCGGTTGACGGAGGCGACGCGCACGCCGCGCGGCGTCTCCGTGAAAAAGTTGAAGCGGTCGCGCGTGTAAGACTCGGCACGCGCAATCGTGCCGCGGTCGATGCTCACCTGCGGCGCGGCGCTGCTGCGCCGCCCCATGTTCCTGACGCGTTGCGCGTTCGCGATACCCGGCAGGAAAGTTCCACCGAGCACCACGGCGCAACAGAGCGCCACGGCGCTCACGTTTCGGCTGATCGATTTAGTGCGTGTGTGGTTTCTCATCTTTCCGATTCCCCTTGTTCGCCGACAAAGTTTGATGCCCGCCCAAGACGACTGGCCTGTGGCGGCCTGCCATGTTGAGGGGGCATCAATTTTGTCGAAACAGTTCGAGTAACTTATGGCGCGTGCCGGTTCGGCGTAACGGCCTTCGTGCTCCGCGCTGACGCTCCGTGCGGAAGGGTCGAAACGTGTTTATTCGGGCTTCCCCTTTTTGTCTTCCTTCGGCGGCCTCTGGCGCTCCTCCCGCCTCGGTTCTTCACGGCGCGGCTCCTTGTCCCGCTTGTCGAAGACCTTCGGGTCTTTCGGCGGAGGTTGCCGCTGCTCTCTCTGCGGCTGCGCCGAGAGAGTCCCGGCGGCCAGCACAGAGAAGACCAGAGCGGACGCTAAAATTTTCTTCACATCTTTCATCATTACTACTCTTCCTGCCTCCTCATGTTTCTGATTGTTTCAGAGACGCGCATGGGAGGGAGAGGAGAGACGCGCATTCGTCTCGCCTCAATACCTGAGCAAGATGGATGCCACACTAGGCCGCCCCGGCATCCTATTGCTTTTACAGTCCACAGTTTACCGCTTTACACCGAACCGCGCACGCTTTCCGTTGCAACTCATACGGTATCGTGTAAGGTCGGGAGGAAAAGGGTAAGAGATAAGGGGAAAAGGTTAAAATGAAGACTGACCGAAATTCCGCCTGCGTCTTCCTCTTTCCTTTTCCCTTTCCCTGTTTCCTTTTCCCTATCTTCTGAACAGCACGCGCGCGCTGCCGGAGTTGCCGCTGGCGTCGAAGCCGCGCAGGGAGATGGTGTGTTCGCCCGCGCCCGTGACGGGCAGTTCGAGCGTGAAGACTTCACGCGGGCTGTCGGCGATGCCGTCTTCAGGGAAGACCGCGCGCCAGGGGCCGCCGTCGATGCTCACGTCTGCACGGCGCACGCGCCCGCGTGCGTCCTCGACGACGAACCCGACGCGCACGCGCTCGCCGCTCAAGACCGCTTCGCCCGCCGCGCGAACTGTCGGCGCAGTGTTGTCAACTTCCACGGGTTCGCTCGTGCGTTCGCCCGACAGAGCCGCACCAATCGGATTTTCGGGCGCGTCCGTCGCCACGATTTTGAAGAGGTAGCGGCCGTCGCCGAGCGCTGCGCCGTCAACCGTGTAAAAGTTGTCGCGCAGTTTGTCTTTCAACAGGTGGAACGCCGTCTCGGTTTGAGCGCGATAATAGACGGCGTATTCGAGCGTGTCGCCGTTGCGATCCTCGGCCTGCCACTGCAAGGCGACTGCGCCCTTCTGATATGCGCGCCGCGCGGGCACTTGCGCCACCGGCGCAATCAGCGCGGGGTCTAAGCCGGAGGCTTCGAGGTTCGGGTCGGTCTGAATTTGAATCGCGGGCAAAAGGGCTACGCCCGTCGGCGGCGTCGTAATGGAGAGCACTTCCGGCGCGACGTTGCGCGGCAGATATGCGAGGCTCACGTCTTCAATGCGCGACTCGCCGCCTGCGGTCGCCGTCCCCGCACCACTGGCCGGAGCGCGCAGCACCGCGCGCCACTGTATGAAGCGTGCGCGCGGACTGGTGACGGCCGCGCCCGCAGGATCGCGGTAGGGCGCGCTCCATTCGCTCCAGGTCATGTCGGGTCGTTCGGTGTTGCCCGTGCGCGTCTGCAATTCGACCGCGCCCGCGCCGCGCCACCAGATGCGCCCCCACGTCGCCACCACCTTCGCGTCGCGGACGGGCGATTCATAAGTGCCCTCGACGACGGGTTCGGCCGCGAAGCGAAACAGTTTTCCCTGATTGCTCGACGCCGCGAACGTCTCGCGCCCGCGCACGACGAAAGAGGAGATTTGATCTTCGGTCGATTGAATCAGAAGCGTATCGCGCCCGTCGTTCGTCACGGAGTAGATGCGCCCTTTGTCGCTCGTGCCGATGAGCACGCCGCCTTGCGGCGCGGGCGCGACGGCGAAGGCCGTCACCGAACTCGAACTCCACAACACGTCCGTCCCGCCGTCGGGCAGGATGCGGAAGACTGCGCTGCGCGCGTTCGCCAGTTCGTTGCGGCTGCGCGCGGGCGTCTGCTGCGCGGCGGCGGTGAACGCAGCCGTTTGCGCGCCTTCTTCGACCACGACGGACGTGACGACCGTGCCGCTCACGTTGCCGCCTCCGCCGGAAGTCGTGGTCGTCGTGACGGCGGGTGCGCTGCCGCGCGAGGCCGCGTCGCTCAAGGCGAGCGCGTAGATGGAATTGTCGGGCGCGACGGCGAGCGCGTGCAGTTCGCGTAGCGGCGAATCGAACAGAGCGAAAGCCTTTCCTTCCGGCGAGACGCGCAGGACGAGGCCGCCCGGATCAGTGCCCGCGATGAGTTGTCCCTGCTTGTCCACGGCGAGCGAGATCACGTGCGTCTCGTTCACGTCGATCAACAAAGACTCGTCCGGCTTCGCGCCCGTCGCGCGCACGCGATAGAGCTTGCCCGTGTCGCCCGTGCCGACTGCGAGCGCGCCGTCCGCAAGCACGGCGAGCGACCAGATGTACTTGTCGGGCGGATCGAAATATTCCGCGGCGCGACCGTCCGTGCCGATGCGATAGACTTTCCCGTCCGGCGACGTGCCCGCGTACAGAGCACCGTCGCGCCCGACGACAAGCGCCGTCACGTCCAACTCGGCCGCGTCATAGAGCAGCGCGCCCCGCCCGTCCGTGCCGACGCGAAAGATACGCCCGTCGTGCCCCGTGCCGAGATAGACGTTGCCGCGCTCGTCTGCCGTCGTTGACCAGATGTAAGCCTGCTCTGTGTCGAACAGTTGCGCGAAGCGCGGCGCGAGCATAAGCGCGCCCGTATCCGTGACGGAGACGCCACGCGCCTCGCCTTTCAAAAGCTCCTCGCGTGAATTTGTCTCCCACACGACGGGGCCACCCGCGCGCGCCGATGTGGCCGCGCCGACGACGAGTGAAAAGAGAAGTGAAAAGATTGCGACGAAACGCAGGCCGTAAGTGTTCTTGAGCATCAATGAAGTTTCTGTTGTGTTGAATTGAATAACGTTCATCTGATGATAACTCGAAAAGAAGCGTTGCAGGTATGCGCCAGGGCGATAGGGAAAACCCGCTGCCCCTCAGTTGCCCACGTAGCGCGCATACAACGAGCGTGCGGTGGTGGGGTCGTCCGTGCCGCGGATGATGGCGCGTGCGTCCTGGAAGATGGTGAGTTCGTGTTCGCCTGTGCGGAGTCGCAGGAGGTATTCGTTGACGTGTACATCGCCCGCTGGGCGGAGGCGTTCGGCGAGTGCCGGGAGATCGACGCGCGTGGCGTGGCGTGGCGAAATTTGGACGGCGTCGCGGCCGCAGAGGACGGAGGCGAGTTCGACCGCCTCGGCTTCAAGCGTGTCGTAGCGTGCGTGGGCGCAGGTCGGGCAGTCGGGCGAAGGCGTGGAGAGTTTGATACGCCGCCAAACGTTCTGCCACACGTCGAACTGCATGAGGGCGCGGTGGAGCGCGTCCGTTTTGCCCGCGAGCAGTTTTAAGGCTTCGCTGACCTGCACGGCGGCGACGACGGAGATAATAGGCATGATGACTCCGACCGTGTCGCACGTCTCGGCGCTCGCGGCCGGTGGCAACTCTTCGAAGACGCAGCGCAGGCAGGGCGACTGGTGCGGGCGCACGGTCATCGTCACGCCGTAGGAGCCGACGGCCGCGCCGTATATCCAGTTGACTTCGTGTTTGACGCAGGCGTCGTTCAGCAGGTAGCGAGTGGCGAAGTTGTCCGTGCCGTCGAGCACAAGGTCGCAGCTCTCGATGAGGCTTTCGATGTTTGCGTGATGCACGTCTGCGACGTGCGGTTCGACTTCGATATCGGAATTGATCTCGCGGATGCGGCGTGCGGCCGCCGCGGCCTTCGGCATGCGTTCGCGCGCGTCCTGTTCGGTGAACATCGTCTGCCGCTGCAAGTTCGACTCTTCGACGAAATCGCGATCCACAATCCGCAGATGCCCCACGCCCGCGCGCGCCAGCGCCTCTGCCTGCGAAGACCCGAGCGCGCCGCAGCCGACGACGAGCACACGCGACGCAGACACGCGCGCCTGCCCTTCGCGGCCAAGTCCCGCGAACAAAATCTGCCTGCTGTATCTCTCCTGCATAAATCAGAGGTCAGAGGTCAGAGGTTAGAGGTTAGTAGAAATCAGTTTTGTTTTAACTGACTTCGGGCCTCTAGTCTCTGGCCTCTGCTTTCGACATCTGCTGTTCCGCCGCCGCTTGCATCAGTTCGAGCGGCGCGTCCGTTCCCGTCCAGAGTTTGAATTGCGCGGCGGCCTGCGCGACGAGCATCGGGAGGCCACCGAGAATCACGTTGCACCCGGCTGCGCGTGCTTCGCGCATGAAGCGCGTCTCGCCGGGATTGTAAACGAGATCGTAGGCGGAGCGCGCGTCGCGGAGTTGAGCGGCGTTGGCGGGCGTCTCCGTCTCAAGTGCGCCGCGCGTGCCGAGGGGCGTCGCGTTGACGACCAAGTCGAAGCCCGCGAAGAGCGCGTCCGCGTCGAGCGCTCGGCATTCGGCGTCGAAAGTTGCGGCCGTCTTTCGTGCGCGCTCCGTGTCGCGTGCGTAAAGGAGCGTGCGTGCGCCTGCTTCACGCAGGCTCCACAGGACGGCACGCGCCGCGCCGCCCGCGCCGAGCACTGCCACGCGTGCGCCGCTCAAATGTATGCGCCCGGCGAGCGGCAGAAGCGCGGCCTGTGCGTCCGTGTTATAGCCGCAGAGAGCATCGTTTTCGACGACGACGGTGTTGACTGCGCCGATCTCCTTTGCCGCCGGTTCGACGAAATCGAGTTCGGACATCACGGCGCTCTTATGCGGTGCGGTGATGCTCAGACCGAGCAGATTCCAGTCAAGTTCGCGCGTGCGCGGGTGCGCCATGCGGCGTATGAAGCTGTGCACGTCGGCGGTTTCAAAAGGGATGTAGACAGTGTTGAGGCCGCGCGCGGCGAAGGCTGCGTTGTGCATGTGCGGCGAGAAGGAGTGCGAGACGGGCGAGCCGACGAGTCCCATGATCTGCGTCCGTTCGTCGATCTGCGGAACGCGATAGAGCGTGCGCAGATCGCGCGCGTTGATCTGGCCGGGCGCGGTTGTAGTGTCCGGCGCGAGCGCACCGTAGGTGAGAAACGCGCCGCGCGCGGGCGCAAGTATGCGCGTCAGGAGTCCGGCTTCGCCCATTGAGACGGCGATCATGTCGCGCCCTGCGCGCCGCGCGCGTTCGAGCAGGGAGAGCACGGGCAGGCAGTCTGTGATGTCCTGTGCACGCACGGCGATTTTCAGGATGCGCGCGGGCGTTCGCAGCATGCGCGCGTAGATGGTTTCGAGGTCGTGCGGAAGAGCCGCGAACTCGTGATAGGAGCAGATGATTTTGTTCCAGTTGACGAGCGGCGCGGCGCGGCGCGTCTCTTCCGTGTGGAGAAATTCTGCCAGGTCAAGTTCGAGGTCGGCGTAGTCGGCGAGTTCGTGGCCGGGGGCGAAGGTCTCTGCCCAGAACGTGACGCGCCGTTCGATGTCCGAAGGCTGGGACTCAATGCTCGAAGTTTGACGTTCGCTGTCTGAAGTTTGCAGGCCGCCTTGTGCGGCGCTGCGGAAGGTTAGGATGAAGGGGCGCGTGCGTGCGCGAAAGAGCGGGGGCAGTTCCACATGCATCGCACGCTCAAGCTCGGCTTCGCCTTCGAGACAATCGAGACGCAACTCCAGAAGGTCGGCCAACTCTGCGGCGCGCTCGACTGTTTCGCGCAACTCCCCTGCGCGCCGAACGCAGACGGGAACGCAGAGGCGCGCGTGTTGTTTGGCGGTCATCGAGAGGTTGCGGCAAGGCTACTGATCTTTTTCAAGCAGCTTCGTGGTGTTTTCGGTGACGCTCGCAGGCGTGTAGAAATCCGCGCCCGCGCGGCGTGGCGGAAGTTCGGCCGTGCGGAGCGCTGGCTGGATGGCGGGCGGCACGTAGGCGTGCGCGGAGGGTAATTGTTGCGGCCGCTCGCTGTGCTGGTAGAGACGCACGAACTCGGCGACGCCTGCGCCGAGCGAACCGGCCGCCGGAATGAGCATCCAGAACCACCAGATATGACCTGCAATCTGTGGCACGCCTTTCACGGCGAGCGCGACGAATATGAAGGCGATGCCGACGAAAGTTTTGACAAGCGCGAAGGTAAGATTAGGCTGGTCGTTGCATCTGTCCTTGTCCGGGCGTCCATGCTTGCGCTTGCCTTCGGCGATGGGCGCGGGCACATGCCCCGCGAGAGCCTGCGTGACAAGGCCCAAGTTCGCACCGCAGCCGCGACAAAAACTCGCGTCCTCAACGTTCTGCGTTCCGCATTTCGGACAATACATTTCTCGGCGTCTCCTTCAAATGTGCCGGGCGCTTCGGCTCTGCGCGTCTGCCTGGCGTCGTCCGGGCTAAAGCGTGTGAATAACGTTCAAGGTCGATTCGAGCGCGCGTCGAGGTGTCTGGTCGTGGCGTCGGTCACGCTGATGTGCGTGGGGATGATCTCCTTCGTGTCGGGCGACGAAAGTTCCGGCTGTGCGATGGGGGCAAACGTCGCGGGAGGAAGATAACTGCCCTCGCCGGTCGTCCCCGTCAAACGCGCGCCCTCCTGTCGCGCGCGTATGAGTTGGCCGATGCCTTCGCCCACGTTGGCGAGCGCGGGGATGATGAACCAGATGGTCAACCAGAACGCGCCGCGAAAGACGAACAGGCCGATGAGGAAGATGATGAACAGAGCGACGCCCGTGAAGAGACTCTTCAACCCTTCCTCGACGGTCGGGGGCGGCCGCTGCTTCTTCTTTCGGCGCGCAGCCCTGTCGTCTGTCTCAGTGTTTGCTAAGGCATCGGGCGGAAGCGTCCCGCGCACGGCCTGCGGCACGAGTCTGATGTCCGCGCCGCACGCGCGACAAAACTTCGCGTCGTCTAAATTTTGCACCGCACAGAGTGGACAATACATGCGCATCCTCCGAAGGCAGTTACGACTCGTCAGTGTTCCGCCCCTCTTCATACGTCGCGGGGCGCGCAAGGGTTCTTTGTCTGAGCGCTTCGTAGAGCACGACAGCGGCGGCGACCGAGACGTTGAGCGACGTGATCCGTCCACGCAAAGGAATCCTGACGAGCGCGTCGCAGCGTTCGCGCACGAGACGACGAAGACCCGCCCCTTCGCCGCCGAGCAAGAGCGCGCACGGCTGCGTCCAGTCCCAATCCGTGTAAGCGATGTTGGCCTCTGCGTCCGTGCCGATAGTCCAGATGCCGCGCTCTTTGAAATCTTCGACGAGCCGCGCGATGTTCGTCGCGCGCGCGACGGGCAGATATTCGAGCGCGCCGGCCGCGGCCTTCGCCACCGTCTCCGTCAGCCCCGCCGCGCGGCGTTCGGGCACGAACAACGCGTGCACACCCGCGCATTCGGCCGTGCGTATGATCGCGCCGAGGTTGCGCGGGTCTTCCACGCCGTCGAGCACGACGGCGAGCGGCGGCTCGTTCGTGCCGACGCGCGCGACGAGCGCATCCGACAACTCGTCTGCGTCGCGGTAAGCCACGGCCGCGACGTGTGCGACCACGCCCTGATGGTTCGCGCCCGGCGCGGCGAGACGCTGCAACTCCGCACGCGGCGCGCGGCGTATGGTGACGCGAAACTCGCGCGCCAGTTCGAACAACTCTCGCAGGCGCGTCTCGTGCACGCCCTCCGCAATCGTGATGCGCTCGATGCGCCGGTTGCCCGCGCGCAGTGCTTCGAGCACGGGCAGCACGCCGTACAGGTGCGACTCGTCCACCGGTCTCTCCGCGAACTCGCCTGCCCGCTCTCTCGTCTCGCCTGCTTCGCCGCCGTGCGCAGCGCGGCGCGGCGTCCCTTCGTCGCGCGCGTCGGAGCGGCGCGCTGCGTCGCCTCGCGCATCTCGCGCCTGTCGCTCGTCGCCCGCCGGGCGGGTGGCGTTGGTCTTCGGTTTGTGACGGCGAAAATTTTTCATGAGGGCGTTGAAAGTTCGCGCAGGCGGAAGTATTGCAGCAGTCGGCCGTAGCGCGTGAACTGCGTCTCGTTCGTGGTGCTCGTGACGGCCTCGGCGTTGTAGCGCCCCGGCCGGACGCGCCTGAGCGTGCCCGCCTCGGTCTGCTCTGCGAGTGGCCAGGCGTATTTCAGATAGTGGCGCACGCCCGCGTAAGAATGTTCGTAGCGTGCCTGGCGCGCACGCTCTCGCAGAGTCTCGACGAGGCGTTTGAAATTCTCTGCGGCCGTCAAACTCTTTGCCGCGCCGAGACACGAGTAGTCGAAGTTTTCCGACATGATGCGCCAGCCCGCCACGCCGTCTGTGAAGTAGAGATCGAGCACGCTCTCGTCTTCGTGAAATTCGCGCGCCTCGACCATCTCGCTCTCCGCGCCGCGCCGCCCGCGCCTCTCTTCCACTTCGACGCGCTTGCGCGCGATGCGTCCCAGGACCAGCAGCGTCACGCGCTCCCATGCGGCGCTGCTGCTCTCGCTCTCTGCGCTCGACCAGCCCTTGACCTCTTGCGCGCCGAGTTCGAGTTTGCGTATGCGCTTCTGCGCTTCTGTCTCGACGCGGAGTTCCGCGTCCGGCACGACTTCGACCGGCCAACCAAGCCCGCGCAGTTTCCTGTCAACAAGCGTGGCCTCTTCGCGCGTCGCCGCGCGCGCGAGCGGCAGAGGCGGCTGCGCCTGCACGAGCGCGCGCAACTGTCCCAACTCGATCCGCAACAGCGGCGCAGCCTCCATCATCAACGCGATGTTGAGGTCGGGCGTTGCACGGCGGATGAGCACGACGTTAAAGCCCTGCTCCCACGATTCGAGCGGCCTGAGCGCGGGGCGACGCTGATCGTCGCCCGTCGGCGGAGCGGGCAAAGTCGCGCCGCAATAGAGACAATCCATGCGCGTCGGCGGATTGGCGCGCAGGCAGACGACACACGCCACCATCTCCGCGGGCTTGAACGCACGCACCGGCAGCGACGCGTCCGCAGCGTCGTCTTCATCCGTCAAAGGCAGTTCGTCGTCTTCCTTTGCCAAAGCTTCACTTCTCCGTGTCGTGATTATACGTCTTAACTATTCATCCTTCCCACTCTCATGCGGCGCACTTTGCGGCGATACAGTATAATCACGGCGCGTCTTTACTACAGCCAATTTAGAGCAAGCAAACTATTATGCCCGGAGTCTGCCGAGAGAATTTCAATGCGACGCGCGCCTTTTTGCGTCTCGCTCTTTGTGCGTCGCTCGTCGTCGCGGCGGGCGCGTGCGCTGCTTCGCGCGACCCAGACCCGACGCGACCGCGCTCGAACGAGCCTCCCTATCCGGTCATCCTCACGACCAACCCTGAACGACGCGAACAAGCCCTCGCCGGATGGGCTGCGCTCGCGCGCGACAACAACGTGCCGAACCTTCCGCCGCCGGAGTTGCAACCCGTCACGGCGACGATTAGTAGTCTGCCCTCGACCGCAGCGCCTCTGCGCCTGCCGTTCGTCCAGATCACGGACGAGGACGGACAGGTGCGCGCTAACTCCGAAGAGGAATCGCGCCGCGAATCCCTGCGCCGTTTCATCACGAGCGCGGGCGCGCTGCTCGGCGTCGCGCCGCAAAACCTCTCGCTCGTCACACGCACGGACGAAGCGAACGGCACACGCCGCGCGCGTTATCAACAACAGCCGTTCCCCTACCCTCTGCGCGCGGGCTTCGGCCAACTCGACATCGCTTTCACGGACGACCGGCGCGTCCTGTCGCTCTCTTCCACAGCCATCCCCGACACCGAACGCCTCTCGCGCGCGCTAGCGCTTCTGCGGCCACGTCAGTTGACGGCCGACCAGGCCATTGAGCGAGCGCGCGGCCGTTCGTTCACCTACCCCGGTATCAACGGATCATCAACCTACACAATCTCCGCGGACGACCCCATCACGCCGCGCGAACTCGTCATCTACCCCGTTCGCTCCGCGACGGGCACGGGTGAGATCGAGTTGCACGTCGCTTGGGAACTCCTGGTCGGCAAGGGTACGACGCCCTATCTCGTCTATCTCGACGCCGTCAGGGGCGAGATCATCGCGGCCGAAACTCAGGCCGTGCAATCCGAAGAGAAAACGACGGGGCAACAGTTGCCTTCGCAGTAGTAATTGCCGGGATATTCTGCCGCCTCACGTTTTCGCTTGACCGGACGTGCCTCGCGGCGGCATCCTAGAGGCCAATGAAGTTACACGGCGCTATGAAATCTCAACGTTCAAAAATTTTAACGACGGAGCGTGTTTTTGCATGCAGCACTTTGATCCGACCAACAATATTTCCTGGCAGTTAGGCTATCGAGGGAGAGTCGCGGTTTTCATCGACGGAAACAACCTATTTCACGCAGCACGGTTTCACAACATCGACATCGACTACAACAAGCTCCTGCGTGTGCTCCTGGGCGACGGCCGACTCCTGCGCGCTTTCTTCTACACCGGCGTTGACGTGGGCGCGGAACGCCAGCAGGGCTTTCTGCTCTGGATGCGCCGCAACGGTTTCCGCGTTATCCACAAAGAACTCAAGACCTTTTACGACGGCACGCGCAAGGCCAACCTCGACGTTGAGATCGCCGTCGATATGCTCTCTCTCGCCGGTCGCTACGACACGGCTGTCCTTGTCTCCGGCGACGAGGATTTCGTCTACGCCGTCAACGCCGTCGCCTACAAAGGCTGTCGCGTAGAAGTGGCGGGCTTCCGTTCCAACAGCGCGCCCAAGCTCATCGACGTGGCCGACTATTTCATCGACCTCGGCGAGATCGCCGACAAGGTGCGCAAAGAACACTCGCACGGCACGCGCTACTACGAGCACCACCCGCACGAGGATTCGCACACCCACTCGTTCCTGCACACGACGGACAGCGCGCCCCTTGCCGCTGCCACCGCCGAGCAGCACGAACAACTCGCCCAGACCACGACCGTCTCGGCCGCCATCGCCGAAATCGAGATCACCGAAGAGACCGAACACTTCAACGCCCACTCGGAATTCATCCGCATCACGGACGACCACTAGGAAGCGAAGGTCAGAGGTTAGAGGTCAGAGGCCAGTTAAAACAAGAACTGTCTTCTCTAACCTCTAACCTCTAACCTCTGACCTCTGACCTCTGACCTCTGCTCTTATGAAACTGTTCACCCTTTCGGAAGCGAACGCGATGTTGCCGACCGTGCGGCGAATTGCCGCGGCCATCTCGCGGGCGCACGGCGAGGTCGTGTCGTTACAGGAAGCGGCGCGCGAGGCGGCCGAGCGGGCGAAACTCGGCGGGGGCTTCATGGCCGAAGGCGTGCGATACGTGACGGATTTAATGAATCTTGCCGAGCACACGAGCGAGTTGGAAGCGCTCGGCGTGCAACTCAAGGATTACGAGCGCGGCCTGTTGGACTTCCCTTCCATGCGCGAGGGGCGCGTCGTCCTGCTCTGCTGGCAACTCGGCGAGGGCGACCGCATCGAGTGGTGGCACGACCTCGAAACAGGCTTCGCCGGACGCCAGCCGATCTGAACGTGCCGAAAGATACCGGATGCAAGGTTCGACAGCATGAAAACGATCCTCACATCTACGCTCTGCCTGTGCGCGGCTTTGCTGCTCTGTAGCGGCGAGGCTCCCGCACAGGTGAATGCGGAGGAAAAGCCTGCGATTACTTGTTTCCTCCCTTTCGAGACATACGGAAATCTTTCAAACGGCGATGAGAAGGCGCTCTTGGATAATTTAGCCATCCAACTGCTTAAAGATCGGGAGCAGAGCGCCCGCATCTACGTCTACGCCGGAAGGCTGGCCTGCGCGGGCGAAGTCGATGCGAAGGTAAAACGCATCACCCATCATCTGGTAAAAACGCGGGGCGTCGAAGCCGGGCGGGTGTTTGTTCAGGATGGCGGACACAGGGAAGAAGCGTCGGTCGAACTTATTCTCTGGCCGCTCGCCGGTCAGTTAAATCCACCTACGGCTACTCCGACCATCGACCCTAGCGACGTCGAAATTAGAAAAGATTGCAGACCTCTTTCCCGGCCTCGCCGTGGGCGTCAAAGCGGCAGCAAGCGTTGAGTCATCAGTTCTTTCCCCTCTCATTATCCCTTCCCACCTTCCCCTATCTTGTGGCTTGCTGTCGCCCAACTACATTGATTTGTGTATTTTCTGATTGACGACTTAAAGTAATCTCTGATAGCATCCGCCGCGACTCCGCAAAGGGCTTGGGTTTACCGGCTTCGCCCGTCATCCCAAAGATTTAAATTTGAAGATTTCCACAGGGGAGGCTCTTAGTCTATGCAGTGTGTCGTGTGCGGCGGCTCTTACTCCGAGGCAAAGGAGAAGTGCCCGCACTGCACGAGCGACGACAACGCAGCGATTGATGCCGATTCCCCGTCTCCCGAAGAAGAATCTATGTCGAGTTCGACCGGTCACGAACCTAAAACGAAACGCGCTACGGCGGCCGCGACAAGCGAAGCGAAAGGTGCTTCGAGCGGGGCGACGGCCAGTGCCACTTCGACGCTGATCGAGTTTCCCGGCGTCCCGCCCAAGCCGCAGTGGCGCAAGGAACTGAGCGAGCGCGTGCGCGAGATTCAACAGCGGCGTGCGCTCGAAGCCGCGCGCGAGGCGGAAGCCTCCGCGCCGCCCGCAGGCCAAGTCTCTTTCGGCATGGTTGACGATCCGACCTCTGATGTTGCGCTCCCGGCGACCGTGGAGACTTCCGCGCCGTCGCTCGGCCTCGTCCCCCCGCCGCCCGAAGCACCGCAACCGAACCCGCTCGTCGTCGCCGCGCTCAAACGCATCGAGCGTGCGCGTCAGGCGAATCCGCCGCCACCGCCCGTGACACGCGCTTCGAGAGGTGGTGCGGCCGCTGCGGCCGTCGCTCACGTCATCGAAGAAAAGTATCAACCCGCCGAGCAATATCAAGCCGCGCCCGAAACGGAAGTGGTGCACGGCCACGCAGTCTCGCACGTGGCGGATGCGCCGGAAGCGCGTGCGG
Organism: Pyrinomonadaceae bacterium; assembly: GCA_035942855.1. Lineage (GTDB taxonomy): Bacteria > Acidobacteriota > Blastocatellia > Pyrinomonadales > Pyrinomonadaceae > JAIVJZ01. Next base: position 51,417 of record DASZCS010000087.1, on the reverse strand, counting down.
CCGTAGAAGTCGAAAAGCCTGCGGAGCCTGCGCGCACTGCGCCGCCGCTCGTCATCGTGCCGCCCACAGTCGCCCCCGCACAGAAACCCGCAGAGGCGAGCGCGCCCACGCCTGAGAAGAGAACGCGCCGCCACATCCCCGTCGTCGCAGATGAAGCCTCGCTCTCACAGATCGAGGCGGAGATGCACGCCGCCGTGCTCTCGAATCACGCGGAGACGACGCCGCAGAAGAAGACGACCGGCGAGGCTGACGACTACGCGCCGCTCTCGAAACGCATCGCGGGCGGGATCGTCGATCTGTTCGTTGTGGCGTTCGCTGCCACGCCGTTCGCGGCCATCATCGAACTGACGAGCGGCAACTGGGCTGACGCTCGCGTCGCCGCTTCGATGGGCGGCATCGTCGTCGTGCTGATGTTTCTGTACCTGATGGCGGCGACGGCGCTCGCAGGTCGGACGTGGGGCATGTCGCTCGTCTCTCTGCGCACGGTTGACGCGCGCACAGGCATGGCTCCCACCACAGGCCAGTGCATCCGCCGCGCCGTCGCTTACATGCTCTCGCTCGCAACCGGTGGCCTCGGCCTGCTCTACGCGCTCTTTGACGCAGAAGGCCGCGCCGCACACGATCATCTCTCCGGCACTGTCGTCATCACCGAATAACCCTCGCACCAAGACAACGAAGCCCCGTGTTGTTAGCGCAACGCGGGGCTTCGTTGTCTCAAGAGAGAGTTGCACGTCGTCAGTGGTCAGTTGTCCGTCGCATGTGCTTAACTTGCCTTCGCCCAATGAACGACCAATTGATCGCAGACATCGTCGCCGAACTTGCGCCCACGCTCGAAGCGCGCATGATGGGCAAGGTGTGGCAACTGTCGCGTGTCGCGCTCGCCTTCGATTTTCGTTCGAGCGACGGCCGCTACCTGTTCGTCTCGGTCGAACCGTCCGCCCCGCGCCTCTACCTCGTCGCGCGCACGGTGCGCGAACTCGAACGGCAAGCGCTCGCGCCGTCGAACTTCCTCTTGACGCTGCGCAAACAACTCGGCGGCGCGCGCCTGCTCCGTCTCACGAAAGACGAGGGCGAGCGCGTCGTGCGTCTCAGTTTCGCCTCATACGATGCGCTCGGCGACACGCACGACCACACGCTCGTCGCGCAACTAACGGGGCGCGCGGCCAACCTGCTCCTGCTCGATGCGGCGGGTCGCATCACGGACACCTTGCGCACGCCGCGCGGCGAGGGGCAAGAGATCGGAGACATCTATCAACCGCCCGCGCGCTTCGAAGGCCAGCCCCTCCGCGTGCCGCAGCCGCCGCCCTTCACGCGCGGCGCGCACGATTCGCTCTCCGATGCGGCCGACGCTTACTACCGCGAACTCGAACACAGGCGGGCCTTCGACGCACGCGTCGCGGCGCACCGCGCGCGTCTGCGTTCGCTCGTCGAGAAGCAGCAGAAACTGCGTCGCAATCTGGAAAAAGATTTGGCGGCGCACGGTGATGCGGAAGCGCACAAACGCGCGGGCGACCTGCTGCTCGCCAACATCGCGACGGCCGAAAGGCACGGCTCGCGCGTGCGCGTCGTCGATTACTTCGCGGAAGACGCTCCCACGATTGAACTCGACATAGACGAGCACGCCAGTCTTCAGGAAGAGGCCGCGCGCCGCTTCGCGCGTTACGCGAAGGCCAAACGCGCCGCGCAGGAAACAGCCGCACGGCTCGCGGAATTGAACGTCTCGCTCGACGCGCTCGAAGGGCGGCGACAGGAACTCGAACGCATCGTCGCCGCGCGCGACCCGGCCGCGCTCGAAGCGTTCGACGAAACGGGGCGCGGCGCGAAAGAGGGTCGCGGGACGAACGCTCGCAAAGGCGCAACCGGCACGCGCGGCAGCGGCGGCGACGCAGCGGGCGCAGATGCGGGCCGCACGAAGGCGCAGGCGAAAGCGTCGGAGGCGGTGGCGGGCGCGCGTCGTTATCGTTCGTCGGACGGCTACGAAATCCTCGTCGGGCGCGCGGCGAAGGACAACGATCAACTGACGTTCAAAGTCGCACGCGCGCACGACCTCTGGCTGCACGCCGCAGACTATCCCGGCTCGCACGTCATCGTGCGCAACCACGCGCGCGGCGCAGACGTGCCGCACCGCACAGTGATCGAAGCGGCGCAACTCGCCGCGCATTTCAGTCAGGCGAAACGCGACGCCAAAGTCTCTGTCCACTACACGCCGCGCAAGTTTCTCTCCAAGCCAAAAGGCGCTGCGCCCGGCCTCGTCCGCATGTCCAGTTTCCGCACCCTGCTCGTCGAACCGCGCGAAGGCGTGGAGAGGATATGAAGTGGTAAATGGTCAATAGTAAATGGTGAATGGAGAAGAACTGTCTTCATCCATTCACCATTGACCATTTACTATTCACCAGTCTTCTCAAACAACTTTTGCAAAACGCGCACAGTTTCGTTACCAGCAACGTTTATGGTGAGTGGGAATTTTTGAGGATGGGTGAATTGAATTTTTATGAGCGCAAATTTTGTCGAACCTCTGGAACAGATCGCGACCGACTTGCTCGACAATCTGGCGGATGCCATCGTCGGCAAGGCTTCGACCTTACGCGACGGCACGGAGCACGCCGGCGTCGAACTGCCGCGTGACCTCTACGCGCACGTGAATGCGCAGACCGAGTGGTGGTATTACACAGGCCACATGCAGACCGCCTCGGGGCGTCGCTTCGGTTTCGAGTTCGTCTTCTTCAAACGTCGTACAGACCTCGACCGCTTCGGCGTCGTCCCCTTACGGCTCATCGCCAATCCGCTCTACCTCGCGCACTTTGCCGTCACGGATGAGACGCACAGGCGCTTTCGCTACGCGCATCGCAAGAGCGCGAACAGCCCCTTCGACCCGCCCGCCGAGATGAGCGCGACGCGCTACTATCTGCGACTCGGCGACTGGACAGTCCGCGAGACACACGGGCGCCACATCCTGCGCGCCACGCTCGGCGGCGACCTCATTTTCGAAGTCGCCCTGCGCCCCGTGAAGCCCGCCGCGCTCAACGGTCACGAAGGCGTCGGCGTCAGTTTCAAAGACGAGGGCGAGGCGTCGCGTTATTTCTCATTCACGCGAATGGAGGCCGAAGGCCACATCACCTGGCACGGCGAGACGGAGCGCTGCACCGGCTCGGCCTGGATGGACAGAGAGTTCGGCACCTGGCGAACGACGGCGAACCAGCGCGGCTGGGATTGGTTCAGCTTGCAACTCTCGACCGGCGCGGAGTTGATGGTCTATCACATACGCGACGCCGTAGATCGTCCTTCGGAGTTTTCGAGCGGCACGTTCGTCGATGCTGCGGGACAGGCCACACATCTCTCACGCGCAGACTTCATGCTTGAGCCGACAGGGCACTGGCAGAGTCCGCACACGGGCGCAACGTATCCGAGCGGCTGGCGCTTGCGCGTCCCGCGTTTCGACGTAGACGTTGAGGTGCAGCCCGTCATCGAGGATCAGGAACTGGACACGCGCGGCACGACCATGATCGTCTACTGGGAGGGCGCGTGCACCGTGCGCGGCCGACATGCGGGGGCGGAAGCAGAAGGGCGAGCCTACGTCGAACTCGTCGGCTACGAACGCTCGCACGAGCAGCCTTCCATCACCACGTTCCTCTTCGGCAACTCGCTCGACCGTCGCTGGCGCAGCATCTTCGGCTGAAACGAAAACGTGTGCGGTCGTTTTTTGGATAACTAACAAAAAGCGTTGCTCATCACGAAAATGCCCACAATGACGAAAGCAGGTTTTACACGTGCATGGTGTAATAGATGCCGGAAATCGTGCATCGGGTGTTCTATTTGGCAACGTGCGCGGGCGCGGCGGCCCTTGATGCTCGTTGTAAGGCTCGCCTGTGCCTTCAACACTTTAAGCCAGGCGCGTCCGGCTTGCGCCGCAGAGGTGGCACGCGGCACGGTGGTTGCCGTTCTTTGTCAGCGTGAACTGATTCAAACTCTCTCCGGCGGCAATACGGCAGCCGTCTACTATAAATGCCGATTTTTCACTATTTGAATTTCAGGGAAAGGGTTGAACAATGAAAAAGTTTCTACTTCTGGGCGTTATCGCCTTGCTTCTGGGCGGCGCGAGCGAGGCTTCCGCGCAGTGGCGCAGAAACAACGACCGCAACGACCGCGAGCGCATCCGTCGGGGCGTCCGCTCCGGCCAGATCACGCGCGACGAGGCGCGGCAGATACGCGAACGTGAACGTCAACTACGCGCCGAACGACGCGCCTATCGCTCTGACGGCGTACTGACGCGCGAGGAGCGGCGCGAGATTCGCCGCGACGAACGCGAACAGGATCGCTACATCCGCGAGCAACGCCGCGACGACGACCGGCGCAATCGGCGCTGGCGCGACCGTGATAACGACGGGCGTTGGGATGATGACGACCGCAGGCGCGGCAACGGCTACTATCGACGCGGCCGTGGTTCGTCTTCGCACCCGGTCTTCGGCAACGGCGGTCGCCGTGGACGCGGCCGTTACTAACTGGTAACGAACTTCTGAACCGTTAACCAACATTTCCTCGACGAACGAAGCCCGCGCCGTTTGAACGTGTGCGGGCTTCGCTCATTTAGCCTCGCGTGAATCGAGCAGGAGCGAGAAATAGGGCAAGACTTCCGTGTACAGTCGGCCGGTGCGTCCCCACAGGCGATTGCGATGGTCGCCGTTGTACTCTTCAAAAATATGTTCGACGCCCAGTTCCGTCAGCTTGCGTGCGAGTGCGCGCGTCGTCGGCGGGATGTGCGTGAACTCGTCCTCCCAACCCGTGTCGAAGCGCAGGCCGCGCAGGCGCGAAAGGTTCGCCTTGTGCGCCGCAACCATGTGGAGCGGCATGTTCTCAGTCCACTTGCTGTAGGCGGGTTCGCTCGGCTGCGGTTTTCCGTCAACCATTTTGTAAGGCAGGTCTGCGTAGAAGGGCGGGCGCGCGGGGTTGGGCGAGAAGGCTTGCGCCACGCAGAGCGCGCCGACGGAATAGATGCCGCCGCGCATGACCTCTTCAAGCGTCGTCATTTTGGAGACGGCCACGAATGCCGGATTTTCGAGCGACACGTCCGCGCCCCAGCCGAGCACGGCCGGGTTCAAAGCGTAGACGACGCTGAACACTTCCGGGTGCTTCATCCCCACTTTGAGCGCGCCATGTCCGCCCATCGAATGTCCGGCGATGCCGCGACTTTCGGCGCGCGCCAGCGTCCGGTATTTGCGGTCGATGTAGTTGACCAAATCTTTGAAAGTGAAATCTTCCCAGTTGCCCGTCGCTGTGGAGTTCGTATAGAAGCTGCCAAACATCTTCGTCCGCTGGTCGGGCATGACGACGATCATCTCCGCGAAGCGACCCTCGGCCACGCCGTTATTCATCAAGCCTTGAATCGTGCCCCACGCTGCGGTCTGGTTGCGCCACGGGGAGGTGTAAGTCTTGTCCGTGTCGCCGATGCCGTGCAGTAGATAGACGACCGGGTAACGCTTCGCCGGCGCGCGTTCGTAAGAAGGCGGCAGGTAGATTGAGACGTTGCGATCCGTCGCTTCGCCCGTCACATTTCCTTCGAGCGACGCGCCGTGCACCAACTCGCGGACAATTCTGCCCTCCTGCGCCAGCGCCGCAGGCACGATGAAGATTAGTAGAAGCAGCGATGCGACGGCGCGTTTGAAGCGGCGACCGGCGAAACTTCCAGCCTGTATCTTGTTCAACATTTTCGATTCTCTCCGTGGCAAACTCGGATGGCAGAGCGACGACGCGGCGCGCGTGAACGCGGGCACACTTTCTAAAGACGCGCCCGCGCGAGTTTCCGTTTCAGAGCGCGACCCGACGATGCGCGCCCGTACACGAATCGGCTATTATCGCCCTTCCGTCTTCCTTCGTGTCTTCGTGTCTTGGTGGTTAACTTATTTGATTAACCACTAAGGCACAAAGACACAAAGGAAGATTGAAGAAAGTCGAGACAAAGATTCACAGAGGATAACTAACGGATGACAGCCAGCAGCACCGGACACAGAGACGCTTCGGCGGAACTCTTCGCACGCGCCGTCGAACTCATCCCCGGCGGCGTCAACTCGCCTGTGCGCGCCTTTCGCGGCGTGGGCGGCACGCCCCGCTTCATACGCTCCGCCGTGGGCGCGACCATGACCGACGTTGACGGCCGCACTTACATAGACTACGTCGGCTCCTGGGGGCCGATGATTCTCGGCCACGCCGACCCGGAAGTTATCGCCGCGCTCGCCGACGCACTCGCGCGCGGCACGAGCTACGGCGCACCCACCGAACTCGAAATCGAGATGGCCGAAGAGATCACTGCGGCCGTCCCTTCAATCGAGATGGTGCGAATGGTCAACAGCGGCACGGAGGCCACCATGTCGGCCATACGCCTCGCGCGCGGCACAACGGGGCGCACGAAGCTCGTCAAGTTTGAAGGCTGCTATCACGGCCACGGCGACTCGATGCTCGTCCGTGCAGGTTCCGGCGTCGCCACGCTCGGACTGCCCGATAGCCCCGGCGTCCCGCCCTCGCTCGCCTCTGAAACTCTGACCGTCCCGTTCAACGATGCGGACGCGCTCTCTCAAGTCTTCGACCAACACGGCGCTACCGTCGCCGCCGTCATCATCGAACCCGTCGTCGGCAACATGGGCTGCGTCCCGCCGCACGCGGGCTACCTGGAAGCAGTGCGCGAACTCACGCGTCGCCACGGCGCGCTGCTCATCTTCGACGAAGTGATGACCGGCTTTCGTCTCGCGCGCGGCGGTGCGCAGGAGTTGTACCGGATAGCGCCCGACATCACGACGCTCGGCAAGATCATCGGCGGCGGTCTGCCCGTCGGCGCATACGGCGCAAGCCGCGACATCATGAACCGCGTCGCACCCGCAGGCCCCGTCTATCAAGCGGGCACACTCTCCGGCAACCCGCTCGCCATGACCGCCGGACTCACGACGCTCAGACGCCTGCGCGACGAGTCCGTCTATGCGCAACTCGAACGCGCGGGCGCGCGCCTCTCGGCAGGGATGTCCGACGCGGCGGGCGAATTCGGCATTGCCACCACGACCAACCGCGTCGGCTCGATGTGGACGACCTTCTTTACGGCTGAACCCGTCAACGACTGGACGAGCGCATCGAAAAGCGACCGCGACTTCTACGGCAAGTTTTTCCACGCGATGCTCGAAGAGGGCGTCTATCTCGCTCCCTCACAATTCGAGGCGGGCTTCATCGGCCTCGCGCACACGGACGAACTCATCGACCGAACAATCAACGCCGCCCGCGCCGCCTTCGCACGCTTGACGCGAAGTTGAGCTACGGCCGAACTGATGCCCGGTTTCATCCTGATGATGTTTCTCGACACTTCGCTCGATTGAATAAGGAGGATTTGTTTGATGACGACGCCGATCAACATGCACGCGGCACGCATGGCGCTCAACCGCGACCCGGAACTGCGACGCTGGGCTGAACAGTGGTTGAAGGACAGAGAGCGTTTAGCGCAACCCGCCATGACTGATGAGGAGTTTGAGAAACACTGGCTCTACGTTCGACCCGAACGGATGCACGAGGGGGCTATCGAAGCCGTGACGGCTCATAGCCAGCGCGACGCAGGACAATCGTAAACAAACGCCCGCGACCCTGTTTGCGACGCGCCGACCCGGGCGAATCAAACTTAAGAGCGTGCGGCGATGCTCGTCGCTATTCACAAAGGAGCAGCGCGCGAATAACTTTTCGCGCGCTGCTCCTTTGCGATACCCGGTATGTTTATTTTGCCTGCATCACCGCCATGAACGGCTTATCGAGTTGCGAAGGATCGACTTGAATCGTCTGCGGCTCAAATCCCCTGGCTTCCAGCTTCAACTGTAGGGTTTTGGTGAAATGGATCGGATCCATCAGCACTTTGCCGAGGGCGTCGGTCGTGTGGAAAGTTTCGCACAAGTATCCGTTGCTCTGACGCTCTGACCACAGTTTCGTTTTCACTCCCTGAACCGGTTTCCCCGCTTCATCCACGACGCGTAAATCCATTCGCACGCTCGGATTTCGCCCGCGCGGCCCGTGCCCCAGAGTCCCTTCCGAAGTATTGGCGGGCTTATTATTCGTTGTCTCAGGCTGCTTCGGATTGCGGCAGTTCTGCTCCGCTTCCTGCCTGGCTTGCTGGGCTGCCCTGCGCGCCTGCTGGGCTTCCTGTTGAGCCTTTCTCAACGCCTCCTGTTTAGCCTTCTTGGCCGCCGTGCGCGCGGCGTCGCTCTTGTTGTTGCGTATCGCCGCGCGGTAGTCCTGCTCGGCTTCGCGTTCGGCTTTCACGAGATTTTGCTGTGCCTCGCGAAGCGCGTTCTGGTATGCCACTCCCGCCGGCCGCATGCAGGCTTGAATCTCTCTCTCTCTTCTGGCTTGCTCTTGAGCTCCGCCCTGAGCTGCATTGACAGGCGATGCGGTGAGTCCCGAAAACACGAGTAGGGCGATTGCCGTAAACTTACGCATAGTGTTCGACATATCCTTATCTTCTCCTTAGCCGTCGCAGCCGGCATTCTTTTATGTTTGACTCACCGCTCAAGAGATCAAGCGTGCAGTTCATTCCTTCAATTGTTAACGCGGAATTTACGGCGGGAAAGAGTCAGGCTGAGGGAAAAGAATCTCGTGACGGTTTTTACATGAAGGCGAGCGTAGCGAGTTGTATTTAGTGCGGGATTCTTTACTTCTGCGTGAGCGGCAGTTCGACGTGAAAGCGCGTGCCTGCGCCGGGGGCGCTCTCGACCGCAATCGTCCCGCCGTGTTGCTCCACGATCTTTTTGACGATGGCGAGTCCTAAGCCCGTGCCGCGCTTTTTGGTGGTGTAGAAGGGTTCGAAGATGCGCGCGAGGGTTTTCTCGTCCATGCCGCGCCCGCGGTCTGCGATGGTGATGCGCGCGTGGGGTGCGCCCGCGCCAGTGCCGTTTCCGCCGCCCGTTGCGCGTGAGACGTGCGCGGTCGTGATCGAGATGGGCGAGTTCTCATCCACGGCGTCGAGCGCGTTGGCGAGCAGGTTGACGAAGACTTGTCGCAGTTGGTCTGCGTCCAGTTCGCCCGTGAGTTGTTCGGACGCGTAGTGTCGTTCGACGGGCGCGCGTTTGGCGCGAATTTGATCCGAGACGAGTTCGAGGCTTGAGTCGAGCAGTTCGTGTACGTCCACGCGTTCGAGCGACAGGGCTTTCTCGCGTGAAAACTGCGTCACGTCAACCGTCAGTTTGTTCAGGTGGTCGATGCCGCGCTCGACCAGATCGATGGTGTCGTGCGCCTCGCCGGGCTGTGTCATGTCGCGCAGCATCGCCACGCCGAGGCGTATGCTGCCGAGCGGATTTTTGATCTCGTGTGCGACTTGCGCCGCCGCCTGCCCGACGGCCGCGAGCGAAGCCTTGTGCCGCAACTCTGTTTCGGTCGCCACGGTCTTCGTCACGTCTACGAGCGACATGATCTGGCCGTGCCCGTCGTCTATTTCGAGCGGCGACGAATAGACTTCAAACGTGCGCTCGCCGTCCGCAGCGTCCGCCAAAGTCCAACGGCCGCGATAAGTTACTTGTTCGACACGCGCGCCGCCCGTGGCGGCGGCGAACAGCTTCACGGCGTCGGGCGCACTTGAGGCATCGGCGACGGACGCGCCGACCGAGGCGCGCGGAAAGAGCCGGAAGAAGGCTGCGTTCGCGCTACGCAAAGCGCCGCGCCCGTCTATCGCTGCCACGGCGCTCACCATCCCTTCGAGCATTTGCGAACTGAACAGACGCTCGCGCCGCGATTCTTCGAGACTGCGCCGCATCTGCCGGAAACGCCTTTGCACTTCCCAGATCGTCGCCGCCGCTATCAGGGCGCCGAACAGCACGGCGACCCACCTGAGAAAGCTGATGCGGCGCGCGGCCTGCGCCGCCAGATTCAGGCGCTGCCTGTCCAATTCGCCCTGCTGATCATTGACTTGCTTGAGCAGGAAGCGCATGCCTTCCTCGACGGGGCGAAAACTTTTGAAGCCTTCGATTGAATATTGCTCCGCATCCTTCGTGCTCTCAATGTACTTCAACACGTCCGCGCGGAAAGCACGTCCCTGTTCGGTCTGCGCCACGGGCAAGTGATCGAAAAGATAAAGTTTCTTCTCCACGTCGCCGCGCGCCTGCCGCAATTTCAGGTTGAACGGGTTGACGACGCCGCCGCTCGCCTCTCTCATGCCGCGTTCGCGCGCTTCGTTGTCCAGTTGCGTGAGCGCACTGCGCAAGTCCAACAACAACTCCGTGCGCTCCGCCGCTTGCAGGTCGAGCCGCTGCACCTCCGTGCTCACCGACTCAACCTCCTTCACGCTCAAATAACCGAGGCCGAAGACGAGCAGCACCAGCAACACGAAGGCGACCAGGAGCGTCGGCAACGTCGGCGCGAGCGGCTCCCGAACGAACGACGGCAAACCACCCGCTCCTGAAGCAGCGGTCGCCGGGCGCACCTCTCCCGCCTCGTCCGCCCCCGGCAGACGGCTATACACCACGCGCCCGCCCGCGTCTCCTTCTTCTTTAGGTTGCCGCTGTTCAGACATATTTGGTGAACGGCGAATGGTAAATGGTAAATGGTGAAGAACTGTCTCCTACCATTTACCATTTATCATTCACCATTTACTACTTCTTAACGTCCATCCAATTGCTGCCCGTGCCGACTTCGACTTCGAGGGGCACGTCGAGTTCGACGGCCGTTTCCATCTCGCGTTTGAGCAGGGCGGCCACCTGTTCGGCCTCCGACTCCGGCGCTTCCACCAGCAACTCGTCGTGCACCTGCATCACCTGTCGCGCCTGCAAGTTCTCGCGCCTGAGCGCCTCTTCAACCTTGAGCATCGCCGTCTTCACGATGTCGCTCGCCGTCCCCTGAATCGGCATGTTGATGGCTTCGCGTTCGGCGCGGGCACGGATTTGGCCGTTGCGGTCGTTGATGGTGGGGAGCGGGCGGATGCGGCCGTAGATGGAGCGGACGAGTCCTTTCTCACGCGCTTCTTCGGGCACTTTGTCCATAAACTCGCGGATGCCTTTGTAGGTCTTGTAGTAGTCGTCGATGACCTGCTTTGCTTCCTTGCGCGAGATACCGACGCGCTGCGAGAGGCCGAAGGGTTCGACGGCGTAGGCGATAGCGAAGTTGACGATCTTGGCGAAGCGGCGTTTCTCTTTCAGTTCCTCTTTGGTCTTCGCGCCGAAGACGAGTTGGGCGGTGCGCGTGTGTATGTCTTCGCCTTTCTGGAAGGCGTCGAGCATCACTGGGTCGCGTGTGATGTGCGCCAGGAGGCGCAGTTCGAGTTGCGAGTAGTCGGCGGAGACGAAGACCGAACCCGGATCGGGAATGAAGGCGCGGCGGATGCGACGGCCGAGTTCGGTGCGGATGGGGATGTTCTGCAAATTCGGCTCGCTTGAACTGAGACGCCCCGTCGCCGTCACCGTCTGGTTGAGTTGACTGTGAATGCGTCCGTCGGCGCTCAGCAGCGCCGGCAGCGCGTCCGTGTAAGTCGTCTTGAGTTTGTCGAGTTCGCGGTATTCGATGATGAGGCGCGGCAGTTCATACTTCAAGGCGAGTTCGTCGAGGACGGCGCGGTTGGTGGAGACTTGTCCGGTCGAAGTCTTGCGCCCCGAACTGATGTTCAACTCTTCCAGGACTTCGCCGACCTGTTTGGGCGAATTGATCTTGAACTCGCGCCCCGCCTCCTGGTAAATGCGCGCCGTCAGTTTCTCCAACTCCGCACCGAAGAAGGCAGACAACTCGCCGAGTACCTGTGTATCGACGCGAAGCCCCGCGTGCTCCATGCGATGCAGGAGCGGCGCGAGCGGCAACTCGATCTCGTTGTAGATCGCTTCAAGTCCCTGTTCGAGTATGCGGCCGTGGAGCACGTCGGCCGCCTGCGCGGTGAAGTCCGAGGCTTCCGAGGCGCGCCAGTCATTTTCAGTCCAACCTTCGGGTGCTTCCGTCCAGCCGTCCGCACCGACGGCATCGCGCGCGAGGTCTGCCAGATCGTATTTGCTGCGAATCGGATCGAGCAGGTAGGCGGCCAGCAGCGTGTCGTCTGTCACGCCTTCCGGCTCGATGCCGAGATGCGCGAGCAAGGCGACGGCGCGTTTCAGATCGTGGACAGACTTTGAGAGCAGACCGTTGGCGAGCACGTCGCGCAGGGGTTCGACTGCCGCCTGTGCGCCGCCCTCGAAGTTTTGCAGGTCGACGAAGGCGGCGGTGTGTGCGGCCGTGGAGATGGCGACGCCGGTGGGCGCGGCCTGATCGCGGCTCGCGCCCTGTTGGCCTGCACCCGCGGGAGTCGAATCGGCGACGGCGAAACTCCAGTGATCCGTGTCCCAGAGTTTGCGGACTAACTGATCGAGTTCCTCTCGCGAAGTGATGCGCGTGTAGCGACGCGTGTGCGCCTCGACGCCTTCGAGTCCGACGGCCGCATCGGCGAATTCGCGCGTGAGGGTTTGGAATTCCAGTTCGCGGAAAAGTTTATATGCGGCCAGTCGGTCGGGCGGTTTGGCGCGCAGTTGGTCTAAGTCGAGTTTGATGTTGACATCGGTTTTGATCGTGGCTAGTTCGCGCGACTGGCGTATGAGGTCTGCGTTGTCGCGTAAGGATTCGCGATAGGTCTTGTGTTTGACCTCTTCCCAATTCTTGAGCGCGTTTTCAATCGAGCCGAACTGTCTGACGATCTGCACAGCGCCCTTCGCGCCGATGCCGGGAGCGCCGGGGATGTTGTCAACCGCATCGCCCATTAAACCGAGCAGGTCTATGATCTGCGGGGGCGGCACGCCGAACTTGTTCTCGACCCAGGCTTCGTCGCACCATTCGACGGGCGGGACGGGTTCTTTGCGTTTGACGTTCTGCGAGTTCTGCCGCATGCAGACGACGAGCGGGTCACGGACGAGTTGGCACATGTCCTTGTCGTTCGAGACGATGACGGCCTGTAAACCTTGCGCTGCTGCCTGCATGGCGAGTGCGCCGATCACGTCGTCGGCCTCGAAGCCGGGCACGCTCAGGATCGGCACGTTGTACGCCTCGCAGACGCGCATGATGAGCGGAATCTGCGAGGCGAGTTCTTCGGGCATCCCGTCGCGGTTGGCCTTGTAGCCCACGTCCATCTCGTGACGAAAGGTAGGCACTTCGGATTCGAAGACGGCGGCCAGATAGTGCGGCTGCTCGTCTGCGAGCAACTTGCGCAGCATGTTCGTGAAGACGAAGACGGCCTGCGTTACCTGTCCCGTGCTGCTCGTCAAAGGTTCCATGCGCCCGCTCATCGGCGCGAAGAACGCGCGGAAGATGTGCGAGAAAGAGTCTATGAGAAAGACGCGTTCGGGCGGCGTCTTGGCGGCGGCAGATTTTTTACTCGGCATTTGCCAAGGATGATATGAAAAGCATCGGCGGGAGACAAGGGGGAAGTTGGTGAATGGTGAATGGTAAATGGTGAATGGATTTAAAAGCTGTAAACGATGAATGGTAAATAGTGGATGGAGAAAATCTGTCTTTTACCATTTACCATTCACCATTCACCATTTACCAGCAATGTGGCGCATCTGCCGCAGTGTGTACAGGGGGTGTGTGGTGTGTGCGCCACAGTGCCTGGGCTGTGCGGCGGCGAAGCGTGCGTTTGCGCGGTTGTTTGGAGTTGTGCCCGTTGCGGCACGGGCATTGCCATCCGGATTGTCGTTCTGCGGCAAATTATCTTCAGTCTCCTCCTGAACGCCGAAAGGATTCACTTAACGATTTGATCAGACAGACTACGATTGCCGCACCCGTCGAGACGAGCGGGCTCGGATTGCACACGGGCGTGCCCGTTCATGTGCGCTTGCTGCCTGCCCCGCCCGACACGGGCTACATCTTCCTGCGCACAGATCTCGACAACTTCGAGATTCCCGCCACGGTCGAACACGTCGCGCATTCCAGTTATGCGACGACCCTGATGCGAAAAGGGGTGACGCTCTCGACCGTCGAACACCTGCTCGCGGCCTTGCGCGGCGGCGGTGTCGATAACGCCTACGTCGAAGTTGACAACCTCGAACTCCCGATCATGGACGGTTCGGCCGAACCCTTCACCGAGTTGATCGAGCGCGCAGGCACGGTCGAACAACCGGCGACGCGGCTCGCCCTGCGCGTGCGCCGGAAAGTCTCTGTGGCCGAAGGAGAGCGGCGCATGAGCGTCGAGCCGTGCGACGGTTTCGAGATCGACTGCATGATCGATTTCCCGCACCCGCTCATCGGACGGCAGCACATGCGCTTCGACGCGCTCGAAGCGCGCGCCTTCGGACGCGAGATCGCCGCGGCGCGCACGTTCGGCTTCACCGAAGAGATCGAAGCCCTGCGCCGCGCCAACCTGATCCGCGGCGGCTCCATCGACAACGCCATCGTCCTGACGCCCGAAGGCATGTTGAACCGGACGGGCTTGCGCTCGCACGACGAGTTTGTGCGCCACAAAATTCTGGACATCATCGGCGACTTCGCCCTGCTCGGCATGCCGCTCCTGGGTCGCCTGCGCGCTGAACGCAGCGGACATCTCTTCCACGCCATGCTGATGACGAAACTGCTGCGTGACGATTCGGCCTGGGAAGTCGTAGACATGCCCGTCGCCGTCTACGCGCACGGCGACTAGAGAGCGTTCATCAACAAAGATCGTCCGATCTTAATTTGACTGTCCCTCGTCGTTCGTCGTAAAACTTTTGCGCGCCCCCGCGCCGAACATCAATCACACAGTTTGTTCCCCCGGAAGACTTCTTATGTCAACGAATGCCACGCAGACGAACGCGCCCGCACGCGCCACTCAAACGGAACAAACAACTCGCCTGACGCTCGCCGCGCTCACACGCGCGCTCGACGCCTTCCAGCGCGCGCCCACGCAACGCGAACTCAACGCCCTGTTGCGTCGCTTGGAACTCGGGCCGGAAGAACTCAGCCCGCATCTCGGTTTCAAGCCACACACCTACACGCGCCACCGCGTCTTTCGCAGCCACTTGTGCGAGATGCTCGTGCTGTGCTGGATGCCCGGACAACGCACCGCGATACACGATCACAACGGCTCGTATGGCGCGATTCGCATCTGCGAGGGCTCGATGAAGGAAGAGATTTTTGCTTTGAACGAGGCGGGCGAAGTTGCGGCAACGGAGACGTATCTGCGCGCCGGCGGAGAGGTGACGGGGACGGACGTGCCCGACATACATCGCATCGGCTGTGCCGAAGACGGCGCGGAGCGCATGATCACGATTCACGTCTACGCGCCGCCCCTGCGCGTCATCAACACCTATCAACTCGGCAGCGCGGAAGTAGGCAAGTGTTGGCCGGACGACCCTGCGAACCCCGCGAACAGTTAGCGGTCGGAATCAACAATTACGCTCTCGCACAATCAACCATCTCCCGCGCCTTTCGCAGCGCCGCTTAACCCTCCTGCTCGTCCCCTCGAAACTCTGCGATCACTTCGATCAGCCCCACGATGTTCTGATTGAACAACGGCAACTCCTCTGCCGGAACCCACAACTCCTGATGAACAGAGCCGCCGACAATTTGCGGCGCGTAGCGTTTGAGAAACTCCGTGCGCACCTGAAAGCGCGTGACGTAGCCTGTGCGGTCGGCGTTGAACTTCGTGTTCCAGTCGCGCGCGATCTGCGTGGCGTATTCTTCGTTGAGGACGGGATAGAAGATCGGTTGTTCGGGCAGGCGCGGCGGAAACTCTCGAAAGCCGCTTTCGCGGATCAAGTCCAATTCCTTTTTGCCGACGGGGCGATAGAGGGTTGTAGTCGTTTCTGCTGGCGTGTTTGTATCCAACTTTATTCCTCACGCACAAATTCGTAGACGATACGCAGGCGCAGTTCGCCGGGCAGGAGTTCGTGACGCACCTCTCTGGCGCGCAGGCGTAGGGACGCGCCGCTCCCGGTCTTCGTCATCGGCAGGCGCGCGGAGAGTTGTTCGGCGCGCATGATTTCGACCGGGTTGAAGCGTGCGTCGAGCGCGTCCTGCACGAGTCCCGTGATGCCGTCGCCGAACATGGCCGGAACTTTTTTCAGATGCACCGCCTTTACTTCGACGCGCCCCGTCAAAGCCTGCTTCGTCTGATCGAAACTGAGGTTGAGGTTTGCGTCCGCCCAACCCTCAAACTTGAGACAGCCGATGAGCGGCGCGCTGTACGCGCCGCGAAAGGCGACGGGCACGGCCATGCGCCCCGTCTGAAAACGCACGGCCGTGCGCGTGCCGCTCATCTCGCGCAGGAGCGTGATCTCGCTCGCGCAATTTTTGCCGCCCGACGACGTGCCCAGCGGGAAGGTGGGCGGGTTCGGCAAAGCGAACATCGCTTCGAGCAGTGCGTTGAAAAGCACCTCGTTCAGCGTGACGACGACTTCGCCCGCCGGAATCGCCTTCGCCTGCGCGCCGCGCGAAGCGGCTAGAGTTATAGCGGAGGGCTGCCACAACAGCGCGCACAAAATTCCGGCGGCGATGAAATTCAGTTTCCTATGTGTCATTTGAAAATTCGTGGCGAGCGTTGAAGTTCTACAAACCGCTCCCAATGATGTCATGCAGGCGCAGCAGGCCGACGCACGCGCCCGCCTCATCGACGACGGGCAGGACGGAGATTTGCGAAGGCCGGTTTTCCATCAATTGCAAAGCGGCGTAGGCCAGCGTGTCGGGCGTGGTCGTGACGGGTTGGGGTGTCATCACGTCGCGGCTCGTGAGTGTTTCGAGGTCTGCGAGACGGCTGCGTTCAAGCGTGCGGCGCAGGTCGCCGTCCGTGATGATGCCTGCGAGTTGACCGTCCGGCGTGACGACGCCCACCGCGCCCAAGCCACCGCGCGTGATGGCCTGTACCACTTCGAGCAGCGGCGCGCTCGTCCCGACCGTGGGGTTCTCCGAGCCGCCGTGCATCACGTCGCCGACGCGCAGCATCAGACGCTTGCCGAGCCGCCCGGCCGGGTGGTTGAGCGCGAAATCTTCCGGCGTCAGTTTCTTGCAGTCCATCAAGGTCAGGGCGAGCGCGTCGCCGATGGCGAGCGCGACAGTGGTGCTCGTGGTCGGCGCGAGATTGAGCGGGCAGGCTTCCTTGTCTACGGAGGCGTTGAGCACCACGTCTGCGCGCGCGGCGAGCGTCGAGCGTAGATTGCCGACGACGGCGATGATGGCCACGCGTCGGTGCTTGAGGAACGGGAGCATCGCCAGTATCTCGTCCGTCTCGCCGCTGTTGCTGATCATGATGACTACGTCTGCGGGCGTGACGATGCCGAAACCGCCGTGCAAAGCGTCGGACGGGTGCAGGTAGACGGCGAGCGTGCCGGTGCTCGTCAGCGTCGCAGCGATCTTCTGCGCGATGTTGCCCGACTTGCCGACGCCGACCAGGACGACCTTGCCCGTGCACGATGCCAAAAGCGCGACGGCGCGCTCAACCTCCGCGCGCCCCACGCGTTCGGCCGTCGCCGCGATGGCCTCGGCCTCAAGCCTCAGAAAGCGTGTGAACTCCTTGAATTGATCCTGTTCAGACATGCGCTGTAGCTTTCAACGTTCGATCTATTCCCGCTCACGCGACCTGCCGAGCATACGACGCACAAAAGTAAAAAGGCAAAAGGGGGAAAGGCAGAGGTCAGAGGTTAGTGAAAAACAGTTCTTGTTTTAACTGACCTCTGACCTCTACTTCCCTCAGGCACGGGTGTTGCCCGCTCGGGTTAAGGCGCGGGGAAGTCTCTC
Organism: Pyrinomonadaceae bacterium; assembly: GCA_035942855.1. GTDB lineage: Bacteria > Acidobacteriota > Blastocatellia > Pyrinomonadales > Pyrinomonadaceae > JAIVJZ01. Next base: position 33,756 of record DASZCS010000087.1, on the reverse strand, counting down.
TCAACGCACGTATCTCGTACAAACCCGGAGGCGGAAGCATCATGGCAGAACAGAGCGAGCAGCACGGCGACTTATCGAAACAACAGGCGGGCGAAGAGACGCCTTCTTCGAATACCGGCGACATACATCGCCCGCGTCCCGCCGTCGAACGCAAGACCGAAGACGGCATGGCCGGACAGGGACTCGGCCAGGTGACCGGCGCAACGAGAGAAGACGCTCAAGAGAAGGGATGAGGGCGGAGGGATGAGGGATGAACAAGAAAAGCACTCTCTATCTAGAATGCTTTCATTCATCCCTCACACTGCCGCCCTCATCCCTTCTCTTCGTTCCCTTCCATCCTGTGGTCTTCGCGGCTGTAGGCGGGGCCGCAGACGAGCAGGAGGCGCAAAGGGGCGTCGCCCGTGTTTTCCAGTGTGTGCGTCATGCCGCGCGGGATGAGGATGGCGTCGCCCGCCGCGACCTCGCGCGTCTCCGCGCCGACGGTCATGCGCCCGCGCCCTTCGAGCAGATAGTAAATCTCTTCGGTCTGCAAATGATGATGCCGCCCGACGGCTGACCCCGCAGGCAACACCTCTTCCGCCAGACTACACAACTCGATCTCGGACGTGGTGCGATCCATCAGCGGTCGTATCTCCGACCCGTGCGGCGTCTTGATGACTGCGGCCTGCGCTCGATTGACGACGATCATAAACTTTAAGCTCTCTTCCTATCTCTCGTTTTCCCGTCACAACTTTTCTTCGACATCTTGGTGATAGCCGCTGCCTCCAATTGGTGTCAAGCAAACAACAGGGCAAGAGACTCTTAATCTGCGGGTCGAGCATAGGTGGCAGGCTTACGGCAGGCTATGTTATGTTAACGTTCTCTGCCGATGTTGTGCGCCCGTAGCTCAGTGGATAGAGCGCTTGCCTCCGGAGCAAGAGGCCGTAGGTTCGACTCCTACCGGGCGTATCAAATTCCCCGCCAACTCAAGCCATTAATCGTCGTTCACACAAAAGCCAAAGAATAGTGCCCGCTTTGAATCAAGTGGTTTTTATGCTGGCATCACGTTTGCTCAATTCAGCGGGGAATAGCCTGCGCACGTTCGATAAACGTGCAAGGGCCGGTTACGAGATGCACAGATTCAAGCTAAGGGAGACTAGAAGAGATGGACGCTTTTGCATTGCTGAAAAACGATCACGCCAAAGTTGCGACGCTGTTCGACCAGATCGAAGCGGCGTCTGATGCCACGACGCGCCAACAGTTGTTCACGCAGTTGAAACAGGAACTCGACGTTCACGCGCACATCGAAGAGACGATTCTCTACCCGGCGCTCAAGGCCGCCCCTGAGACGCAGGACATCACCGAAGAGGCTTACGAGGAGCATCAGGAAGTGAAAGACTTGCTCTCGGAATTGGAAGCCACGCCGGCAGACGACGAGGAATGGAACGACATGATCATGGAACTGCGTGAGAACGTCGAGCATCACGTCGAAGAGGAAGAGGGCGAGATGTTCACGAAGGCGCGTAGCGTCTTGAACGAGCAGCAACTCAACCAGATCGGCGCGCAACTGGCCGCCGAGAAACAGCAGCAACAGCAGAAAGCGGCCGCCGCAAGCTAGACTGGGCGCGGTCAACCTTTTTCATTCAGGGCGCGGGGACTCTTTGAAACGTCCCCGCGCCTTTTTGCGTAAAACCTCTTTTTCGCAAACGCGAATCCTGTTTCACAAGCAAAAGGTGCTCCCTCCGTGTCCGCACGGCAAACGCCCGCCGCTTCGTTTGACATCAAAGCCCATCCGGCGTACCTCTATTCGTAGACGATTCAAGTTCTATTTTTTTGGAGAAGACATGCACAGATTCAAGCTACTCAACCTCGCGCTCGTCTGCGCGCTACTACTCAACTTCCCCGCCCCGTCCGCGCTCGCGCAGCAGACCCGCACGGCGGACAGGACGAGCGGCGCGGCGACCGCTGCCGCAGCGACTTCGGGCGCGCTTCCGGCGTCCGCGCTCGAAGCCGCGCAGACCATCACGGCCGCGCGTCTGAGCGAATACCTGCACTTCGTCGCTTCCGACGCGATGGGCGGACGCGATACCCCCTCGAAAGGTCTGGACGACACGGCGAAGTACCTCGCAGACCATCTCGCACGGCTCAAGGTCAAACCCGCCGGCGACGACGGCACGTATTTCCAGAAAATCGAACTGGTCAGTAACAAAGTTGACCCGGCGAAGTCGAGCGTCCGTCTGGGCGGGCGCGACTACAAGTTCGCGGAAGATTTTCTGGCCGGAGCGGCGACCGGCAGCGCGAGCGGCGCGCTCGTCTATGTCGGCCACGGCTACGTCATCAAGTCGAAAAACATCAACGCCTATAACGGCATCGACGTGCGCGACAAGATCGTCGTCGCGGCGGCGGGACTCTTGCCGCAGGGCGTGGCGCGCGGCGAACTCCGTGGCCGCGCGGGCGAGGGCGACTGGGAAGACCCGCAGAGCTACGCGCGCAAAAACGGCGCGCGTGGACTCGTCGTCATCCCGCGCAATTTCGAGCGGGTGTGGCGCTTCGGGCGCTTCGCGGCCGAACGCGAAAATTATCAGGTCGCGCGTTTCCGGACTGAGGGCGCAGCGGGCGGCGCACAGGGCGCGGGCGAACTTCCGACCATCCTTCCTTCGGCCGCCTTGCTCGACGCCTTGTTCGCGGGCGAGCGGCGCGTGGGCGCAGACATCTTGAAAGCCATCACGGCGGGCGAGGCGGGCGAGCCGTTCAGTCTCGCGGCGACGAAGCGCGTCGAGTTCACCGTCAGCACCGTGTCGAAAAAAGCCATGACGCAGAACGTCGTCGGCGTGCTTGAAGGCAGCGACCCCGTGCTCAAGCAGGAGTACGTCGCTATCGGCGCGCATTACGACCACGTCGGCACGGGGCAGCCCGTGAACGGCGACAGTATCTACAACGGCGCGGACGACGACGGTTCGGGCACGGTCGGCGTGCTCGCCATCGCTGAAGCGCTCGCCGTTGCGCGCCCCAAACGCTCCGTCCTTTTCGTCTGGCACTGCGCCGAAGAGAAAGGCTTGTGGGGTTCGGAATACTTCACGAAGTTCCCGACCGTCCCGCTCAAACAGATCGTCGCCCAACTCAACATGGACATGATCGGCCGCAGCAGAAAAGAGGGCGACACGGCGGAAGCCAACCGCGAACTATCGCGCGCCAACGAGGTCTACGTCATCGGCTCGAAGATGATGAGCACGGAACTCGGCGAGTTGAGCGAACGAGTCAATCGCGCTTATCTCAAACTCGATTTCAACTACAAGTACGACGACCCTTCAGACCCGAATCGCTTCTTCTTCCGCAGCGACCATTACAACTACGCCCTCGCGGGCATCCCGATCATCTTCTACTTCGACGGCGTCCACGAAGACTATCACCGCCCGTCGGATTCGCCCGACAAGATCGACTATCAGAAGATGGAGAAGATCGCGCGCACAGTCTTCCTCACCGCGCACGAACTCGCCAACGCCCCCGCGCGCCCACGAGTCGATAAGCAACTCCCGCAACAACTCACGGGACAGTAAGAAGAAGGGATGAAGGCTGAGGGGATGAGGGATGAATAGGAACAGTTCAAGTCAACAAACTTGATGCTTTCTTTTCATCCCTCATCCCCTCAGCCTTCATCCCTCTCCGGTTGACACGCCTCCATCAATCCATATAATTTCTTCACGTCGGGCCGATAGCTCAGTTGGTAGAGCAGCAGACTCTTAATCTGCGGGTCGTAGGTTCGATCCCTACTCGGCTCATCACAAAGAAAGGGCACTTATCAAAGTGCCCTTTCTTCATTTTCCTCTAACTACCATCCAACAATGTCAGAGGGCTGCGGCGCGTGCGAGCAGGGGCGCGGGCGGCGGGGCGACGACCGTGGCGAGCATCGGAGCATTATGGTGCAGGCGTGTTTCGGCGAAGCGGTGAACTTCCGTAGCCCAGTCTGCGAAGAGATCGAAGACTTCGTGGATCATCTCGATGGTGGTGCGGCGCGTGGTATCGTCCAGAGAGATGTGCATGAGCGAGTCGTGGTCGCCCGCGCCAGTGTGTTCGGCTTCGAGGTTGAAATGGAAGTGGCCGAGGTAGCGTAGTTCGACGCCCGTTCGCTCTTGTACCTGTTCGGCGAGCCGGAGCGTGAGGGGGAAGAAGACGTTGGCCGCCTCTTCCATCGCTTCGACGATGGCTATGCGCTGAATGCTCGTCGCGCCCATGATGAGATGCGCGATGCGATAGGACAACATGCGGTTGGCGCGCGTCTCGTCGCTCCAGAGGAAGCCGAGCCAGTCAGTGCCTTCGAACATTCGTTGGAAGCCGAGCTTCTGGAAATCTTCGACGTAGAGACGCCAGTGGTCGTCGTCCTCCCGGCTGTAGAGGTTGACGCGCTGCTGTAGTTCGTCGCCGGCGGCTTCGGCGCGTAGAAAGTATTTGTTGAGGTCTGCGAAACTCATGATCCAGTGCGCCATGCAGGGGTAGAAGGCCAGCCGCTCCGACGCCTCAAGGCTCTCGTTCTGCAAAAACGCGAAAAAGGGATGTGTGGCGAACGCACGCTTGCGCTCCTCGATAACCGCCAGAACTTCTCGCATCCTCTGTCTCTCCTGTGGTGAGTTGACTGACTTGCGGCGGCCTCCGATACGCCGCCTCTGTTCGTTAAGGCGGCAAAAACATGCGGAGGGGATCACGCGGCGCGAGAATTTTTTTGCGGAGACGGAAACGGCGAAGGGGCAGCCAATCTTAACTTCATTGGTCGCCCCTTCGCTTCGTGTGTGATGGATTTACGGTTTACGGCGTGCCGAATCTCAACTGGTATTCCTGCGAATAGAGGAATCCGAAGATCATCGTGCGGAAGTCGCCTGTGTTATTGAGCAACGTCAACCAACTCTGATAACCTGCCTCGTCCGGGTCGCGCTGCAAATACCCGAAGTATTGCATCAACACAAACGCTCCGTTGTACTCTCGCTCCCCGAACTCCGGGCTCTCCACCATCTGTCTCAGTGCCTGTGCGCGGTTCTTCCGACCAGCCTCCAGGTCTGCGATTAACTGTTGCCGATTGCGCACTTCTATCCCTGCCGTCTCCGCCAGGTAATCCACATACTCCCTCTGCGTAATCCCTTCCGTCAGGGCGAGGAAATCCGCTCGCTCCACCCACCCGGCGGCATACGCTTCTCTTCTGGCGACGACTTCCGCTTCCGTCTCTCCCGTCACGCTCGTTGTGTCTCTCAGGAACTCTTCGTAGGTCGGCAAGCGTCCCAACGCCGCCCGGTAGAAGCGAATCACGAAGTAGCCTTTGATCTGGAACTCCGGTGCGCGGAAGAACGAGGACGACACGGTGATGCGGTCGCAGGTGGGGTCTGAGCCGCTCTTGCCGGGGCCGAAGTGTCCTTCATAAGCGCACTGTTTGAGCACTCTCACCCACGCGTTGAAGCCGTCGGCGTCGGGTTCGCGGTTGAGGAAGTCAAGGTATTGTTGCCGGACGAGGAAGGAGGCCGTGTTGATGGGATTAGGACTCATTGCCGCGTCATCGTTATCGGTGATGGTGATAGTGGCGATGTTAGGTTCTTCGACGACACCTGCGGAGGGGAAGCCGAGGGCGAGGCGGAGTGTTTCTGTGCCTTCGCGGTAAGAGTCGTCGGTGATGAAGAGGGAGAAGGATTTCTCTCTCTCGCCGGGTGCGAAGCGGAGCGTGCCGGCCGTGGTAGCGAAGTCGCAGCGGGGGCGGGCTTTGCCATCAACGGTGAAGCAGGGTTTGCCGTCGAACGGCTCCGTCGCGTAGTCGATGCGCGTCTCGGCAGACGTGTCGCCCGCGCGCACGGCCTTCAAGGTTAGAACGCCTGCGCCTTCGTTCACCGTGTAGGAACTCTGTATGAGACGGACGTTGTTCGCGCGGTTGACGAACGTGGTCGGCTGCACGAGCAGGTTGTCGAAGAGTGCCTGACCGGGATTCGGGACGCTTCCGGCCGTGCCCGCGTTCAATTCAACGTCGAGCGCGCCGATGGGAGCACTCAAGGGGACTCTGCGCCGCTCAGTCCAGACGGTGCGGTCGGGGCTGGTTTCGAACAGCATGGCGGGGATGTTCGAGTCGTGACGGAAACGCCAGTAGCGATGTTGAACCGGATCGTATGGGATGCTCGTCGGCAAGCCGACAAGGACGCCCGCCATGCGCGCCTGGAAGATGAGGCGACGCAGGGCCGTGCTGCTTTGGTGCGCGCCCTGCGCTTTGCCCGCGGGGAAATCGGACGGGTCTGCGTCTTGCGCGACGATGCGGAAGAAGTTGCGCTCGTCGCGGCCGACCGAGAAGATCGTCTGCGCGCCGCCCGCAGCCGTCTCGTTGACTTCGATGCTGGCCTGCGCGTCCGTGAATTCGACGGCGCGCGTGGTGACGTAGCCGTTGAAACTGCCTTCGGTGATTCCGGCGCGCGGCGTGATCTTCAACTTGCCGTTCACCTGTGCGACGGCGATGAGCGGGTCGCGCGAACCGGGCGGCTGCGTGAGCACGCCTTCGCTGAACTTGAGCGGGTCGCGCGTGTCGCCGTCGAAGTTCTCGGCGATGTTCTGCGCAGGCATGGGCGAGGGGCGCGGCACGGCGACGATGTCGAGCTTGGCGTTGCCGCCGAGCGCGGGACGCACGATCTGCTGCGGCTCGAAAGTGAGCACGCCGCTGTCGGCCTGCACCACGTAGTCGCCGCCGGGCGGCAGGTTGTTGAAGAGGAAGTTGCCGTTCGACAAGGTGTGCGTCGTGCGCGTGACCGTCCCGCTCAGGGTGACGTTGACGTTGCCCATGCCGTTGCCGCTCGCCCCTGCGACGCGTCCGATGACCCTGATGCCTTGGACGGCCGTGACGTTGGAAGTCTGCGTGCCGCCGCTGCCGCCGCCGCCCAGATCGATGAACGTGCGCGAGGCGGGCGAGAAGACCATGCCGGCCTTCGAGGTCGTGATGGTGTAACTGCCGCCCGGTTGAAGCGAGAGGCTGTAGTTGCCGTTCGTGTTCGTCGTCGTGGTGGTGACGGGCAACTCGTTGGCCGCGTCTGTGACGGTCAGGAGCACGTCGCCGACTCCGCCGCCGTCCGGAGCAGTGATGCGGCCGCTGATTGTCTGCAAAGGCGACTGCGGCGCGAGCGCGACGACGAACGGGCTGAGCGTTGTCACCTGTGCGCAGACGGTGCGCGAGATGAAATTAGAAGAGGTGGTGCGATCCACGAGCGCGCCGCCCTCGCCGTGCAGGAGACGCACGGCTGCGAACGTTTGCGCGTCGTTCACGTTAGGCGCGGTGGTGCAGACCTGTACGAGGCCGCTGAAGTTGACCGTGGTGGTGAGGTCTGCGGCGCGACCGCCCGCGAGCAGCGTGTAGCCTGCGGGCAGCGCGCCCGCCGTGGCCGGGTTGATGGGCGCGGCGTTCGTCGCGCCCGGCGTGTTGACGACGGCGTAGGTGATCTGAAAGCCGCCCACGTTGACGGTGACGTTCGTGCCCGCAGGAGTGGGAACGGAAGGCGTGCCCGTGAAGTCGAACGTTTCGTTCTGCGACAAATTCGGGAAGTTCCTTGACGCCGGGGTGAAAGCGAAGCCCGAGAGCGCAGGAGTGACGGTGTAGCTTGCGCCCGCAGAGAGATTGGGGAACGAGTAGTTGCCCGAAGCATCGGTCGTCGCGGTCGCAGTCTGCCCGCCGCTGAGGGCGACCGCGACGCCGTTGAGCGCGGCGTTCGAAGGGTCTTTGATCCGGCCTGTGATGTTGAAGGTGTTTCGCGTGGCGGCGAAGTTGGCCGTCTGGTTCGCGCTCACGTTGTTGAAAGACCGGCTCGGCGGATTGAAGGTGTAGCTCGTGAGCGTGGGCGTCAGGGTGTAGTTGCCGCCCGCCGCGACGTTGAAAGAGTAGTTGCCTGCGGCGTTGGTTGTTGTGGTCGCGTTCTGCGTGCCTGTGAGCGTGACGGTGACGCCGTTGAGCGGGTTGCCGTTCTCAGTCACCTGCCCGCCGAGCGTGAGCGCACCGGGCGTGCCTGTGAAATCGAGCGCCGTCTGGTTCGCGCCGAGGTTGTTGACGCTGCGGCTGGCGGGCGCGAAAGAGTAGTTCGCAAGCGTCGGCGTGATGGTGTAGTTGCCGCCAGCCGGGACGGACGCGAAAGAGTAGTTGCCCGCAGCATCCGTCGTGGTCGTGGCCGTCTGCGAGCCTGTGAGCGCGACCGTGACGCCGGAGAGCGCGGCGTTCGACGAATCGAGGATGCGGCCGCCGAGTGTGAAAGTGTTACGTGTGGCGGCGAAGTTCCCCGTCTGGTTCGCGCTCAGATTATTGAACGGACGGCTTGCGGGGTTGAAGGTGTAGTTGGCAAGCGACGGAGTGACGGTGTAGTTGCCGCCAGCCGGGAGGTTCGCAAACGAATAGTTGCCGCTCGCATCCGTGGTCGTCGTGGCCGACTGTGTGCCGCCAAGCGAGACGGTCACGCCGGAAAGACCGTTCGCGCCTTCCGTGATCTGTCCACTGATCTGGAACGTGACCAGCGCGCCTGTAAAGTTCGCCGTCTGGTTGCTCGACAAGTTATTGAACGTGCGACTTGGCGGCGCGAAGGTGTAATTCGTGAGCGCGGGCGTGACGGTGTAAGTACCGCCGGCCGGAAGGTTCGTGAACGAATAGTTGCCGCCCGGGTCGGTCGTCGCAGTGGCCGTCTGCCCGCCGCTCAAGGCGACCGTGACGCCCGCCAGAGAATTATTGCCGCCGTCACTGATGCGCCCGCCGATGGTGTGCGTGTTCAGTGTCGCAGTGAAGTTGGCAGTCTGGTTGCCCGCGAGATTGTTGAACGAACGGCTCGGCGGTGTGAACGTGTAGTTGGCGAGCGTGGGCGTGACTGTGTAGTTGCCGCCCGCGGGCAGGTTGAACGAGAAGTTGCCCGCTGCGTCCGTCGTCGCCGTCGCGTTCTGTGTTCCGGTGAGCGTAACGGTGACACCTGCGACCGGATTGTTCGAGCCATCGCTGATGCGGCCGCTGATGCCGTGCGTGTTGAGCGTGCCGGTGAAGTTCGCGGTCTGGTTGGCCGACAGGTTGTTGAACGTTTGGCTCGGCGGCGCAAACGTGTAGTTCAGGAGCGTGGGCGTGACGGTATAGTTGCCGCCGCCCGCGACGCCCGCGAAGGAATAGTTGCCCGCCGCGTCGGTTGTCGTGGTGGCGGACTGCGCGCCCGTGAGCGTGACGGTGACGCCGGAGAGCGCCGCGTTCGTGGTGTCTCTGATCTGGCCGCTGAGGCTGAAGGTGTTGAGTGTGCCGGTGAAGTTGGCCGCACGATTGCCCGCGAGGTTGTTGAAGGTGCGGCTCGCGGGAATGAAGGCGAAGGTGGTCGAAGAAGGCGTGACGGTGTAGTTGCCGCCCCCGGCGAGATTGTTGAAGGCGTAGTTGCCGCCCGCATCAGTCGTCACGTTCGCAGTCTGCGAACCCGTGAGCGCGACTGCGACGCCGACGATGGGGTTGTTCGAACCATCGCGCAGCGTCCCGCCGATCTGGAAGACCGTCGGCTTGCACTTGCCCGCGAGGCTCGCGTCGTAGATGGCTTGAATCTCTGCTTGTGAGAGGGCGCGGTTGAAGATTTCCACCTCGTCAATCAAGCCGTTGAAGTAGTTGGTCAGCAGGCCGCCGGAGGTGCGTATCGTGCCGATGAGCAGGGGCGCGGTGCTGTCGAAGATCGACGGGACGTTGCCGGAGGCCGCGTCGAGCGCGGTCGTCTGTTCGACGCCGTTGACGTAAATCCTGCCGACTTGCGTGGTCGGGTCGTAGGTGGCGGCGACGTGCTGGAAGAGGTTCGTCGTGACGACCGGGTTCGTCGTCGTGAACGTGCGATAGACGTTCGAGCCGTTCCCGGAGACGGAGAAATTGAGCTTGCCGCCCGGCGCGATCTCAAGCACGTAGCTCGTGTTGTTCGTGGAGCTATCGTACTTGCTGACGATGGTGTGATTGGCGGCGACCGTTTGCGGATTGATCCACGCGTCGAGCGTCAGAGCGCCCGTCACGCTGGCCGCAGGGTTGTCGGCGATCTCGACGTGATCGTCCGCGCCGTCGAGTTGGAACGATTGGCCGACCTTGCCCGCCGCATGTGTCGCGCCGTTTTGGAGCGTGCCGGTGTTGTTGCCCTGCACGTCGTCGGCCGTGCCGTCGCCCGGATACCAGGCCGTCATCTGTGCGGGCGGCGAGACGCAGACGGCCGGGTTCACGGTCGTGGTCGTCTGCGCGGAGTTGTTGGCGTTGTTGGAATCCGGCTCACTGCCTGCGACGCTCGCCTGATTGTTGAGCACGCCCGCAGCGGTCGGAATCACTTTGATGTTGACGATGGCGCTCGTGCCAATGTTGAGATTGCCGACGGCGCAGTTGACCGTCTGACTGTTGACCGTGCAACTGCCAACGGTGGACGAGGCCGAGACGATCTGGACGCCTGCCGGAAGCGTGTCCGTGACGGCAACGCCGGTCGCGTTTGCGGGGCCGCTGTTGGTTGCGGTCAGCGTGTAGGTCAAAAGGTTTCCGGCCGTCGTGGGGTCGGGCGCGCCTGTCATGGCGAGCGACAGGTCGGCCGAGTTGGGCGGCGGCGCGGTGTTGGAGAGCGTCAGGTTCGTGGCGTTGTACTGCGCGTTGAACGTTCCGGTGATGGAAGAGAACGCGCCGCTGCGCGAGCCGTAAGTGAGGACGACGAACTGCGCGCCGACGCTCGGCGAGAAGCCGTTCGTGAGCGTCGTGGTGAGCGTGCCCGCGAGCGTAGCCGTGCCCGTCACGTTCAGTTGGTCGTATTGCGTCCCGGCGCTTGTGCCGCCAATCTCTATGCCCAATGTGCCGGAAGAAGTCTGCGTGTAATTGCCGTTGACGTTGAGCGCGCCCGCGCCTGAGAGTCCGGGGCTGACAGTGCCCGCGTTCTGCACGTTGCCGGTGATCGTGCCCGTGCCGGTGAGCGTGCCGCCCTGTATGTCGAGCAGCGCGGCCGACTGAATCTGGCCGCCGTTGAGCCGGGTCGCGCCTGCCGTCTGCGTGAACGATTGACCGAAGGCGAGCGTGCCCGCTTTCGCTTCGACCGTGCCGCTCGTCAAGAGAGGCACGTTGAAGTTGAGCATGCCCGCGCCCGTCTGTTTGCGCAGCGTCCCTGCGTTGTTGAAGAGGTTCGTGCCGCCGCCCTGGAACATCTGCCGCTCGGCTTGCAGGTCGAACAGCGCGCCCGCAAGGTTGTTGAACGTGCCGCCGGAGAAGACGAAGCTGTTCGTGACGTTGTAATTCGTCGTGCCCGCGTTGTTGACGGTGCGACTCAAGACGGGCTGCGAGCCGTCGATGTTGAGCGTCGCGCCCGCGGGGATGTTGGTCGTGCCCGTGCCGGAAAGCGTGCCGCGGAAGTTGAACGTGCCGGTGGCCGTGGGGCTGACGCCCGCCGAACCATTGAGCGCGCCGTTCACGTTGATGGTCTGCGCGTTGATGTTGTTCGAGTTGAAATTGGCCGTGCCCGTGATGTCGAGCGTCGTGCCGACGCTCGTGACGTTGCCTGTGAAGGTCGTTGTGCCGGAGACGGTCGTTGTGCCGGTGACGTTGTAAGTTCCAGCAACGCTGCCTGCGCCGCTGAGAGTAACAGCCGGTGCGTTGATACTCGACGCGGCTTGGAAGGTGTGTGCGTCGAAACTGTAGGCCGTTCCCGCAGCGCCGTTGAATGCGCCTGTGCTCGTGCCGCCCGCGCCGAACGAGAGCGCGCCTGTCTGTAGATCGACCGTGCCCGTGTTGTTGAAGGGCACGTTGATGTTGGTCGTGCCCGCGCCGGTCTGTTTGCGCAGCGTCCCCGCGTTGTTGAAAGCGTTCGTGCCGCCGCTCTGGAAAATCTGCTGCGCGGTCTGCACGTTGAAGGTCGCGCCCGCAAGATTGTTGAACGTACCGCTGGCGAAGACGAAGCTGTTCGTGGCGCTGTAGTTCGTCGTGCCCGCGTTGTTGAGCGTGCGACTAAGGACGGGCTGCGCACCGTCGATGTTAACGGTTGCGCCCGCGGGGATGTCGGTCGTGCCCGTGCCGGAGAGCGTGCCGCGGAAGGTGAGCGAACCCGTCGCCGTGGGGCTGACGCCCGCCGAACCGGCGAGCGTGCCGTTGAGCTTGATGGTCTGGACGGCGAGGTTGTTGGAGTTGAAGTCTGCGCGGCCTTCGATGTTGAGGGTCGCGCCGGCGCTCGTGACGTTGCCGCTGAAAGTGACAGTGCCGAGGATGTCCGTGGCGCTCGTGACGTTGTAAGTGCCAGCGACGATGTTCGACGCGCCGCTGAACCTGACCGCGTGCGCGTTGACGGACGATGCGGCCGAGAGGTTTTGATTGGTGAGATGAATCGTGGTGAGCGCCGCGCCGTTGAATGCGCCCGCACTCGTGCCGCCCGCGCTGAAGTCGATCTCGCCCGATTGCAGGTCAACCGTGCCGTCGTTGTTGAAAGGCACGTTGAAGCCAAGCGCGCCCGAGCCGATGGTCTTGCGCAGCGTCCCTTGATTCGTGAAGAGGTTCGTGCCGCCGCTCTGGGAGAGAGTCTTTTCGGACTGCACGAGGAAGAGACCGGAGGCCGTGTTGTTGAACGTGCCGCCGGAGAAGACCATGCCGGTCGTCGCATTGTAGACGGCCGCGCTCGCGTTGTTGACCGTGCGACTCAAGACGGGCTGCGAGCCGCCGATGTCGAGCGATGCGCCGCTCAGGATGTTGACCGCGCCCGCGCCGGAAAGCGTGCCGCGATGTTCGAGCGCGCCGCTCACGTCGAGGTTGCCCGCGCCGTCGAGCGTGCCCGCGACGACGAGGAAGCCGCGCGCGCCAACCGTGCTGTTGTTGTTCAGGGTCAGCGCGAACGCGCCCGTCTCAAGGCGCTGCGTGCCGCTCGAAGCGCCGAGGCGTAGACTGCCGACCGTGACGTTCGAGGCGAGCGTGACGGTATAAGTGCCCGCCAGATCGATGATGGCGTTATCAGTGGCCGTCGGGACGCGGTTTGCGCCCACGCCGTCCAGCCAGTTGGCCGCCGTGTTCCAGTTGCCGCCCGCCGCGTTTATCCATCTCACGTCGGAGGCAAGACCGTTCACGGTCGTCGTCTCGCTGGCCGAGTTGTTCGCGGCGACGGGGTCTGCCTCGTTGCCCGCCACAGTCGCGGCGTTTGTGATCGTGCCCGTTTGCGTCGGGGTGACGACGACGGTGACGGTGGCTTGCGCCGCGTTCGCCAGAGCGCCGAGATTACAGGTGAGCGTGCCGCCCGCAGGATCGTTGCAAGAGCCTTGCGAGGCGTTAGACGAAACGAAGTTCGTGTTCGCGGGCAGCGTGTCTGTCAGGGTTACGCTGCTGCCTGCGTCGGGGCCGTTGTTCGTGACGGTCAGCGTGTAGGTGACGTTGTTGTTGACGGTGACTGGATCGGGCGAGTCCGTCATCGCAAGCGAGAGATTGACGGACGCGGCGGGCGCGGCCACCGTGCGGCAGGCGGAGAACTCCGAAGTGTCGTTCGTCGTCGCGTTCGTCGCCGTCGCCGTGATTGTGTGGCCGAGTTGGACTGCGGTGGCAAACGTCGAATTGATCGTGGCGTTGCCGAGAGCGTCGGTCGTTACGTCGGCCGTGCCGATGAAGACCTCGCCTTCGCCGTTGCCCGACGAGTCGCACGTCGCGCTTGAGAAGAACTCGATGCGGAATTGCGTGTTCGCAGCAGAGTTGAGCGTGCCCTGAATATTGGTGTTGCCTGCGGCGGACGTGGCCGAAGTGACGATGGGGAAGTTCTGCAAGTTGTTCGCGCCCGTGTCCGTGTCGTTCGCGTCGTTCGGCGTGACGGCGTTGTCCGTGCCGAGGTCGATGCCGAGGCCGTTGTTTCCGGCGAAGCGATTCGAGAGGATACGGTTGGCCGTACCGGAGTTGGCAAGCAGGCCGCCCACGCCGTTGAAGGCGACGAGGTTTCCGGCTCCGGCCGTCGTGCCGCCGATAGTGTTGCCCGAAGCACTGCCGGAGATGATGATGCCGTAAGCCGTGTTCGGCAGCGCCGTCGTGCCGTCGGCCTGCGTGCCGACGAAGTTGCCTTGCACGAGATTGCCGGTCACGCCCGCGCCGCTGATGAAGATGGCCGTGTTGTTGCCGGAGACGACGTTGCGTTCGGCTGCGGTCGTGCCGCCGATCTGGTTGCCCTGCGCGCCTGCGGAGACGGAGACGCCCGTGGAACTGTTGGGCACAGCCGCCGTGCCCGCCGCGTCCGTGCCGATGTAGTTACCGATGACGACGTTGTTCGACGTGCCCGCGCCGTCGATCTGGACGCCGGTGCCTGTGCCCGACAGGACGTTGCGCGCGCCTGCCGTGTTGCCGCCGACGATGTTGCCCTGCGCTCCGGCAGAGATGTCGACGCCGGTGTCCTGCTGCGTCCCGATGTTGGTCGTGCCCGCAGCATTCGTGCCGATGTAGTTGCCTGCGACGACGTTCGAGTTCGTGCCCGCGCCGTTGATGGTGACGCCGGAGAAGTCGTTGCCGGAGACGACGTTTCGCGTGGCGGCGGTTGTGCCGCCGATCTGGTTGCCGCTCGCCCCGTCGCGGATGAAGATGCCGATGTTGCCGTTGGGGATGGCAGACGCGCCCGCAGCGTCCGTGCCGACGTAGTTGTTCTGGACGACGTTCGAGTTCGTGCCCGCCCCGGCGATGACGATGCCGTTGCGGACGAAGCCGCCCGCCGCGCTCGTGCTGCCGGAGACGAGATTGCGCGCGCCCGCCGTGTTGCCGCCGATGGTGTTGCTCTGCGAGCCGCCTTCGACGAGGATGCCGTTTGCGTTGCCGAGCGCCGCAGTGCCCGCCGCGTTAGTGCCGATGTAGTTGCCTGCGATGGTGTTGCCGCCGCCGGTCGCAAGGCGCACGCCCGCGCCGTCGAAGCGCGTGATGACGAGGCCGCGCACGGTCGAACCGCCCCCCGTGATGTTGAGGCCGTTTGCGCCCGCGCCCGCGCTTGCGCCGTCGAGCTGGACGAGCAGCACTGCGTCCGAACCTGTGGCGAGCGTGTTGGCGGAAGCCCCCATTTGCGTGTAGCCGTCGATGGTGATCGGCTCGGTGATGGGGGGCAGCGGCGACGTGGGCGTGATGGTCTGGACGCCTGCGCCCGCGAGGTTGAAGCTGATGGCCTGCACGCCGGGCGTGTTGTTCGCGTCGATGATGGCCTGACGCAGAGAGCCTGCGCCGGAGTCGGCCGTCGTCGTCACGGTGACGTTCGTGGGAGTGGTGCTGACGAGAACTACGTCAGTAGCGTTGTGGTTGACTGTGAACGGCCCCGTCGTGGTCGTGAACGTGCCGGTGCGCGAGGCGAAGGTCAAGACCTGGAAGGTCTGCGCCGGGGCGGGCGTGAAGCCGTTCGTGAGCGACGTTGCGAGCGTGCCCGCGAGCGCGGCCGTGCCGGAGACTTGCAGGCGGTCGAACTGCGTGCAGGCGGTCGCGCCGCCGACCTCAAGTTCGAGCGTCGCGCCCGCGCCCTGCGTGTAGTTGCCGTTGATGGCGAGACAGCCGGGCGACGTTCCCGGCCTGAGCGTGCCGCCGCTGTTGTTAACGCTGCCGTTAAGAGTGCCCGTGCCGCGCAGTTCCCCGCCCTGCAAGGCGACTGTGTTGGTCGCCGCGAGGTTGCCGCCGTTCAACAGCGTCGTGCCTGCGGTCTGCGTGTAGGAAGCACCTGCGAAGCTCAGTTCGCCAGAGAGAGATTCGACCGTGGCTGCGTTGGCGAACGGGATCGAAGTGAAATTGGTCGTGCCTGTCCCCGCGCTCTTGCGCAGCGTGCCGTTGTTGTTGACGGCGGCGGGCGTGCCCGCGCCGTCCGTGTCCGCGAGGTTGCCGTCCGTCTGGACATTGAACAGGCCGCCCGCGCCGTTCGTGATCGTGCCGCTGTTGAACGTGATGTCGCCGCCCGACCACGCGACCGTGCCGGAGTTGTTAAGCGCGCCCGACAAGACTTTTGACGCCGCGCCGCTGACGTTGAGCGTCGTGCCCGCTGCGACGTTCAGCGCCGAGAGCAACACGCTTCCACCAGACCAGTTAAACGCACCCGTCATGTTCAGAGCGCCCGCGCCGCCGAGTTGCCCGCCGCTCAAGTTGACGCGGCCGTTCGTGCCGACAGTGCTCGCACCATTGAGCGTGAGCGAGAAGGAGTTGTTATTGAGTGCGAGCGTCTGCGTACCGGATGCGCCGCCGAGCGAGAGGTCTGCGACCGCGGCGTTCACGTCGAGCGTGACGGTGTAGGTTCCGGCCACTTCGATGCGCACGTGGTCGGTCGCGGTGGGAACGCGGCTGACGCCCTGCGAGTCTTGCCAGTTCGCGGCCGTGTTCCAGTTGCCGTTCACGGCCTGCCGCCAGAAGACGGTGTCCTGCACGAGCGAGCAGGAAGAAAACTCCGAAGTGTTGCCGTTCGGGTCGGTGGCGGTCGTCGTGACGATCTGACCGGGGACGCTCGCGCTCGCCAGCGTCGTCGTGAAAGAGGCGTTGCCGGAGGCGTCGGTCGTCACCGATGTTGAACCGAGGAAGGTCTGCCCCTCGCCGTTGCCGGAAGCGTCGCAGGTCGGCGTGGAGAAGAATTCGATGGTGAACTGCGTCGAAGCCGTCGAGTTGAGCGTGCCCTGTACGGTCGTCGTGCCCGCGCCCGAAACGACGCTCTGGAGCACGGGGAAGTTCTGCAAGGTGTTCGCGCCCGTGTCTGCGTCGCCCCCGTCGTTCGGCGTCAAACCGGCCGTGCCGAGGTCGATGCCGAGCGAGGTGTTCGAGTGGATGGAGTTTCCGCTGATGCGGTTGCGCGTGACGTTGTTTGAGACGCGCACGCCGTTTGCGCCGTTGAAGGCGATGATGTTGGCTTCGCCCGCCGCCGTGCCGCCGATCTGGTTGTTCGCATTCGCAGGGTTGAACTGGTTGACTTCGACACCGTTCGTGCCGTTGCCGAGCGCGTTTCCGGCGTCAACTTGCGTGCCGATGCGGTTGCCCTGAATCATGGTCGTGGTGGCCTGCGCGTTGATGCCGTTCGCAGTGCCGATGAGGACGCCCTGCGCGTTGTTGCCGGAGATCAAATTGCCCTCGCCCGCAGTTGTCCCGCCGACGCGGTTGGTGAAGGCGAAGCCCTCGACGCGGACGCCGGCCTGCGTGTTGCCGAGATCGATTGTGCCGTTAATGTCCGTGCCGATGAAGTTGCCGCGAACGACGTTGCCGGTCGCGTTGCCCGTGTTGCCGCAGGTGATGTGAACGCCGTTGATGCCGTTGCCGGAGATGACGTTGCGCTCGTTTGCGGTCGTGCCGCCGACGATGTTCGTGTCGCCGCAGTTGATGTGGATGCCGTGCCCGGTGTTCGGCAGAACTTCCGTGCCGTTCGCCTTGAGGCCGATCAGGTTGCCCTGAATCGTGCCGACGCTGATCGTGTTGATGGCGAGGCCGTCGGAGTTATTGCCGGAGACGACGTTGCCGGGCGCCTGGCCGGGCGTCGAGGTCGCGCCGCCGATGACGATGCCGTCGGCTGCACTCGTGATAATGCCGTCGCCCGCGTTACCGAGATCGACGAGGCCGGTGATGTCCGTGCCGATGTAGTTGCTCTGGACGGTGTTGTTATCGTTAGCGGCGTTTGCGCCTTCGTCGAGTTGGACGCCGCTTGAGCCGTTGCCGGAGATGATGTTGCGCAGGTTGGCGGTTGCGCCGCCGAGGAAGTTGCCCGTGCCGCCGCTCAGGAGATAGCCGCGCCCCGTGTTGGGGACGGCCGCCGTACCCGCCGCGTTCAGGCCGATGATGTTGCCCTGCACGAGATTCGCCGTGCCGTTACTTTCGACGCCGTCGCCCGCGTTGCCGGAGATGACGTTGCCGGGGGCTTGGCCGGGCGCGGGCGCAGCACCGCCGATCACGTTGTTGTCGGGCGCACCGATCAAGAGGACGCCGTTGCCGCCGTTCGGGAAGGCGCTCGTGCCGTTGATATTCGTGCCGATGTAGTTGCCGGCGACGGTGTTGCCGTCGGCCGCGTCGCCGTTGATCTCGATGCCGTCGTCGCTGGTCGCCTGATTGTGGCCGGAGATGATGTTGCGCGCCGTGGCAGTCGCTCCGCCGATGATGTTCGACGGTGAGGAGACGATGGCAATGCCGTTGTTTTCGTTACGTATCACGGCGTTGCCCACGGCGTTCGTGCCGATGAGGTTGCCGCGCACGACGTTGCTGCCCGAAGTTGCGCCGTTAATCTCGATGCCGTTATTCGTGTTGCCGGAGATGACGTTGCCCGCGCCCGTGCCCGGCATGGAGGTCAATCCGCCGATGGTGTTTCCGGTCGAACCGTTTTGAATCTGGATGCCGCTGCCGCCGTTGCCGAGGTCGAGCGTGCCATCCGCGCCGAGGCCGAGATAGCAGCCTTCGATAGTGTTGTTGTCGCCCGTCTGCAAGACGATGCCGTGTGAGGTGAAGCGGTTGATGGCAAGACCGCGCACGGTCGAACCCCCGCCGGTGATGTTCAGACCCGGCATGGTCGCGCCCGCCGACGTGCCGTTCAGTTCGATGAGCGGCGTGCCCGCATAGCCCGTCTGCGTCGTACCGTCGATACGGACGGGTTGCGTGATCGCGGGCAGACCTGAAGCGAGATTGATCGTGTGGACGCCCGCGCCCGCGATATTGAACGCGATGGTGTCAGTGGCCGCATCGGCGTTGGCGTCCGTGATCGCCTGACGCAGAGAGCCTGCGCCGGAGTCGGCCGTCGTCGTGACCGTGTAGGTCATCGCGCCGGTGGCGACGGTGCGGCAGGCGGAGAACTCCGAAGTGTTATTCGACGGATCGGTTGCCGTCGCGGTGACGGCCTGACCGGCGGTCGTTCCGGTGGCGAGGACGGCGTTGAACGAGGCGTTGCCGGAAGCGTCGGTCGTCACCGATGTTGAGCCGAGGAAAATCTGCCCTTCGCCGTTGCCCGAAGCATCGCAGGTCGGCGTAGAGAAGAATTCGATGCGGAAGGTCGTGGAGGCCATCGAGTTAAGCGTGCCCGCGATGGTGCTCTGTGAAGCCGAGCCGAGCGCGCTGTCGATGACGGGATAGTTCTGCAAGTTGTTCGCGCCCGCGTCCCCGTCTCCGGCATCGTTTGCCTGCACGCCGTCAGTGCCGAGGTCGATGCCGAGATGCGCGGCCGTCGTGCCGTTCGAGTGGATCGAGTTGCCGCGCACGCTGTTGCCCGTGCCGGAATCCATCTGCGCGCCGTCGCCGCCGTTGAAGGCGATTGTGTTGCCTTCGCCCGCCGCAGTGCCGCCGATCTGCGTGTTCGTCGGCCCGGCGTTGAAGAAGATCCCGTTCGCGCCGTTGCCGAGTGCGCCCGTACCGGCGGCGTTCGTGCCGATGCGGTTGCCCTTGATGATCATCCCGGTGGTGAACGAGACGGCGATGCCCTGATTGGTGTTGCCGGAGATGACGTTGCCCGCGCCGTCGGTTGCGCCGCCGACGATCGAGTTGTGGGCGAGGTTGGTATCGATGCCGTTACTGTTGGGACGCGCGAGCGTGCCCGTCGAGTCCGTGCCGATGTAGTTGCCCTGCACGGTCGCGCCGCCAAAGCCCGCGCCGCCGAGGAAAACGCCGGAGCCTGTGTTCGCCGAGATGACGTTGCGGGCGTGGACGGTGCCGTCGGCCGTGCCATCGGCCGCGTCGTCGCCGCCGATCAGGAAGCCGGAGGAGAACGAGCCGACGATGACGCCTGTGCCGCTGTTGCCGATGGAGGTTGCGCCGTCCGCACCGAGGCCGATGAGGTTGCCCCGGATGACGTTGCCGGTGGAGGTGGAGAACTCGATGCCGGAGCCGCCGTTGCCGGAGATGATGTTACGCGCGGCGGGCGTCAGGCCGCCGATGACATTGTTGTTGGAGTTGGTGAAGAACTCGCTCTCGATGCCGATAGAGCCGTTGCCGAGATCGGCGAGGCCGGTCGTGTCGGTGCCGATGAAGTTGCCGCTGATCGTGTTGTTGTCGCTGCCGTTGAGCGAGATGCCGTCGCCGGTGAAGCGGTTGATGACGAGGCCGCGCACGGTCGAACCCGAAGCGGTGTCGGCGAGGCTCAGGCCGTTCACGCCCGCGCCCGCGCCCGCGCCGTTGAGTTCAATTTTAATGACGGCGTTCGTGCCGACGGCGAGCGTGTTCTCGGTGGCGTCGTCGGTCGTGTCGGCGGGCGTCGAGTCGCCCTGCGCGTAGCCGTCAATGATGACGGGGTCGGTAATGACGGGCAGCGCGGAGGCGGGCGCGATGGCGTGCGGCCCCGCGCCGGGGATCGCGAAGGCGATGGTGTCAGTGGCGAGGTTGTTGGCGTTCGCGTTCGCGATGGCCTGACGCAAAGAACCCGCGCCGGAGTCCGCCGTGTTCGTCACGGTGAAGGTCTGCGCCGTGCCGAGAATCGTCCGGCACGGTGAGAACTCGGAAGTGTTGCCGGCGGGGTCGGTCACCGTCGCCGTCGCCGCCTCGCCCGCGACAGTGGCTAAGGGGAACGTCTGGTTGAAGGCGGCGTCGCCGTTGGCATCTGTGTTGACCGTGATCGAGCCGAGGAGTCGCGCGCCCTCGCCGTTGCCGGACGCGTCGCACGACGGGTTGGTGAAGAACTCGATGACGAACCCGTTGGCCGAGGGGGTCGAGTTGAGCGTGCCCTGAATGGTCGTGTTGCCGCCGTTCTTGACGGCAGAGGTGATGACGGGAAAGTTCTGTAGGTTATTCGCGCCGACGTCGGGGTCGTCGTCGTCATTCGGCGTGATCCCGTTGTTGTCCAGATTAATGCCGAGAGATTGATTGCCGGAGATCAGGTTGGAGAGAATGGTGTTGCCGGTCGCGCTGCCGCCGCCGACATCCACGCCATGTCCGAAATTACGGAGGGTGGCGGTGCCCGCGGCGTTGAGACCGATGTAGTTGCCGAGCACGTCGTTGTTCGTGACGCCGCTGCCGTTGATGAAGACGCCCGTGCCGTCGTTGCCGGAGATGACGTTGCGGGCGGCGGCGGTCGCGCCGCCGACGACGTTATTCGTCGCGCCATCGCCGACGAAGACGCCCCGCGAAGCGTTTGGCAGGAGGGCGTCGCCGGAAGCGGTCGTGCCGATGTAGTTGCCGCGCACGATGTTGCCGGTAGAGCCGGCGCTGCCGATGACGACGCCCTGCCCGTTGCCGGAGATCACGTTGCGCGCCGCCGGGGTCGTGCCGCCGATAATGTTGTTGGCCGAAGGCTGGAAATAAAGCGAGACGCCAAAGCGATTGTTGGCACGCGCTATCGTGCCGGTGGGGTCGGTACCGATGAAGTTGCCTTCGACGACGTTCCCGCCGCTTGCCGCACCGAGGAAAATTCCGTCGAAAGGCGAGCGGTTGACGACGAGGCCGCGAATGACGTTGTTGGGGGCGAAGAAATGGAACAGGTCGGTGTTTTGACCGCTGCCGTCAATCTCGACGAGGAGCACGGCGTCGTTCCCGACGGCGAGCGTGTTCGGCGATGAGCCGGGCTGCGTGTAGCCGTCGATCTGGACGGTGTCGGTAATGTCGGGCAGGGCGGAGAGCGGCTTGATCGTGCAGACCTCGCCGACGCCCGCCAACGGGTTGCAGTTCGCGTCGGCGGCTGGGATGTTAAAGGCGATGGTGTCGGTTATGCCGCCGTTGGAGTTCGCGTCCGTGATGGCCTGACGAAGCGAGCCTGCGCCCGCATCGTTCGTGTTCGTCACCGTGTAGGTCTGCGCGCCCGCCGGGGGCGGCGTGAAGCACTGTGAGAACTCGGAAGTGTTGCCCGAAGGATCGGTCGCCGTCGCCGTCAACACGGTCATGCCCGATGCGAGCGTCGTGTTGAAAGAGGCGTTGCCGGAAGCGTCGGTCGTCACGTCGCTCGAGCCGATGAAGGTCTGCCCTTCGCCGTTGCCCGCCGTGTCGCAAGAGGAGTTGCCGAAGAACTCGATGCGATATTGCGTGCTGGCCGTGGAGTTGAGCGTGCCTTGAATGGTGACGTTGCCACCGGCGAAGCTGGCCGAGGTGATGACCGGATAGTTCTGTAGATTGTTTGCGCCCGTGTCGGCATCGCCCGCGTCGTTCGCGGTGACGCCCGCCGCGTCTTCGGTTCCGCCTGCGAGGTTGATGCCGAGCCGCGTGTTCGAGTGGATCGTGTTGCCGCGAACGGCGACGCCGGTAGCTGAGCCTGTGCTCTCAGAGATATTCACGCCGTCGAGCGTGTTGAAGGCGATTAAGTTCCCCTCGCCCGCCGCCGTGCCGCCGACGCTGGCGGATGTCAGTCCGAAGCCCGCGCCGATGATCTCGACGCCGTGGCCGACGTTGGGACGCGCCGCCGTGCCAGCGATGTCCGTGCCGACGAAGTTGCCGCGGAAGACGAGGCCATCGCTATCGAAGACGATGCCGCCTGCCGTGTTTGAAGAGATGACGTTGCGCGCGCCGTTATTCGCGCCGCCGACCGTCAGGTTGGGCGAGCCTGCGATGATGCCGTAATCGCCGTTGCCGGCAGCCGCTCCGGCCGCGTTGAGGCCGATGAGATTGCCCTTGATGATGACGCCCGTTGTCAAAGACCCATCAACGAGGATGCCCGCGTCGCTCGTCGTGTTGGCGATGATGTTGCCCTCGCCCGCGTTCTCGCCGCCGATGATCGTTCCCGGCCCTTGTGTGTAGACCGCAAACTCGTTGGCGAGGGTCGTCAGGCCGTCTTTGCCGACGCCGAAGTAGTTGCCGAGGATGCGATTGTTGGACGAAGCCGTGCCCGGCGCGTTGCCGATGATCTCGAACGACTCGGTGTTGCTGGCGACGACGTTGCGCGCCTGCGGCGTCGCGCCGCCGAACACGTTGTCGGCCGAGTCTGACACGAGGACGCCGAACGTGCTGAAGGCGACGCCCGTGAGGCCGTCGCTGTTCGTGCCGATCCAGTTGCCGGTGATGGTGTTCGCGTCGCCGTTTTCGAGCGCGATGCCGTAGGAGTTGAAGCGGTTGATGATGAGGCCGCGCACGGTTGACCCGCCCGCCTGAATCGTCAGACCGCGATCCGCGGTGTTGTTCGTCGTCAGCGTCCCGTCGAGTTCGATCAGGAGGACGGCGTCCGAACCCGTGGCGAGCGTGTTCATGCTCGCGCCCGGCTGCGTGTAGCCGTCGATGATCAGGGGATCGGTGATGATGGGCAAAGGCGTCGCGGGCTGAATGGTCTTGACGCCCGCGCCCGTGATGTTGAACGCGATGGTGTCGGTCGTCCCGGCGTTGATGTTCGCATCCGTGATGGCCTGACGAAGCGAGCCTGCGCCCGCATCGGCGGTCGTCGTGACCGTGTAGGTGCGCACGACGCCGTCGCTCACGGTGCGGCAGGCGGAGAACTCGGAGGTGTCGCCGTTCGGCGCGGTGGCCGTCGCAGTGACGACGTGGCCGAGGGTGACGGCCGTCTGGAGCGTCGCGCTGATCGCGGCGTCGCGGTTGGCGTCCGTCGTCACGTCGGCGGAGCCGAGGAACGTTTGCCCCTCGCCGTTGCCCGCCGTGTCGCAGGAGGGCGACGAGAAGAACTCGACGCGGAAGGTGGTCGAGGGCGCACTCCGCAGCGAGCCGGAGACGGTCGTTGCGCCACCCGCCGCGATGGCGGACGTGAGCACGGGGAAGTTCTGTCGGTTGTTCGCGCCGGTGTCCGTGTCGTTCGGGTCGTTCGGGTTGACGCCGTTGACCGTGCCGAGGTCGATGCCGAGGTGCTGTGCGGTCGTGCCGTTCGAGTGGATCGAGTTGCCGAGGAATGAGTTGCCCGTGCCAGTCGCGTTGAACTGGATTCCGTCCGAGACGTTGAAGGCGATCACGTTGCCCGCGCCGGCGGCCGTCCCGCCGATCTGGTTGTTGTTCGAGGTGCCGGACAGGCGTATGCCTTCGAGCGTGTTGGCGAGCGGCGAAGTGCCGTCGGCCGCCGTGCCGATGAAGTTGCCCTGAATGACGTTCGAGTCGCCGCTGATGACGACACCGGCGCTGCTGTTTCTGCTGCCGCTGATGACGTTGCGCGCGGTGGCCGTTGTGCCGCCGACCGTGTTGGAAGAGGCGAGCAGTTCGATGCCGGTGTCGTTGCTGATGGCGGCCGTGCCGTCGGCGCTCGTGCCGACGAAGTTGCCCTGAATGGTCTTGTTGCCCGTGCCGTTGATGCGTATGCCGGAGAAGCTGCTGCCGCTGATGACGTTGCCTGACCCTGCCTGCGCGCCGCCGATCATGTACGCGCCCGATCCCGTCTCCGTCCTGATGCCGCGCCCGCCGTTGCCGACGGCGGCCGTGCCCGCGGCGTTCGTGCCGATGTAGTTGCCCTGCACCTGCACGGTGTTGGCCGCGGTAGAGAGAAAGACGCCGTCGCCCGTGTTGCCGGAGATGACGTTGCGCGCCCCCGCAGTCCTGCCGCCGATGGAAATGTTCGACCCGGCCGAAGCCGCGATGCCGCCGCTGCCGCTGTTGGTGATGGCGGCCGTGCCCGCGGCGTTCGTGCCGATGTAATTGCCCTCGATGGTCACGCTGTCGGTGGCAGCGCCGATGACGATACCGCCGCCGCCGAGGTTGCCGGAGATCAGGTTGCGCTGCGCGGGGGAGGTTCCGCCGATGCGCGTGATCTGTGGCGAGTTGGCGAAGCTGATGCCGGTGACGTTCGATGCGAAGGACGTACCCGAAGCGTCCGTACCGATGAAGCAGCCCTCGACGATGTTTCCGCTCCCGCCGGAGACGAGCACACCCGTACCGTTGAAGTTGGCGATGACGAGGCCGCGCACGGTCGAACCGCCGGCCGAGAGGTTGAGTCCATTCGCGCCTGCGCCCGCCGACGTGCCGCTCAGCACGATCTTAAGGACGGCGTCGTTTCCGACCGCGAGTGTGTTCGCGCTCGCGCCCGGCTGCGTGTAGCCGTCGATCATGACGGAGTCGGTGATCGCAGGGAGCGCGGAGGCGGGCGCGATGGTGTGCGGCCCCGCGCCTGTGATGTTGAAGGCGATGGTTTGCACGCCGACAGCCGCGTTTGAATCGAGGATGGCTTGGCGGAGAGAGCCTGCGCCCGTGTCGGCCGTCGTCGTGACGGTGAAGGTGTTAAGCGGGGCTTGTCTGCAAGCGGAGAACTCCGAGGTGTTGCCCGCAGAATCGATGGCCGTAGCGGTGACGAACTGTCCCATCGCGTCCACGCCGACGAAGGTGACGTTGATCGAGGCGTTGCCGGAGGCGTCGGTCGTGACGGAAGTTTTGCCGAGATGAGTCTTGCCCTCGCCGTTGCCTGCGTTGTCGCAGGCGGGGTTGCCGAAGAATTCGATGTCGAAGCTGTTGTTCGCAACAGAGTTAAGCGTGCCGGTGATGGTCGTGTCGCCGCCCGTCACGGTGACATCGGTGAGGACGGGGAAGTTCTGGAAGTTGTTCGCGCCCGTGTCGGCGTCGCCCGCATCGTTGGCCGTCACGCCGTCCGTGCCGAGGTCGATGCCGAGATGCGCGGCCGTCGTACCGTTCGAGTAGATCGAGTTGGCGCTGATGCGGATGGCCGTCCCGGCCGGGAGGCTCACGCCGTCCTGCGTGTTGAAAGCGATGATGTTGACTTCGCCCGTCGATGTGCCGCCGATTGTGCCGCCTGCGCCGCTCGAAGTCAGGATACCTGAGCCGACATTGCCGAGCGCCGTCGCGCCGTCGGAAGCGACGCCGATGTAGTTGCCCTTGATCGAAGTGCCCGTGTTGCTGAACCTGATGCCCGCGCCGGTGTTGCCGGAGATGACGTTGCGTTCGGGCGCGGTCACGCCGCCGACCGTGACGCTTGCGCCGACGATGTTGATGCCGTCCTGAGCGTTGCCGAGGGCAGCCGTGCCCGCCGCGTTCGTCCCGATAAAGTTGCCCCTGACAAGAGCGCCGCCGCCCGTCGAATTGACGAGGATGCCGCGCGCACCGTTGCCGGAGATGACGTTGCCCGTCCCTGCGGTCGTGCCGCCGATGGTGGCCGTCCCGGCAGCGATGTCCACGCCGGTCTGTGTGTTGCCGATGGCGGCCGTCCCGGCGGCGTTTGTGCCGATGTAGTTGCCCTGCACGGTCGTGCCCGTGCCGTTGATCTGGATGCCGTTCGAGTTGTTGCCGGAGATGACGTTGCGTGCGCCGTTGGCCGCGCTGCCGATCAGGGTGTTGATGCCGCCGACGACGATGCCGTTTGAGCCGTTGCCGAGGTCGGCCGTGCCGTCGGCGCTCGTGCCGATGTAGTTGCCCTGAATGACCGTGCCGCTGACAGCCGCGCCGGTAGAGATTTGGATGCCGCTGGCGGTGTTGCCGGAGATGACGTTGCCCGCGCCCGCCGCCGTCCCGCCAATCCGGTTGCTCGTGATGTTCGGCGTGCCGCCGACGTTGACGCCGTTGATGTTCGCGATGGCGGCCGTCCCGGCGGCGTTCGTGCCGATCAAGTTGCCGGTGATGACGTTGTTGGTAACGTTGCCGCCGTTGATCTCGATGCCGTCGGAGTTGTTGCCGGAGATGAGATTGCGCGCCGCGGGCGTTGTGCCGCCGATCACGTTGCTGCTCGACAGGATCAGGATGCCGTCGGTGGTGTTGCCGAGATCGGTCGTGCCGGCAGACCCCGTGCCGATGAAGCAGCCATCGACCGTGTTGCCGCCGGCGGTCGCGAGCCGAATGCCGACGCTGAAGCGGTTGACGACAAGGCCGCGCACGGTCGTGAGTCCTGCGACGAGGTTCAGGCCGTTGCCGCCGGCGGTCGTGCCGTTGAGTTCGATAAGCAGGACGGCGTTACTGCCTGTGGCCTGCGTGTTCGCGCTCGCGCCCGGCTGCGTGTAGCCGTCGATGATGACGGGCTGCGTGATGTCTGGAAGCGCAGTCGCAGGCGTGATGGTTTTGACGCCCGCGCCCGCGATATTGAAGGCGATGGTCTGGACGCCGAGGTTCGTGTTCGAGTCGATGATCGCCTGACGGAGCGAGCCTGCGCCGGAGTCGTTCGTGTTGGTGACGAAGACCGTAGGCACTGGAACTTGGCCGCAGGCGGAGAACTCGGAGGTGTTGCCTGTGGTCGTGTTGGTCGCCGTCGCCGTCACCCAAGTGCCTTCGGCGAGCGTTCCGGCGAACGTCTGGTTGATGGCGGCGTTGCCGGAAGCGTCGGTCGTCAGGGTGGCCGTGTGAATGAGCGTGCGGCCTTCGCCGTTGCCGGAAGCGTCGCAAGAAGTGTTGGCGAAAAACTCGATGGCGAACTGCGTGGCGGGCGTCGAATTGAACGTGCCTTGAATGTTGGTGTTGCCGCCCGCCGAAGTGGCGGACGTGATGACGGGATAGTTTTGCAGGCCGTTCGCGCCTGTGTCGGCATCGCCCGCGTCGTTGGCGTTGACGCCGTTCGTGCCGATGAGGTCGATGCCGAGCGAGGTGGTCGCCGTGCCGTTCGAGTAGATCGAGTTGCCACGGATGGTGTTGCCTGTCCCGGTGGTAATCACCACGCCGTCGCCGCTGCCGTTGTTGGCAATGATATTGCCCGCGCCCGCGGTCGTGCCGCCGATCTGATTGTTCGAGCCGTTGATGATGTCGAGGCCGTGGTTGCTGTTGCCGAGCGCGGTCGTGCCGTCGGCGGCGACGCCGACGTAGTTGCCCTGCATGACCGTCCCGGTCGAGCCGTTGAACTCAAGACCGCTGCCCGTGTTGCCGGAGATGACGTTGCGCGCCTCTGCGGTCGTGCCGCCGATGACGGTGTTGGTCGAAGGCGTGCCGCTGGCGATGCGGATGCCTGTGCCGTTGGCGAGCGCCGCAGTGCCCGCCGCGTTCGTGCCGATCAGGTTGCCGCGGATCGAGTTGGCGTTGGAGACGGTGGCGCTGCTGGCGACGAGGATGGCCGTGGTGAAGCCCGAGATCAAGTTGCCCTCGCCCGCGTTCGCGCCGCCGATCTGGTTGTTCGACCCTTCGTTGATCTGGATGGCGATGCTCGAACTGAAACCGGGACCGGGCAGGCGCACAGTCCCGGCGGCGTTCGTGCCCATGTAGTTGCCCTGCACGCGGTTGTTCTGCGAGGCCGTGCCGCCGCCGATGAAGATGGCGTTCGTGCCGCCCGACGAGAGGATGACGTTGCGCGCCGCAGGGGTTGAGCCGCCGATCAGGTTGCCCTCGTTGCGTTCGATGGAGATGCCCCCGCCGGGCGAGCCGAGCGCGGCCGTGCCGTCGGCGGTGAGGCCGATGTAGTTGCCCTGCACGATGTTGTTGTCAGCGCCGCCTTCGTCGAGACTGATGGCGCTGTTGGCGGTGTTGGCGAAGACGTTGCCCGCGCCCGCCGTAGTACCGCCGATGAGGTTGTTCGGGTTGGCGAAATAGACGAGGCCGTTGCCGAGCGAGGCCGTGCCCGCCGCGTTCGTGCCGAAGTAATTTCCCTGGATCGTGTTGCCGCCCGCTGCGTCGCCCGGGCCTGTACCGGCGGCCTGCGGAGTGGTGACGGCCGGATTGCCCGCGCCGAGAATGAGGTTGCGCGCCGCAGGCGTCGTGCCGCCGATGAGATTCGTCAGCGAGTTGTCGAGGAAGATGCCCGCGCCGTTCGTCTGAGCGGTCGTGCCCGCGGCGTTCGTGCCGATGAAGCAGCCTTCGACGGTGTTGCCGCCAGCGGTTTGCAAGTGGATGCCGCGCCCGGAGAAGCGGCGTATGACGAGGCCGCGCACGATGGAAGCGCCCGCAGTGATAAGCAGGCCGGTCGTGATGGTGTTCGCGCCGTCGAGTTCGATGAGGAGCGTGGCGTTGTTGCCGACGGCCTGCGTGTTGGCGGACGCGCCCGGCTGCGTGTAGCCGTCGATGACGACGGGCTGCGTGATGGTCGGCAACGCGGTCGCAGGCGTGATGGTCTTGACGCCCGCGCCCGCGATATTGAAGGCGATGGTCTGCACGCCCGCCATCGCGTTTGAATCGAGGATGGCTTGACGCAAACTGCCCGCGCCCGAATCGGCCGTCGTCGTGACGAGGAGCGTCGAGATGGGAGCAAGCAGACAGGCGGAGAACTCGGAGGTGTCGTTCGTCGTCGTGTTCGTCGCCGTGGCCGTGACGGCCTCATTTTCTTCGACAGCCGAGCCGAGCGTCGTGGTGACGGAGGCGTTGCCGGAAGCGTCGGTCGTGACGTTTCTCGAACCGAGGAAGGTGCGCCCCTCGCCGTTGCCCGATGTGTCGCACGCAGGGCTTGAGAAGAACTCGATGCGAAACTGCGTGTTCGCCGTCGAGTTGAGCGTGCCCGCAACGGTCGTCGTGCCCGCGCCCGGCGTGATGGAAGTGAGGACGGGAAAGTTTTGCAGGTTGTTCGCGCCCGTATCGGCATCGTTCGCGTCGTTGGCGTTGACGGCGTCGTTGCCGCCGAGGTCTATGCCGAGCAGGGAGTTTGAGTGGATCGAATTGCCGACGATGGTGTTGCCCGTGTTGTCCGTGCCGGAGACGGAGACGCCGTTGCCGCCGACGATGCCGGACTGGCGCGCGGTGAAAGCGATCAGGTTGCCCGCGCCCGGGGTGAGGCCGCCGATGAGACTGTCGCGGACGCCTTCGTTGCGAATGCGGACGCCGCTGTGCGTGTTGCCGAGGTTCGCAATGCCGTTGATGTCCGTGCCGATGTAGTTGCCCTGAACGAAATTGTTCGAGGCGAGGCCGAGGATGTTGTCGCCGAGGATATCGACGCCGGGGAAAGAGCAGGAGATGAGATTGCGCGCGCGCACTGTGCCGTCGGCCGTGCCGTCGTCGTCGTCGTCGCCGCCCACACGGTTGTCGGAAGCGTTCTGAATCTGGATGCCGTAGCCGCCGCCGAGGCAGGCCGTGCCCGTTGCGTTCGTGCCGATCAGGTTGGCGCGAATGGTCGAGTTGCCTTTGCCGATGTAAATTTGTCCCTGATCGTTGCCGGCGATGACGTTCGTTTCGCCCGTGCCGATGCCGCCGACGTTGAGACTGCCGCCCGCCGTGAAGTCCATCCGCACGCCCTGCGTACCGTTGCCGAGGTCGGCTGACCCTTCTGCGTTCGTGCCGATGAAGTTGCCGGAGACCGTGTTGCCGCCCGATCCGGCGTTGACGATGTTGACGCCGGTGGTGTTGTTGGCCGAGATGACGTTGCGTTCGGCGGCCTCGTCGCCGCCGATTAAATTGTTGGGCGAGCCGTCAATGACGACGCCTGCGCCGTTACGGTTCGAGGGCGCGGCCGCCCCGGCGGCGTTCGTGCCGATGAAGTTGGCTTGAATCTTGTTCGTGCCGCCCGTCTGGAGCAGGATGGCCTGCGAGGTGAAGCCGTTGAAGATGATTCCCTTGACGGTCGAACTGCCGGCGGTGATGTGGAGGCCGGTGGCGACTTGGCCCCCGCCCGCGAGTTCGATCTGCGGTGAGCCGACCATATAGCCGCTCTGCGTCGTCGCATCGATGATGACGGGATCGGTTATGGTGGGTAAGGGCGTTTGCAGCGTGACGGTCTTGACGCCGGTGCCCGGCAGATTGAAGTTGATGGTCTGTGTGCCGGGGCTATTGTTGGCGTCGATGATCGCCTGACGAAGCGAGCCGGGGCCTGCGTCGTTCGTGTTCGAGGTCGAGATGGTCTGCGTGGAGGTGGCGCGACACTTGCCCGCGCTCTTGGCGTCGAAGATGTTTTTGATTTCCTGCGCGGAGAGCGCGCGGTTGAAAACATCGACCTCGTCAATGCCGCCGTTAAAAGCGTAATTGGGGTTGGGGGTAAAGGAACCGCCGCCGATCCCGATGTGGCTGCTGTTTGTGTTTGAGAAAGTGCCGACCGCCGCCGCCAGCGTCCCCGCCAGCACGCCGTTGAGATAAACCTTAATGCCTTCATCCGACTTCCACGTGCCGGCCACATGCGTCCACTGGTTGAGCGGAGCCGTCGCGGTCGATGTCACGTTGAGATAAGCGCCGTCCTCGTCCGGTCGTCCGCCGACGTTCACCCGCCCGTCGTTAAAGACGTACATGCCGAACCGCGCGAAATCGCTGGCGCTCGTGTTCTCGGCGAAGACCTGTCCGCCCGAATTGAATTCGTTGCTGTGCGCCCCCTGCGGTCGCACCCACGCTTCAATCGTGGCCTGACTTTGCCCCTTGAGGATGCCGGTTGAATTAATCTGCACATGATCATCCGAGCCATCGAATCTGAACGCGGAGCCGACGAAGCCCTGCATCGTCGTCGCCCCCCCTTGCAATGTCCCGTTGTTAGCACCGATGCTGTCGTCGGCATTCTCCTCGGCGCGATACCATGCGACGTGATTAGCGGGTGGCGGCGCACAGGTGAGAAGCGTCTGCCACGTCGGGTGGTTGTCGTTGTAGGCCACGCCGGTGCTGAGGTTCGTCTGGTTCGCGCCGTCCGCGTTCATCACGAAGATTTTCTCGTCGCCGCCGACGCGGTCGGACGTAAAGACGATCTTCGTGTTGTCGGGCGAGTAGGCCGCGTCGTAATCGCCTTGGTTGGCGGTGGTGTCGAGCGCGGTGACGTTCGCGCCGTTGGCGTCCATCACGAAGAGGTCATCTTGCGTAGCGTTGACGCGGTCACTGCCGAAGACGATCTTCGTGCCGTCGGGCGACCAGGCGGGTTGCAGGTCGATGGCGGGGTTGTTGGTGAGATTCGTCTGCCCCGTGCCGTCCGCGTTCATCGAGAAGACTTCGAGGTTGCCGGTGCGGTTCGACTGGAAAGCGATCTTCGAGCCGTCGGGCGACCAAGCGGGATCGAAATCGCTGCCCGCAGTGTTGGTCAGATTCGTCTGCCCCGTGCCGTCCGTGTTGATGACGGAGATTTCGAAGTTGGCGGCCGTGCCCGAACCGAAAGCGATGCGCGAGCCGTCGGGCGACCAACTGGGCGCGGCCGTTTGAATCGCGCCGCTCGTGTTGGTGAGTTGCACGACGCCCGTGCCGTCTGCGTTCATCAAGTGGACTTCGCTGTTGCCGCTGCGGTCGCTGATGAAGGCGAGGCGCGCGCCGTCGGGCGACCAGGCGGGCGAGCGGTCGTTGGCAGCGTTATTGGTGAGATTCGTCTGCCCCGAACCGTCCGCGTTCATGGCATAGATTTCGTTGTTGCCGTCGCGGTTCGACTGGAAAGCGATTTTGCCGTTGGCCTGCAAAGCCTTCGGGGAGACTTCGTCTTTCGGGGCGCGCGCGCGTGTGGTCTTCTGTTCGGGCTTGGCGGCGGGCGCGTTCGTCTTCGCCTTCGACTGCACGACAGCGGCGGGGGCAGCGGACACGGGCAGCGTGCTCGTCAACACGAGGTAGGCTAAAAGGAGACGCAGCAAGGGGCGCTGACGGCGGACGGAGTGGGGGCGTTGTGGCATACGGGGGATTTGGGTCGTCTTCGACGGCGGCGGAATCGAATCGATTGAAGTTTGAAGACGGGTGCGATCAGGCCACAGGGGTTTGAAGGTCTGACATCACCGGTTTACTTGAAAAATGAACCGTATCCACGATTGAGATCAGAACTGCATACACAATTACGCGCACAGGAGCGGAAACGGTTCTGAGTGAACAGTGTTTGGAAGGAACGCAAAAGGACAAAGGCGCGGGCTTCCAAGCCGAATTGCAGGCGGGCATCATACAGCACGAAGGTGTAAATGTTAAGCTGCAAACGCCCCGCGCGGCGAAAACTTTCACAGCTACGACCGCTTCCCTATACGTTTGAATAGATGTCGAATCGTGTGGAAACTCCGCAGGCGATTGCCGAGAAATTTCTTGACAGTCGGATGATTCTGGCCTAGCTTGCGCTTGAACTTTTGCAAGACCATGAGCAGTCCGCGCCACACACGCCGGTCGCACCCACGTCAGTTGCCGTTAAATCTTCTTTGAGACACAAACGACAAGACGCGACGCGAAAGCGCAAAGAGACATCCGACACACGTTCATCGCGCGCACGCGTTTCAAATCATCTTTCCCTTGTTCGTTTCG
Organism: Pyrinomonadaceae bacterium; assembly: GCA_035942855.1. GTDB lineage: Bacteria > Acidobacteriota > Blastocatellia > Pyrinomonadales > Pyrinomonadaceae > JAIVJZ01. The sequence continues at coordinate 983 of DASZCS010000087.1, read as the reverse complement.
CCGCCATGCCGATCAATAAATCGTTCAGACACAATCTGCCCCGCCCTGTCTTCACAACTTTCGCTCGCTTCTCTCTCTCTTGCCTGCTCGCCGTCGGACTGCTGCTCGCGGGCATTCCACGCACGCACGCGCAGGACACGGTGACGGGTGCGTTCGAAGGCACGGTGACGAACAGCGAGACGGGCGCTAGTATCGCGGGCGCGGCCGTCCAGATCATCAATCAACAGACGAATCTGGTTGTGCCGAAAGTGTCGGACGCGCGCGGCCGTTTCTACGCGGGGCTGCTCGCGCCCGGCGTCTACCTGATACGCGTCTCAGCAGTGGGTTTCCAGACGAAAGAAGTGCGCCAGCGTCTCTTCATCACGCGCACGGGCGAGGTCGTGCCCGTCCCCGTCGCGCTCGATCCCGCGCCGCCCGTTCCCACTCCGACACCGACTCCGACCACGACGACAACGCCGGGCACAACGCCGACACCCGGCACGACGCCTGCACCGAGCACGACGCCGACGCCAACCGTACTCGGCATGACCGGCACGCCCACACCTGCCCCGACGCCGGGAACGTCAGCACTCACAGAAGAGGACACGGACATACGCGCACGCGTCAACGCATCGGACGCGAGACAAGGCGGAGCGTTCACCGAAGAAGAAGTCTCGACACTCCCGCTCGGTTCTACTACTTTCACGCGCACCTTCGACGAGTTGGCATTGTTGTTACCGGGCGTCGCACCGCCGCCGCAGACTCTCGGTTCGGTGGCAGGACCGGGCGTCGGCGCAGGCGTCGGCAGTGCGGGACAGTTCTCCGTCAACGGGCTGCGTTCGCGTGCCAACAACTTCACCGTGGATGGTTCGGACAACAACGACGAAGACATCGGCGTCAGAAGGCAAGGGTTCGTCTCGCTCGTGCCGCAGCCGATAGAATCGATCAGGGAGTATCAGGCGATCACACTGCTCGCACCGGCGCAGTTTGGGAGGAACATCGGG
>DASZCS010000086.1:0-19808 GCA_035942855.1 Pyrinomonadaceae bacterium | reverse complement strand
ATGTACCTGTCTTGATAATGTCTTAGGAATAGAATTATCCAAATCATTTTCCAGGAGGATGGTTATGCATCATCAAACGGTGAATGAGTTAAGGAAGCGGGTTGACATGCTTGAGAGGAGGCTGCAACTGTCTTACCTGCTGATTATCTCTGCGGCACTTCTGATAGCGGTCGCCTCTGCGTCAACATGGTCAAGTAACGCGCAGAATAATAGTGCGCCTAGTATTCTGCGGGCGCGCGGTTTAATCATCGAGGACGCGCAGGGACGAGAGCGCATCCTGTTGGGCGCACCCGTCCCACAGGTGGCCGGAAGGAAGCGCAAGGACGCGGCGACGGGGCTGGTCTTTCTGGGCGAAAATGGCGCGGATAGGATTACGCTCGGCGACGAACCCGACCCGATGGTCAACGGAAAGGTTTATCCACGGCGCGTGCCCGGAGTAGGGATTCTAATTCACGACCCGGATGGAACGGAGCGTGGCGGTTATGGAGTCCTCAATGACGGTTCCGCAGTGCTGACGCTTGATTGGAGCGGGTCGGGCGAAGGCTTTTCCGCCTCAGTCAATGACAGGCAGGGCTTCGCGGGCGCGGGCGTCTGGCACAAGAGTCCTTTGGGCGTGTACCGGGAAGGCGTGACGATGGGCGTGATTAATAAGAACAACGAAGCCTTCCTGAAGCTGACCGATGGCACGGGTACGCAACGGGCACGCCTCCAACAGCAGGGAGCTTCCGACCCTCAGCTATTGCTCTACGATAATAAAGGGCAAGTGCTCGGAGATACGCTCAAGAGGTAGGCTCTTGAAATAGTTACGCTGCGCCATCTAACAACGGCCTGCACCCGCCGTCGAAGCCGATGGCGGCCATCAACTTTTACATAATTGAATGGGCTGGGCGAGGGTGCGCGGTGAGTGACGGCAACGCGGCCTGAGCGGTTCCGTTACTCTGACTTCAACAATGAGGCCGTACATAAACCGGGCGTCGCTCAAATTCAACTGCTCTGCTTGTTCTTCATCCAGCCGTGCAAGATGATGTAGCCGCAGCCATTCACTCGCTCAGCAGCCTCGCCACTTCGCCGCTGGACGCTAAATCGGCCGTCCACCCGAAGCTGCCTCGCTCACGCATCTCTACGCCCGCGCGCAAGAGCGCCGTGATGGCGGCGCGCGCGAGCGCCCCGCCGAGGCTGATGCGCTTTGCGCCCGCGTCGGCCAACTCCGCCACGGTCACGCCCCGGAGCGGCGGTGCCAGCACGTTGACCGGCTTGCTTAACGCGCCTGTCACCAATCGAACTTCGTCGAGCGTCGCGAGCGCGGGCGCATAAAGCACGTCCGCACCCGCCGCCTCGAACGCCTGTAAGCGGCGGATGGTGTCGTCGAGGTCGGCACGGCCGTGCAGCAGGTTCTCGGCACGCGCAGTCAACATGAAAGGGAAAGCGAGCGAATGCGCCGCCTATGCGGCAGCGTGGACGCGCTCGACCGCGAGGCCGAAATCGTATATCGGGTGCGACGGGTCGCCCGTGTAGTCCTCGATTGAGCCGCCGACCAGACCCGCTTCCGCTCCTGCGAGGATAGTAGCGGCGGCTTCGGTCGGTTCGTGCGCGAAGCAGTTCTCAAGGTCGGCGCTGACGGGCAGATTGGTCGCCGCGCAGAGTGCGCGGCAATGTGCAATCGCTTCGTCGCGCGTGACCTGCCCGTCCAGACGACCGAGCGTGTGCGCGAACCCTGCGCTCGTCGTCGCCAGCGCCTCGAACCCCAACGCGGCGAGCAGCCGCGCCGAGCCTAAATCCCAAGGATTCGGAATGATGAAAGCGCCCACACGTTCGTGCAATGCCTTGAACTGCTCTGCCCTCTCTTGTTGCGTCATCATCTTCTTCATGTTGATTTACTGATGAGATTCTCTGGAGAGAATATCTCCAACTCAAGCCTCCGTCTAATCTTTACCCTTTCCCTTCGGATGGGGATAATTCGAGCCATGAAGAGTTACCGTAAAGAACTCTGGTTCGACATCCCTTCCCGACGCGCCTTTATCAACATCACACGGGACGTGCGCCGCTGCCTCGCCGAGAGCGGCATCCGAGAAGGTCTGGCGCTCGTCAACGCCATGCACATCACCGCCTCGGTCTTCATCAACGATGACGAGGCAGGGCTGCACCAAGACTATGAGGTCTGGCTGGAGAGGCTCGCCCCGCATGAGCCTGTGGAGCAATACCGGCACAACGACACCGGAGAGGACAACGCCGACGCACACATCAAGCGGCAGGTGATGGGGCGCGAGGTGGTCGTAGCCGTCACCGCAGGAGAATTGGACTTCGGCCCGTGGGAGCAAATCTTCTATGGAGAGTTCGACGGCGGGCGTCGCAAGCGTGTGCTGGTGAAAATCATCGGGGAGTGAAGGGCAACTCTCTGGCCGCGTTTCATGCGGGCATGAGCAAGCGTCGCGCATATCCGTTGTCAGGCGTGCCCGGCGAGGTTTGTTAAGCAAGATGCGAGAGATAAAATTCTTGACAAGCGCCAAACGCTTACATAGGCTGTCGGCTGCTTACTTAGTCGCGCGGCCGAAATCTCACCTTCGGCCTCTTATTGTCCTTCAAACCCATATCAGGCATGACACGTGGTAGCGGCCAGCCCCGTCGCTGCCATGACGGTCACTTGAGAAGCACACCCGACTTAAAAGCGGGAGGCAGTCGTCTGCTGTCGCCTCCTTCCCGCAGGGGACGATGAGCGCGCGGCTCAACTGACAACTTATAGGCGCGTGGGTTCAACGTCGGGACGCGAAGCTCCGGCAGCCTCACACCTCGACGACTCGGACGCACGCTTCAAAGAAGGAGGGAGACATGAATCTGCGTAGAGCATTGCTTATCTTCGTTGCGTTTTTAGCCGTTGCCTTCGGCGCGCTTTCTCTCGGATTTGCTGGACTGACGGGCGGTGAACCGACGGCCGCCGCGTGTGCCAGATGCGGCGACGGCGTCTGCGCCAAGTCGTGCGAGAACGCGACATCGTGCCCCAGAGACTGCGGCATCAGTGGCGGAACGACGAGCTCTTCCAGTTCGCCGCGTTGAAGTAACCGCGAGGCGTTCGCAGCAACACCTTCCGGCCGGTTCAACTCCTATTGCAATACAGGAGTTGAACCGGCCGGAGTTCGTCTCAGGTCTGGTAGTGTTGCAAAAAATCTTAAAGGCTGTGGTCATTCAGCACGGCTGTAGGCTCAACGGGCGGGAGAGCAGTTTGCGCCGCACGCGAAATCGCGGCTGCCCCCAGCAGTCACAGGGCGGCCGTTAACAAACGAATCATGACCTTGATGCGTTGGCGCGTTGCGGCAACGCATCAATGCAGGGCGTTACCGCAGGTGTTTGTTGAAGAAATCGAGGGTGCGCGTCCAGGCCAGTTTGGCAGCCGTCTCGTCATAACGCGGCGTCGTGTCGTTGTGGAAACCGTGCTGTTTGCCCTCGTACATGTACTGCGTGTAGACCTTCTTGTTGGCCTTGAGCGCCGCTTCGTAAGGCGCGATGCCCTCGTTGATACGCTGGTCATTGCCCGCGTAATGCAACAGCAGTGGAGCGGAAATCTTGGGCACGTCGTCTGCGCCGGCCTGACGGCCGTAGAAGGCGACCCCGGCATTGAGGTCAGCGCCCAGCCGCACGGCCAACTGATTCACCATCCCGCCGCCGAAGCAGAAACCCACCGCGCCCAGTTTGCCGGTCGAGTCGGGTCGCGCCTTGAGCCACTTGGCCGCCGCGACGAAATCTTCGGTCATCTTCTTGCCGTCCACCTTGCGGAAGAGTTCCGCGCCCTTCTCGTCGCTGCCCGGATAGCCGCCGACCGAGGTTAAGCCGTCGGGCGCGTAGGCGACGAAGTTGGCGAGCGCGAGCCGACGCGCCACGTCTTCGATGTAGGGGTTGAGTCCGCGGTTCTCGTGTATGACGAGCACGACGGGCAGCTTTCCACTTTTAGCGGGGCGCGCGAGATAGCCTTTGATCGAGCCGTTACCGGCAGGAGATTGCACGACCTCGTAGCCGACCTTGATGCGTTTGTCTTCCGGCGCGACCTGCTGCGCCCAGGCGTAGTTGGGCGTCAGGCTCTCGAAGATCGCGGCGACGGTCAGGCCGCCGACGGCGAACCTGACGGCGCGGTCGAGGAAAGTGCGTCGGTCTATGTCGCCGTGCTGGTATTCGTCAAACAGGTCTAACAATTCCTGCGGGTAATCACTTGCTGCTTTGCGTTCCATTCCTTCTCCTTGCCCGGGACATTCCAAACGGCTTTACGGTCGGCCGAATCTGAGACGGTACTCGATCGAGTTCATGAAGCCGTTAACCATGAGACGAACATTGTTCGGGTCTTGGTTAATGACTCTGAGCCAATCCTGATAGCCCGCTTCCTCCGGCGTCCTTCTCAAATAACCATAGTATTGCATCGCCACGAACGCACCGTTGTACTCGCGCGCGACCACCTCGTCCGACTCGACGACGGCGCGTAAGACCTGCGCTCTGGTGAGAGCCTGCGCGCCCGTCGCGCCGAGGCGACTCGTCAACGCCGCACGCGTCAGCACGATTCTACCCGCGCCCTCAGGGTTCTGCGGGTCGGGTGTCGTGATCTGCTGTAGACCGTAGCGGTCGAGCAGGGCGTTGACGTAAGCCGTGTTCGAGAGCGAGTCGTAGGCCGTTCTAAACTCCGGCCGCTGGACGAAGGCTGTGGGGAAGGCTGCGCGGCGTGCGAAGGTGTCGTCGGCCGTCTGCCCTGTCACCGCGCGCATGTCCGGGATGATCTCTGCGTAATCGGGACGGCGGTTGAAGGCCACGCGGTAGAAGTTGTAGACGTAAAGACCTTTCAGACTGAACTCTGGCGCGCCGAAGAAACTTTGCGAGACCTTGATGCGGTCGCACGACGAGTCGTTGTTGACGTTCGGGCAGTTGTTCAGGATGGCGCTCCAGGGCTCGCCGGGTTCAGGCTCGCGCGAGAGGAAGTCCAGATAGTGTACGCGGACGAAGAGGGGCGTGGTGAAGATCGGGTTAGGGCCGGCCGTCGCATCGTTGTCCGTAATCGTCAGAGTCGCAGTGCTCTGTGCGCCGAGCGCGGCCACGCCCGACACGTCGCTGAGCCTCAGTTGCACCGTCTCGTTGCCCTCGACGTGCGCGTCGTCTATGAGCGCGATGCTGATCTCTTTGCTCAACTCGCCCGGTGCGAACGTCAACGTGTCAACGGTCGTTGAGTAGTCGCAACGCGCGTAGGCCGTGCCGTTGGCCGTCGAACAGGGCACGGCCGCGGGGTCGTCAACAGTCTCGAACTTAAACGAGGCGGAGGAGGAACTGTCGCCCGTGCGCGTGACGATGACAACGGCGCGCACTGCTCCCTCTGAGAACTGATAGGCGGACTGGTTGAACTGTATGGTCGGCACTTCCGGCGTCAGCTCCGGCTGCGTGACTGTGAAAATCTGACCGGCGATGAAGACCGTGCCGGTGCGCGGCACGCCCGAACCGTTCGACGCGACGGAGAGAGTGACGGTTCCGCTGCCCGTGCCGCTCGCGCCGGAAGCGACGTTGATAAAGTTGCTATTGCTGACGGCCGCCCAATTGCACCCGCCCTGCGTCGTGACGTTCACCGTCAACGTCTCGCCGCCCGCTGGAGAGGTGCGGCTTGTGGGGCTGAGCGTGTAGGTGCAGGAGTTGACGAGGCGGTGGACGGTTCCGCCCAGACTGACAACGTACAGTTCGCCCGCTTCATCTTCGCCGAACGAAGAGATGCTGAGAGTCGTGTCCTGCAAAAAGCCCGCCGTCGTCCCTTGCAGTAGAAACAGTTCGCCGGTGCAGAAGTCGCCGTAGATGTACGTGCCGACGGGCAGCGTCCCGCGCGTGCCACGGTAGACGTAACCGCCCGTCACGGAACAGCGCCCGCCCGCGTGATCATACTCTGCGACGGGCGCTTGAAAGTTGGCGGCGACGCACTGCGCCGGGCCAAGCCCCGTGCAGCGCGTTCCCTCGAAGACGCGCCAGCCGTAGTTGCCGCCGCGCGTGATGATGTCGATCTCCTCGCGCACGCCTTGTCCAACGTCGCCCGCGTAGAGTTGGCCTGTGGCGCGGTCGAAGGAGAAGCGGAAGGGGTTGCGCAGTCCGACCGCGTAAATCTCGTCGCGCCCGGCGGTCGCCCCGAAGAAGGGATTGTCGGCCGGAGATGAATAAGGCACGGAGCCGTTCGCCTGATCCACGTTGATGCGCAGCATCTTGCCCAGCAGGTCTTCGATGTTCTGCGCGCGGTTCTGCGGATCGTTGCCCGAACCGCCATCGCCCATCCCGATGTAGAGGAAGCCGTCTGCCCCAAACGCGATCATACCGCCGTTATGATTCTCGAACGGTTGCGGGATGACGAGCAGAACAGTCTCGGCCGTATCGACGAGATTAGGGTTCGAGGCCGACACGCGATATTCGGCGATGACGGTCGCGCCGTCAGGCCGCCGCGTGTAGTTCACAAACAGGCGACGGTTGGCGCTGAACTGCGGGTGGAAGGCGAGTCCGAGCAAGCCCCGCTCGCCGCCCGCAAGCACCTTCGAAGTAATGTCGAGAAACACGGTCGGCGACGAAGCGCCCGGTTGGAGTACCTGTATCCGTCCCGGTTGCTCTATGACGAACAGGCGGTTGCTGCCGTCGCGCGCGTTGGTCACGAGGATGGGACTGGAAAGACCGGAGAGCACAGGTTGAAGGGTGACGGGCGATACGCCCTGCGCCGCCGCTGTGCGTGCGGACATGAAGGCGAGGACGAAAACGAGCGCGGCGATGAACTGGCGCGTTGACTTCATACGGGTACTACCTCCTGCTGGCTCTACAACTGATGTGAAAGGTTTGTTCTGTTAACGCAGACGGGGAGAGAGCCTGCAAAGCACCGGGGGGATCGGGTCGTCCGCATTATAACCACAATTCGCGTCGCGCTATGCAACAAATACGCTCGCCTCGCTCACTCTCTGTTGGAAAGCGCCAGCAACACTAAGCCCAGCACGATGCAGGCGAGCGGAGTCAACGGCAGGGTGTAATCATGACTGAAGATGAAGAACGCCAGATATAGGACGCCGATGACCACGCAAAAAGCGCCGACTGTTTTCGCGATAGATTTCTTCCGATTCGTTGAACGCATGCCGCAACATCCCCTTGATCGATGATGATTGAAGTCGGAAACGATTCCATCATAGTAGAACTTCCGGGCGTTTCTCGTCATCCCGGCACAGCCCCGGCCGGTAACGACTCGGTAGTGGTTCAGTTTGAAATTCCGGGCGACCGTTTGCGGGTACTTTAATTTCACATTGAACCACTACTAAAAATTGACATCCGGCTTGCACGAGAATATCCTCTGCGTGTTTTCGGCGGCATGCGTCATTAATGCTTACCCGGCCGCTGGTCTCACATTAACCAGCCTTTGACTCACGCTACCCAACAGTCGGTGCATCCGATTTCGATATAAGTTTCACAGACCAAACTCCGAGACGAATTCAGAATGGAGGCAAGAGATGGCAGAGGAGCCTGAAAACATTTCGCACGCCCAAACCGAACCCGCCGAACCTGCGAGTCCTGTAGCACCCAGCACGGCATCTCCGGTTCAGTCTGTAAACGCAAAAGATCACGTCGGTGGCCCTTTGGAGGGGATTGCTCTTTGCCTTTCCGGCGGCGGTTACCGGGCGATGCTCTTCCACACCGGCACTATCTGGAGACTTAACGAGGCGGGACTGCTCCCGAAGTTAAACAGGGTGTCGAGCGTCTCCGGCGGCTCCATCACGGCCGGAATGTTGGCACTCAAATGGGGGCAGCTTTCATTCGACTCAGGCGGCGCGGCCTCCAACTACCGCGAACTGGTTGTAGAGCCGATCAGAAGGCTGGCGGGCAAGACCCTCGACGCGGTCTCCGTTATCTCCGGCGCGCTCCTGCCGGGCAGCATCGCGGACAAAGTCGCCGGAGAATACAGGAGCTACCTCTATGGCGACGCCACGCTTCAGGACTTGCCGGACAAGCCACACTTCATCATCAACGCGACCAACGTGCAGACCGGCTCCCTCTGGCGCTTCAGCAAGCCTTACATGGGTGACTGGCAGGTCGGGTTAATTGACCGCCCGAAGACGCAGTTAGCCATGGCAGTCACAGCCTCCTCAGCCTTCCCGCCCGTGCTCTCTCCGTTTGAACTCGACCTCAGTGACGAAGACTATTCCGACAAAGACGCGCAGTATCACCGTGAGCCGTTCACCACACGCGTCATTCTCACGGACGGAGGCGTCTATGACAACTTGGGGCTGGAGACGGCCTGGAAGAATTATAAGACCATCCTCGTGAGCGACGGCGGCGGGAAGATGAGCGCGGAAGCGGAGCCGAAGAGGGACTGGCTTCGCCACACCAAACGCATTCTTGATCTGATAGACAATCAGGTTCGAAGCCTGCGCAAGCGTCAGGTGATCAACTCCTACGTCTCCGGCGAGAGGGCGGGCGCATACTGGGGCATCAGGACTAATATTAAAGACTACGGCCTCGCTGACTCGCTCCCGTGCGACTTTAAGAAGACGACCCGCCTCGCCGACTTAGCCACACGCCTCAAGGGGCTGGAGGATGAGGATCAGGAACTCCTTATCAACTGGGGCTACGCGGTCTGCGACGCGGCGATACGTAGGCACTTGGACGGATCGCTCCGCGCCCCTTCGGAAAGTGACCTGCCATACCCATCACGCACTCTCCGCTGAGAGGCACAGCTGCTCGACAAGGGCAGCACTATGCACGTCGATTTGCTGAAGTTGCCGCACCACGGAAGCAGCCGCAACGTCGCCACCGATTTCTTCACTCGCGTCACGGCGGATCACTATGTGGCCTCTGGCAACGGCAAGCGCGACAATCCCGAGAAGGCGACCTTGCAGATGATAGTTGACGCGCGCGGCGATGAAGAGTACGCAATACACCTGACGTATCCTCAGCCAGCCGACGCCGCCAAGTTCCTGTCGGCCACAGTCAAAAAGAGAAAGAGCATTCAAGTCATTTATCGGGCGGCCTCTGCCCTCTCACTCGCAGTCCCCCTCGCTTGAGCAGGGCTTTGAGTGCCGACGCGTGCGGCCAGGCCGCGAGGAGTCTTGCGGGCGCTCTGTTCATGCTTATTCATAGCGCAGAGCCTCCATCGGGTCGATCCGTGTGGCGCGGAGCGCGGGGATGAAGCTGGCTAAGAGGGAGACGCCGACGAGTACGAGCGAGATGGCGATGAAGGTGACGGGGTCGGTGGCGCTGACGCCGTAGAGCAGGCTCGACATGACGCGTGTGAGCAGGAAGGCCGCGCCGAGGCCGATGGCGATGCCGACGAGGACGAGTTTCAGACCGTGGCCGACCGCCAGCCGGAGCACGTCGCCGCGCCGCGCGCCGAGGGCCATGCGGATGCCAAACTCGCGCGTGCGCTGCGCGACCGAATAGGACATCACGCCGTAGATGCCGACGGCCGCCAGGACGAGCGCCAGCGCGGCGAAGATGCCGAGCAACATCATGCTGAAACGCTCGCGCGCGACCGATTCGGACACGATCTCTTCCATCGTCCTGATCTTGGAGACCGGCTGTTCTTTGTCCACAGCCCACACGGTCTGACGCACGGCCGAGGCGAGGCTCAACGGTTCGAGGTCTGTGCTGACGACCAGATCGTTCGGGGCGAAGAATCCGACCTGTATGTATGAGAGATACATCTGCGGTTTCGGGTCGGCGACGAGTTCGAATTGCCGCACGTCTCGCACCACGCCGACCACTGTGATCCAGTCGTCCGCGGCGGCGGAATTGAGAAGGGCGGGCGTGATGCGCTTGCCCGTCGGGTCTTCATCAGGCCAGAAACGACGCGCCATCGTTTCGTTGATGACGGCTACGGCCGGAGCGTCGGTCTTGTCTTCGTTCGTGAAACTGCGCCCCTGCAACATGGCGATGCCCATCGCCTGAAAGTAGTCGTGGCTGACGACTCGCGTGGTGATGGACGGTCGTTTGCCCGTGCCCGGCGCGGGGTCTGGACGCCCCTCGAAGCTGATGCCGATCGAGTTGCCTTGCCGGTACAAGGGCAGGTTGGTGGTGACGGCCGCCATCTTGACGCCCGGCACATTTTTGAGGCGCGTCAGCAGGTCGTCGTAAAAGGCCGTGCGCCGCGCGTGATCCGGATATTTGAAAGTGGGCAGCACAATTTGCATCGTCAACAAATTGTCCGGGCGGAAGCCCGGATCAACCTGACGCAGGCGCAGGAAACTGTTGATCAAAAGTCCCGCGCCGATCAAAAGGATGAGCGAGACGGCGACCTCCGTGACGACCAAGAGAGCGCGTATGCGATTGCCGTGGCTGCCCGCGGCAGAATCGCGCCCGCCCTCTTTCAGCGTCTCGTTGAGATTGAGACGCGAGGCTTGCATGGCCGGAGCGAGGCCGAAGACGAGTCCCGTCAACAGCGAGACGAGCAAGGTGAACAAGAGCACCCTCGCGTCAATCGTGATGGCTTCGACCTGCGAAATGTTTTCCGGGATGAAAGCCTTCAAGAGACTCACGCCCCACACGGACAGCAGCAGTCCGAGCACGCCGCCGACGATGCCGAGCAGCACGCTCTCCGTCAAAAATTGGCGGACGAGACGCAGGCGGCTCGCGCCGAGTGCGACGCGTATGGAAATCTCTTTTTGACGCACGGCCGCGCGCGCCAAAAGCAGGTTGGCGACGTTCGCGCAGGCGATGAGCAGGACGAAGCCGACCGCGCCGAGCAGCACCAGAAGCGCCGGTTTGATGTCGCCCACGACCTGTTCGTGCAGGGGCGTGACGAGCGCGCCGATGTCTGAGTTTTGCTGCGGGTACTGTTGTTGGAGTCTGACGGCGATGGTGCTTATCTCGGCCTGCGCCTGTTCGAGCGAGACGCCGGATTTCAGACGCGCAAAGACTTGCAGATAATGTCTGCCGCGATTGGCGGCCTCCTGCGGCGTGAAGCCGATGGGAGCCCATAACTCGTCTTCGCGTGTGGGAAACTGAAAGTGCGGCGGCATCACGCCGACGACCGTGTAGCTCTCGCCGTTGAGACTGAGTTGCCCGCCGACGATCTTTTCGTCCCCGCCGAAGCGACGCTGCCACAGACCGTGGCTCAAGACGACCACGCGATTCTGCCCCGGTTGATCTTCTTCCGGCAGAAGCGCGCGACCCACCTGCGGCGCGACGCCGAGCAAAGGGAAGAGACTCGAAGAGACGAGCCGCCCCTTGATCCTTTCCGGGTCGCCCGTGCCCGTCAGGTTGAAATTCTGATCGGCAATCGCCGCCATCCCTTCAAAGACCGTGTTCTGATCGCGCCAGTCGATGTAGTTGGCGGCAGCAGGCGTGTTGCGCGGATAGCCGCCTTTGGTGTCGTCTTCCCAGACCATCACGAGCCGTTCCGGGTCTTGATAGGGAAGCGGGCGCAGCAGGACTGTGTTGACGACCGAGAAGATCGCGCTGTTCGCGCCGATACCGAGCGCGAGCGCGATGACGGCGACGATGGTGAAGCCGGGCGTCTTCGTCATCATACGTACGCCGTAACGCAAATCCTGCCAGAGGTCTCCCATAAAGTTCCTTCTCCCTTGCGCGCCCGGCACGCCCGGCACGACAGTCTCCGTCGGCGCCGTGCGCTCGACTCGTTTCAGTTCTTCGGTCAACAGATCGCTTTCGGTCAACTCCGAGAGCGCCGCGCGGCGTGCTTCCTCGGGCGTCGCGCCGCCCTCGATTGCCTGTTCGTAACGGTCTTCGAGATGCTGCGCCAACTCTTCCACGATCTCCGCCTCGCGCGTCGGCGCGAGTTGCAGCTTCGACAGCCGTTTTCTGATTTCGTCTTTCCAATCAGGCATGTTCGTTTCCTAAAATTCAGGCGGGTTCGATTCCGACGATGCGATTAATCGCTTCGACAAACTCGCGCCAACTGACGAGTTGCGCCGCGAGCACACGCTTGCCTTCGGGCGTGAGCCGGTAATAACGACGGCGGCGCTGCCCCGCTTTCTCCACCCAGCGGCCTTGAATCCAGCCGCGCCGCTCAAGTCGATAAAGCAGAGGGTAGAGCGAGGCCACGTTGAAGCGCAGCACGCCGCGCGAACGCTGCTCGATCAAATTGCCGATGTCGTAGCCGTGCCGCGGCTGGTCTTCCACGAGGGAGAGAATCAACAACTCGGCACTGCCTTTTTTCAACTCGCGGTCGAGAATGTGTGCTCCGATATATGACATAGCCATATATTATGTAGAAGCATAACGAGAGGTCAACAGCAAAAGTTGCAGACGAATATTTGGAAGAAGGAGTACGGATTTATGCGTCTCCGCGTCTATGTAAGGTGAAGGATTGATTGTCAAAAGTTCACGCAGAGGACGCGGAGAGTTTGGCGCTGAGGGTGCGGAGGCTTGATTGTTTTTAGGCGCTGGCGGCGCTCAGGGAATAGCGTTGGAGTTTGAGATAGAGGCCGCGGCGTGTGAGTCCGAGTTCGCGTGCGGCGCGCGAGATGTTGCCTTTGTGGCGGCGCAAGGCGTCTGCGATCATGCGGCGTTCGAGTTCGGCCATCGCGTCGGCGAGCGTGGTGTGCGCGCCAGTGAGCGTGATGGAGTTTCCGCCGCCGCCGAAGGGACTCGATTCAGCCGGAATCGGGATGGGCGCGGAGATGCGCTTGAGTTCGGGCGAGAGGTGTTCGGGCGTGATCAGCGTGCCGTCTTCGGCGCGTGCGACGATGCGCTGAATTTCGTTGCACAACTGTCGGACGTTGCCCGGCCAGTCGCAGACCATCAGAAGGTCTATCGTCTGCGGCGTGATCTGTATGTCGCGGCGGTTGAACTTCGCCGAGTAGTGATTGATGTAGTAGTTGACGATGGTGGGAATCTCGGAGCGACGTTCGCACAGCGGCGGCACACGCAGGCGGATGACGTTCAGACGATAATACAAATCCTCTCGGAAACGACCGTCGGCAACCATCCTTTCGAGGTCGCTGTTGGTGGCGGCGATGATCCGCACGTCCACCTTCACGGGGCGCTGCTCGCCTAAAGGCTGTATCTCTCCCTCCTGCAAAAAGCGCAACAGCTTCGGTTGCACGTCGAGCGGAAGATCGCCGATCTCATCAAGGAACAGAGTGCCGCCCGCCGCCGAACGAATCACACCGGGCGAATCAGAGACCGCACCCGTGAATGCTCCCCTGCGATAGCCGAACAGGTAAGCGTCCGACAACTCTTTGGGGACGGCCGTGCAGTTGAACGGAACGAAGACTTTCGCGCGTCGTGAAGAGAGAGCGTGGATGGCGCGTGCGACCAGTTCTTTGCCCGTGCCGGACTCGCCCGTCACAAGGACGGTTACGTCCGATGAGCGGATTTTGTGGACTTCCTCAACTAACCGTGTCATCGCCGGCGAAGAATGTATGAAGCCGGGCATGAGACCCGTGCCCGTGTAGGTGCTCTGTTCCTGCACGCCGCGACCGGAACTGACGCGCGCGCGCAGGGCGCAGACGTTCATGCCGAGTTCGACGACGCGGAGCAGCGAATCAATCGGCAACCCGCCGGAGAGCGTGGCCGCCCTGCGCGGCTCGATGTAGAGCAGGGCGGGCGTGGCGTTCGTCGGGCGCAGCATGATGACGGTCGAGTCGTGTTCGAGCGCCAGACGCTCGCGTTCGGCGTCGTTCTTCGCCATGCAGAGCGTTTCGGCCAGTTCCGTGTTCGTGTCGCTCGCGCCGCCGTGTGCGGCGACCACTTTGATCGTGCCTTCTTCGTCGAGTTCGGTGATGAGCACGCGCCGCGCTTTCGTCTCCTGATCGAGCACGGCGGCCAGTTCGCGCAACAGCAGTTCGCGCGAGGCGACGGCTTCGGCCAGACGAAGGGTGAGCAGTTGCGCAAAGGCCGAGTTCTCGTGCCGCTGACCGGTCGAACTGACTTCGACCTTGGCGAGCGAGTTTTCGGCACGTGCGATGTCGAGTTGCGCGCCGAGTTCGGTGAAGGTGTGCAGGGCGCGCGAGAAGTGTTCGGCGGCGCGTTCGGGCTGGACGTTCACGTAGGCGCAGCCGAGGCCGTAGAGCGCGAGTGCGGTGCGATAGCGGTCGCCGAGGATGGAGAAGATCGAGACGCTGCGGCCGAAGTGGTGTATGGCGAGCGTGGCGTCGGATTGAGCGAGGGCGAGCAGGCCGTGGACGCGTTGCGCTTCGCCCGCGACGGCCATGTCTGCGGCCGAGTCGCTTGTCTGCTCGCTCACTTTATGTAGTTCGGCGGCGCACTCGCCCGGGCTTGCGCAGCGCAGGTAGACCTCTGCGAGCAGCAGGCGCGAATCGCAGACGGCCTGTCGGTCGCCGATGCGTTCGGCGAGCGAGAGCGCCTGCGTGCTTTCGTCGAGCGCGCGCCTCGGTTCTTCCATCGACAGGTGACAGCGCGCCAGCGTGCGCAGGGCCTGGCAGGCGTACCACTTGTTGCCGTGCTCTTGCGCGAGACGGACGGCGCGCTGCAAATGCTCCTGCGCTTTCAAGAGATTCCCGCGAAGCATCTGCAACTCGCCGAGCGAATCGAGCACCATCGGCACGACTTCGTCCTTCGCCGTCTGATCGTCAAACTCGGAGGCGAGGGCAAACGCGCGTTCCAGAGCCGTCTCGGCGCGTGCCCAGTCGCCGACGAGCATCAGGTTGATGCCGAGGTTGTTGTAGCCGCGCACGGCGCTCGTTCTGTGTTCCGTGCGCTCGTAATAGTCTATGGCTTTTTCGAGATAGCGGATGCCGTCGTGGGGGCGTTTGAGAAACCAGCACGCGCCCGCCATGTTGGCGTAAATCTTGCCGAGCATGTAGGGCGCGGGACGGTCGCCGACCAGTTTCAAAGCCTGCTCGTAATATTCGAGCGACTGTTCGTAAGCGCCTTCGAAAATACATTCGAGGGCGAGGCCGCGATAGGCTTCGGCCATGCCGCGCCAGTCGCCCGTGTTGCGAAAATGGCTGAGGGCGAGTTGCGAATTGTCGCGTGCGATGGGGTATTCGTTGATGTGGCGGTAGACGCGCGAGAGCGCGATATAGATCGCGCCGAGTTGCGCGCTCGAAGCCGTCTCGGTCGCTTCGCGCAACGTCGCGTTCAGGAGCGCGATGGCCTTCGGATGATCGCCGGTGTAGTTGTAGGCCAAGCCGAGTTGGACGCGCAGGTAGACGGAGATTTCCGTATCGAGCGCGGCGCGCGCCTGCGCCTCTTCGTACATCTGCACGGCGGCGAGCATATCGTTGTAGCGCCCCTGAGTTTCCAGGGAGATGGAGAGCATGCAGCGCGCCTGCGCGAGCAGTTCCTCGTCGTCGCGCGTGGATTTGATGATCTGCCAGAGACGGTTTTCGGCCTCGGCGGCCTGCCCGCAGTCGATCATCTCGCGCATCGCCTCGATCTCGGCGGCCAGCGCGGCATGGGCGGCGTGTGCGCGTTCGCGCACGCGTCGGCGCGCGTCCGAGAGATTGACGATGCCGGCTGCTTTCGCCTGCTTCTCCGATGCGCGGCCTTGGTTGGGGAGGAAAGTATTCATGAGTTCAGGCGCAACAGGTGCGAGGAAACTGCCCGGTCACTCAAAATTTTGCTGTCGTTTAAAACGGAGTCGGGTGGATAGGAATCTGCTTCAGCCTTCGAGCGACACTACTCGAAAACAGTCCTAAAGGCTTGTTCGTTCCAGAATTTAGCAGACATATCTGGAAGTGACAAGCCGAAAAGGAAACGACCGGTGAAGGGAAACGAGCGAGAGCGGCGATAAATTCTTTCCGACGCGTGAGCCGTCTCCGCCCCCGTTTACGCGTTAGTAGATAAGGGTCGCGCCGCCGAACATGTGGAATTTTGCCATGTAACTACGAACAAACTCCTATCCGGTTCGCCCCCAAGCTATCGACAGGCTTTAAAGATCAAAGAAATGCACGTTTCAACTTCATATCACCTCGTTCGCCCCTTTGACGTAGTTCTACGTCGTCGCCTCTTGCTCGCGGCGTCTTTGCTGTGCATGACGCTCGTGCTCTGTCAGAGCGCGGCGGCGCAATCCACTCTGACCGTCACCAACACGAACGACACGGGCGCGGGCAGTTTCCGGCAGGCCATTCTCGATTCGAACGCTTTGGCCGGAACACAAACCATCGCCTTCAACATACCGGGTAGCGGCGTGCGCTCCATCGTCCCGGCCACGGTGCTCCCGGCCTTCAACGATCCGGTCATCATCGACGGCTACACGCAGCCGGGCGCTTCAGTGAACACGCTCGCCGAAGGCTCGAACGCCGTGCTGCTCGTCGAACTCGTCGGCCCCGGCGGGGGCGGCGCAGGCATCCAGTTGCGCGGCGGAAACTCGGTGGTGCGCGGCCTCGTCATCAATCGCTTCAACAACGCACCGGCGATCAATATCAACAACGGCGACAACAATCGCGTCGAAGGCTGCTTTCTCGGCACGGACGCTACGGGCACGGTCAACTTCACAGACCAGAGCCGCGAAGGCGTCGGCATCAATAACAGCACGGGCAACGTGATCGGCGGCACAATGCCGGCCGCGCGCAACGTCATCAGCGGCCATCGTCTGAACGGCATCAATATCTTCGGCACGGGCGCGGGCAACAACGTCGTCGAGGGCAACTTGATCGGTCTGGACAAGACGGGGACGGTCGCGCTCGGCAATGGTCAGGTCGGCATCAGCATCAGCGGCTTCACGCACAATCGCATCGGCGGCACGACGGCGGCGGCGCGCAACATCATCTCGGCCAACAACGCCGGGCTGCAAATCTTCACCGGCGCGAACACCATTCAGGGCAACTACATCGGCACGGACGTGACGGGCATGCTCGACCGTGGCAACAACGGCAGCGGCGTCTTCATGCAGGGCGCGGCTAACAACCTCGTCGGCGGCGTTACGAGCGCGCCCGGTCTTCCTCCCGGCAACCTCATCTCAGGCAACAGCGACTCCGGCATCGACATGAACGGGAACGTCGCGCCCGGCCACACTTTTCAGGGCAATCTCATCGGCACGAACGCAGAGGGCACGGCCGCCATTCCGAACACGGGCGACGGCATCACCCTGCGCAACAGCGGCGGCGGAAACCTCGTCGGCGACCAGAACGTCCTCGGGCGCAACGTCATCTCCGGCAACGGGCAGTTCGGCCTCACGCTCGGCAACAGTTCAAACCGCGTCCTGAACAATTACATCGGCACGGGCGAGGACGGCACTACCGCCCTGGGGAATGCGCGCAGCGGCGTCCTCATCAATTCGCAGAACGGCAACGCTTTGACCGGAAATTTGATCGCCTACAACACGCAGGACGGCATCGCCGTCAACTTCTTCGCGTCGGGCACGGGCAATCCCTTCCGCACCAACTTGATCTTCGCGAACGGCAGCGGCGGCATCGACCTCGGCAACAACGGCCTGACTGCGAACGACGCGGGAGATGCGGACACGGGCGCGAACAATTTGCAAAATTTTCCAGTCCTCACGGCCGTAAGCGCCAACGGCGGCACGACCGGCGTTTTAGGTTCTCTGAACAGCACGCCGAACACGGCCTTTGAAGTCGAGTTCTACGTCAATCAAACTTGCGATCCGTCAGGCCACGGCGAAGGTCAAACTTACGTCGGGTTCACTCCCATCACGACGGACGCGAGCGGCAACGCTGCGATCAACGTTCAACTTTTCGCCGCGATCCAGCCCGGCCTCTTTATGACCGCGACGGCGACCGACGCGGCGGGCAATACGTCCGAGTTTTCGGCCTGCCGTCAGGTGACAAACGGAGGCGGCGGCGCACTCTCGATCAGCGGCAAGGTCTCGAACGGCGCGAGCGGCGTCTCCGGCGTCCAGATAGCACTGACCGGCACGCAGTCGGCCGTCACCGTCACGGATGCGAACGGCGACTACGCGTTCGGCAATCTCACGCCCGGCGACTACAGCGTCGCGGCCCAAAGCCCCTACTTCGCCTTCACGCAGCAGCGCGTGGACTTCCCCGGTCTGATGACGAGCCAGGCGGCCAACTTTACGGTCGTGCCCGGCGGGAATCCTACGCTTGCGCCCGCGCCCACCGATAACTTCGACGCGGCCGAGCGCGACGCGGCCAAGTGGAATCTCGGCACGCTCACGCAGCCGCCCGGCTCCTACGATCCGCTCGTCACCGTGGTGCAGGAGGGCGGCCGTCTCGTCATCACGCCGCGCAGCAACGTCGCGGGCAGACACTATAACGGTTATGTCTCCGTCAACTCGTTCGACTTCACGGGCGGGCAACTCGGCGTCGAAGTGGTGAGCGCGGCGAACGCACCGGCCGAGACGATCTTCGCCATCGGCAGCGATGCGGACAACTTCTATCGCTTCATGGTGACGACGGCGGGCAACCCTGCTTTGAGCGAACAGGTGAAGGCGGGCGCGGCGTGGGCTTGGGGGCTGAACGCAACCTCGCCCGTGCTCGTCTTTCAAGTGAAGATTGACGGCGTCGTCAGCCAGCAGGTGATCCCATACGATCCGGTTCAACATCGCTACTGGCGTTTCCGACACGAGCCGCAGACGAACAGCATCGTCTTCGAAACCAGCCCGAACGGCACGACGTACACGGAGCGTCATCGCGTCGCTTTGCAGAAGGGCGTCGCGTCGCTCGCCTGCGAGATGTCTGCGGGCACGGCCACTGCCGTGAGCAATCCCGGTCAGGCCATCTTCGACAACCTCTCGCTCGTCTCCACCACGGCGCAGTTCGCCGCCGCCAACTTCACTGTGAACGAAGGCGAGGGACGCGCCACCATCACCATCACGCGTTCGGGCAACGTCACGGGCGCGTCGGCCACGCTCGTCTACCAGACCGTGGACAACCCCGCGGCCGTGCGCTGCGACGACCTGGCGACGCTGCCGGGCGAAGCCTTCGCGCGCTGCGATTACGCCACCTCGATTGATGCGATCTCGTTTGCCGCCGGAGAGTCTTCAAAGACTTTCACTGTGCCAATCGTGGACGACTCTTTCGCCGAAGGCGCTGAGACGTTCCGTCTCAAACTCACTGTGGCGGGCGGCGCATCTTTGGGTGCGCCCGCGCTCATCACCGTCACCATCAACGATAACGACGCGGGGCAGGGCGGTACGAACCCGATCAACCAGACGCCGTTCTTCGTCCGTCAACAATATCTCGACTTCCTGTCCAGAGAGCCTGAGCCGGAGGAGCCCTGGAGCGGGGTCTTGAACCGTTGCCCGAACATCAACACGGGGCCGGAAGCTGTCACCGACTGCGACCGCATCGCCGTATCGGCGGCCTTCTTCGGCTCGCAGGAATTTCGCCTGAAGGGCTTCTACGTCTTCACGTTCTATCAAGTGGCCTTCGACGGCCAGTTGCCCGAATACACGCAGATCGTTCAGGACATGCGCAACGTGACGGGCACAACCGCGGCCGAGACGTTCCAGAAGCGCGCCTCGTTCGCCACGGACTTCGCTGCGCGCTCCGTGTTCAAGGCCGCCTTCGACGCGAAGTCGAACGCGGATTACGTGGCGGCGCTCCTTGCGCGTTATCAACTCATGGCGATCACGACGCGCGACCCGCAGAACCCCGAAAGCGCGCAGCGCGTCGTGCTGACAAAAGACGAAATGACGAACCGGCTCGGCGCGGGCACGCTGACGCGCGCACAGGTCTTACGCGCCGTGGTGGAAGCGGACGAGGTGCAGGCGGCGGAGTTCACGCGTGCGTTCGTAGCGACGCAGTACTACGGTTACTTGCGGCGCACGCCCGACGAAGGCGGCTATCAGGGCTGGCTCAAATATCTGAAAGAGAACCCGAACGACTCGCGCACGATGGTGCACGGCTTCCTGAATTCGGTCGAGTACAAACTCAGATTTGGCCGACCTTAAGTTCAAAACCAAGCGTGCCGCGCGAAACGAACACCCATGT
>DASZCS010000085.1:0-33913 GCA_035942855.1 Pyrinomonadaceae bacterium | reverse complement strand
CCCCCCCCCCCCCCTTCGTTATTGCCTATGATGTTCGTGTCCGGCCGTTAGTCGTAATACTCAAGGCCGAGGTGCGTGATGAGGTCTTCGCCGCGCAGGTGGCGCAGGGTGTTTTTGAGTTTCATCAGTTGGATGAAGATGTCGTGTTCGGGGTAGAGCTTGGGCGCAGTCATCGGCGATTTGAAGTAGAAAGAGAGCCATTCCTGCACGCCGCGCATCCCGACGCGCTGCGCCAGATCGAGGAAGAGCGCGAGATCAAGGACGAGCGGCGCGGCCAGGATGGAATCGCGGCAGAGGAAGTCCACCTTGATCTGCATCGGGTAGCCGAGCCAGCCGAAGATGTCTATGTTGTCCCAACCCTCTTTGTTGTCGCCGCGCGGCGGGTAGTAGTTGATGCGAACGACGTGCGAGAAGTCTTTGTATAGTTCGGGGTAGACTTCAGGCTGGAGGATGTGTTCGAGCACTGAGAGCTTCGACTCCTCTTTCGTCTTGAACGATTCCGGATCGTCCAGAACTTCGCCGTCGCGGTTGCCGAGGATGTTGGTCGAGTACCAGCCGTGCAGGCCGAGCATGCGCGATTTGAGACCGGGCGCAAGGATGGTCTTCATCAAGGTCTGGCCGGTCTTGAAGTCTTTGCCGCAGACGGGCACGTTGTTCTGCTCTGCGAGTTCTGTGAGTGCAGGGATGTCGACGGTCAGATTCGGTGCGCCGTTGGCGAAGGGGATGCCGAGCCGGAGCGCGGCGTAGGCGTAGATCATCGAAGGCGCGATAGATTTGTGGTTGTCGCGCATGGCCTGCTCGAACGATTTGAGAGTTTTGTGTACGGCGTGCTGCTTGAGGAAGATTTCCGTCGAAGCCGCCCAGACCATGACGAGACGCGCGCAGCGGTTCTTGCGCTTGAACTCTTCGATCTCGGCGATCAACTGTTCGGCCAGTTCAAACTTGTTCTTGCCGCTTTTGACGTTCTCGCCGTTCAGGCGTTTGACGTATTTCTGGTCGAAGACGGCCTGCATCGGCTTGATCTTCTGCAAGGGCGTTTTGAGTTTGGCGAGCAGTTCCTTTTCGAGCACGCCCGCGTGCATCGCCGCGTCGTAGGCCGATTCGGGGAAGATGTCCCACGCGCCGAAGACGAGGTCTTTCAAGTCTGCGAGCGGCACGAAATCCTTGATGGCGGGCGAACGATTCTCGGTGCGTTTGCCAAGGCGGATCGTGCCCATCTGCGTGAGGCTGCCGATAGGTTCGGCCAAGCCAGCCTTAATCGCCTCGACGCCCGCGATGAACGTCGTGCTGACAGCCCCCAAGCCGACGAGCAACACGCCGAGCCTGCCTTTTGCCGGAGCGATCTCCGTCCCTTTTTCGATTGCCATAAGTTTCCTGCCACCTTCCGCTTTGAAAATTTTACGAATCGAGCATAGCCCCCGCGCACGCGCCGCGTCTCGTCAAATCTTGCGCAATCTCGTCGCAGAATTGCTCAAAAGCAGAGGTCAGAGGTTAGTAAAGATCAGTGTTGTTTTAACTGATCTCTGACCTCTAACCTCTGACCTCTGCCTTTAACAGTGCGGCGCGGAAGGCGCGGGGCGTGAGGCCGGTGAACTGGCGGAAGGCTTTGCCGAAGTGGCTTGAGTTGGCGTAGCCGACGCGCGCGGCGATCTCGGTGATGGAGTCGTCCGTGGTGGCGAGGAGCGTGCGCGCGCGTTCGATGCGGAGGGCGGCGAGATAGGCGTGGGGAGGAAGGCCGGTCAGTTTTTTGAAGAGGCGCGCGAAGTGAAACGGCGAGAGGTAAGCGGCCGATGCCAACTCTTCGAGGGGCAGTTCCTCTGCCAAATGCGAGTGCATGAGTTCGACGGCGCGGCGGATGCGACGGTCGATCAAACCGGCGCGCGAGAGTTCGAGTTCCGTCGTGCGTCGGATGCTGGCATAGCGTCTGAGCAGTTGAACCAGAGTTTGTTCGACGAGGGCGGCGACGACGAGTTCGTGGCCGGTCTCGGCCGTGCGCAGTTCGTCTGCGAGGTCGCGCGCGAGACGCGCGAGGCGCGGGTCGTGTTCGATGGCCTGTGCGGGGAAGGTGATGCGCGCGTCGTCGCGCGTGAGGCGCGCGCGCACTGCACAGTCGAGCACGAAGGCGGGCGCGCACGTGAGCGCGAGCGTCTCGACACTACGGCCGCGCACCGTAACCGCCTCGCCCGGCGCGGAGACGAGCAAGCCCTGTTCGCGCAACTCGCCCGCGCGCCCGTCGGTCGCCTGCCAGCGCAGTGCGCCGCCGAGCACGAACAGGGCGGCGTACGCCGGTCGCGCTTCGCCCGCCCACTCCGGCGCGCGCGCCGCGTGGCGATAGTGAATTGCGTAGTGCTCGCGGACGAAAATCCTGTCTTTCGCGGAGGCGGAGCTGGTCATGCCGGAAGCCGAATTAGTGTCTGTTGCCGTCTCAAAATCTTTCCGCGTCGCGCGTCACAACCCTTTGCGAAACGCATCGCGCGTGGCGCACATCCGCGCCGCGTCGTTCGTGATAAGAGCGCGCAGGCCGAGCGCGTGTGCGCGGCCGTACCACGAAGGATGATCAACTGTCCACACGACTGTTTGCAACCCGCGTGCGCGCGCTGCTTCGACGGTGCGGCGCGAGACGAGCGAACGTGCGAGCGCGAGTTCGTCGGCGTGGCAGGCGTGCGCGCGTGCGAGCAGGGTACGCGCGGCGGGGAGCGGGCGTCCGAGTCGGCGTTCGAAGGCGGCGGCGGTGCGCAGGTCGGGCGCGATGCGTTTGGCTTCGGCCACGGCGTCAAGAGAGAAACTTTCGATTACGGCCTGTCGCTCCAGCTTGTGCGCGCGAATGAGGGCGACGACGCGCTCGACGAGCAACGCGGCTTCTCCCGTCTCACATTTGAGTTCGACGTAGAGCACCCGGCAACGCGGCGCGATGCGCTCGAAGACGCGTGCGAGCGTGGGGATGGTTTCGTGTGCGTAAGTTTCGACGGCGCGAGTGGAGCGACGGCGGTTGAACCATGAGCCGACATCAATGGCCGATAGCTCCGCGGATGAGAGCGCCGAGACGCGGGCGTCGAGTCCTGCGGTGCGCTTGAGCGTGGCGTCGTGGATGACGACGGGCACGCCGTCGCGCGCGAGTCGCACGTCGAATTCGATGCCGTCCGCGCCGTCGTCCAGAGCGCGCTCAAAGGCGGCGAGCGTGTTTTCAGGGGCGACGGCCGATGCGCCGCGATGGCCGATGACGAGCGGGAAATTCGTGTATGACAACGCCGCCCCTTGATCGTCGGGTTTCGCTTCTCCGTTCAACATGGTCGCGCCGTTCGTCTTCATCTGGAAAGATAGACGCGATAGTCGAGTTCGGCGAAGAGGTTGTCGCGTGATTCGATCTCGGCGAGGCGTGCGGCGTCGATGTGTCCGGCTTCGATGTCGGAGGCCAGAACGTTGAAACGCGCGATGTGCGAATTGAAGCGGCGCGCGGCGTATTCGACCGTGGTGGCGTGCGCGATCTGAAACGCCCAGTCGCTCGCTTCGGCGAGCAGTAGTTCGCGCGCGGCTTGATTGAGGGCGCGCAGTGTGAGCGCGTCGGGCGTGGCGGCGCGGTAGCGTTCGGCGAGCGCGGTCATGCGCGCTTCGGCGGCGTGCTGTTCGGGGTAAAGCCACGCGTTCGAATCGTTGAGCCAAACTTTGTAATAGCCTTCCGCGCCCCAGGAAGAAGGCGAGAGGCGCTGCGTTTGCAAACGCGCGTGCGTGGCGAGATAGTCGGCCGGAGCGACGGTGACGATCTCGTCTCGGCGGCGCGCGAGTTCGCGGAAGACGTGTTCGAGAAAGTGCACGCCTTCAAACCACCAGTGGCCGAAAAGTTCGGCGTCGTAGGGCGAGGTGATCAGGGGGAGGTGGCCGCCGAGCGCGTCGCTTTGGCGCGCGCACTGTTTGATGCGTTCGTCTACGAAGTGTGCGGCGTGCAGCGCGGCACGGCGACGCGCGCGATAAGGACGATATGGTCGCTTGTCGGAGAGCGGCACGTCGCGGCCTGTGACGCGATGATACTTGAGGCCGAGGTGGCGGCGCGCGCCGTCCGCGTGCAGGTGCGGGAGAAGATATTCGAGCGGCGCGTCCCATCCCACGTCCCGATAAAACTCGCGGTAGTTCGGGTCGCCCGGATAGCCGATGAGCGAACTCCAGACCTGCTGGCTCGTTTCGATGTCGCGCGCGAAGACGGCCACTCCGTTCGACAGTTTGACGGGCGCATAGACGCCGTGCCGCGGTCGCGGTTCGCCGTAGAGGACGGCGTGTGTGTCTGCGACGAAGTATTCGAGCCGTGCCTCGGCCAGCAAAGTTTCGATGCCTTCCGTGTAGGCGCATTCGGGCAGCCAGATGCCGCGCGGGCGGCGGCCGAAATGTTTTTGATAGTTGGCGACGGCGACCTGAATTTGTGCGTGGCGCGCTTCCGTGGTGGAGATGAGCGGGAGGAAGCCGTGCGTTGCGCCGCAGGTCATAATCTCGCAGACACCCGCGTCCTGTAGTTTGCGAAAGCCGCCGATCAGATCGTGTTCGTAGACTTCGTGCCAGAGGCGACGCGTGGCGCGCAAAGTTCGACGATACATGCGCGCGGCGGGAAGAAAGGGGCGCGCGGTCGCTCTCGTGCGCGCGACCTCTTTGTCGGCGAGCGCAGAGAGATTGTCGAGGTGGCGCGTGTAGCGCGTTTGCAGAAGCGGATCGGCGAGCATCTCGCAGAGCGTGGGCGAGAGGTTGAGCGCGAGACGCGGGCGCGCGCCTTCCGCGTCGAGCGCGGAGAGCGTGCGGAGCAGAGGCAGGTAGACTTCGGTGATGGCTTCGTAGAGCCAGTCTTCCTCTAAAAATTCGGAGTGTTCGGGATGGCGCACGAAGGGGAGGTGCGCGTGGAGGATGAGACTGAAAAATCCGTGCGGCACGAGCGATCAGCGATGTGGGTATTCGTCTAAGGTCGCGGGCGAAAGGGTGCGCGCCGGGTCGTCTTGCGGGACGGCCGCCGCGATGGGTGCGCCGATGGTTTCGTTAACGGCAGCGGCTTCGCGCTCGTCTCCGGCGAAGCCGCGCGCGTAGCGTTCGTAAGCCGCGCCGGCGAGAAGTTGTGTGAAGTCGTCGGCCGCGAGTTGAAAGTCCTGCTCGGTGGCAGACAGGTGCGAGGCGCGGTTCGGGGGCGTGGTCACGTTGTTGGAAGAGAGCAGGCGGACGAAGGGGCGACCGGGCGCGTGGAATCCGACCTCTGCGCGATAGACGTGGCTCGGGTAGACCTCGAACCACTGCGCGCGCGCACGCGGCGCATCGAGCAAAAATTCCTCGCCCGTCTCGACTTTGACGAGCCGCACGGTGAGACGGTAATGCTCGGCCAGCTCGCCGAAGGCCGCGCGCAGAGTTTGGTGCGGGTCGTGCGCGAACGTCCAGTAGAGATAGAGCCTGTGCGGCGATTGGAGAAGGAGTTGGATGAAGTCGCGCCGGAGAGCGAAGGGCAAAATGTTGTCGAGCGCGTCGGCGGCGCGCGCCACTTCGGAAGGGCGCGCGAGCTGAGGCGCGGCCACGTCGCCGTGCGCGGCGACGGCCTCGGTCGCGTGGTTTTCTTCGGGCGTATCGTCGGCGCGTAGATTCATCTCGTCTCTTGCGATCAACGCTAGATGCGGGCGTGTGGCAGAGCGTCGTTAGTTGTAAGTGATTGCCCGCGCGGTGTCAACAAAAGTGTGCGACCAGCGAGTGCTCCGGCGAGCGACGAGATTGTGCGGCGCTGTTGTGACAATCAGAAAAGTGCCACAGAGGCGTGTGCGGGGTGTGCGCTTTGACGTTAACGTTCCGGGCGATCTGAAAAGCACGCGCCGGAGGAAACTAAGGATGTACTCGAAGACGCGCCTCGTCGTCGTCGCCGGTTTACTGCTCAGTCTCGTCTGCTACGCGCCCGCAAGCGTGCGGGCAAGAGGAAAAGAAGGCGAGTTTGCGGAGCGGGTCAAAACCGCCGTCGCCAGATTGGGAACGGGCACGGATGTGCGCGTCGAAGTGAAACTGCGAGACAAGACCAAACTCAAGGGCTATGTCGGCAGCGCGGACGAAAGCGGCTTTTCGTTGGTGGATGATCGGACGAACACTGCGACGCACATCGCTTACCCGCAGGTGAAGCAAATGAAGGGGCAGAATTTTTCGACAGGCGAGAAAATCCTGCTCGGCGTCCTCATCTTTCTGGTCATCACGACGGTCGTGGGGATGGTGTTGGAAGGCGCGTGAGTTTCGGCTGCGCGTCGTCTTAAAGTCTCGACGGCGCAGCGTCGCTTCAAGTCGTCCCGACCTTTTGGCTGCGACGCTCAAGCAGCAGAGTGTCGCGCCAGTCGCCGTTTAGTTTCCCGATGCGCTCGCGGCGGCCGACCTCGCGGAAGCCGCAAGCGAGATGCACACGGACGCTCGCTTCGTTCTCAGGAAAGACGCCCGCCTGTAGCGTCCAGATGCCGTTTCGCTCCGAGGCTTCGACGAGTGCTTCGAGCAGCGCGCGCCCCACGCCGCGCCCACGGCCGCGTTCGCCCACGTAGACGCTAACCTCGGCCACACCGCCGTAGACGCATCTATCGGACACCGGACTCAAAGCCGCCCAGCCCAACACTCCCGCATCGTCGTGCGCCACGAGCCGCGCCTTCTGCAAGTGTGACGCGTCCCACTTCTCCCACGCCGGAGCCGTGGTTTCGAAAGTCGCCACGCCTGTCGCGATGCCTTCCAGATAGACGGCGCGCACCTGTTCCCAGTCTTCGGGTTTCATTTCCTCGATGACGTAGTTCATAGTTTCTTCTTACGCGAGAGACGGACGGAAGTTGCGATTAGCGGAGTTTGCCGGGGACGTTGGGGCCGGAGATTTTTTTGAGTGTGATGTCGAGCGTGCCGATGTCCGTGTTGACGCGCGCCCGGACGGGCAGACGATAGGCGTCGTCCGTGATCCAGAGCGTCATCTCGCCTTTGCGATCCACGAGTCTGTCCGCGCCGAAGATTTCCACATCCACCCGGACGGCCTGCACGCGGCCAACGATGGTCTTCATGCGTTTGCGCTCGCCGACGCGCACGGGGATGCGATAGACCGCGCCGGAATCGCTGATGTTTAGTTCGAGCGTGCGGCCGGGTTCGAGCGTTTGCGTGCGCAGGAAATAGATGGCGGAGATCAGATCGTGCGCGGCGTTTTGCAGGGGCGCGCGGACGACGCGCGGCTCGGCCTGCGGGTCGTTCGGATTGCGCTGCGTCCACGTCAGCAAGTTCTGCGTGCGGTCGAAGATGGACTGGCTCGTGCGCAGGCGTTTGCCCTGCTCGTCGCGCACGCTGTTGCTCAGGATGAGCAGAGAGTCGGGCGCGACGACCGATTCGGTGTTGTAGTGAAAGTCTATGCCGAAGAGTTTGCGAAACCAGCCGCGCGCCGTCACGTCGCCTTTGAAGACGAGATTGGCGGGCGCTGTAGGGCTAGCGCCGGGACGCGCGTTCGCTTCCGTTGTCCCGCGCTCGACTCTGAATTTGAACTCGGCGATGTTGATGCCGCGCAGGAGCAACTTGGAGAACTCGCCTTCGTAGATGAGTTCTTCATCCGGCTGGAAGGGCATCGTTTTCGGAGCGGCGGCGCGATCCGTCTCTTTCGTCCGCGTCGGTACAGGCTGGTGCGCGAAGACGGCCAGAGACGAGAGCGCGAAGAGGGCGATTGAGATGTTGATAATTCGACCGAGCATCTTCTGAAATCTCACCCGACCAGAAAAGCCTTGAGCGCGAGCACGCTCCATCCGAGCAACAAGCCGAGCGCGGCGCGATATTCGCGGTAGCGCAGGTACAACTTCAAATCAAACTTCGGCGCGCGCCCTTTGTCGTCGCTGCCGTCGTCGCCGCTGCGGCGATACGGCGTCAGTCGCGGAAACAGGAGCGGCACTTCGGACGCGTAACGCCGGTAGTCCTCGCCGAAAAGCTGCGCGAGGGTCGAGGCTTCGACGCGCATGACGGGCAAATAGATGCCCAAAAACAGTGCGGCGAAGATGCCGCCGAGCACAAAGAACAGAAGCCAACTGCCCGCCGCCGCAACCGTAAAACCCAAGCCCAGTATGAACGTGCCGAAGTAGAGCGGGTTGCGCGTGTAGGCGTATGGGCCGGAGATGGCGAGCGCGTCGTTTTTGCGTATGTGCCCCGAAGCCCACGCGCGCACGAGCAGACCACAGACGGCTACCACGCCCCCAACCGCGAGCGTCAGAGGACGCGGCCGCGCCAGTATGATAAACAGGGCGGCCACCAAAAAACCGAGCGGCACACGCCAGCGCTGCACCCATGTCCCGCCCCTACGCAATCTGAAACGCCTCCGCGCGTTGCAACTCAGCGGTGCGCCTCTGCAAACGCTCGTCCACTGCCGCCAACACCTGCGCCACGTCCATGTCCATGCAAATCCACGCGGAGCACGCGCGGCGATGGCAAGCGGTGCGGCAATTGATGTCCGTGCGTTCGACGCACAGGTCTGCGGAGCGCGGGCTGCCGTTGCGCCACCACTCGGTCGGGCCGAACAGGCCGACGACGGGCGCACCCGCCGCGACGGCCAGATGCGTCGGCCCCGTGTCGCCGCCGACGTACAGCGAAGCGCGCCGCGCCAGCGCGTAAAAACCTTTGAGCGAGAGACTGACTGGATGCGCCGCGCCCGTGCGGCTCGCGCCCGCAACGCGCTCGGCCAATTCGCGTTCGCCCGGCCCGTATGTGACGAGCGAACGCAGGCTGTGGCGTGCCGCCAGTTCGTCGGCAAGCGCGCCGAAACGCTCGGCGCTCCACAACTTCGTCGGCCACCCGCCGCCCGCGTTCAAGATCGCAAATTGCCCGCCCGCAAACGTCGCCGCCTCCGTCGCCTCGCGTTCGTGTTCGGGCGAGACGGCGAGCGGAAACTCGAAGCGGTCGCCGTCCGACGGCACTGTGACGTTGAGCGCGCCTGCGACGAGCGCGAGGTTCTTACGTATGACGTTCGTTTGGAGCGGAACGTTAACCGTGTGGGTCAACAGAAAGCGGCTGGCCGGTTCGCGCAGAGCGGGACGCGCGAAGCCGTAGACGCGCCGTGCACGCGCAAGGCGCGCGATTGTCGCGGATTTGAGTAAGCCCTGGAAATCGAGTGCGAGATCGAAGGCCGAGGCGCGGAGCCGGTGCAACTGTTGGCGCGTTGCCAGCAGCGTCTCCCCAGACAACGGACTCCAGCGCCTCAAGGCCTTCGTGTCGATTTCGATGAGCCGATCCACGAGAGGGTTGTCCTTCAAGATTTCTGATGCGCGCCGCTCCACCACCCACGCCACTTCCGCCCCCGGCAATTCCCGCCGGATGGCCGCCAGAGATGGCAACGTGTGAACGATGTCGCCGATGCTCCCCAATTTGACGATCAAAATTCGCATGAGACTCGGTGAATGGTAAATGGTAAATGGTGAATGGGGCAAACCTGACTTCGCGGGTCGCTGCTCACCATTCGCCATTTACCATTCACTATTTATCCTCGCCCGGCTCGTCACTCGTCACTTCGTTTGGCCGGTTGAGGCGCAGGAGCATGTTGGAGGAGGAATGATCTTTGGGGTCGCCGACGATGGCGACGCGTCCGCCATAGGAGCGCACGACTTCGCGTTCGGGCACGGTGTCGGCCGTGTAATCCGTGCCCTTGGCGTGGATGTCCGGGCGTATGGCGAGCAGGAGAGTTTCGACGGTCGGTTCGGGAAAGATCGTGACGAGATCGACGGCGCGCAGGGAGGCGATCACCTCTGCGCGCTCGCGCTCGTTGACGAAGGGGCGACCCGCGCCTTTGAGCGCGCGCACCTGCGCGTCCGTGTTGACGCCGACGACGAGCAGGTCGCCGAGCGCCTTCGCCGCTTCCAGATAGCGGACGTGGCCGACGTGCAGAATGTCGAAGCAGCCGTTGGCGAAGACGATGCGCGCGCCGTTCTTCCGCGCAATCGCCACGCGCGCCACCAGACGGTTGCGCTCAAGGATGCGCGCCACCGCTCCGGCCTTTTGCTGTTCTTCGGACGGGTACATAAAAAGGTGAGACGGATTCTAACTCGCGTCGGCCATGCGAAGAAAACTAAGAAACCACGAAATCACACGAAGTCACACGAAACGAAACAGCACGAAAGTTTTCTTCGTGTTGTTTCGTATGACTTCGTGGTTTCATGGTTTTCCTTTTACGAAAGCTCAGCGATTGACGTAAGGAGTTCGGGCGCTTCGACAGAGGCCGTGCCGCGTTTCATCACGACGATGCCTCCGGCGTGGTTGGCTAAGTGAGCCGCCTCTGCGAAGGTCGCGCCCGAAGCAAGCGCGAGCGTGTAGGCGGCGATCACAGTGTCGCCCGCGCCCGTCACGTCCACGGCATCGCTTGAGCCGACCGCAGGAATGTGCCGGGGCGCTGCGCTCTCTTCGAGCAGGAGCATTCCCTGACTGCCGCGTGTGACGAGCAGCGCGCGATGGCCGAGGCGTTCGCGCAACTCGACGGCCGCCGCTTCGAGCGTCGCGGTGTCCGTGATCCTGCGTCCGAGCACCTGTTCAACTTCGTCCTCGTTCGGCGTGGCCGAGGTGAACCCCGCAAACTCCATCAGCCGAAAACGCGAATCGACGAGCACCGGAACGCCGCGCTCCCTGCACGCCTCGCGCAGCAAGCCGACTGTCTCCGCAGAGGCCACGCCGTAGTTGTAATCCGAGATGATGACGGCATCGGCGCGCGCTGCCGCTTCCCTCACACGCGCCGCGAGTTCCGACTTGAGTTGCGCGCCCGGCTGCGGCTCGCCTTCGTAATCTACGCGAATCACCTGCTGCCGCATCGAATGTGCCTGACCGGCAAGCACGCGCACCTTCGTCGTCGTCCGCACGTCGGGCGCGCGCACAACACCCGCGCAATCGACGCCCGCCGCGCCGAGTTTATCCAGAAGCGCATCGCCCGACGCGTCCGTTCCCGTAACGCCGACGACCGACGCCTCTGCGCCGAGCGACGCGAGATTCGCGGCGCAGTTGGCCGCGCCGCCCGGCAC
Source organism: Pyrinomonadaceae bacterium (assembly GCA_035942855.1). Classification (GTDB taxonomy): domain Bacteria; phylum Acidobacteriota; class Blastocatellia; order Pyrinomonadales; family Pyrinomonadaceae; genus JAIVJZ01. The sequence continues at coordinate 22,922 of DASZCS010000085.1, read as the reverse complement.
TGTCTCCGTCCGCTCGTGCCGCAAAATCAACACGGGCGCTTCACGCGACACGCGGCTGATCTCGCCATACAAAAACTGATCGGCCACCAGATCGCCCACGACCAGCACGCGCCGCCGCCCAAACTCCCGCACCAGATTTTCCAAACGCTCTCGCATCTTAAAAACAGTGACAAGTGACAAGTGACGAGTGACAAGTTAAAGCAACAAGAAAGCAGTGACGAGTGACGTGTGACGAGTGACAAGTCTTTTGTTTCAACTTGTCACTCGTCACTCGTCACTGCTTCGTTATCTTCTCCACGGCTTCCAACAAATTTTCCGCGACGAGATCGGGTTGATGACGCCACGCGGCGCGCTGGTATTCCCACTCGCCGCGTCCGTAGCCGCTGAGGACGAGTGCGGCGCGTGTGCCCGCGTTGCGCGCCAGTTCCGTGTCGCTGTAGCGGTCGCCCACCATCCAACTCCGCGAGAGGTCGATGCGGAGGTCGTCTGCGGCGCGGCGTATAAGGCCGGGGCGCGGTTTGCGACAGTCGCAGTCGAAACGGTAAGGCGGCTCGCCGACCGATGGATGATGCGGGCAATAGTAGATGGCGTCGAGCCGCGCGCCGCCGCGTTCGAGTTCTTCTGCGAGCAGCGTGTGAACCGCGCCGATCACGTCTTCCGTGAAATAGCCGCGCGCCACGCCCGCCTGATTCGTCACGAGAACGGCGAGCCAGCCCGCCTCGTTGAGACGGCGGATAGCTTCGGCCGCGTACGGGAAGACGCGATAACGCGAAGGGTGGTTGACGTAGCCGACTTCTTCCGAGATCGTGCCGTCGCGGTCGATGAAGACGGCGCGGCGCTGCGGCGACTCGTTCATCGAGCCACCTCCGCACCGACTTCGCTTGTCGTCGTGTCCGTCGTCGCATGAACGCCGTGGTGCGCTTCGCATTGTTCGTGCGAGAGCATTTCGACGGAGCGCAGGAAAACTTCTTCGGGCGTGATGGCCGTCATGCAGCGGTGGTCGATGGGGCAATCGCGCAGCATGCAGGGCGCGCAATCGGGCGGGCGGCGAATGATGTCCGAGGTCTTCGAGAAAGGGCGCGTCGTGAGCGGGTTGGTCGGGCCGAAGATGACGAGCGTGGGGCGTTCGAGCGCGGCGGAGATGTGCGCCGGGCCTGTGTCGTTCGTGACGAGCAGGTCTGCGACGCTCAAGATCGCAACCGTCTCGGCCAGATCAGTCTCGCCCGTCAGAACGACGGGGCGACGCCGCATCTTCTTCAACACTTCATTGGTTACGTCCAACTCTTCACGCGCGCCGATGAGGACGACGCTCGCTTTGGCCTTGCCCATCAGGTGATCCGCGAGCGCGGCAAAACGTTCGGGCGGCCAACGCTTGGCGCGGCTGTTGGTCGAACCGGGACAGAGCGCGACGAGCGGGCGGCCGAGTTCTGCGCCGCGTTGTCGGAGCAGTTCGCGCGCGGCCTGTTGTCGTTCGGCCGACACCTGTAGTTGATATTGCGGCTCGCGTTCTTCAAAACGCGCCGTGCCCGTCAGCGCGCGTTCGAGTTCGAAGACGAGATTGAGATAGTAAAAAACTTCGTGCTGCTCACTTCGCCAGGGAGGCACGGCGAGCGGGTGCGTGAGCAAAAAGGCGCGGCCGTCCGTCGCGTAACCGACGCGCAGAGGGATGCGGGCGGCGGCGGCGAGAAAGGCGGGCTGGAAGGCGTTCGGGAAGAGAAGCGCGAGGTCGAAGCGTCCGGCCTGCCACTCACCGATCTGCCGGATCGTCGAACGCAGGCCGCGCTGGCTGTCGTCAATCAATAACAGTTCGTCAACTATATTCGTGCCCGCGAAGATGCCTTGCGCCCACGGGCGGGTGGCGAGCGTGATGTGCGCGGCGGGCAGCACGCGGCGCAGTTCGCGCAGCGCGGCGATGGTCATCACCGCGTCGCCCACCCAATTCGCGCCGCGCACCACGACGCGCTTGATCTGTTCCGTTTGAAGTGTTCTGCTCATCTGCGATACGCCCGACCGTATCTTAATACGATACAACAAATGTCTCACGCTGGAGGGCAAAGGCGCAAAGGAAGACGGCGGTGGTTGGTGAATTTACAATAGACTTTTCAGCCCGTCTTCGACGCCGATGAGCGGTTGCCAGCCCAGTTCGGCGCGGATGCGTGAGAGGTCGGAGACGTAGTTGAAGGGAACGGGCGCTGGTGTGTGCGCCGCGTCTTCGATGACGGGTTCGAGTTGAATCAGACGCCCGACCGTCTCGACGATGCCGCGCAGAGTCGTCGCCTGCTCGCGCCCGCCGCCGAGATTGTAAATGCCGCGCTCAACGTTGGAGTCCATGAAGGCGTGGCAGGCGCGAGAGAAATCTTCGACGTGCAGGAGGTCGCGCTCGGGTCGGCCTCCGGCCGGGAGACTGAGCGGCCAGCCGCGTTTGACCGCTTCGACGTAATGCGTCACGAAGTTCGCTTCATTCCCCTCGGAAGGGCGCGCGTAGACGGCCGAGAGGCGAAAGATGCACGCGCGAAAATTTCGCGCCGCCGCGTAATATTCGACGTAGCGTTCTCCGATGAGCTTCGACCATTCGAGCGGCGACTGCTCGCAGTAATCGGTCGCGCAACTCTCCGGCACTTCCCTGTAAGCGTCCGCGTGCGCGCCGTACACGTCTTTGGTCGAAGCGTAGATGAAGGTTGCGCCTTCGCGCATGTGTGCGAGCAGGTTGGCCGTCCCTTCGGCGTTCGTGCGAAAACATTCAGCGGCCGCTTCGTGCCGTTTGTCGAGATGCGCCGCGAGGTGAATGACCGTGTCGTATTCGGCCACGCGCGAGGCGTCGTAAGGGTCTAGAATGTCCAGCCCCATGCGCCGCGAAAAATCGTCGGCATCGAAGAAACGCCGCACGTGTATGCCCAGATAACCGCTGCCGCCCGTGACGAGAACTTTCATGGTTTTTAGCTGTTAGCTATTAGCCATTAGCTATTAGCTTTTTGAGACTCATTAGGACTTCAACTTTAACCGGGCAAACTCGGTGACTCTCGGTCTTTGGTTTTAACTGAAAGCTGATAGCTAACAGCTAATAGCTTTCAGCTAGACATTCCTCTGCGCCTTTTCTTTGAGGCGTGCGAGGGCTTCGGCGCGGCCGATGGCGATGAGCATGTCGCCCGCTTCGATCCGGGATTCGCCCGAAGGGTTGAAGGCCATCTCGCCGTCGCGTTGGCGGCGCACGGCGATGATGATCACGTCGAGTTCGGTGCGAATGCCCGTGTCGCGCAGCATGCGCCCGGCGTAAGCGGACGCGGGTGCGACGACCACTTCCTCGAAATCCAGATCGAGATGTTCGGCGGCGATGGAGTCGATGAAGTCGGCCACGGCCGGTTTCGTCAAAGCCTGCACCATGCGCTGGCTGCCGATGATGGTCGGCGCAATGACGCGGTTAGCTCCGGCGCGTATGAGTTTCGGCTCGGCCTGCGCTTCGACGGCGCGTGCGACGATGTGCAGATTGTGGTTCAGGCCGCGCGCCGTCAGGACGACGTAGACGTTGTCGGCGTCGTCGGGCAGGCAGGCGGCGAGAGCGCGTGCGTGTTCGACGCCCGCGTCGCGCAGAGTCTCTTCGAGCGTCGCATCGCGCACGAGGACGAGAATGTCCTCGTCGATCAAGTTGGCGACCTGTTCCTGTTTGTGCTCGATGACGATGAACGGCTCGTCGCGGCGTTGTAGTTCGCGAATGATGCGCGAGCCGACGCGCCCCGCGCCGCAGATGATGAAATGGTTTCGCAGTTTGCCGATCTCCCTGTATTGCCGACGCCGCCCGTAGGCCGCGACGATCTCGGATTGGACGAGGGCTTGAATGGCCGTCGAGAGCAAAAAGCCGACGACCGAGACGCTGACGAGCATGAAGACGATGGCGAACCAGCGCCCGGCGGGCGACACCGGATGCACATCGCCGTAGCCCACGGTCGCTATGGTCATCACGGTCAGATATAAGCTGTCGAGCAGCGACAGCGGTTCGAGCAGACTGAAACCGAGAGTGCCGACGGCGATCAATCCGACGAGCGCGGCCAGCGCATAGCCCATGCGGCGGCGCGCGGCACGAGAGAGATGGGGGAAAGGATGCGTCGAACTCATGGATTCAGCCTGCGTATGGTAAATGGTGAATGGTAAATGGTAAATGGTGAATGTTGGAAGAAGGCGGGCGGTAAACGATAAACGGATAAAACGTCATCTATTAGTTGTGCCGTCGGTTCTTTGATTCACCGTTAACTGTTTTCTTCCATTTACCATTCACCAACTCTCCCATTTACCATTTACCGTTTACCATTTACCATTAGACCGTATGCCCGTCCGTCATCCACCGCAAAACAGCGTCCCGCCTCGCGCGCCCCGGCGGCGTGCGGCGGCGCGCATCGTGCGTTACGACGAACCGCCCGAAGGTTTCTTCCGGCGCTGGCGGCGGCGCATCTTTCGCCCGCCGGTCGTCGTCGCGCTCGTTCTGCTGACCACTTTCACTGTCGGCGTGCTCGGTTATTACTACTACATTTTCTCGCAACGCGTGGATCGTCTGATCAGCGGCGAGATTTTCACGCGTTCGGCGGGCGTCTATACCGCGCCGAAGCAGTTGCGCGTGGGCGTTGGGCTTTCGGCCGATGACCTCGTCAAGCGTTTGCAGCGCGCAGGCTACGTCGAGCGCGCAGCGCAGGCCGATGATGCGCGCGGCCGTTACACCTTGAACGGCGCGAGCGTCGAGATCGAGCCGGGGCAGAGCGCCGTGGTTGACGGTCAGCGAATGTTCCCGCGCGTGCGCGTCACGTTTGCGAAGACCGGACGCGGCATCACGGCGCTGAACGATCTCGACAGCAAGGCGCGGCTCGAAGCGGCGCTCATCGAACCCGAGCAGATCAGTTTCGTCACGGGCGACCGGCAGAAGCGGCGCATCATCAGTTTCCAGGACATCCCGCCGCACCTCGTCAAAGCTATCACGGTGACGGAGGATCGAACCTTCTTCGAGCACTACGGCATCAACTTTCGCGGCATCATACGCGCCCTCGTCCGTCGCTACGACGCAGACCCCAACTCGCCCATCGCGCGACAGGGCGGTTCGAGCATCACGCAGCAACTCGTCAAAAATTTGCTGCTCTCGCCCGAATACAGCCTGCGCCGCAAACTCGCCGAAGCCTACATGTCGATCATCCTTGAGACGCGTCTGACCAAGCAGGAGATTTTCGCGCTCTACTGCAACGAGGCGTATCTGGGCCAGCACGGCGGCTTCTCCATCAACGGTTTCGGTCAGGCGTCGCAGGTCTATTTCAACAAGGACGTGACCGGCCTAACGTTGCCGGAAGCGGCCTTCCTCGCCGCCATCATCCGCAGCCCCAACCGTTACAACCCCTATCGCAATCACGCGACGGCCAGAGCGCGGCGCAATCAGGTGCTCGACTCGATGGCCGAGGCCGGAGCGATCACGCAGGAGGAAGCGACGCGCGCCAAGGCGACGGAGTTGAAGGTTGCGCCCGCGCGCGGTCGTCTCGACAACTCCGATGCGCCTTACTTCGTCGATTACGTGCAGACGCAACTCGCGGACATCCTCGCGGATTCGCGCACGGCCGAACACCTGCGCATCTACACGACGATTGACATGGAGTTGCAGCGCGCCGCCTACGAGGCCGTGACGAAGCAACTCGCGTCGCTCGATAAGATTTACGCGAAGCGCGGGAAGAATTCGGTTGAGCCGGGAACGTTGCAGGCGTCGCTCGTCGCCATGAACGCGCAGACGGGCGAGGTGGTGGCGATGGTCGGCGGGCGCGATTACGAACGCAGCCAACTCAACCGCGCCACGGACGCCATGCGCCAGCCCGGTTCGGTCTTCAAACCGTTTGTCTACGCGACCGCGCTCAACACGGCCTTCGATCCGATTCCGCGCGTCATCACCGCGGCCACGACCTACATGGACGAGCCGAAGACCTTCACCTACGACAATCAGGAATACTCGCCCGGCAACTTCGGCGACTCGTATGCCAACGCGCCCGTCACCGTGCGCGACGCGCTCGTCCACAGCAAGAACGTCATCACGGTTGACATGGCGATGGAAGTGACCATCGGCCGCGTGATGAATCTGGCTTCGCGCGCCGGACTGCCAAAACCCGCGCGCGCTTATCCGGCGATGGCGCTCGGCACGAATGAGGCGACGCCCCTGCAAGTCGCTTCGGCCTACACGTCCTTCGCCAATCTCGGCACGCGCTCGACGCCGATTGCGATTAATCGCGTCACGACGGGGCGCGGCTCCACCATCGCCGCGCCCGCCACGCAGCGCAGCGAAGTCCTGCGCCCCGAAGTCGCCTACCTGATGACTTCGATGATGAAAGATGTCGTCAATCGCGGGACGGCGGCGCGCGTGCGTGCGCGCGGCTTCAGGCACAACGTCGCGGGCAAGACCGGCACGTCGCGCGACGGCTGGTTCGCGGGCTACACGCCGCAACTCGTCTGCGTCGTCTACGTCGGCTTCGACGACGGCTCGCCTCTGAACCTGACGGGCGCGGATTCGGCCTTGCCCATCTGGGCTGATTTCATGTCGGCCGCGCTTGCCGCGCACCCTGAATGGACGGGCGATTGGCAGATGCCGAGTGGTCTGGAACAAGCGTCGATTGACCCGCGCACGGGCATGCTGGCCGCCGCCGATAGTCCGGGCAAACGCACCGAACTGTTCATCCAGGGAACCGCGCCGACCGAAGAAAGCACCGCGCCGCTCGAAGGCGAACTCCCCACGCTCGACGGCACGGGCGAAGAGGGCGGCGACTACTACGACTATGCGCCCGCGCCGCCCGCACCCACAGACGGCGGCGACCTGCCGCCACTACCCGGCGACGCGCCGCAACGCCCGCGCACAAACGCCAGCCCGCGTCCCGATGGGCGGGGCACGGCGCAGGGCGACGGCGGTGCGTCGCGTCTGATGGGCACGATCACGCTCGACATCGATCCGACGACGGGACTGCTCGCCGCTTCGACTTGTCCCGTCATACGCTCAAAGACCTTCCAGATCGGACAGGAGCCGCGCCGTTACTGCGGGCCCGAATATCACAACGGGCAGACGATCCAGCCTTCGGGCACGCGCCCGCGCGTCGTCTCGCCCTGAACCATACGGTAGTCAACATGAGTCCACAGAAACCTCGCTTGAAAAGTCGTCCGCTGCTCCTGCTCATCCTGTCGCTTGTCGCCTTCGGCAGCATCGCCCGCGCGCAGGCGACGAACACGCCAACTCCGAATCCGCAAACTCCGAACCCGGCCAAAGCGCAAACGCCCGCCGCGCCCTCGCAGACTCCGACGGGCACGCCCGCCACGACAGGGACGGTGCGCTTGAACGTGATCGTGACGGATGCTGCGAATCGCTCCGTCGGCGATCTGCGCCAGGAAGATTTTCGCGTGGAAGAGGACGGCACGCCGCAGACGATCACGCAGTTTGCCAGAGAGGAATTGCCCGTCACCTACACGCTTGTCGTGGACAATTCCGGCTCGCTCAGAAACATCTTCGAGAACATGCTGAGGGCTGGCGCGGCGCTCGTGGCGGCCAACAAACCCGGCGACGAGACTTCGCTCACACGCTTCGTCAGCGCCGACAACATCTCCGTGATGCAGGACTTCACCGGCAATCAATCCTTACTCGTGCGTGGCTTAGAAAGCATGTACATCGAGGGCGGCCAAACCGCCGTGATCGATGCCGTCTATCTCTCCGCTCTACGCGTCGCGGAGCAGCGCGACGGAGACGGCACGCGTCGCCGCGCACTCGTCCTGCTGAGCGACGGCGAAGACCGCGCGAGCCGCTATAAACAGAGCGAGCTACAGAAACTTTTGCGTAAGCTCGACGTGCAAGTCTTCGCCATCGGAGTCGTCTCCATCCTGCCGAACGATTCAAGCTTCATAAGGCCAAGTCCACGCAACAAGGCGACCGCCTTCCTCAACACTCTGGCGGCGGAGACCGGCGGGCGCGCTTTCTTTCCGAAGAACGTCAAGGAACTACAAGAGGCTGTCGGCGAGATCGCGCGCGACCTGCGGACGCAGTACACGATCAGTTATCAACCGTCGAACACAAACGCTGACGGCAAGTTTCGCAAAGTTCAAGTCAAACTGAGCGAGACGGCCAAGGGCGACAAACGCTCCGTCCACGCGCGCGCAGGCTACTTCGCGCCCGGCAAGAACATGCAGACAACCGAGAACCGGTCCAGGTGAACACGCCCGCCCAGAAGAAGCGGAGCGTCCGCGCCATCTCCTTAGCCGGGATGAGGCGGATCGTCGCGCGGACAATGACGGCGCAAAGACCGAGCCCTGCCAGCACCGCCTCGAAGAGACTCTTATTCTCCGACCCCGAGCAGATGACGAGTTGCCCCTCCCCGGTGACCACCTGAAGTTCGATAACGTTATCGACTTGCGCGCCGTGCACCGCCGCGTGTAAAAAAAACCGGCTAATAATCTTACCCGCCCAGGTCTATTCTGACCGTACGTTCCGAAAAGGGTCTGCTTCATGAAGATTTAATGAGAGCAGATAAGAGAACGTGAGTCAGGAAGAACCCTGAAAAGCTATCTTTGCAGTACACACCTATAAAGTCCCTCTCCCCTAGTTTTCATTTAAGCCTTGACGTTCTAGGCATCTTTATTTAGAATGCCTACCCATTCTAGGCATGGCCGGCAGACGCGTCTGCCGAATTGGAGATTCAGCGATGACCAAAGCGACCGCAGACCTGCTACAGGGCACACTCGATATGCTCATCCTCAAGGCGCTCTCTCTGGGCGCGCTGCACGGGTACGGCATTATCCAACGCATCTGGCAGATGTCCGACGAAATGCTGACCGTGGAGCAGGGCTCGCTCTACCCGGCGCTCTACCGGATCGAGCAGCGCGGGTGGGTCAGTTCCGCATGGGATACGAACGAGACCGGGCGGCGCGCTAAGTTTTACACGCTAACGAAATCGGGTCGGCGACAGCTCGAAGTCGAGGAGGCGAGTTGGGATCGGCTCGTGCTGGCCGTTGCGAAAATGCGCGAGGCTACATAAGGAGCGGGCGACGATGAGAAACTTTCACATCCTGCTGGCACGTTTTCGCGCACTGGTTCGACGCGACGTGGTGATCGAAGACATCGACGAAGAGTTGCGCCTCCACATCGAATTGGAGACGGAGGCGAATATCGAGAGAGGGATGTCGGCAACAGAGGCCAGGCAATCCGCGCTCAAAAGCTTCGGCAATCTAGGCCGGATTAAAGACGCGGCCTACGAGATACGTGGAGGGGGTATGTTGGAAGCGCTCATTCAAGACATCAGATATGGGGCGCGGATGCTCGCCAAGCACCGCGCCTTCACCTTTATCGCCGTCCTGACGCTCGCACTCGGCATCGGCGCTAACACGACGATCTTCTCGGTCGTCAACGCAGTGCTGCTCAGGCCGTTACCCTACCCGGAGCCGGAGCGTTTGGTGCAAGTTTCATGGTTGCTCGGCGACGGGTCGGGCGAGTATTTGAGCACGGCCGTTTACGCCTTCTGGAAAGAGAACACCCGTTCGTTCGAGGAATCCGCAGGCTATGCGCCGACGAATGCGGGCTTCAATCTTTCGGGCGGCGCGGAGCCGAGACGCGCGCGCGGCCTGCGCGTCTCCGAAGGGTTCCTGCGCGTGCTCGGCGTCAACCCGATGCTCGGACGCGGCTTCACGGCGGAAGAGGATCGCCCGAACGGCCCTTGCGCGACGGTGATCAGCGAAGGGCTGTGGCAGGGCTATTTCGGCGGCGAGGCTTCGACTATCGGCCGGCAGGTGGAGTTGAACGGGCGGAGTTGCACGGTCGTCGGCGTGCTGCCGGCCGACTTCCAGTTCGAGGAGCCGATCGATCTGCTGCTGCCCATGCAACTCGTCGTCTATCCGACGGATCAGGGGCGCAACACCGCCATGATCGCGCGCCTCAAGCAAGGGGTTTCGCGCGAGGCGGCACAGGCCGAGGTGGAGGCGCTTTTCCCGGAGTTCAAACGCGCTTACCCGGGGCATGCACTGGAGCGCGAACGTGGAGTTCGACTCGACCCGTACCAGCAGGCGGTCGTCGGAGACATAGGGCGTGTGCTTTATCTGTTGTCGGGCGCGGTCGCTTTTGTGTTGCTGATCGCTTGCGCCAACGTCGCCAACCTGCTCCTTGCGCGTGGGACACGCAGACGCGGAGAGATCGCGGTGCGCCTCGCCCTCGGTGCGAGCCGCTGGCGACTCGTCAGGCAGTTGTTGACCGAGAGTTTGTTGCTCTCGCTCGTGGCCGGAGTGGTGGGGGTGTGTCTGGCGCTGTGGTTTGTGCCGTTCGTCACGGCAATTAGTCCGGACGGGTTGCCGCGCCTCGCGGAAGTCCGGCTGGATGCACAAGCGGTTCTTTTCGCGCTCATTGCCTCGGCCGTCACGAGCCTTTTGTTCGGCATCAGCCCGGCCTTGCAGGCTACGCGCGTTAACCTGAGCGGCGCGCTCAAGGAGGCGGCGGGCAAAGGCGAATCCACCGGAGCGGGAGGACGCATGCGCTCTCTGCTCATCGTCTCGGAGGTCGCGCTCTCGCTCGTGTTGCTCGTCGGGGCGGGGCTTTTGATCAAAAGTTTCCTCCGTCTACAGGCCGTGCAATTAGGGTTTGATCCGAACAATCTGACGACGATGCAGGCTTCGCTCAACTCGACGAAATACCGAACCACCGCGCAAGTCTGGGAGTTGCAGCAGGGCGTGACCGAGCGACTCCGCGCTCTTCCGGGCGTGGAGTCGGTGGCAACCGTCTCCAGCCTCCCGCTCGAACGCGGGCTGAACAACTTCCTGAGCCTCGACGGGCCGCAGGGACGCAACGGGGCATCAGTCGAAAGTCGCGCCGTCAATCCAGATTACTTTCGCACTCTCGGCATCAACCTACGCAGCGGGCGCAGCCTGAGCGACGATGACAAGCAGAACGCACCGGCCGTTGTAGTTGTTAATGAGGCTCTGGTGCGACGTCTGTTCCCCGACCGCGATCCGCTCGGCGCACAAATTTACATTGATAAATCATACCGGCAGATCGTCGGCGTGGTGGCGGACATTCGCGAGAAGGGCGCGAACCTCGCCCCTGCGCCAACCGTCTACGCGCCTGCGTCGCAAGTTTCCGATGGAATGTCCGTCGCCACCACACGCTGGTTTCTCACCTCCTGGATCGTGCGCACGTCCGCGCCCGTGGACTTAAGCACGGGGTTGCGCGCGGCGCTGCGCGAGGCCGATCCGCAACTCCCGGTCGCCAAGATCAGGCCGATGACGGAAGTGGTGAGCGCGTCGTTCACGTCCCAACGCTTCATCACCACGCTCATGGGCGCATTCGCGTCTCTGGCGCTCGCGCTAACTGCGGTCGGACTCTACGGCGTCTTGAGTTATCAGGTGAGCCAGCGCACGCACGAGATCGGTTTGCGCATGGCGCTCGGCGCGCAGGCGCGCGACGTGTTGCGGATGATCATCCGGCAGGGCATGATGCTGGTGCTCGTCGGCGTCGCCGTCGGTCTCGCCTGCGCCGTCGCGCTGACGCGCATCATGTCGAATCTGATGTTCGGCATTACCGTGACCGATCCGGCCACCTATGCGTCCATCGCGCTGCTGCTCCTTGCCGTCTCGCTGGTGGCCTGTTATATCCCCGCGCGCCGTGCGACGCGCGTCGATCCGATGATCGCGCTCCGTTACGACTGAGCCGCCAGCCCGAAGGCTCTCCGGCACGAGCGAATGTGATAGTTCCGCCTTTGGCGGGAAAGTTTTTCGTCAGGCTCACAACTCGTCGATGGGGCGGTCATTGCGGCAATGAATTGGGGGCAGGCCGTTCCCGCAGGCGGGCGAACCGCACCGAACGCGGCTCGTTGTCGATAGTTCCTGGAGCGGCGCTGTTGGTTGGCAGCTTTACAGCACAGCCTCAGCTTTCGTCCTGACCGTCACTAAAAAATGACACGCAGGAAAAACTTACGCCAATCCCCCTGACTAGATTCCGATTTCGTTGAATTCAGCCATTCGAATATGAAGTAGGCATCTTCAGAGGAATTGCTTGTTTCATCCCCGAGTGGATTGACGCCGTCCCCCACGGGTCGGCGTTTATGTTTTAGAGCCATGAATGGCTACTTAACACAGCCAACATGGGAAACTTGTGAGTCTGCTATCGCGCCGGTATGAAACTTATAGCTGAGATGCCGGGGCTGCTCACTGATCGGTACCATAAAATCTATGACGCGCCGCAAGGCGTGCCATCAACTTCAAGTTATAGGAGAAGTGTTGCATGAAGAAGTTTCTGTTCTCGACGACCTTCGCAGCCTTTATTTTGGCTGCCGTATCAATCACGGCTTTCGCTCAACAGAACTGGAGACACTACCCGCTCAATTCTCAGGAACCTTCGGCAAGGGATGGAAGGCTGCGCGCCCGTCCCGGTGTCTACGACCCTGATCGCACAGGGATCATCGTCTCCGAGTGGCGCAACGGGATCGGCCTCCCCGATGATCGTGGTAATACTAACTTCGCCCTGTATCTCGCCAAAAATGGCTCGACGGGGATTAATGCGGCGGCAGGTGTGCTCATTGACGGTATAGAAGGTTTAGTTGTCAGCCCGACTACCGTTTTCGGTTATGACATCAAAGACGGCGGACAATGTAGTGCAGGCGCACCGCGCTTTAATGTCATCACCGACACGGGCGCGCTCTACTTCGTGGGCGGTTGTACATACGGCACGCGCACGGATTTAGGTGGCGGCTGGACGCGCGTTACCTTCACGGCAGCGGACGCTTTCAACGCAACGAGCGGGCAACAGACCGGCATCCCCGCTGGTGAAACGATTATCTTCACGAGCCTGGTGTTCGACGAAGGAACGGATCAGGGGCCGGGGTTCGCCATTCTGGACAACATCAATATCAACAACTCGTTCATCACAAAACCCGGGGCAGCCAACCCCAAGCGGCAGGGCAAAGGCAACTCTAGGTAACTCGACGAAGCTGTCTGAAACGAAAGGGAGTGAACTGGGCGCACATCGCCAGTCCACTCCTTTTCGTTTGCGTTGCAAAGATAATTTTGAGGGGCGAAAGATTGTCGGGTTTGTGACCCCTCCGTGAAAGTGAGAGATATGTGATGCCAAATATCGCAATCTACACGGAGCTCGGTAGCCGTAATGTTCTCTGCCGTAGCCCGTTGCGCGTTGGCCGAGTCGAGAGATGAAACATGCGGCCGTCGAAGAGGATGCTTCCGCCCGTCCCCGCGTTTGGACGGACACGCGCAGGCCGCATTTTGATGACGCCCAAGCTGCGGCAGCAGGCCGGAGGTCGGCGCGGCTGATGTCTCGAACCGCCGAACGAGAATGCATGCTGCCAAAAAATCTATTTTCCAAAAGCAGATCCGCCATCTCAACCGCCTTGTGCGTCGCGGCTCTCGTCTTGACTCTGCCACTCGACTGCGCGCCGAGGGCGATAGAGCGGCAGAAGGGTCGTGCACCGCGTATAGGGACGATTAAGAATTACCCCGCGACGGGCATGATGACGGGTTGCGGCAATTCTTATTTTCATTTTCCGCATCAGGCCGCCTCGGATACGAGTCTGGTTTTCATCGCTCCCGGCGACGGCAATTTTGCGTGGATGAGTCTGGACGGGCGCGACACGCGCCTCAGCCTGGTGAAGGCGACAACCTGGTACGAGAAGGAGGCCGGCGTCAAATGGCGGCGCGATTACCGCGCGGGCATGACGCTCATCAGCACAGTGTCCGTACATGACGAGAGCGACGTGGACGAACCCGTCAGGATGACTATCACGGTCAGGAGAGGGCGCGCGGCGCGGACAGTCCGGGTCGTCGGCTCGGCTGATTGTTAGCCGCCGCATAAAATTTGCGATGGTCAAAAAATTGCGATGGTCAAACTCTTCATCCTGATCAGCCTGATGATGTTCGCCGGTGCGGCGTTCGCCGCAGGCCGAACATTTCCCGCGCCCGCCACCGAAGAGGACGAAACAGAGCTGTTCCCCATCTACGAGCGCGGCAAAGTCGGCTATATAGATCGCACCGGGAAGATCGTGATCGAGCCGCGATTCGATTTCGGTGATGTCGAGTTCCGCGGAAGTTTCACCGACAAACATTTTTTCAGCATGGAACTGGCGGCCGTCGCCGAGTGCTCCGGCGCGAACCGGCGGTGCAAATTCGGGTTCATAGACCGCAGCGGAAAATTCGTCGTCCCGCCCGTCTTCGACAACGTGCAGCCGTTTTCCTTTGAAGGTCTGGCAGCAGTGAAGACGGACGGCAGATGGGGTTTTATTGACCGGGCGGGACAACTTGTCATTGCGCTGCAATTCGTCGAGGCGGAACCGTTCCGGGACGGGTTTGCACGCGCCATGCTTCACGGCGGGCGCAAAGTGTTGGTTAACCGCCAGGGGAAGTTTTTACGAACTCCGCCGGGCATGCAGGACTTGGGATTACCGTCGCACAAGCGCGTCGCCGTCAAAATTCGGGGCAAGTGGGGTTTTATAGACACGAGTGGCAACCTCGTCATACGTCCGCGCTTCGAGCCGGTGCTTAACGATTACGGCGAGGACGATTACGTGGGTGAGTTCGCGAGCGACCTCGCGGCGGTGATGCTCAAAGGCCGTTGGGGTTACGTCAACACGGAGGGCAGGCTGGTCATCCCGCCGAAGTTTTACCGCGCGGAGCCTTTTCGAGATATCAGCGTGTCGATCGCCGCCGAAGCTCTCTCTAGTTGGGGCGTCATCAACAAGACGGGCGATTTTGTCAGCCGGCGCAGGTTTTACGCGATGCACGATTTCAGCGAAGACGCGGCCGCCGCTCAGGTCGGCGACAAGTGGGGATTCGTTGACCGCGAAGGCAGGCTGTTGATACCCGCAACTTTCGAACAGGTGGGTTTCTTCTCCGAAGGGTTGGCGGCCGCCCGCATAGGGCGCAAATGGGGCTACATCGACCACGCCGGGAAATTCGTCATCGAGCCGCAGTTCGATTCTGAGAGCTATTTTCGCAACGGCCTTGCGAGTCAGACGATTCGGCCTTACTCGCCCAGCGCTCCGGGACAATGGGGCTATATCGACCGGACGGGAAGATTCGTCTGGAAGTCGGCTGATTGAAGAACCATTTTAAAATCCCACGTGATAGAGGGAGGCGCAGAAATTAAGATGACCGCTCCTGCGGAGCTGCTCTTTCTCTTTCTTTGATCGAATCATGTTCAGGATCAACTTCTTCAGATTCATCCTGCTGGTTCTGTTGTCGCAGTGTGACGCGATATGAAAAACCGGGACCGGGCAGAGGCTTTCAATCATTCGGCAGCGTGGCGCTGCTTGTTTGTGACGCACGCCGCCGGCAGTGAGTTACAGGGCAGCTTCAGCGGAGAACCGGCTCACCTATCCGAAAATCCTATCCCCGAAGATCACAAGTAGAAGCAGCGCCCCGCTTACGAAGGCCACACCGCCTAATGTCTGAAAGAAAGCACCGCCCCAGAGAGCCCACCGTGTGTCGATCATCGGCGGTAACCTGTTCTCCGGATCGTACAGGATTGGCAAACGCTGCCCGGGCGAATATGTAGAGGTCTGCCCCGTGTCGCCCGATTCCGATTCGAAGGTCATCGAGGCTCCTGAGGAAGTGTTGAAACGGATGACCGGGAAGAACATCCACATTCGCTTCTCGTAACGGCTCTTCTTGACTATTGTGTTCGGCGGCTGCTTTCGCGTGACCGACAGCACTACTCCCTCCGTCCTCTTAAGATCGGTCAGCAGTCTGCGTCTCAGACGAAAATTCTTCAGCCCCGTAATGACTAAATAAATGCCGACCAGCAAAAATAAGATCAGCATTACGCCTACTACGTAGCGCATAGGATAACTCTCTCGTGCAATAGGGTCGTCGAGTGCATGCCCTTGTCGGGTCTCTGCCACCTGCTCACTTTACGATGAGCACTTAAACGAGAGTCGGCGCTCGGTGAACGTCGCTGCCTACCTGCGCGACTTGTCGGAGCGTCCGTGCTTTCGCCAGTATCGGAACTCTTCTTCATGCACTTCGATATCGAGTTCGGAGACGCGTTCTTGAAGCCGTTTCTGCACATCCGCTACCGCCCTGTTGTAGACGGACGGCCCGATCTCCTCAAGGAAGAAATTTAAGAGCGCTCCGGCCGCCAGGTTGCCAATCGGCTCCTCCATGTTCTCTTCAAAATATTTCTGGATGGAGGCAATGGCTTCGTCGCGAGCCTCTTTGGTTAGTTCTATTGCCATATCGCAGTAATGTTACTCTGGATGATGTGGCCTACGCGAACGGCTTTACACAAATATTCAGTTGCAATGAATAAAAGCGATGATTTATGCAGCCACCACTGCTGAATATTCGTGCAAAGCCATGCGTCGTCTTTAATTTTTGTGCAGACTCCGTAATTTTTGTGCAAAATGGCCGTTTGGGTGCAAAGCCCGGGGAAGAAAGACCTCGCGGGCGTGTAAAAGTCGGGGCGGGGGCGGCGCGCGTAACAATGTCGTCACAACTCTTAGCCCTTCGTGTTCGTATTACTCAGTGAGATGAAAAAGAGCAAAAACGTCTGGCCCGAAATCGTTGACATCAACAAAGGAGATTCAATGACGAGCAGCAAATACCTCATTGCGGGGATTGTGCTTTTGATAGTTGTAGTTGTGGTCGGGACGGGGGCGGCCTACGCCAATATTGACTACGCGCAGGAGGGAACGGTCAAGGTCGTCACCTACTTCGGCCGCATCGAACGCGTCTACACGCCTTCGGACGGCTGGTTCACCACGCTCGCGCCCGGCCGCGAGAGTCATGAAGTCAACATCAGGTCGTTTACCGAGAGCGCGCCCGTGCGCGTCACAAGCAAGGACAACGCGGCCTTGAACGTCAGCATCGACGTGACCGCTTACACGAATCCGTCCAAAGAGCGGATCGAAGAGTACGTGCGTAAGTACAGCTTCAACACGGAGGAACGCCACCGTCGGCGCGGCGAGATTCTCAAAGGGCTGCTGCAAACCGAGGCGCGCAACGCCTTCGCGGAGTTCAACGCCTACGACATCTACGCCAATCAGGAACAGATTCAGAAGCGCATCATCGACTCGCTGACGCCGCAACTCGCCAGTCAACTGCAACTCGTCGTCGAGAGCGTGCAGATCGGAAACCCTGACTTTCTGGACGACCGCATCGAAGCCGCCGCTTCGGAAGTGGTCGCCAACGAGAAACAGAAGCAGGCCGAGGAGGCCAAACTGGAAGCCGCCAAAATCTCCGCCCAGACCAAACAGATTGAGGCGCAGACTTACGCCAACCCCGCCCTGCTCGACATCAAGCGACTCGAACTGCAACTGGAAATCGAGCGCGCACGCGCGGATGGCATCAAGAACCATCAAGGCGCGTTGACGATCATGTACGGCACGCCGAACGCGAGCCTTCAGATTCCAACGGGGAGGTGAGAAGGAGGCGCATGAGGTTTCTGTTCATGGTGTGGGCGGGCGTCGAGGTGTTGCAACTCTTCGTCATCGGTCTGCTCGTCGTCAACCAGCGGAAGTTGCAGCGGCGTCTCGAAGAGGGGCAATATTTCGCCGCGCGCCAGCCGCGCTCGATCACGGAGGAAAACGGTTGAACGCGACGACGGCAGAGTTGGAAGTTTACACGGACGGGCAGTGCCCGCTCTGCCAGTGGATGCGTGCGCGCGTCGAACCGTTCGACCGCGCAGGCCGTCTCGAATGGCTCGACCTGAACTCGCCCGAAGCCCTCGGCCGCGCCGCGCCCTACACGCATCAGGAGTTAGCCGAAGAGATGTACACGCGCCGCAAGCGGGACGGCGCCTGGTTCAAAGGCTTCTTCTCGTGGATCGAGGTTTTGCGCCTGCTGCCGAGTCTGCGCTGGCTCGCGTGGCTCCTCGCCCGCTGGCCTTTCACCTCGCTCGGTCCCGTTTTCTATCGCCAACTCGCCAAACGCCGCTACCAAATCTTCGGCATCCCCCCGCCCTGCGACGCCACGGGCGTCTGCCAGTTGCACAAGAAATAGGGACGAGGGCGGAGGGATGAGGGATGAAAGAAAGCATTCAAGCAGTTGAGTGCTTTTCTGTTTCATCCCTCACACTGCCGCCCTCATCCCTTTCTTCCCAAGCCATCCCGCGCGCGTCCCGGCGCATCTTAGTTTCGCAAAATATTCGCGTGTGATTCGCGCGAAAAGTGATTGTTGATGCGCGAGGGCTCTGGTTTGCCCGGCGCGTTTTATTGCGAGCTTGGGAGTGTAATTTGACAGGTTTGTGTCCCGGTTTTTGCCACGGCAAACGGGGCGAGGGAAAACGTTATGTTTAATCAGAGAAAAATCTTTTCGGTGTTCGCGGCGCTCTTGTTGCTTGTCGCCGCCGTCCCTGCGTTCGCCAAAGGCGGCGCGGACAAGAAGACGAAAGAGTCGCGTTTGACTGTGGGCGGCGCTCCGCTCGACCTTGCGATTTTGGTGCAGGACGACCTTGTGCCGCGCGTGGGTAACGAGATTGAAGCGACGCGCGAATTTATCCGCGCGCTGCCCGCCGGTTCGCGCGTGATGATTGGCTATTTGACCGCCGGTACGTTGCAGGTGCGACAGGAATTCACAGACGATCTGGAAAAGGCCGGACGCGCTTTGCGCATCCCCACCGGGACGGAGTCGTCTGCGCCTTACAATCCTTACGTGGAAGTGATTGAAGCCCTGCGTCGCTTCGACGAGAACAGCAAGAATCGCAACGCCGTGCTGCTCATCTCCGACGGTCTCGACGTGTCGCGCGGTTTCGACTCGTTCAGCACCATCAACAGCATCGACCTTGAACGAGCCGTGCGCGAAGCGAAGAAGCGTAACGTCGTCATCTACTCGTTCTACGCGCCTTCGGTCGGACTCACGAGTTTTAACCGGCAGGCCGTCAGCTTCGGCCAGAGCGCGCTCAATCGCATCTCGAAGGAGACGGGCGGACGCGCCTTCTTTCAGGGCACGAGCTTCGTTACCTTCAACGCCTACTTCGAGCGTTTGAGCCGCACGCTCAACGAGGCCACGACCGCTTACTAACTTTTTAACTTCGCGCGACACGCGAGAGAACAGGTGCTCCGACGTGTCGCGCGCAAACACCTTCTGAAATATTTCAGACGCCGCCGGAAATCTACTGTTTCCGGCGGCGTTTTAGTCAGATTCCACTCCGCATTTTTCCCGCCCGCCCCGCGCGAAAAAGTTTTGCCGCCCGCCGCCGACAGGTGTTAAAGTTAGCGCCACTACAAGCGCCCCTCGCCGCCATACCGCGCTTGGCGGAGCTGAGAGCGCACCTCAAGCAAGTAAAAGTTATCAGAACATGAAGACTAACAGCGGCCGCGAATACTGCCTGATCGTGGAAGGCCCTTACCTGACGGAATCCGAGGCCGAACACGCTCTGCGCGATCCGTTTCTGGAAGACTGGGTTGAGCAGACGGGCAGGTTTCGTATCCACAATCTGAAAGAGATCGAGGTTGTGCCGGGCGTCTCTCTCGGTATGCTCGGCGTGCGCATGCTCGACGAAGAGTTGTTCGAGATTGCGAGCCTCGACCCGGAACATCCGCTCACCGAGCACAAGTCGAAGGGCGTCGGTGCAGCCCTCGCGCGCCACGGCATGTTCGACGAGATCAGCGTCGAGCCGCGCGAAGAAGAAGACGATGAAGGCGAAGGTTAAACGCCAGCCGTCTCAGAGAACAGACGGTCGAACCACGAAAACACACGAGATGACACGAACAATTTTTTCGTGCTGCTTCGTGTGTTTTCGTGGTCTCATCATTTTGCGTGAGGCTCGAAGGAAGACGAACGAGTCGTAGTTTGGACATAACTCTCCGACGACTGCTTTTCAGGCCGAAGGGTGTTACACTTAGTTGTCTGCTCAAACAATGAAGAGTTTCTTGGAGGGGCGCGTCCTGGTCGTCGTCGGTGACATCACGCGACAGACGACGGACGCTGTGGTCAACGCTGCCAACTCGACGCTGCTCGGCGGCGGCGGGGTGGACGGCGCGATCCATCGTGCCGGAGGTGCGCAGATTCTCGAAGAATGTCGCCGTCTGCGCGAGACGCGTTATCCGGACGGATTGCCGACGGGCGAGGCCGTCATCACGACGGGCGGCGAGTTGCCAGCGCGCTACGTGATTCACACGGTCGGCCCCATCTGGGGACAACACGCGGGGCGCGAGCCGGAACTGCTCGCCGCCTGCTATCGCAACTCGCTCGCGCTGGCCGTCACACATGAACTGACTTCGATAGCGTTCCCGGCCATCTCGACCGGCGCTTACTATTACCCGCCGGACAAGGCGGCGGGCGTCGCTTCCGAAGCGATTCAGGAATTTTTAAACGCCGGGAGCGACGGCGCGGAAGCCGGAGAGGCGCGCGCACGCCTCACGGAAGTCCGCCTCGTCTTCTTGTCCGAGTCGAACGCACAGATGTTTTTACGTCATCATAGATTTGAATAGTCTCTCTGGTGAGGATAATCGAACAAGTGGAAAACAAGTTGGGGCGCGCGCTGCCCGAGACCTTGAGCGCGTTGGAAGGTTTGTCCTGGAACTACTGGTGGAGTTGGGCGGCTGACGGTGCAGCCGTCTTTCGCGATCTAGACCCGCTGGTGTGGGAAGAGTGTGAACAGAACCCGCGCTGCCTGCTGCTCGACGTATCAGAGTACAGGCTGGCGCAGATGGCGACCGAGCCGATCTACGTCGAACGCGTGCGTGCGCTCGGCGAGCGGTTCGCGCGCTACATGAACCCGCAGACGAAGACCTGGGCGAGCGGGCACGCGCGAGGGCTAACGCACGAAAATCCGGTCGCCTATTTTTGCGCCGAGTTCGGCATCCACACTTCGCTGCCGCTCTATTCGGGCGGCCTCGGCATGCTCGCCGGCGATCATCTCAAATCCGCGAGCGACCTCGGCCTGCCGCTCGTCGCCGTCGGGCTGCTCTATCATCACGGCTACTTTCGTCAACGGCTGCGCCGCGACGGTTGGCAAGAGGAACACTACGGCACGATCAATCCGGCCAAACTTCCCATCCAACTCGTCAACGACCCGCAGACCCGGCAGCCGCTTCGCGTCGAACTGGAGATACGCGGCCGTCTCGTGCGCTTTCAAGCGTGGCGCGTCGAAGTCGGGCGCGTGAAGTTGTATTTGCTCGACTCGAACCTCGAAGAGAACGACTACATCGACCGACTCATCACGGGACATCTCTACGGCGGCGACCGCGAAACGCGCTGCGTGCAGGAGATGGTGATGGGGATTGCGGGCGTGCGCCTGCTGCGAAAACTGGGTATCGAGCCGCACGTCTTCCATCTCAACGAAGGGCACTCGGCTTTTCTCACGCTCGAACTCACGCGCGAACTGGTCTGGCAGGGCAAGTCGTTCGACGATGCCGCGCGCGAGGTGCGCGCTCGCTGCGTGTTCACGACGCACACGCCTGTGGCCGCAGGTCACGACGAATTTTTGCCGTCGCTTGTCGAATATTGTTTCGGGCGCGGCTACACGGAATCGCTGACGCTTTCGCACGAACAGTTTCTAGACCTCGGGCGCGTGCGCGCGGGCGACGAAGAGGAACTCTTCGGTTTGACGCCGCTCGCCTTGAAGATGTGCCGCACGACGAATGGCGTGAGCCGCATCCACGGCGGTGTGTCGCGCGAGTTGTGGCAAAAGATGTACCCGGAGCGCCGCGTGGAAGACGTGCCGATCACGCACGTGACGAACGGCGTGCACGCGCCGACGTGGGTGTCGCCGCTCCTGCGCGTGTTGTATGAAAAGTACGTCGCGTCCGATTGGGAGGAGCAAGAGTGCGACCCCGACTTGTGGCGGCAGGGCGTGGCGAACATCCCCGACGAAGAGTTGTGGCGCGTCCATCGCTTGATGAAGCAGAAGCTGATCGCCTTCATACGCGAGCGGCAATACTTCGCGCGCCTGCAACGCGGGGAGGGCATGGAGTTCGTCGAGCAGGCACGACAGACGTTCGACCCCGATGCGTTGACCATCGGCTTCGCGCGACGCGTCGCGGCCTACAAGCGTTGGAGTCTGATTCTGACCGACCCCGACCGCCTGCTCCGTCTAATCAACGACGAGAAGCGTCCCGTGCAATTCGTCTTCGCGGGCAAGGCGCACCCGCAGGATCAGGGCGCGAAGCAAATCTTGCAGCAGTTGGCGCTGTGGAAACTCGACCCGCAAGTCGTCAACCGCACGGTCTTTTTGCAAGACTACGATCAGGAGATCGCGCGCAAGCTCGTGCAGGGCGTTGACGTGTGGTTGAACGTGCCGCGCCGTCCGCTCGAAGCCTCGGGCACGAGCGGCGAGAAGGTAGCGATGAACGGCGGCTTGAATCTCTCCATTCTCGACGGCTGGTGGCCGGAAGGCTACGACGGCACGAACGGCTGGGCGATCGCAGACATGCACCCGGAAGCCGAGCCGCAGGAGCGAGAGGAAGGCAACTCGCAGGAAGAGGACGTCCGCGACGCCGAATCGTTCTATCGCCTGCTCGAAGAACAGGTCGTGCCCGCTTATTACGAACGCGACGAGCGGGGCGTGCCGCTCCGCTGGGTCGGGATGATGAAGCGCGCCATCGAAACGCTCGTGCCCCAGTTCAACAGCGACCGCATGGTGCAGGAGTATGCGCAGAAGATTTACACGGGCGCAGTGGCGAGCGAACCGCCCGAAGTCTTGCACGCCCCGGCCAGCGATGAAGCGAAGGAGGCCGCAGGAAGCGCATGACCAATGCGGACGAAACGCAGAACGCGAAGACCCCGAAGACCGAAGCCCACGACCAAACCGTGGGCGATGTCGGCGACCTGGAAGTTGCAGGTGAGACGACCGCCGCAGAGATGATTGGCGGCGAGCCGGATACCAGACCAGTCGGCCAAGATAGTCTGGCCGACATCAAAGTCTCGGACGAACGCGAATAAAAACCAGTAACTAAACCACGCGCGTCACACGAAGACACACGAAACGAGTTTCGTGTGTCTTCGTG
>DASZCS010000084.1:0-2350 GCA_035942855.1 Pyrinomonadaceae bacterium | reverse complement strand
TTCGACGTATTCGACCTGCGGGTTGCGGCTGAGGGCGATGGCGCGCGCCTCGCTCAACTCGACGGAGAAGCCGCGCAGCGCGTGTTGATAAACGAAGCCAACTTTGCCGCCGTGCTCGCGCGCCAGTTGCGCGGCGAACGCGTTGACGCGGCCTGCGGGGACACTATCTTTGAAAACGACGATGTATTTACCCGGAACCGCGGCGTCGCTGCGGCGGATGCGGGCTTCGGTGGATTCTTGTGCGAGCGCCAGTTGGGGGCAAAGCGCCAGTAAGCAGACCATCAATAACAATGCGTAATTCTTTTTCATCATCTCTCCGTGCAATTCTTTAAATCGAGACCGTCAATAATGCGTGGGGGCATCTTTAAATTGGTCGCCTTAGATGGGCTGCCAAGTGGGGTCGTAATCATCCGCCGCGTTGGTGGTGAGTCTGACAGGGTTGCTTCCGTCGGCGTTGATGACGAAGAGTTCATAGTTGTAGTTACTGCCCGAATCGCGCATGAAGATCATCCGGTCGCCGCCCGGTGACCAATCCACGGCCACGTTCCCCGCCGACTCCATTGAAGAAAACGTCAATCTCAAAGGGTTGCTGCCGTCCGGGTTGATCGTGTAAATCTCGGTGAAGCCGTAGGGGCTGCCGTTGTAACGCGTACTTCCCATAGCAATCGTTTTACCGTCGGGCGACCAGGCAGGCTCAAAATCGCCGGCGCCGCTGTAGGGTGTGATGGGCAATGCATTCGCGCTGCTGCCGTCGGCGTTCACCACCCACACGTCGTAATGATCCACGTAATCCGGCGTATAAAAGTAGCTGGCGAAGGTGAGTTTCTTGCCGTCCGGCGACCAGTCCGCATAGCTCTCATCGACACGCGCGCCGGTCAGACGAATCTGATTAGTGCCGTCGGCGTTCATCACGTACATTTTGGTGAGGCCGTCGCGGTAGCTGCGAAAAGCTATTTTGTTTTCGGTGGGCGACCAGAGCGGGTCGTATTCCGGCGAGGGGGTGCGCGTCACGTTCAACTGATTAGTGCCGTCCGCATTCATCACGAACACATCGAAGTTGCCGTCGCGCTTGCTGGTGAAGGCGATCTTCTGGCTGTCGGGCGACCACGTCGGGGCTTGGTCGGCATAAGTACTGGTGGTGAGACGAGTCAGTCCGCTGCCGTCGCTGTTCATCACGTAAATGTCGCCCGCGCCGGTGCGATTGCTTTGGAAAGCTATCTTCCGGCCGTCCGGCGACCAGACGACGGGTAAATCTTTGGCTGTGTGAAGCGAGATGTTCTTTTGATTGTTGCCGTCGGAGTCCATCAGATAGAGTTCCCAGTTGCCGTCGCGCATGCTGGAGAAGGCGATCTTGCCGTTGGGTCTGAAGAGGACGAGATTCGGCGTGCCCAGACCGGCGTTCGCCACTTTGCCGGGCGTCGCATTTGAAGTGATCGCACGGCTGACCGCCGCGGGAGATTCGCCGGGGTTCGCGCTCAGGTAACGCGCCGCCATACCTGCGGCGAAGGGCGCGGCCGAAGACGTGCCCGTCCGACTAATGGTCGAAGTGTCGTCAACGCTCGACGCCGAAACGATGTCAACGCCAGGCGCGAAGAGATCTACGCTCGCGCCGAAGTTGGAGAAGGAGGCGCGGTTGTCGTCAATGTCCGTGGCGGCGACCGTGATCGCTTCCGCCACACGCGCAGGCGAGTGCAGCGAGGCGTCGCGGTTCAAATTGCCCGCCGCCACCACGCTCGTCACTCCCGCCGCGATCAAGTTCCTGACCGCCAAGTCCAACGTCTCGTTACCGCCTCCGGTGAAGAAACTGAGGTTGGCGACGGCCGGTTTGGCATGATTGCCCGTCACCCAGTCAATGCCCGCAATGACGCGCGAGGCTAAGCCTTGATTGGCACAGTCGAGCACGCGCACCGACCACAGTTTCACCCCTTTGGCGACGCCGTAAGTTGCGCCGCCGATGATCCCGGCGACGTGCGTGCCATGCCCGTTGCAGTCCATCCCGGTTCCGCCCGCGAGGTAGTCGTAGGCGAAGGCGGCGCGGCCACCGAATTCCTGGTGCGTGTAGCGAATGCCGCCGTCAACGATGTAGACGTTGACACCCGTGCCTGAATTGGCGTAGCGATAGGCGGAGTCGAGCGGAAGGTTGCGCTGATCTATGCGATCCAATCCCCAGGTGGGGCTGGTCTGCACGGCTGCGCCTTCAACCAACACGTCTTCTTCGACGTATTCGACCTGCGGGTTGCGGCTGAGGGCGATGGCGCGCGCCTCGCTCAACTCGACGGAGAAGCCGCGCAGCGCGTGTTGATAAACGAAGCCAACTTTGCCGCCGTGCTCGCGCGCCAGTTGCGCGGCG
>DASZCS010000083.1:0-61708 GCA_035942855.1 Pyrinomonadaceae bacterium | reverse complement strand
GCCCGGCATCGGCCGCGCATCGTTTCCGCCTGCCCTGTGATAATGACGACGGCGAACCGCGCTTCCCGGCGCGATTAGCCGAGATTCCTGATGTGTGCGTCAAGCCCCTCGTTGATCGTCTTCAGCAGGTTCGACTTCGACTCGCCCTCTTGCTTGATGGCGTTCATCATCATGTCCACGGCGAAGTGGTAGTTCTGCGACTTCTCCTGATAGGCGGCTGCCTGCTGCGGATCGGTGAAGTCGAAATCCTGCGGGTTCGGCTTGTCAGGAATGTTGAAGCCTTGAATCGTGCTCATGGTTTGCTCTCCTCTGTTCAGTTTTTAGTAATGGCTGATTTCCCCGTCTTACATGACGCCTCTGGCTTCCATCGCCTCGTGGATGCCTAAGACCATCGCCCGCGCGCGGTTGGCTCCCGCGTCCTGCTCGTGCGGGTCAAGTTCTATGGCCTTCTTCAAATCCGCGACCGCTTGTTCGACCTGCTGGCGGCGCAAATAAATTTCGGCGCGGTTGACGTGCGCGGCGATCTGCCGGTCGTCGAGTTCGAGCGCGCGGTCGAGGTGACGCAGGGCGTCCGCGTCGCGCTGCGTGCGCGTGTAGAGCGCGCCGAGCGCCGAGTGCGCGTCCACGCTCTCGGGGTCAACTTCGACCAGTCCTTCAAAGATCGTGCGCGCCTTATCGAGATTGCCCTGCTGGTAGTACATCGCCCCGACGCGTCCCATCTCACGAAACTGTTCTTCGTTGATGCCGAGCCGCTCGCGCAGGGTGGGGCGTCCCGCTTTGCCGCCCTGTGCGTCGTCGGATGTCTGTTTACCATTCGCCGCTTGCCGTGTCATCAAACTTTCTCCAAGTCGCAGGCATCTCGCGTTCCGCTTCAGACGGCCGAGATATAGCTGCTGTAGGTGACGCCGTTACGGACGCTCTCAAGGGCTTCGCGATTCTTCGCCGTGTCGAGCAGCAGGTCGAACAAATCGTTCACCTTCTGCGAATTGGCTCCGAAGTCTTCGAGCGTATCGGCCAGCCTGAAGAAGCGGTCTGCGATGTCGCGCAGATTATCGGCTTTCAAAAATTGTTTCAAGCCAAGTTCGCCGAAGCAGCCTCCGGCGATCTGATCGAAGCCGCCGAGCGGGGCAAACTGTGCCACCCGGTTCAGGAAATCAAGCCCCTTGATGTTTGACATCAAGCCCATCACGTCCGTCGCCAGCGTGGCGAAATCGCCCGTGAAAAAGCTGATGCCCATCGAAATAAACGGCGCGATCTTGCCGAGCCCGATGGCGTTTAAAGCTCCGCCGACTAATTTGCCCAATCCGAACATCGCTCGCCCCTCCTGTCCGCGCGGGCTACGTCGTGTGCCCGATCCTTCTCGTCCTTTCGCCATAGTTATCAGCCCTTTCGGAAAATTGTTTCCTCCGGGCGCGAGAAAATTTTCGGGCGCGCACCAATGCGGATGCGCACTTTTTCAACGCGGGCGCGCTACTTTATTGTCCCGCGAGGCCTGCGCGGCGTGCTATTTTTGCTTCTTCTGTAAGGTAATCAGGAGGTTCGGAGACTGTGTCGCAACGTTTACTCAACGAATGGCTGCAAGGTCGCGCTTCGCTCGCCTCGGCCAGCGAGTGGACGACGGAAGAGATGCGTCTGGTGGCAGACCTCGGCTACGCACTGGCCGAGCAGGGGCGCGAGCGCGAGGCTCTGACGATCTTCGAGGGGCTGGCATCCCTGGCTCCCGCGACTGCCTATTTTCAGGCCGCGCTCGGCGCTCTAAGCCTCCGCCTCGGCGAGCCGCGCAGGGCGCTCTCGCACCTCGATGCCGCGCTCGCCGCAGACCCACAAGACCTGTCGTCCCTCATCAATCGAGGCGAAACCTACCTTCAACTCGGCGAATACCGGGCGGCGGCCAGCGACCTGGAACTCGCTCTGCGGCTCGGCGAAAGCGCTGCGACGGGCGACCTTACGCTGTCCCTCTCACGCGCACGCGGGCTGCTCCTCCGGCTGCGGACGCTCGCGGGTGGCGGTGCGATTCAGTAAGGGCGAAAAAACGTCGAAAAAATTTCCCCGGCCGAGGAAACATTTTTCGCAAATCGCCGATAACCTGACCGAGAGGGAAAATTGCGCTAATTTCAGACGCACGCCGCGCTAACGCGTTTTGTGACGAACGCACGGCGGCTCCGGCGAGCGGCTTTTCAAGGAGAGACGACGATGAGTGACCCGGTTTCCGGCGTGATGAGTCAGGTGGTTTCAGAACATCTCGGCGGCGCAACACATCAGGCGCAGCAGCAGAAAGAGGGCGGTCGCAGTTTCGAGAGCGTGCTGCAACAGAACGGAGGACAGAGCGGCGGCGGCGACGTGCAGAACCCTGCGGGGCAACCCGCACAAATTTCCGGCGCGGAACTTGAACGCCTGCGCGTCGATCTTCAACAGCGGATTGAAAGCATGCCCGTGGGCGCTTCGAACAAGAGCGTGGTGTTGCCCGAATGGCTCGATACGCGCACACGGCTCGGGCTGCTGCGTGAAGCTCTGGGCAGCGTCGGCAACACGCCCAAGGGGACGGATTTGCGCGGTCAGTTCGGCCGGGTCGAGGCCGAATGGAAACAGCTTGAGTCGATCATGATGTCCGACAACCAACTGTCACAGGGCGAATTGCTCGGCTTGCAGGCGCGGCTCTATCAGGTTTCGCAGCACGTCGAAGTGATGAGCAAGGTCGTGGATCAGGTTACGGGCGGCGTCAAGACCATCCTGAACACGAACGTCTAGTTTGGCACGAAGTCTGGTTTTATTAGTTCAGCGCGACCCGTCAACGACATGCGGGCGCGCGAGGGGAAACAAGCGATGTCCGGCATTGACAGAATCAACCGCGGCATTCAACCCATCACAGAGAAGGGCGGTGAAGTCGCCCGACGCGAGCGGCCGCTCGTCGGGGGGCGCGACCGGCGCACAAGTTTTGAAAAAGGTCTGTCGGCAGACGTTCAGCCCGCACGGACTGAGCGCGAAGGCGCAACGGGCGAACGCGGCGCGGCGCTCCGCTATTTGACGGACGAGGCATGGGCGCGGCAGCGCACGCTCGAAGAATTGAAGACGCTCGTGCAGGCCATACAGGCGGGCGTCACAGATCCCTGGCAGTTGACCGATCTGATCTTTTACGCGCGCCACCCGGAGATGATCGGCCAACCGCTGACGAAGGAACAGCAACCGCTGCTCGACGAGTGGAATGCGATCAGCGCTCTCTTAGTCCATCCGGCGCTGAACGAAGTCGGCGACTTTCTGGGAGCGAACGTCATCGGCGGCGACGTGCGCGGCGCAGAGGGCATGGGGACGGCCTTTGAACGCGCCACCAATTCGCCCTTGAACGAGCGACGGCTGGCGGGCGGTTCGACGCGCGCCTATGACGACGTGATCGCACGCGCCGTCGAATGGTGTCCGGGCTTGTCGCCCGCGATCTTGAAAGGCTTGCTGGCGCAGGAGTCGAATTTCAACCCGACGGTCATCAACCAGTATGGCTACGCAGGGATCGCGCAGTTCGGCCGCGAGGCGGCGCGCGAGGTGGGCTTGCACGTCGGCATCGCGGGCAGCGCGGGCGACGAGCGTCTGAACCCGGCCAAGGCAATCCCCGGCGCGGCGCGTCTCTTGAATCTCAAGGCGCAGCGGCTCGGCGAGATGGCCTTTTCGCGTTACGGCCAGCCGAACGGAGTCGAGTTCTGGAAATTCGTCCTCGCCGCTTATAACGGGGGCGAAGGCACGGTCGCGCTGGCAATGGGGAACGCTTATCGCGTCGGAATGGCGAAGGCGCGCGCGCAAGGGCTGGTCGGGGCGGACGCCGTGGGATTTGCGCGCAACTACGCCTCGAAATGGGAGAACTTGAAGGTGGGCGGCGCGGATTCGCCTCTGGCGCTGGCGGCGGCGCGCTACTTCCCGACGCTGGCGGCGGCGAAGTTTCAGGAGATCGGCAACTATCCGACCGCCATCGTCTCGCGCGCACTCGGCTCACACCTGAGCGGCCAGAGAGCCTGAGGCCGTCGCCCCGGCTGATACATTGATGGCACAGTCCGGCGCGGGAGGAGCCGTCGTCCCTCTATAAAAGTTAACGCGATCTAACGCGCCCCTCGCCTACACCATCGCGCGCAAATCGACCGGCGGATTCGAGGTACTGTCTGATGGGCGGAGTCAATTTCAAGCCGAACGTTCCGGGGGCGGGTCAGAATCCGCCCGGCAAGGTGCAGGGCGGCCAGTCCGATCAAGGCAACGCCGACAAGGCGAACTCACACGCCCCGAACCGCGGCGGCGAGGCGCACGGACTTGCACGCGCAGAGGAGCGGATCGGCGCGCGAGTCGGCGAGTTGGCAGCGCAGTCTCAACAGATCGCGGACAAGATCAAGCGCGGCGGCCACCAGAACCCACATCACAAAGCGGATTCCACAGCAGACGGCAACAACGCGCGCTCCGGCCGTGCCGACGGGCAGAACAACGGTCACGGCGGCGAACACGGGCGCGTCAAGACCGGGCAGGGAAGCGAAGCGCGCAGCCATGAATCGCGCGGACATGAATCACGCAGTCACGAATCACGCGGGCACGATTCACACATTAACGAATCGCGCGGTCACAAGTCTCACACACATGAGTCGCGCGGGCGCGAGTCGCGTTCCTCTCTCACTTCGAATGCGGTTAATTACCTGCGCGGCGCGGCCGACGCGGAGGCGCTCCCGCCGGACGTGCGCCGTGCGCTCGACACTTTGCAGACCGCCGTCGGCCGCAACGAACTCGATGCGTTATTGAACGAGCGCGGGCACAAAGTCGAAAAGCTGCTCGATCATTTCCTCAGACGAGCCGAGCACGCGTATGAACATGCGGGCGAACATCTGACGCGGCACACAGGTGAACGGCCGGGGCGGGCGCTCGGGCACGTGTTTCATCAGGTGGCCGACGAACTCGTCAATGCCGTCCAAGTCGAAAAACATTTCGCGCGGCTTGAGCGCATCGGCGGCGACCCCGCGCGACGCGCCGAAGAGGCCGTGCTGCGTCTGCTGTTTGCCCCCACGGAAGAAGGCAATGGTGGCAGCGGGCACGACCGCGCGACGCGCCTGACGGAACTCTGGCGCGACCTGCGTGCGGGCGCGTTTCTCCCGACGCAGGAAGCGCACAGCCCTTTTCCGCTGACCGGGCGCGCGCGCGTCGTCAACGAGATGATCGAACTGCTGCACACGCTTGATGCCATCGAACGCGCCGAGGCGCAGTTGTTCCCGAACGGGCGCGCGGGTGCACAGTCATCTCAGCAGCAGGGCGCGCTCGCAGAGACTCTGGCGGGGCGGCTCGCTAATCTGACCGAGGCGGAGTTTGCGGAGTTGTTGAACTTGCTGCCGACTCTGCCGGGACGCGCCGGGCGCAACGAGATGGTGCGCCTTCTGGCCGCGCTCGCCGGGCCGCTCATGGATTTGGACGGCCGCATGATTCTCGCCAAAGACGGAACGCCGCTCAAACTCGATCAGCTGCTCTGGCTCAGCACTGCGGGCGGACTGCTCGGCGCGAGTTTCAAGGGCGACCCTTTTCCCGTGCGTCTTTCGCCTCTCATCGTCTTCGGCTTCGACGCGCTCTATTCGCTCATCGGCTTCGACGGGCGCACGCTCGCCGCCCCGCATTACGCAGCCGTGCAGGCGCAGATCAACGGGTCGGAGTTGGAATGGGTCTGCGGCCAGCCGCCGTTGACAGAAGGCTGGATGCGCGCGCTCATCGAACGCTTGAAAGATTCGGCCGTGGCCGACCAGAACCTGCTCGGCGAGATGCTGGAAGAGGCGCTCGTCGATGGTCGCTTTCATGCCGTGCTGGTGCGTGGTTCGGTCGAAGAGGGCGAAGCCGTCAGCGGTTCGTTCTCGGTCACACGCCTGCTGCCCGAACCCGGCGCTGCGCCGGACTTTGCGCCCGGTTTTGCCCCGGCCTAGACCGCTCTCCCAGCACCAATCTTTAACAGTCTTTATTAGGGCGCGCTCTCTTGCTTTGAGACTTTATGACCTTTGACGGACAGAGCGCGGCGCGCAGCAGCAGCGACTACGACCTGCGCTCCTTGCAGCACGAGCGGCGGATGCTCTCCGAGTACCGGCGCGGCGCGGTGCAGGACGCGGCGTTGCTCCAACCGCTCGCTAACGCCTGCTGGCGTGCCGCCGCCTTCGAGTGGCAACTTTACGCGGACGCCGACACCGTGCGCCGTCTGTGGGGCGAAGCCGCACACGCGCTGGCGCAAGGGTTCACGCGTCGCCGTCCCGGTTTCGATCCCAGTCCCGACCAGTTCACGCTCGCACTCCATTTCGCCATCGCCGCGCGCGAACGCGAAGTCTTCACTTCGCTCGCCCTCACCGACCCTGAGGCGCGCGGCAGAGTCCTGCGCGAAGCGCGAGCCTTCCGCGGCTCGCGCGCTCACCTGCATCTCGCGGAAGGCTACGCACAGGTGGCGCGTGCGCTCGTGGAGCGCGCGGCCGCTCCTGCACGCGCCGCCGTGGAATTGCTCGCCGCCGCCCTCGCCGAGAGCGACCACGGTTGGTGGCATCAGCAGTTTCCGACGGCGCTCGACGCCGCGTGGCGCATCAGCGAACACGAAGCGCTCTGCGTGCTGCTCGGCGCAGTCGCGCGCCGCCTCGCTCAAGCCTATGCGGACGAGCCGGAAGACGTGCGCGGGTGGAACGACGAAGCGGCCGCACAGTTTGAGCGCGTTGTGGACGAGACGCTGTTGCGCCTCGAACAGTTCATCGAGCACGACCCGAATCATCACCCGAAACTCTATCTCTGGCTGCCGGGACTTGCCCTGTGCGCTCTCGCCGCGAGCGCCGGACTGCCGATGGACTGGCTGAGCGCACGCCACGAAGAGGACACCGGAACGAGTTACGCGCGTCTGCCCCTCGCGCTGCTTCGCAACCCCGCCTCCTGAAACACCCGCGAAACTTTCCGAAACCGCCGAAACTTTATCCGCCCGTCACCACGCACGCCTTCCCGTGCCCGTACTGTGCAACCCTCCCGCCGACGAATTTTGCTGTTTCGACGTAACTTTTGCCCGCGCTTGCCGATAACTTCAACGATAGCGAAATGTGAGGCGAATTTTTAGGGGTCGAAATCCACTCCGGGAGAGTCTGGCGATGAGCAGGATCGAATTGATGAGAAACTTGTTTTTCGAGTCGCTGTTATTATCCGATCAGATGGGCGACGAGACGGAGACTTCGCCCGACCCCGCACTCTCAACCTTCGTCCCGGCAAGCACCGGCGACGGGTTGGAGATGTTTCTGGCTCAGACCGGATTGCAGAGCGGCCAGCGCCGTCTGCGTCTACAAACGTTCGGTGCGAACAACACCAACACGACGGCGGCGACGCAAACTTCCGTCGGCGATTTCGACCTCGACACCATTCAGGGCGTGGCGGGCAATCGTCACGTCACGCCGGAGTTCAGGCGTGAGGTTGCGGCGATGGCGCGGCGTCTCGGCACGCGTCCCGAATACATCATGGCCGTGATGAGTTTCGAGACGGGCGGCACGTTCAGCCCCTCGAAAGAAAATCGCTCGACGCACGCCACCGGCCTGATCCAGTTCATGCCCGCCACGGCGCAGGGCATGCTGGCCGAGGACGGCATCGAAGTCACGCGAGAGCGTGCGCGGGAAATCTTCGCCGCGATGACGCCGATGGAGCAACTCAGGTACGTCGAAAGATATTTCTCGCAGAGAAAATTCAACGGTCGTCTCGGCACGCTCGAAGGCGTCTATACGGCCGTGCTTTCGGGACGCGCGCGCACGAACCGGGATGACGTAGTCTTCGGCCCCGGCACGAATTACAACGCCAACGCGGCGCTCGACTGGAATCGTGACGGTCAGATCACTGCGGCCGAAGCCACCAACCCCGTCGCCTTCCGTCTCTTCGGAGGCGTCACGAAAGTGCAGGAGCGCCTGCGCGACCTGGGCTACTACGACCGTACGCCCGATGGCCGTTACGGGCCGCGTACGCGCACCGCGCTCGAACAGTTTCAGCGTGACAACCGACTCGACGCGACCGGCCTGATGGACGAAGCGACAGGCCGCGCGCTCGGCCTCGCCTCCGGCAGCACGACGCAGACCGAACGCACGCCGGGCGACCTTGCGCGCGGCGCGACCGGTGCGGAGGTGGAGCGCCTGCAAGACCGCCTCGTCGCGCTCGGCCATCTCACGGCGGCTGACAGGGCGACCGGCCCCGGCATTTTCGGACGCAGGACGGAGACGGCGCTCAAAGCCTTCCAGCGCGCGAATCACCTGACCGAGAGCGGCGTCCTCGACGAGGCGACGCGCAATGCCTTCGCGGCGTTGGACGAAGGCGTGCGACGCCGCGGCACTAACCGGGAAGTGATCGCGGGGCTGCAAGACCGTCTCGTCGCGCTGGGCTACATGACGGCCGCGGAGGTCGCCACCGGCCCCGGCATCTTCGGCCGCAAGACCGAGGATGCGTTGAAAGCCTTCCAGCGGCGCAACGGCCTCGAACCGGGCGGCGTGCTCGACGCGGCGACCTATCAACGTCTCCACTCAGCCGACGCAGTGCGCAACGAGCGACGCGCCGCAGACGGCGGGCACTTCACCGTCGATGCCGGTGTCAGGCTCTCCGACAACGCGCGCGAGCGTGTCGGACTTATCGCCGACGAGTATTTCCGACGCACGGGCAAGAACCTGCGCGTCACGGACGGCACGCGCACGGCGCACGATCAGGCGCGGCAGATTTACAACAAGATACAGTTGAACGACACGGGCATCTATCGCAACCAGATCGCGCTCGCAGAGATCAGGCGCGCGTACGACGCGGGCGTGCGCGCGGGTAAGTCGCGCGACGAGATCGTAAACGACATGGCCGCCGT
Source organism: Pyrinomonadaceae bacterium (assembly GCA_035942855.1). GTDB lineage: Bacteria > Acidobacteriota > Blastocatellia > Pyrinomonadales > Pyrinomonadaceae > JAIVJZ01. The sequence goes on along the minus strand of DASZCS010000083.1, from coordinate 52,869 downwards.
CATTCAGCGGCAGGTTGATCGCGGCGTCTACATCTCGCGCCACCTGCGCGCGGGCGCAGTTGACATCAGCGTGCGCGGCATGACCGCATCAGACGAGCGCGAGTTTCGCGCGTCGGTGGCCGCCGTCTCCGGCGACACGAGCGTGCTGCGCGAAACGCGACCTCCTCACTTCCACCTGCAATTCTGAAAGCGCACGACGCGTTCGGAGTCAGCGACGGCAGTTAACAAAACTCGGGGCATGAACTCTTGCAATTCAAGGATTCATGCCCCAAACTTTTATGCGTTGAAACTCTCCACAGTCTCGAAGGGAGCAAAGATGAATCGGCCTCGATTGATCGGTCGCGCGCTCTGCCTGTCAATGTTCCTGCTGGCGAGCACGGGCGCACAGTTCACACATGCGCCTGCAACGGCGGCTGCGAATGGGAGACGCACCGCTCGTCTTGCGGCAACGCTTCGACCTCGGCCGCTCGACAGCCAACTCCGCTGCACGCCGCGCAGGCTCATGCGCGGCGACACGCTGACGCTCGCCCTGTCCTCTCCGCACGGCGGCTATCTCGCCATCGTCAACCCGCGCGGCAAATATTTCTTCCTCACGTCGGACGACACGGGCGCGAATGCGTTCGAGCGGAGCGCGGGCGTCAACCCACAACTCAGCGCGACGGCCTTCAGCCAGTTGAGCGAACTGCAACTCTCGACCACCGACACGAAAGCGATTGACTACAGTAGTCCGGCCGCAGCCCGACGCGCCGAGTCGGTCTTTCGACAGACCGGCTGGTATCGTGTGCTCGTCGGCACGACGAGTTTCGAGCGCGGCGAGCCCGCACCAGACGCCGCGTGCAGAGTTTATTACGTCAATCAAGATCGCAAGAGACGCTAAACGCAGATGACCGGTCGCACACGGACGCGCTTCTGAGGGGAGAGATGAAAAATTCGCCGGGCATCCGCTGCTCACTGTCTTTGAGAATCGTCGTTACAGCAGCGCTTGTGCTCTGCGCCACGAACTGCGGCGCGGCGGGCGGCGACGCGAATCGAAACGCGAGTGGCGGCAACTCCCCGACCTCAACATCCGCACTTTCGGACAGAGAGGCGAGCCAACGCGCAGACAACGCCGCCGCGCAAACTTCAAGCGCGCAAGACTCGCGCGCGGCTAATGCGGCGCGTGGAAACGGTGTCCTCATCGATTACCGCAACGAGCCGCCCGACCACCAGCCGCCGACCATTGAGGCGGAACTCCGTCGTCGCCTTGTCCGCGCCGCCTACGGTGCGAAAGCCGCGCCCGAAGATTACAGCATCAACAGCCGCGTCGAAGGTTCTTTCATCAATCAGGGAGCGCGCGAGACGGTCTACCTGCTTCAACGCGGCGGCGCGGTGGCCGCAGACCCGGCGGGCGCAGAAGACCTCGCGCTCGTCGTGCTCGACTCGTCCGGCCAAACAATCGCCACCTTCAAGACCGCCGATTTTAATTTCATCGTCGCTACAGCCGACACAGACGCCGACGGCCTCAACGAGTTGCTGCTCGAAGGCAGCTTCTTCAACATGGGCACGCTCGGCAGTTCAGCCCGCCTCGTCAATTTGAAGTCAAAACAGTTGCGCTCGATCAAGACTTTCGATGGCGTCTACGAAAACCCCTGCGAGGCCGACCCGTCGGCGCAGGTCACGGCGGCCGTCATCAGGTACACCAGCGCCGCGAGCAAAGACCAAACGCCCGCCTTTCAAGTCGCACACTACCGCGCGCCCTGCCCGCGCGGGGGAGGCCAGCCGCCCTTCGACAGTTTCACCCCTGCACCGGACGCGAACTCCCGGCGTTGAATCACGATCCGTTTGACTTAGAAATTCTGTGCGAGCGCGGCCGACGGCAGTGCGCTCGTCGCGGCCGTGTCGGCGTTGGCAAGGTAAGGATTCGGCGCAGGACGCATCGAGACGCGTCCGACCGGCTGCACGTTCAACTCCGGCGTCAACTCCTGATAGGAGAGCACGGTCAGCGTCGGAAATTCCAACTCGACCATCTTGCGTACGAAGCGACGCAATTCCATGTCCGTGATGATGACGGGTTTCTGTGCCGTCGGCGGGAGGTTGGCGACCTCGCGGCGGAGGGCTTCGAGGATGTCGTGCGCCAGATGCGGGTCGAGCGAGAGGAACAAGCCCGTGGAGGTGCGACGGATCGCCCCGCGAATCACGTCTTCGATCTCAGGGTCGAGCAGGTAGACGAAGAGTGCGTCGCGCCCCTGCGTGTAGCGGAAGGAGATGTAGCGCTTGAGCGAGGCGCGCACGTACTCGGTCAGCATCACAGGGTCTTTCTCGATGCGTCCCCATTCCGAGAGCGCGTCGAGAATTGATTTGATGTCGCGCACGGAGATGCCTTCCTGCACGAGTCGCTTCAACACGTCTGTAAACTGGTGGATGCTGACGACCTTCGGCACAACCTCTTCGACGAGCTTCGGCATGCCGCGCGCCGCAAAGTCAAGCAACGCCTGCGCCTCCTGAATCCCTATGAACTCGTGCGCATACTTGTTCATGATGCGCGACAGGTGAAGGCTGATGACTTCCACGGGCGTCCAGACTTTCAGACCGGCGAGTTCTGCAATCGGGCGCTGTGCGGCGGGAATCCAGGAGCCGGGCGAGAGGTCGGCCGGGTTGCGCACGTCCTCGCCTTCGAGGCCGAAGACCTTGATGTTCTCGGCCGAGTCGTTGACGTAGACGCAGTCCGGCTTGAGTCGCCCGTAAGCGATGGGCACTTCCTTGACGGCGATGAAATATTGATCGGGCTTGAGAGGCGCGTCGCCGCTCACGTAGACGTTCGGCAGCATGACGCCGAGATCGTAATAGAGCGCCGAGCGCAGTTTCGGCAATTCCTGACGAAAGAGCATCCCCGATGGCGTCTGTTGATCGATGAGGTGCGTGAGCGGCCCGCTGACGACGACGGCAAGCGGTACTGCAAAGGTCGGCTGCAATTCGTCGCGCCCGCTGATCGCGCCCGTCCTGGCGATGCGCTCGGCCTCTTCGCGCGCGGCGCGCTGCTGCGCGCGGTAGAGCATGTAGGCGACGCCGCCGACGACGAGACCGATGACGAGGAAGGGCAGGTGCATGCCCGGAATCAGTGCGAGCAGGAGCAGGAGCGCCGTGGCGATGACGAGCGGCTTCGGGTTGTTGAAAAGCTGTAGGCTGATGTCCGAGCCGACGTTCGATTTCTCCTCGTCGCTCGACACGCGCGTGACGACGATACCGGCCGAGAGCGTGATGACAATTGAAGAGATGATCGCGGCGAGACCGTCGCCGATGGTCATGATGGTGTACTTCTGCAACGCCTCGGTGAGCGCCAGTCCCTTGTAGAGCATCCCGATGGCGAGACCGGCGGCGATGTTGATGAGCGCGATGACGATGGTGGCAATCGAGTCGCCTTTGACGAACTTCATCGCGCCGTCCATCGCGCCGTAAAGTTGCGACTCCTTTTGCAGCGCGGCGCGCATCTTACGCGCCTGCTCCTGCGTCAGGAGTCCTGAGCGCATGTCCGCGTCGATGGACATCTGCTTGCCCGGCATGGCGTCGAGGGTGAAACGCGCCGCCACCTCCGCGACGCGCTCCGAACCTTTCGCGACGACGATGAACTGGACGACGAGGATCATCACGAAGACCACCGCGCCGACGATGACGTTGCCGCCCCCCGTGAACTTGCCGAGCGTCTCGATGACCTCGCCCGCGTAGGCTCTCTCCAAAATGCTGCGCGAAACCGACACGCTCAAACAGAGGCGAAAGAGCGTCGTCAGCAGCAGGATGGTCGGGTAAGAAGTGAGTTGGACGGGGCTTGAGATGTAGAGCGAGGTGGCGAGCACGATGAAGGAGATCGCCAGATTGACCACGAGCAGCGCCGAGATGAGCGGCGTGGGGATCGGGATGAACAGCATGCTGATGGCGAGCATCAGCGCGATGGGCAGCACCAGATCGTGGTGGCGCGCGAGCAGGCGCAGGATGTTGCCGCTCTTGACGGCCTGTCCGAAACTAGCGAGTTGTTTGAGAAGCCCTTCCATCTCGCCTCTCCCTTACGCTGTGAACTCCAGTACGAGAAAAATGATCGCCGCCGTCACGAGCGTCGCCACGATCATGAGCAAAACTTCTCCGCGCGTAAAGTAACCGAAATAAGTTCTCGCGGCCGAAGCGGGTCGCACCTCGCGCGAGCGCGCGAGTTCCGACATCGCCGTCGCGGCCTCAGTTTGCGCGACGAGGCCGGAGTCCGGGGCGACGGGTTGGAGAGCGACGGGCGGCGGCAGCTTTTGCGGCAGGAGCGAGTCGAGCGCAAGGAGCGAGGCCGGTTCGTGAAAGATCAGGATGGCCTGATTCTGCGCCGCCGTGTTGACGGTCGGCACGAGGGTCAGGCGGTCGCCGTTGCGCAACTGGCGCGTCGCTTCGACCGGCTCGCCGTTGACGGCAACCAAGCCGACGCCGAGCGATTGCACGACAACGCCCGTCCAATCTTTGCGCAGGACGGCGCGGCGTGCCACCACTTCGTCTTCGGCGAAGGCGAGGCGCTGCCCCGTCTCCTCCCATCCGAGCGTCGTCTCCAAGGTTTCGAGTCGCACGCGCCGCCCGTTGTCCGCGCCGCCTTCAACCAGCAGGTAGAAGCTGTCTTCCTCCGTGCGCAAAGTGTCGAGGATGGCAGCGAAGTTACGCGGCGTGCGCTCGTTGCCGTTTGGCTGCTGCGTCGGCTGCGTCGTCGGCCGGGTCTGCCCGATCTGTGCTGTGTCTGTTTCCGTCTGAGCGGCGAGGTTCGCGCCGTTTGTGAAAGCGTCGGAGGACGAGAGCGAACGCCCACCCGCATCGGAGCCGGCGAGCGTTTCGTCAGCGATGAGGAAGGCGACGTAATCGCCCACGCCGAGATAGTCGCCGTGTGCGAGCGGGCGACGCGCTTCACGCGGCAGCAATTCGTCGTTCAGGGTAGTTCCGTCGGCGCGGTTGATGAGCAGGAGTTGACCGTCTTCCTGAACGATGACGGCCTGTTCGGGAGCGACGTTTGCGCCCCGCAGAGAGACTGTGGCGGCAGCATCGCTGCCGAGGGAAATCAAAGCCCCTGCGAGGGGCACGTCGATGAGCGGCGCGGCCTCGGTGGCGTCTCCCTTGCGCTTGATGAGCAGTTTCGGCGTCATGCGACTGGTGAGGGGCGTGCTTCGGCGGCAACTTCCCCGTCAAGGTCGAAAAATAGCGATACCTTCATCTTCGTCTGGTTGCGACCGGGGGAAATGCTTCGCCTGTTTGACATCAATTCTTGCACTTAATACTATCACACGGTCGCATCCGCTTTACAACTCAATCCGAGCGCACGTTTCCCCCAAGGAGGTGAACCCGATGGACAGGTTTTTAGGCGGGTCTGAAGACGCGTCGGCAACGACCGTCGAGGGGGCGAGCGACGACCCGTCCGATCTCTCCTCGCTCTACCGTTATCCCCTGCTCGGCAGCCTGTTCGAGCAGCCCGACAGCCCGCAACTCAGAGAGATGCGCGAGCGTTTCAGCCGGAGCACGCAGGCGCTCGAACGCATTGTGCGGCACGGCACGAAGCAGGAGGCCGAAGCGGCCGGGCGTGCCCTGCGCGCTTACGAGACGGTGCTCGGGCTATTCGAAGACCTGCAAAAATTGCAGCGCGAGGGCGTAAAAACGGGCTGAAAGAGTTTTTCGGAAATTTTTTCGGAAATTTTTTCGACTGGGCAGGAAACTTTTTCCGCGCCGTGCCGATAATCCATTCGAGAGCAGAGAATTTCATTTATTCAAGCGGAGAGCACGGCCTCGACAACGTGCGGGAGCGCCTCAACTCCGCGTCCGGCAGCAAGCCGGGGGAGGTAAATAATGGCAGTCAGCAACGATCCGATGATTAACCAGATGCCGACCGTGCAGTCGCCGTCAGCCTTGCCGCCCATCCAGCCGCAGCAGCCGAAACAGCCCGGCAAGTTTTCGCGCATCTTCGGCGGCCTCGTCGGCGGCGCGCTCAACATCGTCGCGCCCGGTGCGGGCGGTCTCATCGGCAGCTTTATCAACGGCGGCACGGGCGGCGTGGACTTCAACAACATGCAGTCCATGCTCAACCAGCAGGCACAGCAGTCCATGCAGATGCTCGCCATCCAGAACCGCGTGCAGTCGCAGACGCAGGAGTTCACGACCGTCTCGAATCTCCTGAAGGCGAAGTACGACGGCGACATGTCTGCGGTGCACAACTTCAAGTCGTAAACTCTCACGAGCGCGCGGCCGAGTCTCGGATAAGATTCGCTGCGGCGTCCGCGCGCGCGAGGTGTAAAAAGCGAGATGAGGCTCAAGGACGTGCAGCCCACCGACGAGGAACTGCGGGTCATCATGGAGGCCGGTTTCGTGCTGCGCGAGGCGGGGAAGTACGATGCCGCCGAAGCCGTCTTTCGCGGCGTGATAGAACTGCTGCCGCAGTCGGACGTGCCGCGCGTCGCGCTCGGCACGGTCGAGTTGCATCGCGGTCGTTTCGCCGAAGCACTCTCGATCTACGACGAGGCGCTCAGCCTGCGTCCAGACAGCCTCTACGCGCGCGTCCATCATGCGGAGGCGCTGCTGTTCCAGCAGCGGCGCACAGAGGCCGAAGCCGAACTGCACGAAGTGATCGCGGCCGACGCGCAGTCGCCGCACAGCCGCACGGCGCGCGCGCTCCTGGACGCCGCAGACCTTATCTGCGCCGCACAGACGAGCGATGCGGCGAGCGCCATCTGAAAGTCGTCGCTTGAGCGCGGACGTCGCATCGGTCGTCGCCGCGCGTTTTTTTTCTATCAGGACGAGTGGAATGAAGATCAAAGGCGGATCACCTCTGTCGAGTGGCGCGGAATCTCTTGAGCCGCTCGATCCGCGCGAACTGCGCAAAGTGGTCGGGGGCGACGGGTTCAACGCCGCGCTCTCGCAGCTCGAAGGACAGAGCGGGGCGCGTGGCGCGGGGCAGACGGGCGAGGCCGCACAGGAGATGCGCGCAGCCCTGACCGAGATCGCCAACTCGTCGAACTTATCGAGCAGCGAAGGCGCGGCCAGCGCCGTGCGCGAGAGCGCGCGCTACATTATCCGCTCGCGGCTCGCAGAGAAATATCGCGACACCGAACAGGGGCAGCGAGTCGTCAAAGACCTCGGCGCATACGTCGCCTCCGATCCGCTCCTGAAGTCAAAACTTCTCTCCATACTCAAACAGATTCAGACGGGATGAGATGGCGCACGGCGGCGAGAAAACTGAACGCCCGACCGAGAAACGCCTCCGCGACGCGCGCAAGCGCGGACAAGTGGCGAAGAGCCACGACTTGTCGTCGGCGCTGCTCCTGATCGCCGCGCTCGTCGTCCTGTGGCTGGCGAGCGGCCACATGGGCGAATGGTTGAGCGGCGCGATGCAAAGCGAACTCGGGCGCGCCGCCGCTTACAAAGGCACACTGACGCGCGCTGACGCTTTCGCCGCGCTCTCGGCCGGAGTCAAGGCTTTTGCGCTCGTGCTGCTGCCGCTGTTTGCGACGCTCTTTGTCGTCGCCGCGCTGGTCGGTTATCTACAGGTCGGTTCGATCTTCGCTTTCGAACCCGTCAAACCGAATCTCAACCGTTTGAACCCGGCCGAAAGTTTCAAACAGAAATTCTTCAAAGGCCGTCCCTACCTCGAACTCACGAAGACCCTGTTGAAGATGACGATCACGACCGTCGTGATCGGCACGGTGCTGTGGACTTCGCTCCGGGATGTGATCGAGTTGACGCGCCAGCCCTCTGCGCGGGTCGCGTCCTACACGCTCTCGCTCATCTTCGAGATCGGCTTCAAGGTCGGGCTGGCCTTCGTCATACTCGGCGCGGCCGACTACTTCCTGCAAAGATTCCTGCACCTCAAAGAGTTGAGAATGAGCAAGCAGGAAGTGAAAGAGGAATGGAAGGAGACGGAGGGCAATCCGCTGTTCAAGAGCGCGCGGCGACAGATGCACCGCGAGATTTTGATGCAGAGCATGATCGCGGCCGTGGCGCGCGCAGACGTGGTCGTGGTCAATCCCACGCACGTCGCGGTCGCGCTCAAGTACGACCGTGCGACGATGGGTGCGCCGGTCGTGGTCGCCAAAGGTGCTGAGTTGATCGCGGCGCGCATCAGGGAGTTGGCGAAAGAGGCAGGCGTGCCTATCATGCGCGACGTGCCGCTGGCGCGCACGCTATACGAGTTGGAACTCGACAGCGAGATTCCCGAAGAACTGTTTGAAGCCGTGGCCGCAGTGTTGCGCTGGGTCTATAGGCTGGCAGAGGAACGCGGGGAGGTGACGGTGAGCCATGCCTGAGATCGGAGGCGTCAGTGGCGGCGGCGTGACGCCGCAGGGGCAAGGGTCGGTCGGGCAGCCGGGCGAAACTGCCACAGCGGGGCAGGGGAGCGCGCAGCAAGCGGGTTCACAGCCTGTGGCCGTCCAGCCGGGCGCGCTCGGACAGCCGACGGGCGTACCCGTGCCGGGGCAGGGTCAAATTCTGCCCGATGTGCTGGCGGGGCGCGACGCTTCGCAGTTGCAGGCGGCCGAGCGGATGCGCGAAGCGGGCGGCGCGTCGGCCATCGAGAAACTGCTCGGGCTGAATCAGCAACCATCAGTGCTCGGCGCATTCGCCGCGCCTCCCGGCAACAGCGAAGCCCTGCGCCACATGTCGCCCACGATGCGGCGCACGATTATGCGCGGGCTGGTCGAGAAACAACGCCTGCGTCTGCGTCGCCTTGCACGCCACCTGCGCGAGGAGCAGGACGGCTCGCAGCAGCAGAGCGAAGGTGACGAAGCGCACGACGGCGAGAGGTTGACGCTCGCAGAGGAATTCATGCTGGAATCGGTGACGCTTGACGCGGCGCAGTTGGCGCGCGCCCGATCCGAGTTGACGAGTGCGGCGCGAATGCTCGACCTGTTGGACGAGTTACTGGTCATGCAGGACTGCGCCCTCAGCCAGATGGGCGCGTTCGCGCAAGGGTGAACAAGACAAGCTGAACTGGCGCGCACAGGTTTTTATCCGCAACGCGTCGCGGGAACGTGCGACGATAAGTTAAGAGCGAATAACAAAACCCGGAAACCACGAACAGACACGAAACCACACGAAGAAGAGTTTAGTGTGGTTTCGTGTCTGTTCGTGGTTTCGTCTTTTTAGTTGTCTTAGGTGCTCTAAGAGTTAATTGCGTCTGTCGGGGTCGAAGTCTGTCCCGTCGTCTGTGCGGCAGCGGTGCGCAGGGCTTGAAGAACGGCGCGTGCGCGCAAGGTTGTGGCGCGCTCGGCCTTCGGGTCGAGTGTGAGGACGGCGCGCAGGTCTCGGACGGCCTCGTCGATGCGGCCGCGTTGCAGGAGAATCTCGCTGCGCCCGGCCAGCGCGTCGACGTTGGCGTAGTTGAAGCGAAGCGCAGCCGTGTACTCCGCGAGCGCTTCGTCCAATTCGCCGAGACGTTGATGCGCGGCGGCAAGGTGGCAGCGAAAGACGCTGTCGTAAGGGTCGGCCGCGACGAGGCCACGGTAAATCAGCCGCGCTTGTTCGATGCGCCCGCTGTTGAGCAGTTGGTAGGCGATGCCCGCGATGGCGTAGAGCGTCGCGCGCCGCAGGCCGACGAACTCCGCGAGATTGATCTGGCCGCCGACGAGACGTGAGGCGAGCGCGGGCGGCACGTTGGCGGGTCGCCCGTTTTGCTGAGACGAACGAGCGGTCGTTTGCGTCATGGCTTTCTACTCCTGTCTACGGCCGCGCTCCGACTACACGGCGAGCGAGCGATTGCGCCCCGAAGTTAACTGATCGGACAGGCTGAGCCAGCGTTCTAGCGCGTCGAACATGTCCGCGAGAGCTTGAAAAGCGTCGCGCAGCATCGCGGCATGTTGGCTGCGGTCGGAGCGTTCGTCTTCGTCCACGCGGCCGGAGTTGTCGTAGTCGCGGTAGGCGTCGTAGCCGATGTCGCTTGTGCCCATGTTGTCGCGCCACGCATCGAGCAGGCCGTGGAAAAGTGAGTTCGCCCAATCGCGTGCGCCGCCGAAATTGTTGATCCGTCGTCGGATGGTATTCAAATCGCCGCCCGTCTTGAACGACTCGCCGCCGTTCTCGCTGCCGATAATCTCGCTGCCCTGGAACGACCAGTCGTCCGTCTCGCGTCCCATCACGAACACGTCGTTGCCGCCGAAACTGTTGGCATGTTGATAGCCGTCCTGCGTGACGGTGCCGATCTTCCCCTTGCCCTTGTCGATGTCGGAGACGAGGACGCGGTCGTTGCCGCTGATGATTTCGAGCGAGCCGGTGACGGTCATGTCGCCGTAGGGCACGGTCGTGACGTTGATGCGCGTGCCGTCGCCGAGCACGAAGGTCGAGTTGCGTTTGAAGTCCCATGTGCCGCCGTCGCCTTCGTCAACGTGCGGGTCGCCCCACACGCGCGTCTCCTTGCCGTCGGGCCCGGTGATCTTCCACTCATACTGGCTGAGCATTTCGATCTTGTAGCCGCCCGGCGTCGTGACCGTGTCGCCTTCGGCGCGCAGGCTTCCGGCCGGATGGCACGAATCTTCGACGGCGGGCGGCGCGACCGGCGCACACTGGCAGAGCGCGGAAGTGGTGCCGAATTTTTCCGCCAGCGCCGTAAACTTGTCGTTGAAGTTGCCTATCGCGTCGGCCAGATCGTTCGTGGCTTCCAGGAGCGCCAGCAACTCGGAGTTCGAGCCAAGTCCGATGACGTTGTTGAAATTAAAGTTGATGTTAAGCGTCTGGCTGGAGAATGATTGTACGCCCGACATTGTTTTCGTCTCCTCTTCTCTTAACTTCGCGCGCGGCGACTTCGGAGATTCGCGCCGCCATCAGTTTCCTCAAACTGTCTCTATTATCGGCGCGCGGCGAAAAGTGTTTCGTCCCGAGGTTGATTTTCTGTCAGAGTGAGTTTAAGCCGCGTCGGCGTCGAGCATTCCGCGCTCGCGCATGCGGTCGCGCAGGTGTTTGATGGCGCGCGAGTGGAGGCGTGAAATCCACGATTTGGAGATGCCCATCTCGGCGGCGAGGTCGGTCATCGAGCGGTGTTTGAAGTAGAGCGCGTCTAGCATCTGCTGCTCGTCTTCGGGCAGTTCGCGGACGAGTTGAAGGACGAAGCCGACGAGTTCGCGCTGCTCGATCTGTTCCATCGAGAGCGCCTGCTGATCGGCGATCTCGGGCATGGCATCGCTGTCGAGCGAAAGCAGGTAGGCGGGAATGAGGGCGTCGATGATCGTTTGTGTCGCGGCGATCTCGCTTTCGACCGAGTGCGTATCGAGTCCGGCCTGTGCCGCCTGTTCGTCGTCGACGGCCGACTGGATGAGATCGTTGGCGTTGGCGGCAAAGCGCGAGCGCGACGAAGAGTTGCGCGTGAAGACGCCCATCTCGCGCAGGCCGTCGTAGATCGCGCCCTTGATGCGGTAGTGTGCGAAGGTGGCGAAGGCCACGCCGCGTCGCGGGTCGTAGCGCTCGGCCGCCTCGATCAGTCCGACGTCGCCGTAGGCGATCAGTTCTTGCAGTTCGACGCGCGCGCCAGTGCTCTGCATGATCTTGATGGCGAGCGCACGCACGTAAGAGCGATGCTGCTCGATCAGTTGATCGCGGTCGGCAAGTGAAGTGGTCGTGGCCGCAAAGTCCTGCATGGCGCGAAATCGTGGGGGCGCGTGTTTGAGACGTTAGCGGGGAATTAAGTTTCGGGCGCGACGGATTATAGCCGATCCGTGTTGACAAAAGAATCAAGAAAAATTTGGTCGGCGCATAAGATGGTCGCCCATCAGCGCACGCGCCGGAACATGATAGCTTTTGCCGGAGCGTTTGCGGTAAGATTGCGCCTACCAAATTCCCCGGAGCCGAAACGCTCGTCGAGCCGAAGTTTGTTCCCCTTCTGCGGAGAACCGACATGCTGCACACTTTCAGGCTGGCACAACTTTGCGCGCGCGCCCTTGCGGGTCGGCGCGTCGCGCTGTCGATGCTGGTCGCCGTCGTCGCCTGTTTGACCAGTGCGTGCGGCGAGAAATCCGTGGCGAGAGTTGCGTCAGAGAACGAGGCCATAGAGATCATCGACCGGCTCAGGGAATACCGGATCGAGGCGGACAAGGAAGAAGTGGGCGAGGGCGAGACGGCGCGTTGGAGCATCAACGTGGACGAGGGCTGGTTCGGCGGCGACGAGGGCGCGCGCGCCACACAGGTGTTGCGCTATTACGGCCTGCCGCGCCCGGACGAACTGAAACTGGTGAACGACGAAGGGGGCGTCTTCCCGTCGCCTGCGGCCGAGAATTCGAAGCGCCTGCGCGAACGCGAGATCGAGATGGAGCGCAAACTGCGCCTGCTGCCGGGCGTGGCGCGTGCCAACGTCACCATCGTGCTGCCCGAAGACGACTCGATCAAACTCGACCCTTACCCGGCGACGGCGAGCGTCCTGCTCGTGCATAAAGAGCAGCAGACGACTTTCACGGGCGAGCAGGTGCAGAATCAGGTGGCGGGCGGCGTACCGAGTTTGAAGCCGGAGAAGGTCACCGTCTCGATGTTGTTCGAGTCGCCGCCGCCTTTGCCTTCGCAGGGGAACGTGCGCCGCCGCAACGGCCTCCTGCTCGCAGCAGGGATCGGCCTGTTGACTGTCTTCTGTTTTCTGCTCGTCATACTCCTGCTCCAGACGCGTCGCCAGCGCGCCGAGATCGCCGCCCTGCGCGAAGGCGAAGAGGCTGCGGCTGAACTGGAAGCGACGAACGACGACGTTGCTACAGCGTCTCTCTCAAACGTCGGCACACCATCTTCTCTGTCTGACGTGGCGGCCTCGTCGTCGTCGCGGCAGTTGCCGGGAGGGGCTTTGAACACGAGCCGCGCCGAGACACGCGCGGAAGACCCCGCATCGGTCAAGTGAATTGATTTAACATGGCTCAAGCCATCGAAGCCGAACGCACCGATACGCTGCTGGCGCTCAGCATCGCCTTCGGCCACCGTTTGCCCGAAGGTGTAGAGGGCGAGCGCGACGACGCAGAAGACACGAACCAATCGTCCGAGTTCGGCCTCTTCGACGCGCTCGGCGAGACCGCACGCCAGTCGCTCGTGCGCCGCGCGCAGTGGTACTCCAAACTCGCACCGGATAAGCAGAGGCACTGGCTGGCGCGCACGCTGGCGCGTGCACATCCGGGCGTCGCCCAACTAGACGAGCACGTCCACCCGTCCCACATCCTCGAAGCCCTGCGCGACGAGCCGCCGCGCGTGCGCGCGCTCATCTTGCGCCACCTGCCCGCGCCGCTCGCCGCCGCCTGCGACGCCGCGCTCAACGAACAGTCCGCGCAGTCTTCGGCCAACGCCCCGCTCATGGAGGACGCCGAAGAACCGTCGCCGGAGATCGTCGCGCTGGTACGAAAAGTTTTTCTGTCGAACTTCGTCGCGCCGGGCGAGTTGCGTAATCCGTCGCCCATCGAATCGTCGACGGGGGCGGAACTGGCGCGTTTGGTGCGTCTGCTCGGCGTGCGCGAGACGGCGGTGGCGTGCCGTGGCATCGAACGGGCCGAGGCGGTCGGGTCGTTCCTGCGCCGCTTCTCTGCGGAGAACGCGCGCGCCATCCTCGCGCACATGCAGACGCTCGTGAACGTCGAACCCGAACGCGTCGCACTGAGCGAGACTTTGGTGCATGAAGCGATGGAGCACGAGCAGGAGCCGGAGGCGATGCTGGATCGTTTGGGGATGCGCGTGTTGGCGGCGGCGCTCGCGGCGCGCGAATCGGAATCGGAGCGCGCGACCTACGTGGCGCAGAAACTTCCCCTGGAAGCGGCGCGCGCCTTGCGCAGCATGGTCGGAGATTGTTGCGCCCGCTACGAACACGAGATGGTGCGCATCATCGGTCGAGAGGCAGAGTCTCTGGCTCAAAGTCTGCACCACGTTAAGACGACGCGCACGGCGGGCGGCGTGAGCAAGCAAGTCTCCGCAGCCGCGTCGCGCGTAGAGAGAGACGAGCGCGAAGAGATAAAGACAAGCGCGAAGAGAGAGTCGAGAAAGTGACATGAGTGCCAGCGGCAACGTCATCAAGAGGGCGGCGACGGGCGCGGAGAAAGATTTCAGAGCGCGCGGCGTCGTCAAGCGTCCGGTGGTGGAGGCGCGCGCGGAGGCACGTCGCATCATCGCGGAGGCCGAGCGCGAGGCGGCCACGTTGCGCGCAAGCGCCGAGGAAGCGGCGCGAGACTTGCGCGAGGCGGCCTATCGTGAAGGACTCGAAGCGGCGCTCACGGAGTTGAACGCGCACCTGCTCGACGCGCGCGAGCGGCGTGACACAGCACTGGCCGAGGCCGAGCGTGACCTCTTGCGTCTCTCCGTCAAACTGGCGGAAAAGATCATCGGGCGCGAGATCGCACAGGACGAAGCGACGCTCGCCGACATCGTCGCCGCCGCCCTGCGCAACGCGCGACAGCACGAGATGTTGACCGTGCGCGTCAATCCCGCAGACCTGCCTGTCGTCGAGGCGCACCGCTCGCGGCTCGACCCGACGGGGCGCGCGCGCTTTCTCGATCTCGTGGCAGACCCGCGCGTGGCGCACGGCGGCTGCGTCATCGAAAGCGAATCGGGCACGATTGACGCACAGATCGACGTGCAACTCGGCGTGCTCGAACGCGCACTGCTCGCACGCGCCGACGGCGAAGGACGCCCTTGAGCCTTCGACCGTCAGCCGATTATGTTTTGTAGTTGCCACACACTATGTCTCTGAACCTTTCCGAGTACATCACGGCGCTTGACTGGCTCTCGCCGGTCGAAGTGCGCGGGCGCGTCACGGAACTCGTCGGATTGCTGATCCGTGCGAGCGTGCCGGGGGCGCGCGTGGGCGAGTTGTGCCTGATCCGTTCGCCGCACCGCGCGCGCGAGTTGCGCGCAGAGGTCGTGGGCTTTCGCGGCAGCGAAGTGATCCTGATGCCGCTCGGCGACATACAGGACGTGGCGATGGGCGCGGAGGTCGTTTCGACCGGCGCATCGCTCAAGGTGCGCGTGGGCGACGGCCTGCTCGGACGCGTGCTCGACGGGTTGGGCGAACCGGCCGACGGCAAAGGTGCGATTGAGGGCGGGCAGGAGCGACACGTCACTTCGCGCCCGCCTGATCCTCTCCGCCGCCAGAGGGTGACGAAGATGCTGGCGACCGGAGTGCGCGCGCTCGACGGCGTCTTGACCGTCGGCGAGGGGCAGCGCGTCGGCATTTACGCGGCGGCGGGCGTCGGCAAGTCAACGCTGCTCGGGATGCTGGCGCGTAACACGGAAGCGGACGTAAACGTCATCGCGCTCGTGGGCGAGCGCGGGCGCGAGGTGCGCGATTTCATCGAACAGGATTTGGGCGAAGAGGGCTTGCGTCGTTCGGTCGTCGTCGTCGCCACTTCGAACGAGCCGTCGCTCGTGCGTATGAAGGCGGCTTACGTGGCGACCACCATCGCCGAACACTTCCGCGATCAGGGCAAGCGTGTGCTCTTGATGATGGATTCGGTGACGCGCTTTGCGCGCGCGCTGCGCGAGGCGGGACTGGCGGCGGGCGAGCCGCCTGCGCGCGCGGGCTTTCCGCCGTCCGTCTTCAGCGAACTGCCGAAATTGCTGGAGCGCACGGGCAACAGCGCGCACGGCTCGATCACGGCCTTCTACACGGTGCTCGTCGAAGGCGACGACATGACCGAGCCGATCGCGGACGAAACGCGCTCCATTCTCGACGGCCACATCGTCCTCTCGCGCCCGCTCGCCGCCGCCGGACATTATCCGGCCATCGATGTCAATCAATCCGTCTCGCGCGTCATGTCAACGGTCGCGCGCCCGCAGCACGTCGAAGCGGCGCGGCGACTGCGCGAAGTGCTCGCCACATACGAGGCGCAGAAGGATTTGATTCTCATCGGCGCGTACAAGAAGGGGAGCGACAAGCGCGTGGATTACGCCCTCACTAAACTCGACAGCGTCAACGCCTTTTTGCGACAGGGCACGCACGAGGCGGCCGCGCCCGGCGTCTCCGTCCCACAACTGCAAAGATTGTTTTAGGCAGCTAACAAAACTCACCACGAAGGCACAAAGACACGAAGAAAACTTGTTGAAGTGTCTTTGTGTCTTTGTGTCTTCGCGGTGAGCTGCTCTTAGTCTTCCCGACTTCGTTGACGGCCTAATCCGCTTCGTCTCGTCCTGCAAGCAACATTTTCGATCCTTTGCCGATAACATGGATGAAGCGTCAATGTATTTTCATGCCGGAGGACGAAGATGGCTTATAAAGTGGACGGTGGCGGAGGCGTTCAAGAGAATCTCTATCAGCAGCCGGTGGAAGTAGAGCAGCCGCAGGAGAATCAGGAACCCGTCATCGAATTTGCGACGAGTAAAATTTGGGACACGTTCTTCAACGCCTCTGCGCTCAAGGAGCGTGTGCAGGCCGCCGCGCAGCAGCCCGACCCGAACACGCCGCAAACGTTCGTCAACAACGGCCAGAACATTCCGCGCGACACCGAACCCAAGCCGCCCGGCGCTGACGCGACGCCTGCCGAAGCCGCCGCTTTCATCGATCGCTACCGCATGGGCGCGGGCTATCCGGGCGCTGAAGGTTTCATGTTCATGCGCCAGTTGATGGATCACCAGAACGATCCGCAGTGGATTCGTGGCTACTTTCAGGCGCTCGGCAACGACCGCACGGCCGAACTGCTCAATCAGTCTCTCTCCTATGAAACTTTCCAGAACTGGACTGATCGCGGCGACATCAACGAATTCGTAGACGTGCTGCGCAACTCTTTCGCCGCGCTCGACCGCGCCGGTCTGCTCAATCAGGCAGATTTGAACAATCTCGTCGGCCGTTGGGCTTCGTCCGGCGAGTTCAATCCGCAGGTCGCCATAGAAATCTTCGGCAAGCTCGACGCGCGCCACGAAAATTTGAAGAGCATGTTCTTCCAGGCGGCGGCGCGTCAGGCGGCGAACCCGCAAACGAAGGACGGCGTCGGGAAAGATTTGGCCGCCGCCGCGACGCACGTTCTCGGGCAAACTTCCTCGGACAATCAGGTGTTGCAACTCCAACGGCTCAGGGAGGCGGGCGGCCTCGAACAGTTCGTCAAGCGCGCGATGGCGGGCGAGCGCACCGTCTCGACGCTCGAATCGATGGCGGCCTATTACGACCGCCCCGGCACGACGGGCGCGAACAACGAGGTCGAATACGGGCGCATCGAGAGCCTGCTCTACAGTCTCGCCTACAACGACGTGCGCGACGGTTGGGATCATCGTCCCGTCTCCGTCACCGGCGACGACCTCCACAAACTCCGCACCGACTTTTTCAACGCCGCCGCGCAAGCTCTCACAGACTCGAAGACGCAAGCCAACTTCCGCAACAACATCATGTTCAAGGACGGCATGAGCGCCGTCTTCATGGCCGAGTTCGACAACATCATCAAGTCGGGCCTCGGCCCGAACGGCGCGGGCTTCGATACGCTCAAGTTCCAACCGGGCCTGGAGAAGTTCTTCCAGCAGATCTTGTTCACGCCGCCGCTCGGCTATTCGAGCGCGTCGCTGGCAAACTTCCTCTCCGGCAGAATCTCAGAGATCGGCGCGGCGCTCATGGACGGCTCGCCTGAAGCCGAAGCGCGCTGGCGGGGCGCGCACGGCGGGCAGTCGCGCATGGACGCGGCGGCCGTGGCAGGCGGTCTGCTCGGCATGCTCACCAACGGCCTCAAGTCTTCGCTCGACCAGATGAAGAAGGACGCCGAGGCGAAGGCGCAGGGCGTCAAGATGTTCATCGACATCGCCTTCGGTTTCATTCCCGGCATCGGTAGCAAACTCGGCAGCACGGCCGCCGAGACGTTCCTCAAGAACATCATCGGCCCCATCGACAGCAAGATTAGGGACGAGATCAAGAACGGCGCGGTCGAGAAAGCCAAAGAGTTGATCATGAACGAATTCAAAAACGGCTTGCGCGAGTTGAAGCCGGACGAGATGGTGCTCGCCCTGTTCAACAGCCTGAACCAGACGATCCCGAACGGCGACAATCGTGGCGAACAGAACTTCCGCGCCGAGTTCACCAGTTCTTATACGACCATCATCAACTCGCCGAACCGCATCGTCTCCCAGTAATGTGAAGTAACTTGAAGTAACCCGGAGCGACGCATCGCTTTCGACCGACGCCCTGCAACGCTAAGCGTTTACGCGCTCCTTGTTGCAGGGCGTTCGCTTGCGTCGTGCGCTGCAATCAGGTGCACCGCCTCGCGCGCAACATTCTCGCCGCTTTGCCGATAATCAAACTGTTAGCGAAAAACCAAAACTTCCGTTGATAAGTTGAGGAGAGCGTGATGGGTTTAGCGGAGATCGGCGAACAGATCGCGAATCAGGTGAATGAGGCGGTGCAGGCAGGCATCGAGCGGGCGCGGGAAGCGGTCGCCAATTTCAGTCAGCCGACAGTCTCGACCGAGCCGCAGGACGCGAACGCGATGCAACTCGTTAGCGACCGCGCGGTCACGTCGAGCCTGAACGAGCAAACGTCTGCTCCTAACGTCGCCAGCGGACAGACGGAGCTTGACGCGCGCTTGCAACTGGCACGCACGGGCGCGCACGTCAACGCGGCAGGCGGTGGCGGCGCGTCGTCCGCCGCGTCGAGCACGAGCGAAACAGTCCTCGTCTCGACCAAGGAAGTCACCATCAAGCGCACCAGCACGCCCGCCGCCAACCCGACCGAGCCACCCATCGAACGCATCGTCGTGGACGCGGGCGGCGGCGACGACCGCATCCAGGTGACGCGCGACCCGAAGACGGGCGCGACCGTCATCAACGTCAACGGCGAACGACACAGCATCGCGCTTTCGACCTACATCGACCCGGCCGACGGGCACGAGAAAGCGCAGGTTGACGTGGACGGCGTGCCGCAGCAACTCAGTCGCAACGATCCATACCTCCTGACGATCCGCGCGGGCGACGGCAACGACACGATTGACGTCAGCCGCGACGTGCAGGTCAATTTCACGCTCGAAGGCGGCGCGGGCAACGACCGCATTCAGGGCAGCGCGGGCAACGACCGCATCGAAGCGGGCGACGGCGACGACACCGTTGACGGCGGCGCGGGGCGCGACTACATCAACGGCTCGCGCGGCAACGATAAGCTCTACGGCAGCGCGGGACACGACACGCTCTATGGCGGCGACGGCGACGATTACATGCAGGGCAACGCGGGCGAAGATTACCTGGAAGGCGGGCGCGGCCGTGATCACCTGCTCGGCGGCGCGGGCAACGACGCGGTGTCGGGCGGCCTCGACGACGATACGCTCGAAGGCGGGCGCGGCGACGATAGACTCTACGCGGGCGGCGGCACGGATAAACTCTACGGCAGCTTCATCGGCAATCGGCATCCCGAACGCGCGACGGGCACGGACATCATCTACTCGCAAAAGGGCGACGAGGTTGCGGAGGATGCGGGCACGACGGTAGTTAACGTCGAACTCGTCGGCCAGCCCGGCAGTCGCGGCGTGCGCATCGAAGGTTCGCCGGAGTTCGTCGAACGAGTCGAGCAGGACATAGAGTTCTTGCGCTCGTCGCCGACGGGCAGGCAGATGCTCACGGAGTTTGACAAGGCTTACGATTCGACGCGCGATCCCAAGAGCGACTGGTGGCTCATCGGCCGCTTCTTCAACGACGGCAACACAGTCACCATCCGCGAACTCAGAGAGGAAGACAACGGCTTTGCCGCTGCGACCGATTACACGAAGACTTCACTCGATCCGAAGACCGGCCAGCCCGGCGCAGGCTCCGACGTGATCATCTCTTACAACACGCAGCTCAACCAGTTTCCGTTCCGCGATCCTAACAACCCCGCCGACGCCTGGCGCGATCTCGATCCGGTCGTCGTGCTCTATCACGAGATGGCGCATGCCTACGACGACGTGCGCGGCGTGATGCAGCCCTACGAGATGTACCAGGCCAAGAACCCGGTCGATAACGATCCGCGCGACATCGGCGTGCCGAACCGCGAGCGTCAGGCCGTCGGGCTGGAGAACGACGGCATCCCCTTCGACTTCGACGGCGATCCGACGACGCCGAAGACGACGGCCAACCCGCACGCGCTCACCGAAAACGGCTTGCGCGACGAGTTGGGACGCCCGCGACGACCGAGATATAATATCGCGCCGTAAAGCTCCACGTTTTCGAGTCTCTTTAATTGCCAATTCGCCGCACGGCGTGCGCATCGAATCGTGCGCCGGGCGGCGCGGGTGTGTCAGGAGATAGGATGCGCTTCCTTAGCCAGTATCTTTCCGTTGCCTTGCTCGCCGCGCTCGTCTCGGCGGGACTGTTATCCGTCAACGCCTGCGCCGCGCCCGAACGCGGCAACGCGAATGAGCGACCGGCCGCAGTCAATCAGACAAACATGAACAAAGACGACGAACAACGAGCCGACGCACGCAACGCTCAGACGCCTGCCGCCGCCGCGACGCCTGCAACCGTCGATCACGCTACGGCGTCCAACCCTGCGTCCGACATCGCGGCCGACGTTGATTTCACAACCAACGTGCGCGCCGACGGACGCGACCAGTTGCTCGTCAGCTACACGGTCAAGAATCGCGGCCGTCAGTCGTTGCTGCTGATGAACCGTCCGCCTGCGCGTGGGGGAGCGTCGCCGTCGTCTTCGTCGCCGCCTAATCCTAATTTCGTTTACGTGGAGACGCGGCCGGACGGCGTCGTCGAGATCAGCAAGCGCGTGCAGGAGCCGCCGCGCGAGACGACCGTGTTCATCCCGGACGTGCTCGGCGCGACGCTGCTCGCTCCCGGTCAGAGTTTCAGTGAAGAGGTGCGTGTTGATCTGGCGGCGCGGCGACGCAGGAGCGCGCAGGCAGTGCGCGACGTGCCGAACATCCCCGACCCGGTCAAGCGCGTGCGCTTCTGTCTCGGCGTCGCCCCGTCCGAAGGCATCACTGCGCGCAGCTTCGGGCAAGGTAAAAACAAGGTCATCTACCCGGATGCGGGCGCGGTGCTCCAGAAGCAACGCGTGCTTTGCGGCGACGTGATGGAGTTACAACAGTAAGGGAACGACCGCGGCGCGACGCCGTTTCAACACGCACCTTATGACGCCATTTCAACGCGCGACGCTATTTCAACGCGCGCCCGTCGCCGCCGCTGCTTTGCCACGGGCGGTCAGTCGTCTAATCAAGTCGATCTCTTCCTTGCGATAGGGCGTGCCATCCGTGCGGAAGACTTCGTGGAACCAGACAATCGGTTCGCGGTCTGTGTAGGGTCGCCGCCAGGAATCCCAGGGCAGGTGCGTCTGCGTCTTGCCCTGTACGAGTCCCCAGTTGATCGCCGCCACGTTGTAACGCTTCGCGATGGGCAGCACGCCCGCGAACGTGCTCCCGTTTCCGCGCGCCATGTACTCCGTGCACAGGATCGGACGGTTGTACTTTTGCAGTTGCTTGACGCGCGCCTCGAAGTGTTCGGGCGCATCGTAGTTGTGAAACGAGATGATGTCGGAGAGGTGTAGCTGCGTGATCTCCATCGCCCCCAACTCGCGCGGGTTCGACCAGTCGCCGCCCTTCCACACTCCGCTTGTCAGAGGTTGCGTCGCGCCCGCTTCGCGCGCCCACGCGAACGCCTGCGGCAAGAGCGCCAGCACGAGTTCGACTTTGTTCTTCGGCTCAAGACTGAGATAGGCCGGGTCGTTCATGTTGTCCGGTTCGTTCCAGATGTCCCACGCCAGCACGCGTCGGTCTGCGGCGAAGCGTGTGACGACGCCGCGCACATAGGCCTCAAGGCGCGGGTAGTGTGCGGGGTCTTGCAAGGCGACCGCGCCGGGCGATTGCAGCCAGCCGGAATTGTGCACGCCGGGGCGCGGCGGGCGCTGTTTGCCGATGGAGGGCAGCGGATCCCAGCACGAATCGAACAGGACGAGCATCGGGCGGATGTTGTGCCGCGCCGAGATGTTGAGGAATTCGTCTAACCGTCGGAGGAAGCCTTCCGGGTCTTGGCTGTAGGCGAGGTCGTGCAGGTAGACGCGCATCGTGTTCATGCCGATCGCTTCAGCCCAGCCGAGTTCGAGGTCGATGCGGCGCGGGTCGAAGGTGTCGGCCTGCCACATCTCCAACTCGTTGATCGCAGTGGCCGGGTTGTAATTGCTGCCGACGAGAAACCCCTGCGCGCGATACCACTCGTTGGCCTTCTGCTCCGTCCATTTCTGCGTCGTCGCGGCCAGCACACACTGTCCGAGCAGCAACAGAACGGCCAGCACACGAAAAGTTTTAGTCGTCATCCGCATTGAAAATATCTCCTCCCACTCGTCTCTCGCCCAACGCTCCCAAATTCCCGGCATTCATAGTGACTTCGTTGACCGGCTCATCGCGCGCCGAACGCCCCGCGCGCCACGCATTATCACGACTCGTTTTCATTATCACAAGAGCCTCGGGTTATCCGTGACAGGGATTTTCCTCCGTTTACGATTTACGATTTACGATTCACTGTTTTATCTTGTCACTTATCACTTATCACTTATCACCTTTTTTTATGCTTCTTTTCATCAACGGCCTGGGGCAATGGCTGCGCGGCGTGGCCGAGGCGCTGCAAAATTTCATCGTCGGCGTACCCATCTACGTCGCCGCGCCCGCGATGGTCGTCATCGGCGCGCTCGACTCTTCGCTCCTCTCGCTCCCTGAGATCAACGACTACCTCGTCGTGATGCGCTGCTACAGCGACCCGAAGGCGGCCTTCTATTTTCCACTGTTCGCCGCGCTCGGCTCGGTCATCGGCTGCATATTCCTCTACACCCTCGTGCGGCGCGGCGGGCAAGCTCTGTTGCGCCGACGCTTTCGCGCCGAACACATCGAGCGCGTCGAGCGAGCCTATGCACGTTTCGGTTTTTTGACGCTCGCCATCCCGGCGCTTCTGCCGCCGCCGATGCCCTTCAAGATTTTCGTCGCCACGGCGGGCGCGCTCGAATATCCCCGCTGGCGTTTCATGATCACGATCATGATCGCGCGCAGTTTGCGTTACTACATCGAAGGTATCCTCGCCATCTACTATGGCCGACAGGTGCTTCAATTCATCGAGAGCTACGGATTGAAACTGCTCGGCGGCGTGGCGGCGCTGTGCCTCATCGGTTTGACGATCTATTTCATCAGGAACAGGCTCAGCGGCGCGCACGGTTTGAAGGCCGGGGAGATTGATCGCACGGCCGTGCCCGAAGGCACACGCGCCGGAGAGGAAGAGACGACTTCATCGGAGACGATTCGATAGCTCAGGAAAGAAACAACCGGCGAAGCGTTTGTGAAGCGAAAGGGAAGACTCGATTTTGAAGTGGTTGCTGCGCAAGTTTACTAATGGTCTGACGACCGTTTCGCAATTTTTGCTCGCTTACGGCGCGCTCGGCCTGTTCGCCATCGCGCTGCTCGATTCGGCGCTCATCCCTCTGCCGGGCGGCCCCGATGCGGTGCTCATCCTGCTCGCCACGTCGCGCCCGTCCTGGGTGCTCGTCTATGTGCTGGCGGCGACGCTCGGTTCAGGGATCGGCTGTCTCATCTTCTTTTACATCTCAAGGCGTGCGGGGCGCGGCGCGTTGAAACGTTTCTCGCCGCAGAAGCAGGCGCGCGTTAAAGAGTTGATCGACCGCTACGACGTGCTTTCGGTGCTCGTCGCGTCGGTGCTCCCGCCGCCGTTTCCGTTCAAACTTTTCATCGCGACGGCAGGCGTCTTTCGTTTCAGCGTCATGCGTTTCGCCGTAGCGGTCGCCATCGGGCGCGGCTTTCGCTACGCCCTGATCGGCTATCTCGCCGCGCGCTACGGCGAACACGCGAAGGAACTGCTGGCGCGCTACTATCCATACATCGGCCTCGGCGTGGCCGCGCTCGTCGTCCTCGTCTTCCTCGTGCGCCACGCGTTGAAGAAGAAGCGAAGTCGAGCGGACGGCGACAAAGAGCGCGCCACAGGAACTTTGAGCGCTGAGTCTGAATAGAAATCGTTTTGGACTTTTGAAAAACATGAAACTACGAAGACACACGAAACAACACGAAGAAGAAGTTTCGTCTTGTTTCGTTTCGTGTTGTTTCGTGTGTCTTCGTGGTTGAGCGTCTTGTTTTGTCAGTCGCGCTTAGGCCGTCGTCTTCTTGCGTTGGTGGACGTAGTTGGCATGTTTGAACTGGCGCGCGGCGGCCAGGTCGCGGACGCCGTTTTGTTGCAAGAGTTCGAGCAGGCGGAGGAAGACTTCGGCCGTGGCCGCGGCGTCGCCCGCCGCGCGGTGGCGGTTGACGATAGGCACGCTGAAATGTTCGGCGACCGTGTGCAGGCGATGGTTGACGAGGTCGGGCACGACGCGGCGCGAGAGTGAGACGGTGCAGATTTGCGCGTTGAACATGCGCTTGCCGGGGAAGACGCGCGCGATTTCGTGATTGAGAAAACGCACGTCGAACGGAGCGTTGTGTGCGACGAGCACGGCGCGGTCGATGAAGCCCAGGAGGTCTGCGGCGACTTCGGAAAAGAGCGGCGCGGATTTGACCATCGCGTCGGTGATCCCCGTGAGCGAGACGATGAAAGAGGGGATCGGCATTTGCGGGTTGACCAGCGTTTGAAACTCGGCGACGATACGCCCGCCGCAGACGCGGTAAGCGCCGATCTCCGTGATGCGCGCCGGGGGAGTTTTCGCCCCCGTCGTCTCCACGTCGATGACGACGTAATCGGTCTCGTCGAGCGCGCGACAGTCCGCGTCTTCGCAGAGCAGTTCGAGTTCGAAACCGTCCGTGATGCGAAGTCGCCAATCGTCTTTGAGCAGATCGGAGACGAGGAGTGCGGCCGTGGGCGGGTCGAGGTCGGGCAGTTGGAGGACGGCGCGTGCAATCGCCTCGACCGGCGCACGCGACGCGCCCGTCTGCCGCAGCAGGTCAACCATCTCCTGCACGAACGTACAATCCAAGACGAGGTTAGAAGGGTGCGTCATCCGCACGGCATTGTAGCACGCCGCGCGCAGAGGGAAAGCCAAAGACGCTTTCGAAGGAGCGACAAGAGATGCGAGCCGAAGAGGTGATCGAGAGATTCCGGCGCACGGGCGCGTTACTGGAAGGCCACTTTATCCTGACGAGCGGCCTGCACAGTTCAGTCTACCTGCAATGCGCGCTCGTCTTGCAGCACCCGCCCGAAGCCGAAGCCTTCGCGCGCGCCCTCGCGGAAGCGTTCGGCGGGCGCGGCATAGAGACTGTGGTTGCGCCCGCCATCGGCGGCCTCGTCATCGGCTACGAAGTGGCGCGTGCGCTCGGCGCGCGTTCGATCTGGACGGAGCGCGACGCCGCATCGGGTGCGATGGCGCTCAGGCGCGGCTTCGGCGCACGCGCGGGTGAAAGCGTCCTCGTCGTCGAAGACGTGATCACGACGGGCGGCTCGACGCGCGAGACGATCACGGTCATGCGCGCGGCCGGAGCGAGCGTCGTCGGCGCGGCATCGATCATCGACCGCTCCGGCGGGCGCGCGGACGTGGGCGTCCCGCGCATCGCGCTCGCCACGCTCGACGTGCCCGCCCTCGCCCCCGCAGCCTGCCCCGCCTGCCAACGCGGCGAACCAGCGACGAAGCCCGGAAGCAGAAGAACTGGTGAATAGTAAATGGTAAATGGTAAGTGGCAAGCGGTATTTGATCTAACCTCACTGAAAGGATCAAAGCTATGCGACCTCACGAAAAGTTAGAGGCATGGAGTAGAGCAATGGATTTTGTGGTTGATGTTTACAAAACAACCGAAGGCTTTCCCAAAGAAGAAAGATTTGGTCTTACTTCACAAATACGTCGTGCCGCCGTCTCTGTCCCGGCTAATATCGCGGAGGGCGCAGGGCGACAATCAGAGAAAGAGTTCGCGCATTTTCTTTCCATCGCGCAAGGCTCTGCCAGTGAATTGGAGACAGAGTTATTAATTGCTCATCGTCTTGGCTTCCTCAGCGACGCTAGCTACCACGAGTTGTTAACTACTCTGGAAAGAGTCGGGTGGTTAATGGCTGGTCTCGCCCAACACCTTAAACGTAGATTTGGCTGAACCTATATGCCATATATGAAGGAACAAAGGGTTTCTTCTACTATTCACCATTTACCATTTACCATTCACCAGTGATGAATTACCGTTTGACCATTCAGTACGACGGGACGGATTTTCACGGCTGGCAGATGCAGGGCGCGGGTGAGCGCACGGTGCAGGGCGAGTTGGCGCGCGTGTTGTCTCTGCTGGACGGGCGAGAAGTTTCCGTGCACGGGGCGGGGCGGACGGACGCGGGCGTTCATGCGCTTGGGCAGGTGGCGAGCGTCGAGTTGCGGCGCGAATTCGAGTGCGACAAATTGTGTGCGGCGATTAACGGCAACCTCGCGGGCGACGTGCGCGTCATCGAAGCGCAGGTGGCCGACACGGATTTTCATGCGCGCTATTCGGCGCTCGGGAAGACATATCGTTATCGCATCTTCAACGCGCGCTATGCGTCGCCGTTTCTGGTGCGCTACACGCACACGGATGCGCGCCCTCTGGATGTCGCGCGGATGCGCGAGTGCGCGGCGTTGTTCGTCGGCACGCACGATTGGACGGCGTTCTCGGCCGCGCAGACTGACGTGGAGACGCGCGTGCGCACCGTGACGCGGCTCGAAGTCCGCGAACGCCTCAGCGAAGAGGGACGCGGCCGACTTGTCGAGATCACGGCGAGCGCAGACGGCTTCCTGCGATACATGGTGCGCTCGATTGCGGGCACGCTGCTCGCAGTCGGGCGCGGCGCGTTGGATGCGGCGCAAGTTGCACGCGCCATCGAGACGGGCGAACGCTCCCTCGCGGGCGCAACCGCTCCGGCCAAAGGCTTGACGCTGGTGGAAGTTCATTATTGAAAAGCGGTGAATAGTAAATGGTAAATGGTGAATGGAAGAAGACAGGTTTCATCCATTCACCATTTACCATTTACCATTTACCAGTGACGTTCTTCTTGCGTGCGGGCGTGTGGGGCGATTAAGATGCGGCGTCTTGTGAGAGGCATTTAACTGTGTAAAGTTTGGGCGGGGAGAAGCTTGGATGCTGGCGGATTTCGTGCAGGAGGTTGAGGCGGGGACGCGCGACGAGGCGTTGTTGAAACGCGTCGCGTGGGAACGCTTGCCGCGCCACGTCGGCATCATCATGGATGGCAACGGGCGCTGGGCGAAGGGGCGCGGGCAGCCGCGCATCGCAGGACATCGCGCGGGCGTCGAAGCCGTGCGCGCCGCCGTCGATACCAGCGCGCGGCTCGGACTCGACGCTTTGACGCTCTACGCCTTCTCGACCGAGAATTGGAAACGGCCGCGCCTTGAAGTGGACGCGTTGATGCGTATGCTGAAACGTTACCTGCGGCTCGAACTCGAAGAGATCGACCGCCAGAACATACGCTTTCAGACCATCGGTCGCACGGGCGCTTTGCCCGGTAGCGTCCAGCGCGAAATTCAAAAAGCCGTCGAGCGCACCGCACGCAACGACGGACTCGTCCTGAGCGTCGCGCTCAACTACGGCGGGCGCGCGGAGATCGTAGATGCCTGCCGTGCCGCCATCGCGCGCCTTGAGCGTGAAGGCCGCGCCGCCACGGAGATCACGGAAGCCGACATCGAACGCGAACTCTACACGCGCGGCCTGCCCGAACTAGACCTGCTCGTGCGCACGAGCGGCGAGATGCGCATCTCGAATTTCCTTCTCTGGCAGGCCGCCTACAGCGAGATTTACGTGACCGAAACTCTGTGGCCTGATTTTCGACGCGTCCATCTGCTCGAAGCCGTCGTCGAATATCAACGCCGCGACCGTCGCTTCGGCGGGCTCCAACTCGTGGCGAACGCGAAGTAATTTCCGCGCACATGAGTCAGGCGCGCACGCGCTCGACTTTTGCGCGCAACAACGGAGGCCGTGCATGGACGTGCTCACAATGATTTTCGTCTTTGTCGTCTTGTTGGTGTTCTTCGCGCTCATCAGGACGCCCCCGTGGAAGATTGAGGAGTATGCTGCTTCCGTCAGGAAACGGAGAAGGTCGGCGGGTGTGGACGGCAGCTATATCCCCGTTGCCACGACGGACAGCTACAGCACTTCCGCCAGTTACAACAGTTCCGGCAGCGACTATTCAGGCAGCAGCGACTTCGGCGGTGGCGGCGATTTCGGCGGAGGCGGTAGCGGCGGCGACTGGGGCGGCGGCGATTCCGGTGGTGGTGATTCAGGTGGTGGCGGCGACGGCGGGTCTTCCGATTGAACTATCCGATTGAAACAAATTCAGCCACGCGAGTTTTTCTTTTAAGTTCTTCTATCTTCAAGGTTCCTTTTGTTCTTCCAACTTCAAATTTGATCCTTCTATCGAGACGAACGCTCTCGCCGGTCAATCACTGAAAACTAATGTCGCGCGTCATCACAGCCATTATCGCCCTGCCCATTTTGATCGCCTCGTTTCGGATCGGTCGCCTGCAACTTCTCTTCGTCGCGCTCGCGGCGGCAGCGATGATGGCGGGCTTGTACGAGTTCTGGATGCTCTCGGCCAAACGCGAAGCGAAGGCGCAGCGCGAACTGGGCACGCTGTTCGCCGTCGCGCTGCTCACGGCCTTCTATTTCAACGCGCCGGTGACGTGGCCTGCGTTGCCCTTGATGATCCTTGTCGCTTTAGTCATCGCGTCGCTCGCGGGCGCAATGCTCAAGGGCGCACCTTTCGAGCGCATGATCCCTGCGACGGGCGCAACCATCGCGGGCGTCTGTTACGTCGCTTTGCTCGGCTCTCACCTCGTCGCGCTGCGCACCGGATTTCCGGATGCGCTCGCGGCCGATCTGCTCTCGTTCTTCTTTCTCATCCTGATGGGTTCGGACACGGCCGCGTATTACACCGGGCGCACGTTCGGTCGTCATAAACTCGCGCCGAAGGTCAGTCCGGGGAAGACGTGGGAGGGAGCAGTCGGAGGACTGGCGGCGAGTCTCGGCTTCGCCGTGCTGGCGCACTACTGGTTCTTTCCCGAACTGAGCGTGCGTGCGGCGTTGCCGCTGGCGGCGGCGATGAACGTGCTCGGCGTCGTGGGCGACTTGACGGAGAGCGCGCTCAAGCGCGGGTCGGGCGCGAAGGACGCGGCGCAAATTCTGCCCGGCCACGGCGGACTGCTCGACCGGCTCGATAGCTTGCTCTTCAACGCGCCGCTCATCTACTATTTCGCCGTCTTCTATTTCGCCGACGCGCTACGCAGCGCGCCGGAACTACCCTGAGCTTACAGCGCCGTACTTTTCCGACGGAACTTCGAAAACGCACATGACCACGAAAAAAGTTCTGCTCATCATCGGGGGAATCGTCGCCGTGCTCGCCATACTCGGCGGGCTCGTCGTCGGCGGCATCGTCTGGGTCGCCTTCTCCACCATCGGCAAGAGCGAAGCGGCACTAACCGCCAAGACCTATTTGCGCCAGAATGAAAAACTCAAAAGCGACATCGGCGAAGTGAAGGACTTCGGCTTCTGGGTGACGGGCAATGTCAACTCGCAGAACAACGACGGCGTGGCGCGTTTGAACTTCAAAGTGATCGGCGCGCGCAAGACCGTGCCAGCCAGCGTCGATCTGGCTTATCGCAACGGGCGCGACTGGATGGTGGTCGGCGCAACCTATGAAAGCGACGCGGGGCAGACCGTCAACCTGCTGAACCCTTACGAAGAAGGAGCGGGCGATGGCGACACGAAGCCGGGCGATGTGGTCGGCTCGAACGAGGCAAACAAAACGGGCGAGGCGGGAACGGATGACACGGGCGGCACGGGCGAGGGTTTCGACGAAGCGGGCTTTGCCGCAAACGTCACGCGTGCGGAAGGGACGACGCTCGTCGTCTTCCTCTCCGATTACAGTCTCGACAGTCAGGCGCTTGAGAGAACTCTGAACGAGTTGGCGGAAGACTACGCGGAGCGCGTGAACCTCGTCCGCTACAGCGTCGATGAGCAGCCCGCGCTCTACAAACGTTTCAACATCGAGAAGCTGCCCGTGGCCTTGATCTACAAGGACGGCCGCGAGCAGGAGCGGCGCGCCGGTGCTATCTCGCGGCAACAACTGGCCGCGCTGCTCGACAAATATCTGGAAGCGCAATGAACGGACGCGGCATCTCGATCTTAGGTTCGACCGGCTCCATCGGCCGCAACACTTTGCGCGTGGTCGAAGCCTTCGGCGGAGACTTTCGCGTAGTCGCACTGGCCGCCGGGCGCAACGTCTCCAAACTCGCCGAACAGTGTGCGCGTTTCAGGCCGGAACTCGTCTCGGTCGAATCTGAAGCGTGCGTCGAAGAGTTGCGCGCAGAGTTGCGCCGCGCAAACGTCAACGCTCCGGCGCGCATCCTGTCGGGCGAGGCCGGGCTGGTCGAAGTGGCGACGCACGCCGAGGCTTCCTGCGTCGTCAGCGCCACCGTGGGCGCAGTTGGTTTCGTGCCCACTTTGCGCGCGCTCGAAGCGGGGAAGCGCGTCGCGCTCGCCAACAAGGAGACGCTCGTGATCGCGGGCGAGTTGATGACGCGCGCCGCCGAAAGATCGGGCGCGGAGATGTTGCCGGTCGATTCGGAACACAACGCTCTGCACCAATGCCTGCGCGGCGAGCGGCGCGAAGAGGTGCGCCGCCTCGTCCTGACCGCTTCGGGCGGCCCCTTTCGCACGAAGACGCGCGCCGAGATGGAACGCGCGACCGTGGCCGAAGCCATGCGCCATCCGACCTGGGAGATGGGCGCGAAGATCACGATTGACTGCGCGACCCTGATGAACAAGGGGCTGGAAGTGATCGAAGCGCACTGGCTGTTCGGCTTCGACGCCGAACAGATCGACGTGCTCGTCCATCCGGAATCTGTCGTCCATTCGATGATCGAATTAGTTGACGGCTCGGTCATCGCTCAACTCGGCGTGACCGACATGCGCCACGCCATCCAGTACGCTCTGACCTACCCGTTGCGCCGCACTTCCCAACTGTCTCCGCTCGACCTGACGCAAATGTCGGCGCTCCATTTCGACGCGCCCGACACGGAGCGTTTCCCCTGTCTCGCGCTCGCCTATCGCGCCCTGCGCGCGGGCGGCACGACGCCCGCCGCCTTGAACGCCGCGAACGAAACGGCCGTCGCCGCCTTTCTCGAAGAACGCATCCGCCTGACCGACATCGCGCGCGTCATCGAAGCCGTGCTCGAACGCCACGAGACGCGCCCCGTGGCAGACCTCGACACGGTGCTTGAGACAGACCGCGCCGCGCGCCTCGCCGCGACGGAAGAGATAGGTGTGCTCGCGTCCGTGCCGGGAGCGGTTTGACGCCATAAGTTCAAGCCCGTAAACTCTTTTGTGCAACTGTCGGCGCGGTCGCCGCCTCTAAACGTGGTTCGCTCGTGTGGCGGTTTTTTTCGGAGAAAGACGTTTAAAAATATGAGTTTGATCGGATTGCTGGCATTCATCTTCATCCTCGGCGCGGCTGTCGTGCTGCACGAGTTCGGCCACTTCATCGTGGCGAAACTCCTGAAAATGCGCGTGGAGACGTTTTCGGTCGGCTTCGGCCCGCGCCTGTTCGGCCGTCGTTACGGCACGACCGACTACCGGGTCAGCCTGATTCCGCTCGGCGGTTACGTCAAACTCGGCGGCGACGAGTCGAACGCCGCGGTCGAGGGCGCGGGCGAGAGCGACATCCCCGCGGCCGAACGTTTCGACCTGCGCCCGCGCTGGCAGAAGTTTCTCGTGATGGTCGCCGGCCCGACGATGAATATTTTGACGGCGCTCACGATTGTGTGGGCGGGTGCGATGATCGCGGGCGTCCCCGTCTCGCCCACTTCGCCCATCATCCGCTACGTCGGGACGAAAGGCGCGACCGAAGCGCCGGGCTTGCAGGCGGGCGACCGCGTGCTTGCCTTCAACGGCAAAGAAAATCCTTCCTGGGAACGCATCATCAACGACGTGCGCCTGTCGCCCGAACAACCCTTGCCGATGACGGTCGAGCGCAGCGGGCAACGCGTGGATTTAACGGTCAAGCCGTCGAAGTACACGGAGGAGGGCGAGAGCATCGGCGACATTGATTTCCGCCCCGATTACGGCGAACTGCCCGTCACGATCACGCAGGTTGTCGCAGACTCGCCAGCAGCGCGCGCGGGCTTGCGCGCGGGCGACCGCGTGATAGCTGTCAACGGCGAGCAGGTGCGCGACCATTTCGACGTGCGTGCGATGATTCAGGCACACCCGAACGAGAGCGTGCGCATAACGGTGGAGCGCGAAGGGCAGCGACAGGAACTCAACGCACAGACGAACGCCGAAGGCAAGATCGGCTTCGTGCCCCAATCCGACCTGCCGCAGGAACGCATCGGCCCCTTCGCTGCCATCGGTTATTCCGTCCGCCGAAATCTGGAAGTCCTGCGCATGACGGGCGCGGCCTTTGCGCAAATCTTTCGCGGCCAGCGTTCGGCGCGCGAATCTCTGTCCGGCCCCATAGGCATCGCGCAGGCTTCTTCAAACGCGGCGACGAAATTCGGTTGGGCGGGTGTTTTCGCCATGCTCGGCTTCCTCAGCCTGAACCTCGGCATCGTCAACCTGCTGCCGATCCCCGTGCTCGACGGCGGCGCGATCTTCCTGCTCGGCGTCGAGGCCGTGCTCGGCTGGATCGGCGTGCGCATGTCTATGACCATCCGCGAGCGTATTCAACAGGTCGGCATGGTGATGCTGCTCCTCTTGATGGGCTTCGTCATCACCAACGACCTCGTCAAAGTCGCCACGCGCTGGCGCGCCTCGGATGACGACAAACCCGCAGTCACACAACCAGCGAAATGAAACAGACGCGAGCGGTGAAGATCGGGAAGGTGCAGGTCGGCGGGGGCGCGCCCGTGGCCGTGCAGTCGATGACGAAGACGGACACGTCTGACGTTGACGCGACCGTCAAGCAGATCGAAGAGATGGTGACGGCCGGGTGCGAGATCGTGCGCCTCGCCGTGCCGGACAAAGAGGCGGCCGTCGCGCTCAAAGAGATCAGGCGGCGCGTGCCCGACGTGCCGCTCGTCGCGGACATTCATTTCCACTACAAGCTGGCTCTGATGGCGCTCGAAGCGGGCGTCGATAAGCTGCGACTCAACCCCGGCAACATCGGCGCGCACGAACGCGTGCGCGAGGTGACGCGCGCCGCACAGGCGCAGGGCGTGCCCATCCGCATCGGCGTCAACGGCGGCTCGCTCGAAAAGGATTTGCTCGCAAGATACGGCACGGCCACGCCGGAAGCGATGGTCGAATCGGCCTTGCGCCACATACAGATACTCGAAGACCTCGATTTCCAAGACATCATCATCTCGCTCAAGGCTTCGGACGTGCATCGCACGGTCGCCGCTTACCGTTTACTTTCAAAACAGGTTGACTACCCGCTGCACCTCGGCGTGACCGAGGCGGGCACGGCCTTCAGCGGCTCGATCAAATCGTCAATCGGACTCGGCATACTTTTGCACGAAGGCATCGGCGACACGATACGCGTCTCTCTGGCGGCCGAGCCGCAGGAAGAGGTGCGCGTGGCGTGGGAGATTTTGAAGTCTCTGGAACTGAGGAAGCGCGGCGTGACGGTCGTGGCCTGCCCGACCTGTGGCCGACTCGACGTTGACGATTTCGTCGGCATCGTCACGGAGATCGAACGGCGTCTGGCGCACATCGAAGAGCCTCTGCACCTGTCGATCATGGGCTGCGCCGTCAACGGGCCGGGCGAAGCGCACGACAGCCAACTCGGCGTGACGTTCGGGCGCGGCGTCGGCATGATCTTCAAAGACGGCAAGCCGATGCGCAAAGTAGCCGGCGCGGACATCGTCGAAGCCTTCGTCGCGGAGACGGAAAAACTGGTCGCCGAAGGCGCGTCGGCCAAGACTCAAGAGACGCCGGAGTTGGTCACGATCAAGTAAACGCTGTGCTGACGTAACCGGAAGCGAAGCCCCCACAGGGGCGAAAGTTAAAAGCCCCGTTAGGGGCGGCAGTTAATAGCCCCGCCCGTCAGGGCGGGGTTAGTTGTTGAGAGAACAATAGAAGCCCCGAAGGGGCGACACATTCGCTCGTTGAATAGTGTCGCCCCTTCGGGGCTTGCTTTTTATGCGGCTCGATCCCCGCGCTCACGCACGGGGCTATTAACTACCGCCGCTAGGCGCGGCTCAAATCATCTGCCGCCGCTTGAGTTGTCCCTATCGTCCTACTTTCCCGTCGCGGCTGCCATCGAAAGAAGGAGCGCATCCGTGGCGACGCGGCGGTTGACGTTGACGGCGAGTTGGCCGCGAAGTTCCTGTATGCGCGTCATCCAGTCGGCGGCGTGGCGGCTTTGCACTCCCGCGCTGAGACGCGCGAGATGTTCGCGTATGTCTTCGTTGACGATACGCGCCTGCCGGTCGAGCGAGAGCAGCCACGCATCACGGATGAGCGTTTCGAGCATCGAGAGGCGCGGCTCGAAATCGTCTTTGCGTTTGGCGTCGCTCAGGTCTTCGGCGGCGCGCAGGAGGCGGGCGCGATCCGTCCTCGCGGCGGCGAGCGCGTCGAGGATGGAGAGCATCGCCTCGCGCCCTTCGCGGTAGGCGTCTAAATTGAGATCGAGCGCGACGCCGAGACGGCCGCGCGCCAGATGTGCCGCCAGTCGCGCCTCACGCCCCGCGCGTCGCTTGCTCTGCACGAGATAGTTTTCGATCTCTTCGACGGCGAGTGGGGCGAAGCGTATGGTTTGACAGCGCGAGCGGATCGTGGTGAGCAGGTTGGCGGGTCGCGCGGTGAGCAGGATGATGTGGGAAGTGGGCGCGGGTTCTTCGAGCGTCTTGAGCAGAGCGTTCGCGGCAGCGTCATTCATCATCTCCGCGTCTTCGACGATGAAGACGCGTGCGCGGCCTTCGAGCGGCCGGAAATTCGTCTCACGGTCGATGTCGCGCGCCTGTTCAACCGTGATGACGGATTTTTCGAGCCGCGCCAGAGCCACGTCCTGATGCTCGCTCCAAGCGAGACGCTTGCCTTTCTCTTTGTCCGAGGTCGGCGCATCGGCGAAGCGCGGGATGCGTTGGCATGCAGAACACTTGTCGCAGGCTTCCATCCCAACGGGCGCGAGACAGTTCAGCGCCTTGGCGAGTTCCACCGCGAACTGCTTTTTGCCGACCGCTTCTTCACCCGCGAACAAGAGCGCGCCCGGCACGCGCCGCGCCGCAATCATGCGCCGCAGAGTCTCTTTCGCGCGCCTGTTTCCTACAAGACGTTCAAACATAGGAGTAGAGGTTAGAGGTTAGAGGTCAGAGGTTAGAGGTTAGTGAAATAAGCTTTCAGTCTTTTACTGACCTCTGACCTCTGACCTCTGGCCTCTGCTTTCGATAAAGGGGATGACTATTTGGAGCACGTGGGCGTGGATCTCTTCGACGGAGAGGCTGGCGTCGATGATGCGCACGCGTTCGGGTTCGGCCGAGGCGAGCTGCAAATAGGCTTCGCGCACGCGCGTGTGAAAATTTTCGGCTTCGAGTTCGAGACGGTCGCTCGGCGTGCCTTCATCGCCGTTCGTCCGCAGGCGTGAACGCGCGCTGCTTTCGGACACAGAGAGGTCGAAGAGAAGCGTCAAGTCGGGCTTGAGTCCGCCGGTCGCAAGTTCGACGACCTGTGCGACGAGCGCCGGGTCGAAGCCGCGCCCCGCGCCTTGATAAGCCACGGTGGCATCGGCGTAGCGATCCGAGAGGACGACGCGCCCGGCGGCGAGCGCGGGGCGAAGCAGCACGCGGACGTGTTGGGCACGGTCGGCGGCATAGAGCAACAGTTCGGCGAGCGGATCGACCTGCTCCTGTGCGTCCAGCAGCGCTTCGCGCAGGCGTGCGCCGAGCGGCGTGCCGCCGGGTTCGCGCGTTTGCACCACGTCCATGCCGCGCAGGCGCAGCACGCTCGCCAGCATGCGCACCTGCGTGGACTTGCCCGACCCGTCAATGCCTTCAAAGGTGATGAATGCGCCGTTCAAAAGTTAGTGGAACTCCGTCCGTCTGTAGGATGGAAGAGGGTGTTCGATTCAACTGTCGGAGCGTTCGGCCGAGTCGCCCGCGCCTTCGCCCGCGTCGAAAGAGTGCGCGTTCTGGCGCAACTCGCCGCTCGGATGGCGGCGCACGTGGGAGATGGTCGAGATCGCGTGTTTGAAGATCAACTGCTCCTGCGCGCCAGCTTCGAGCAGCACCGAGAATTTATCGAAGCTCTTAATGCGGCCTGTGAGCTTCGCGCCGTTCATCAAATAGATGGTGACAGGCTCTTTTTCACGGCGCACCGTGTTCAGGAACGCGTCCTGAATATTTTGGGGAGAAGGCTTCGTGTCCACTGCAACACTCCACACGGTTCAACTGGTCATTAGTATTGCAGTCAGATTACAACACGCTGTCACGCGTGACAAGTAAATGTTGACTGACACCGTTTAAAACGGCCGCGCCTCTCCGACGGTTACAAATTTTCGTTCCTGTGTGAACCGTGAAGTACAAATTTTCGTTTTTCGACGACTTAAAAACTGTGTCCATGAAAGGCTCACTGTGCGCTCGTTTCGAGCAGTTCGGAGACGCGCGCAGCGACGCGTCGCTGCACTTCGGGCGAGTCGCCGAAGCCCTCGAACCATTCGACGCCCGGTTCGCGCCGGAACCATGTCAACTGCCGTTTCGCGTAGTGGCGCACGTCGAGTTTAGTCTGTTCGACGGCGCTGCTGAGCGTGCGCTCGCCGCGCAGGTATTCAACGACGCGCCGGTAGCCGTGCGCGCCGAGCGCGTTCGTGTCGGCGGGCACGCCCGCCTGCAACAAGCGGCGTACTTCTTCGACCAGACCGACCTCGAAATGGCGTTCGGCGCGTCGGTCGATGCGCGCGTAGAGCGCTTCGCGCGGCGGCTTGAGAGCGAAGACGCGCACGCGCGCGGCCGACGCGGGCGGCGCGGGGCGCTCCGGTTGTTGGAACGAGAGCGCCGAGCCGGTCTGCAAACGAACTTCGAGCGCACGCTGCACGCGCGACCAATCACGCGGTTGGAGACGCGCGGCCGAAGCGGGATCGAGTCGTCGCAAAATGGCGTGCAGATGCTCCGCGCCTCGTCGCTCTCGCAGTTTCGTCAGGCGCGCGCGCAAACGCGCATCCGTCGGCGGACTCGGAAAGAACGGTTGACGCAGGGCGCGCAGATAAAAGCCCGTCCCGCCGACGAGCAGCGCGAGACGTCCGCGCGCTTCAATCTCGGCGATCTTCTCGACGGCCGCTTCAGCCCACGCGCCCGCCGTGTAGTTGACGGCAGGCGGCACAAAATCTATCAGGTGATGCGGCACGCCGCGCCGCTCCGCGAGCGGCACTTTGGCCGTGGCGATCTCGATGCCCTGATAAACCTGCACCGAGTCGCAGTTGATGATCTCGCCGTCGAAGCGCAAGGCCAACTCGATGCCGAGGTCGCTTTTCCCCGAAGCCGTCGGGCCGACGACGGCAATGATCGATTGTGTCGTTTGAGACTGAGAACTCACGCGGCGGAGAAGACGAGACGGGAGATGAGCACGACCCACAAGACCGCCAGCAAGACGAGCGCGCCGACGAGTTGTGCACGAGAGAAACGCATGTGGATGGTGAATGGTAAATGGTAAATGGCGAATGGAAAAAACGTAAATCGTAAATCGTGAATAGAAGAAAGCGGTTTTATCTATTCACCATTTACTATTTACCATTCACCAAGAAGTCTTTCAGTTGCGCGTCGGTCGGGCGGACGAGGGCGCGTGTGCCGCGTGCGAAGACGGGCACGAGGTTTTGTCGCGTCAGACGATACATCTCGCGCAGCGCGCCGAAGTCTTTTTTCACGTCGCGTTCGACGTAAGCGATCCTGTGGAGCGCCAGCCACGCGCGCGCGTCCGTACACAAAGGGCAGTTCGGCACGACGAAAAGCGTCAATGTGTTTGCGTCCGGTGTCTCAGGCATAGTGCTCGGTGAATGGAACAGTGGTGAATAGTAAATGGTAAATGGTGAATGGCAAGAAGTGGATTTATCCGTTCACCATTTACCATTCACCAGTCGCCAGCTAATACATCTTCGTCAGGTCGATGTTCGTGTAATAGTTTTTGAGAATCTGTTCGTAGCGGAGACCGGCGCGCGCCATGCCGTAGGCTCCGACCTGACACATGCCGACGCCGTGACCCCAGCCGCGCCCCGTGAAAGTGAAACTGGTGACGCGTCCCGTCTCGTCGTACTTGCGGTCGATGACGAAGAGTTGTTCGCGCAGGCCGAGGGCGGAGCGGATGCGCCCGCCGCGCACGTGCGCCGTGCCGTTCGTGCCCGTCACTTCGAGATCGAGCGCGCGGCGCGAAACTCCGCGCGCGACGACGCGCAGATCGACGAGCGAGCCGATGCGCCCCGTCCGACGCGCGAGACGATTGGCGACTTCGCCCGCGCTCAAGGTGGTCGTCCACGTCGTGTAAGGCGAGACCCGTTCGGCCGAAGCGCCCTTCGGCGGCGCATAGAGTTCGAGATAATCAATCGCCCCGCGCGCGTCCGTGTGATAAGCGACGGGTTCGCCGCCGACAACTTGCAAACTGCGCGAAGCGAACAGACGCTCGCCGAAAGCGCGGAAGAGATAAGCGTCCGGGGCAAGCGTCATAGCGCGCTCCGGCGCTTTGCCCGCGCGCACGACGAACGCGCCGCCGACCGGAGGTCGCGCCGTCGCCTTCTGCAACTGAAACAGCCCGCGCGCTTCGAGCACGCGCACGACCAGATTCAACGCCCGCGCGCGCGACAGAGACTCGCGCGGTTTGAGCGTGGCATCCGTGTTGAGCGTGAGATGGCCGTCGCGCAAAAGCATCGCCACGTCCGCGCGATTGGGCGCGGGAATGTCGGGAGCGTCGCGGAAGGCCAGGAAGTAGTTAACGTCGTCCGCCGAGAGCAGAACATCGGCGCGGCTCTCGCCGTCGAGCGCGAGCATCAGTGCGGAAGCGAAGCCGGGAGGGCGCGTGGTGTCGCCGCCGATGGCGGCGGGCGTGGTGCGTCGTGCGAGGCGCGCGGCCACGTCGAGCAGCGCGCGGACTTCCTGTGCGTTGATGTCGTCTTCGAGCCAATCGTCGTCGAGACGTGGCGGCAGGCGAAAGCCGTGTACGGCGAGCAGCGCCGCATCGCGTGCGCTCGTGGCGTGTTCGGCGGCGCGCAAGGCGCTTGGCTCACGCGCGGTCTGCACGAGGGCTTGCGCGTGTGCGGCGTGTGCGTGATGTGCGCTGCATTCGCGCCCGCGCAGGTAAGGGACGGCCGCGCCGCCGAAGATGTTCTCGGCGCTCTCGGTGCGCCCGCCGCAGGTCGAAGTGTAGAGCGCGTTGATCGGTTCGCCCGAGTAGGTCGCGATCACGCCGCGCGTCTCTTCGACGGCGCGTGTGGAGAGCGGGTGTTCGGTGGAGAGTCCGCCGTAGACTTGCGAGCGGATGGTGGGCAGCAGGTCGAAACCGGCGGCGGTGAATTGGCCGCGATTGCTGACGGCGTAGGTGCGCGCGGCGACGGCCTGCGCCTTCAAGGCTTCGAGCGCGCCGTAGCCGCCGGGTGAGAGTTCGTTCGGCACGACGCCGCGCACGTAATCTTCCAGACCGAGGACGTTGACGACCGTCAGCGAGCCGTTCAAATTCGTAAAGACTTCGAGACGGCCGCGATAGGGTTTTTCGTTGAAGCGAAGCGGCGCGCTGGCATCCGTGGGCGTGAAGGTGACGGGCGCGCGCGAATCCATGAGCGGCGATGTGCCGCCCGCGTAGACGACGAGGCCGCGCGTGGGCAGCGAGGCGCGCGAGGCGAGCCTGACGCCGCTCTGCGTTGGAGCATCGGAAGCGGTGCGCCTCTTGGCAATCGTGCCGGTCGAGTTTGCGCGCGGGCGGGGGGTCGGCGTGCGCGATGTTTGATCGGATGCTCTCGTCGTCGCTGTTTGTGATTGAACAGGAACGCGTGCCATCGTCTGTTGATTGGAAGGACGCCCGGCGGTCGTCTGCTTGGCGTTCGCGTTCGGCTGCGCGCCGACGATTGAGACTGCGGCGATGCCCGCCTCTTCGAGCCGCGTGCGCAACTCTTCTGCTTCGGCCCGGGGCGCGGGTTGCCCGACGCGCACGCGCCAAGCAGAATTCGTCGCGTCGCGGACAACTTCCGGCGTCTCGCCCGTCAACGCCCTTGCCTCGCGCGCGATCTCTTCCGCCTGCGATGCGCTCGGCACGGCCGCGATCTCGACGCGGAACAGATTGCCCTCGTCAGGCGGCGCGGGCAGAAGGGGCGTCAACATGCGAGGCTCGATGCGCACGCGTGAGACTGCGAGCTGCGTCGGCACGGTGGCGGCTCCGGCGGGCGGCTCGCCGGGCTGCGCCGACAAGACGCTCAAAGACTGACCGCTCGTCGAGATGGTGACGGAGCGCGCCGTCGTCGAAAGACCGATGCGGATGGTCGGCTCTCTGTCGAGTCGTTTGAAGGCCAAGTCGTCGCGCGCCGTTTGGGGCGACGACGGCGCGGCCGTCTGCGCGTCTGTCCCCACGCGGCGCGGGCGAGTAGCGTCCGTCTGCGCCCGCACGAACCCTTGCGCCATCAGCACGAACGCCACGGATAACGCGATGAACCTGTTCAGCTTGTATGGACGGATCAACATCGAACGCAAATTACGGTAAGGCGACGCGGCATGCGGCTCAATGCCACATTCCCGGTAGCCGCGCCTTCATACTACTACAACTCTCGCGCGTTGAAATCATTGAACGAAGAACCAACCGCGCAAGAGGCCGAGCGCGCCGCCCGCGAGCACGACCCACAGGACATCCAGTTTCCAACGATAGAGCGCGAGGAAGGCCAAGATGCTGAGGACGAGGGCGAACAAATTTGTGCCGCCCGCGAAGCCTTGCGGCCAGATGACGGCCGCGCCGAAGACGAGCGCGAGGTTGAGTATGACGCCGACCACGGCCGCCGTGATGCCGTGGAGCGCGCCCGTCAGATTTTTGTTGCCGCGAAGTCGCTCGATGTAGGGTGCGCCGAGGAAGATGAAGACGAAGCAGGGCAGAAACGTCGTGTAAGTCGTGATGAGCGCGCCCACGACGGCGCTCGTGGTCTGACTCAAGCCTGCGGGCGGGTGATTCCAACCGGCCATGAAACCGACGAACTGCAACACCATGATCAGAGGGCCGGGCGTCGTCTCGGCCAGCGCAAGACCGTCCACGGCTTGCGCCTCCGTCAGCCAGTTGTACGAACCGACCGCGGCCTGCGTGACGTAGGCCAACACGGCGTAAGCGCCGCCGAAGGTGACGAGCGCGGCCTGCGTGAAGAAGAGATATTCTTCGGCGTGCAGGCCGCCGCGTCCGCCCCACCGGATGATGGCAACGAAGGGCAGAATCCAGAGCACGATCCCCGTCAGGAGAATTTTGAGGATACGGCTTTTAGACGGCAGCGTGTGTGCGGGCGGCGGCGCGTCGTCTTCGATCACGTAGGCGAGGGGAAGTTCGGCGTCGGCGTTTGAAGCGGCAGCACCGGTCGAAGTCTCGTCTCGCGTTGCACGTTCGTTTGAAGTTCCTGTGGCGCTCGCCGTCTTCGTTTGCGTGGCAACGAAAGTTTGCGGCCACAGGTGCACGCCCAGGAGGCCGCAGAGACCCGCCGCGAGCACGATCAGGGGGAAGGGAACGTGCAGGAAAAAGATCGCGACGAACGCTCCGGCCGCGATCAGAAAATGGACGCGCCGCTTGAGCGCGCGCCCGCCGATCTTCAACAGCGCCTCGACGACGATGGCGACGACCACCGGCTTGAATCCGCTGAGGACTCCGGCGACCGTGTTGAGCTGTCCGTATCGCGCGTAAGCGTAGGAGAGCGCGAGCAGGATGAAGATGGAGGGGATGACGAAGAACGCGCCCGCGACGATGCCGCCCCACGTGCGGTGCATGAGCCAGCCGATGTAGATGGCGAGTTGCTGCGCTTCGGGGCCGGGCAGGAGCATGCAGTAGTTGAGCGCGTGCAGGAAACGTTCTTCACTCAACCAACGCCTGCGCTCGACGAGTTCGCGGTGCATGATCGCGATCTGCCCGGCCGGGCCACCAAACGAGATGAATCCCAACTTGACCCAGAAACGAAACGCTTCGCCGAACGAGACGTGTCGCGGCGCGACGCGCGGCGCGTCTATCTTCTCGTCCGTCGGAGAAACCTGCGCGCTCCGCTCTGCTTCTTGTTCGCCCCTGTTCATCTCGCCCCTGGTTCGTCCGTCTCGTTTCGCAGTTTAGTCATTCCGCTTCGCCGCCACCGCGTTCGAGCGCGGCGACGGCGAGCGTGTGGAATTGTCTGCGCACGCCGTTGATGTTGACGAAGGGAAGCGTGCGCGTGTGCGTTCGATTGGTGAGCAGGATAAAGACGCGCTCGTGCGCAGCGTCGATCCAGCAACTCGTGCCTGTAAAACCGAGATGACCGAAACTGTCGGGCGCGAGCGCCGCGCCCGCCGTCGATTCCTTCGTCGCGGCGAGTTGCCAAGCGAAGGAACGCGCCTCGTCCAGATTCGGCGTCAGGTTCGTGCGAAAGAGCGCGCATGTTTCGGGGGCGAGCAGGCGCGTGCGCGCGTGGATGAACTGTTCGGCGAGACGCAAGGTTTCGCGCGCGTTGGAGAAGAGACCGGCGTGCCCGGCCGCGCCGCCGAGAAAATAGGCGTTGCCGTCGTGCACCTCGCCCCAGATCAACTGTTCGCGCCACACGCCGACTGCGTTCGCGTCTCCACCCTGCGCTTCGCACATCCCGCGCTCGTAGGCGTTGCCCGCCAACTCGCAGGCAGCCACCCCGGTCAGAAAGGCGCGTTCGGGTTTAAAAAACGTGCGTTCGAGTTCGAGCGAGCGGAAGATTTCCCGACGTGCCAGCGTGTCCAACTCTGCGCCGCAAATTTTTTCGAGCAATAGGCCGAGCGTGATGAAGCCGAGGTCGCTGTAGATGACGCGCGTGCCCGTTTCGTATTCGAGTCCGACTGCGGCGATAGCGTCCAGCGTGCGCTCGCGCCGCCCGCCCGTCAGGACGCCGAGCGGTCGCCACGCGGGAAGGCCCGAAGTGTGCGTCAACAAGTGGCGCACATTGACGGCGGCCAAAGCGCCGCGCGCAAACCGGGGCAAGTAAGAACCGACCGCTCGCTCCAACTCCAGCTCGCCCCGCTCGACGAGAAGCGCCGAGAGCAGACCCGTCACGAGCGGCTTCGTCAGCGACGCCAGATCGTAGATCGTCTCGACGGTCGCAGCGTGCTCTGTGGGTTCGCGCACCGCTAACCCTTGCGCGCCGGAGAAGCGTATGCGGCCACGCTCGGCGACCGTGTAGACGGCGGAAGGGAAGTCGCCCGCCGCGATGCG
Organism: Pyrinomonadaceae bacterium; assembly: GCA_035942855.1. Taxonomy (GTDB): domain Bacteria; phylum Acidobacteriota; class Blastocatellia; order Pyrinomonadales; family Pyrinomonadaceae; genus JAIVJZ01. The sequence goes on along the minus strand of DASZCS010000083.1, from coordinate 9,715 downwards.
CGCGGCGAGAAGCGCGTCGATCTGTTCGTCCGTGTTGCTGCGTTTGGATGTCAAAAGTGTGGCTCGGCGTTCAGGAGTAATCTAAGTTCAGCGTTCGGTCGTCGTGTGCGGAAGGTCACGACTGCGCGCGTTTAGGTGTTGTCGCGCGATGTGAAGTTTGCGCGGGCGGCGAGCGCGGCGTGCAGCCCGGCGTTGTCCGTGTGTTCGTGGATGCGTTCGAGCACGCGCAGGGCGAGCGCAAGCGCGCGGCGTCCGTCTGCGCCGTTGACGGGAGGCTCGCGGCGCGCGGCCGCAGCTTCGAGGAACGTTTCGATCTCGGCGCGCAAGGGTTCGACGTCGGCGATGTCCAGACGTTGCTGGCGAACGCCCGGACGTGCGCTGGCAGGGTCGGGCGGCGCGAGGCTGCTGATGGAAGCGTAGCGCGTGGCGTAATCGACGGCGACGTAATCGTGCGGTTGGAAGAAACGCATCTTGCGTATCTTCTCCATGCCGACGCGCGAGGCGGTGATGTTGGCGACCGCGCCCGTGGCGAACTCGATGCGCGCGTTGGCCGCGTCCACGCGTTCGGTCAAGACCGGAATCCCGACGGCGCGCACGTCCGTCACTTCCACATGGCTTCCGACGAGCCACTGCACGATGTCCAGATCGTGAATCATCAGGTCGAGTACCACGTCTATGTCCAGAGAGCGCGCGGTGAATTCGCCGACGCGATGAATCTCGAAATAGAGCGGATTGCGAACGTGCGGGTAGAGCGCCGAGAGCGCAGGGTTGAAGCGTTCGACGTGGCCGACCATGAGCGTAGCATTGCCGCGCGCGGCCGCTTCGATCATCCGGTCGGCTTCGGCAAGCGTATGCGAGATGGGTTTTTCGACGAGGACGTGGACGCCCGCTTCGAGCAGTGGACAGGCGATCTCGGCGTGCGACTCGGTCGGGACGGCGAGGCTCACGGCATCGACGCGGCCGAGGAGACTGCGCCAATCGGTCGTCCATTCGGTTTCGCGTTCGTTGGCGATGCGGCGCGCAGTCTCTTCGTCCGCGTCGCAGACGGCGACGAAGTTTGTGCGCCCTTCGGCGGCGAGCGCGGCGTGAATGCGCGCGTGCTGTCGTCCGAGATGGCCTGTCCCGATGGCGGCGGTGCGGAGGAGCATAATGAGCTATTAGCTGTTAGCTATTAGCTGTTAGCTAATAGCTATGAGTGGTCAACTATCCTTCGAGTGATTACTTATCTTTCGAGCGATTAGAACTCAGACAAGCGTTTGCTGCTTGGTACATCAACGCGACTTCGCGGATACTCACAATGTAAGACAAAAATTCCGGCTGAGTGCTTATCGCCATTAGCTAACAGCTAATAGCTAATAGCTAACAGCTGCTAACTTCCGGTGACTATACTTGCAACCTTCGACGCTTGCCAAGCGCGGTTGGCTTTTGCTGTTGACGGCCGCGGCCGTCGTCTACTTTTACGGATTGGGACGCGCGCCCTTCGTCGGCGCGGACGAGCCGCGCTACGCGCAGGTGGCGCGCGAGATGTACGAGCGCGGCGATGCCGTGACACCGACGCTCGGCGGCCGCACGTGGTTTGAAAAGCCCGCGCTCGTCTACTGGGCGGCGGCGGCCGGTTACAAAATCTTCGGCGTCGCGGAATGGACGGCGCGGCTCGGCGTGGCGCTGGCCGGTTGGTTGACGGTCTTCGTCGTAGGCTGGACGGCGCGTCGCGTAGAGTTGCGGGAAGACGAGGAAGGCGCGCGCTGGCTGCAACTCGCGGCGGGCGCGGCGATGGCGACGAGCGCGGGGCTGATAGTCTTTTCGCGCGGCGTGAATTTCGACATCTTCATCACGGCGTCGGTCGCGTGCGCGCTCGCCTTTTTCTTAGCGGCTGAACTCGAACCTGTGGCACGCGCGAAAAGACTTTTGCTCGCGGGATTTTACGCAGGCATGGGCCTGGCGCTCCTGGCGAAAGGTTTGATCGGCGTCGTCATACCCGTTGGCGTCGTCTGCGTCTATTACCTTTTGCGGCGGCGTTGGCCTGAGGCGTGGAAGTCGGCCCTGTGGGGATTGCCGCTGACGCTCCTCGTGGCCTCCGTCTGGTACGCGCCCGTCATCGCGCGGCATGGTTGGACGTTCGTTGACGAATTTTTCGTCAAGCACCACTTCGCGCGTTATCTCTCGAACAAGTATCACCACCCGCAGCCCTTCTGGTTTTATCTGGCGATCATCCCGGCGCTCGCGCTGCCGTGGAGCGCGTTTCTCGGCGCGGGCGTGTGGCACGCGCGGCGTTGGCGCTGGCGCAGCGGCGACGACGGTGCAGACGCGCCCGACGAAAGCGACGCGCTCGGCAAACTGCGCCTGTTTGCGCTGGCGTGGGTGTTGTTCCCGCTGCTCTTTTTTTCCGTGTCGGGGTCGAAACTGCCGGGCTACATTTTGCCCGCGCTGCCGGGCGCGGCCTTGCTCGTGGGCGAGCGTCTGGCAGCTTACGTGCGCGGCGAAGGCGGCGTGCGTGCGATGCGCGCGACCGGGGCTTTGATGATCTTGCTGGCCGCAGCCGGGGCGTTCTACGAATGGCGCGTGTCGGAGTTGTCGCGCGCCTGCATCGCGCTCGTGGCCGCGCCGATCGTCGCGGCGGGCGCATACGTGTCGCTCGTGTCGAAGCGACGCGAGATGTGCGTGCTCGTCGTCGTGGGCGTATCGTTTTTGACAACGATGCTGATCTTGGTTTGCGCCGTCGAGCGCGTGGCGGCTCGCGAGTCTGTGCGCGACCTCTTGCATGCGGCTGATGCGAGAGGCTACGGCGCAGCGCCCGTCTTGAATCTGCATACCGTCGAGCGCACGTCGCAGTTCTACGCGGCGGGTCGCCTGGTGTATGACGATGCGCGGGGCGAACCGCGAAAGTTTGAAGGCGTGGGCGAGGTGCGGGAGGTGCTCAGAGCGCGTGGCGGGACGTTGCTCGTCATCGTGCCCGAAGAGTATGTCCGGCAGTTGCTCGACTTCCAGCCGTTTGAAGTTGAAGTGATCGGCGACAACGGGACAAACGTGCTCGTCGCCGTGCGTGCTCGTTGACTCTGGCGTTGAAAGTTAACGCGGTCGTTGCGCGTCTTCGTTGAAGGCTTCGGAGAAGAATTCGATGACGAGGCGGTCGTAGGTTTCGCCCTGTTCGCCTGTGGCAGAAGAGGCGGTGAAGCCCGTGACGGGCAGGTCGGTGTGCAGGGCGGCCGGGGGCGGCGTAGGGAAACATTGCGCAAGCGCGCGCGTGGAATCGCGCAACTCGCCTGCGTCCTGTCCGCTCAGGAGCAGCACGCGGCGTCCCTGTAGCTGCGAGGCCAGAGCGCAGGCGTTGTCGTTCGTGTAGCCGCCGAGATAATAGACGCGCGCCGCGCTGCGCACGAGCAGATTCAGGAGCGTGTTGTCGAAACCGAGGCGGTCGCTTGTGGACTGGCGCAGCAGTTCGTCGGGCGAAGCGGGAACGGAATCGAGTACGAGCGCGCGCACGTTCGCCGCTTCAGTCCTTTGCGCAGAGGCGGCGAGCGCGGCGTACGCTCCGAGTTCGACGCCGTAGAAACCGAGGCGTTCGCCGACGAGCGGGCGTTGCCCCTGCGTCGTCTTGAGTCCGCGCAGGAAAGAGATGGCCGCCGCCGTGTCCGCAGTCTCGCGTGCGCCGAAAGAGGTCAACGCGATCTTCGGGTTCTCGCCGTGGCCGCGCAGGTCAGGCCAGAGGATCGTGCAGTTGGTCGCTTCGTTGAGCTTGACGCCGAGATTCAAGAGCCACGAACGATCCGCGCCGTAGCGATGCAGGAGCAGGATGGCGGGCGCGCCCTCCGCGCCGCGCAGGAGCCAGCCGCGCGCCTCCGTCCCGTCGCCGTTTTGCCAACGCTCCTCGCTCACGCGCAAGCCGCGCGCGCTATAAGCGGGAAACGTTTCCGGCGTGACGAGATAAGGGCGCGCGACGGGGCGCGCAATCGTGTGGAGGATGAACCACAGCCCCGCGCCGATGCCGAGCACCAGCAGCGACACCACCGGCAGCAGCGCCTTCAACAATCTTCGTCCCGGTCTTCTGCGTCGAGACATAAGAATCTAACGAGGAATTAAAGCGGTGAATGGTAAATGGTAAATGGTGAATGGATCAGAACTGATTTTCACCATTTACCATTTACTATTTACCATTCACCAACCTTCCCTTCATCCTTCATCGTTCCTATCTCCATCTTCGCCCGCTCGTAATCTTCCGGCGTGTTGACGTTGAGGAAGAACAGTTCCGACCCCGGCAGGTCGGCCAACTCTGCGGGAGCGACCCAGCGCGTATGTAATGCTTGCAAGAGAACGCGCGGGCGTCGCTCGCCCTCTGCGAGAAGACGTGCGGCAACGGCCAGAGCACTGTCTCGCCGGTAGAGCGCGCACAACGGTTGCGCCCGTCCGTCCGCTTGTCTGGGAACAACGGCGTCCGCGTCCTCTGTCCTTAACTCGACGAGCCGCGCGAAAAGTTCGCCGGTCACAAACGGCAGGTCGCAAGAGACGACCGCCGCCCAGCGTGCGCGACACGCATCGAGCGCGGCGTGCAAACCGCCGAGCGCGCCGCAGTCGCGGTAAACATCCGCGACGACGGGCAGTTTCAACTCGTTCGAGTCCGGCCGCGCGCTGACGATGCTGACCTCTGCGGTGAGCGCGCCGAGCGCCGCGGCGACGCGCTCCGTGAAGGTGCGCCCGCCGATCTGGAGGCGCGACTTGTCAGTGCCCATCCGGCTCGACGCGCCGCCGGCCAGGATGAAACCCTCCGCGTCAGACATGTATGTCACGCTCGCGTCCCCGCGTGTCGGGATGGAAGAGACGCTGTGGAGCCGTGTGAGCTAACGACAGACGACTCGTTTAGAGATGATGACGGAGGCATCGCCCGCGAAAATTAACACGCCGCGCGCGCGCGCGCAAAGGCAGGCCGCCCGGCGAACGCGCGCATGTTCCCAACATGCATTCTCCATCTTTAATCCAATCGCACGCCGCGCGCGAAACGTTTCGCCCGGTCGCGGCATTAGCAGATAGTGAGAGTTGGTCGAGCCGATCTTGAGCGCCACGCTAAACGCGGATGAAGGCGCTCTTCGTCGAACGTAATTCTTGACACGAATTTTACGGGAGAGTATGTTTCACACGCTTTGGCAGCGCATCGCTCACGCGAGTTACGACCCACGCGAGCCTCACTTGAAACCGGAGTCCTACCTTAGCTTTCGCGCGTTGCAGAGCGCTTGCTCCTGAGAACCTTCATGCTTGAACGGCGCACGCCTGCAATTCGCCTCTAGTTCACGCGACGACGTGACAACCAGCCTCGCCGCGTCTCTTCGTCAAACACGATAACCCACCGTCAGGAGAAACGAGATGGCAACAAAAAAATCGACATCGAAAAAGAAAATCACTTCGAGCACAGGGCAGGATACCAAGGCAGGTTTTGTCGGCGCAGGCATCGAGACGCCGGACGTTCCTGATTACGTCCTCGTCGAATTGCGCTACGAGAGTCCGGTAGCTTTCGGCACGATGAAGTTTTCGGCTCCGACCGCCGCAGAGTCGCAGGCCAATACGCTCAACAACGTTCTGGCGAAGTACGACATCAAGTCCATGCGCTCACACTTCGGGTTGAAGTCGGCGGAGGTCAAAAAACGCGTCGAGGTGGCGGCCTTCCTGCCTCCTGAGCCTGACCCGGCGAAGTTCGCCAACAAGGGCATGGACACAGAGTTCATCCAGAGCGGCTTCGTGCAGGTCATCCCGAAGGACAACAAGGACGCGGCGAAGATCGCGAAGGAATTGAACCAGAAAGACCCGGTCTGGAAAGCGTTCGTCGCGCCGCGCCCCGTGCCCGCCGTGCTCAACGGGTCGGCGGTCGGCAGTCGCAACTTCGAGCCTTCGCAAGGCTATCTCTACTCGCCGCCCGACGGCATCGGCGCTCCCGAAATCTGGGCGCTCGCCGGAGCCAAGGGCACGGGCATCACCATCTGCGACATCGAGGGCAACTGGAATCGCACGCACGAAGATTTGCCCGCCGGGATTCCGCTCATCGGCGGTACTGTGATCAACGACCTCGGCTGGCGCAACCACGGCACGGCCGTGCTCGGCGAGATGGTGTCCGTCCCGAATCAAAATGGGACGGTCGGCATCAGCCACGCCGCGAAGGCCGTCGTGCAGTCGGCCATCGTCAACGGCGTCTTCAACACGGCCGCAGCGATCAACAACGCCGCCAGTAAACTCAAAGCGGGCGACGTGATCCTGATCGAGTTGCAGGCGACGGGGCCGAACGGCAAGTACGTCGCCATGCAGTATTGGGGCGACATCTTCGCGGCCATCGCGGCGGCGACCGCCAAAGGCATCACCGTGGTTGAGGCTGCCGGAAACGGAGACGAAAATTTCGACCTGGCGATCTTCAACAACACGGGCTTGCAAAAGGACAGCGGCGCGATTGTGGTCGGCGCGGGCGTGCCCCCGACGAACCACTTCGACAACGACAGCGCCTACGCCTCCATCGGCGTGCCGCGCTCCCGCATCTGGTTCTCGAACTATGGTAAAATCGTCAACGTTCAGGCATGGGGCTGGCACGTCACCACGCTCGGCTACGGCGACGCGCAGGGCGGCGCTTCGGAGAACGTCTGGTACACCCTGCGTTTCTCCGGCACGTCGAGCGCTTCGCCCATCGTGACCGGGTCGGTGGCCTGCCTTCAGGGACGCGCCAAGGCGAAGAACGGCGCTCCGATGACCCCGGCCAAGGTGAGAAACATCTTGATGTCCACCGGAACACCACAGCAGGCAGGCCCCGGCGTGCCTCTGACGCAGCACATCGGCCCGCAACCCAATCTCCCGAAGGCCATGTCGCTAGTTTGAAGAGGGGGAAGCAGTAAGTGACGATTCCGGCAGTACCTTTGCCAATGGGCAGCGGCGTGCGAACGCCGATTGACTTGAAGCTCAAAGCGGGGTGGAGATACGACTCGCAGCGACGCGCTTTCGAGTCCGACCGGGGCGAGCGGTTTTCGCCCCGCGGCGAGCTTCCGAAAAACAGTAAGATCGTCTACAAAGTGCCGAATCTGGCGCGGGCCGACGAGTCGAAGCTGAACGAGCACGAACGCGATCTCAGACTTTACATGCAGGTGATCCTGCCTGAGGGCGAATCGCCCGCCGCGCACGTCGGCACGGTTCGCGCATGGCCTTGCGTCGCGGAGGCACACGCCGCGCCGGAAATCAGCCTGCCTAACCAGTTCTAACGAAGAAACCACGAACGGACACTAAGTCACACGGAGATTTGTTGATGTGGCTTCGTGCCCGTTCGTGGTTTCGTGTTTTTGTTTGCCGCTTCATCAACTCGTTCGCGGACTTCATTCTGCGCCCTTCAGTCGTCGTTAACACAACCTTTCCAATGCCTTGACCATCTGAGAAACCGGACGCTATATTCGCTCTTGGTTGTTTCTCAAGGTGTGCCGGGCAGTCGTTCTCAAGATCGCGTGCGAACGTCGCTCCGGCCGTGGTGCTTCATAAACATGCTTCCCCCCGTTCTCAAAGGTAATCACATGAAAAAATCTTTTCGTCCCCTGTTGGCTCTAGCCTTCGCCTTCACGCTGCTGTCGGCCGCTGGAACGGCCACAGCGCAGACTCCCGCCAAAGCGACCGCCGCAACTACTACAGCGGCCGCGACGGATGCGCGTCTGTTTCCTTTGGAAGACGTGCGGCCGGGCATGAAGGCGCGCGCGTGGACGGTCTTTTCGGGCACGGAAGCGGAAGAGTTCGGCGTGGACATCATCGGCGTGATGCCGGGTTTCCCGGCACCGCGACAATCGGCCATCATCGGGCGTCTGACGGGCGCGAAGGCCGAGAAGACAGGCGTGTTCTCAGGCATGTCCGGTTCGCCCGTCTACATCGACGGCAAACTCGTCGGCGCGATTGCTTTCAGTTTCCCTTTCTCGAAAGAACCGATCTGCGGCATCACGCCGATCAAACAGATGATCGACATCTTCGAGCGGCAGCAGGGTGCGACGCCGCGCACGGCCGCATCGCCGCGCACGATGTCTTTCGCCAAACTGGCCTCGACCGATTTACAAACTGACTGGCCGAAACCGGCCGTCGCCGCCAGCATGTTCGCCGCTCCCATCGCGGCCAACTCGCCTCTGAACGCTCTGCTCGGCCAGCAGATCGCGCCTATCGCCACGCCGCTCGTCTTCAGCGGCATCAGCGCCGAAGCACTCTCGCTCTACGCGCCGCAACTGCAAGCCAACGGCCTGTTGCCCGTGGCAGGCGTGGGCGGTGGTGCAGAGATCACGCCCTTAGGGAAGGTGACTGAGAAGACTCTGCCGCCGGGTTCTTCCGTCAGCGTCCAACTCGTGCGCGGCGACTATTCGCTCGCAGCCTTCGGCACGGTGACTTGGCGCGACAACGAACGCATCTACGCTTTCGGCCATCCGTTTCTCGGCCTCGGCATCGCCGACATGCCGATGTCCGAGTCGAACGTGTTGACGGTGGTTTCGAGCGTCAACAATTCCTTCAAGCTGTCTTCGGCGGGTCAGATGGTCGGTTCGATCTCGCAGGATCGCGCCACGGGCATCTACGGCATGCTCGGCCGCGCGCCCAAGATGATCCCGGTCAAGATCAATCTACACACCAGCCGCGACCGCACCGAGACTTACACCTACGAGGTGGCGAACGATAAATTCCTGACGCCGATCCTTTTGAACATCACCATCTTCAGCACCATCGGTTCGACCGAACGCTCGGTGGGCGATTCGACCATCTCACTGCGCGGCCAGATCGACGTCGCGGGGCAGCAGCCGATCAAACTTGAGCGTCGATTCTCTTCGATGAACGCGGGCGCGCAGACCGCCGCTTCGGTCGCCGTGCCGATGGCCGCGCTGCTCTCAAGCGGTTTCGACAACGTAGACATCGGCCAGATCACGCTCGACATCACCTCGACCGACGCGCGCATGGCCGGAACGCTTGACCGCATCGCCCTGGATCGCAACGAAGTCGCACGCGGCGAGACGGTCGAAGTGCAGGCTTACGTCCGCACCGACTCCGGCAAGCAGTTCGTGCAGCGCATCCCCGTGAAGATTCCGGCGGACGTGCCGCGCGGTCAACTCGTCCTCTTCGTCGGCGACGGCGGCGCGCTGCAACAGGCTTCGGCCGCGCAGAACTTCGTGCCGAGTGACCTCACACAACTCGTCGGCGCGATCAACAAGATCAAGAAGAACGACCGTCTCTACGTCAAACTTTTCCGCGTCACCTCGGGCGCGGTCATCGGCACGGACGAGATGCCGAACCTGCCGCCCTCGGTCGTCGCCACGCTCAACAGCGACCGCACTTCCGGCGGCTTCACGCCCACGGCACTCTCGCCCGTGGCGGAACAGGAACTCCCGCCCGCCGAGTTTGTCATCGAAGGCCAACAACTCATCAGCATCAACGTCGTGCGCTGAGAAGAGGGTCAACGGTAAATAGTAAATGGTGAATGGAAGAAGAACTGTCTTCTTCCATTCACCATTTACTATTTACCGTTCACTGTTTTCAGGGTTGGCCGAATCTCAATTTGTACTCGACCGAGTTGAGGAAGCCGTTGACCATCGTGCGCACGTCGCCCGACTGCAAGACGCGCAGCCATCCGGCGAATCCTTCGGGGTCGGGCTTGCGCCGCAGGTAGCCGTAGTACTGCATGCCGACGAAGGCGTTGTTGAACTCCTGCGTGCCCACGGCGTCCGAGTCCGCTATCGCGCGC
>DASZCS010000082.1:0-17564 GCA_035942855.1 Pyrinomonadaceae bacterium | reverse complement strand
GTGCATGGTAAATGGTAAATGGTGAATGGAGAAGACAGTTCTTTCCATTCACCATTTACCATTTACCATGCACCAGTCTTCCGTTCATCCTTCCTCATTCCTACTTAATCGTTTTTCTTCTTCTAATTCCTTGGAAACTCTCCGGGCCGCGCGAGCGTATGGCCTTGTCACAGCGCGCTCGCCGGTCGTCCTTCGGTCGTTTGCGGGTTGCCGTCCGTTAACGTCAAATTTTTTGAGGAGAATGAGAAATGAAGAGAGTCGGAAGAGCGGCACGGCCGCGAATTATGTGGCTGTTCGTCGTCCTGGCGGCGCTGGCCTTGCAGCCTGCCGCGTTTGCGCAAGGCGGCGCGGACAAGGCCGCGCGGATCGACGAATACCTGACGCGCGCGCACAAGAATGGGCAGTTTAACGGCGCGGCGCTCGTCGCCGAAAACGGCAAGGTGATTTACAAAAAGGGCTTGGGCTGGGCGAACATGGAGTGGAACATCCCGAACGAGACGGACACCAAGTTTCGTCTCGGCTCGATCACTAAACAGTTCACCGCCGCGCTCATGCTCCAACTCGTCGAACAGGGCAAGGTCAAACTCGACGGCAAACTTTCCGAGTATCTGCCCGAATATCGCAAGGACGTGGGCGACAAAGTGACCGTCCATCACCTTCTGACGCACACCTCCGGCATTCCCAGTTACACGAGCCAGCCGAAGTTTCTGGACGAAGTGAGCCGCGACCCTTACACCGTCGTCGATTTCGTCAAAAAGTACACGAGCGGCGACCTGGAATTCGAGCCGGGCACGAAGTTTCGCTACAACAACTCCGGCTACTTTCTGCTCGGCGCGATCATCGAGAAGATTCACGGCAAGCCTTACGAGCAGGTGATCAAAGAGCAGATTTTCGAACCGCTCGGCATGAAGAACAGCGGCTACGATCATCACAACACGATCTTGCCGAAGCGCGCCTCCGGCTACCAGAAGACCGCGACCGGCTACACGAACGCGCCCTATCTGGACATGTCCATCCCCTACGCCGCAGGCTCGCTCTATTCCACGGTGGAAGATTTGTATCTGTGGGATCAGGCGCTCTACGCGGACAAGATCGTTTCGGCCAAAAACAAGGAACTCATGTTCAAGCCCTTCCTGGACGGCTACGCCTATGGCTGGGGCGTCCGCAAAGTTACGTTCGACAAGACGAAAGAGACCGTCAACTCCGTCTCGCACAGCGGCGGCATCAACGGCTTCAACACGCTCCTCGTGCGCTACCCGGAACAGAAACACCTCATCGTCCTTCTGGACAACACCTCGCAGGGCGGGAGCCTCAATGGCATCAGCCGCGACCTGACGAACATTCTCTACAACCAGCCGTTCGAGATGCCGAAGCAGTCGATCGCCGAAGTGTTGATGAAGACCATCACGGAGCGCGGCGACGTGGCGGCGGCCATCAAACAGTATCGTGAATTGAAAGCGACGCAGGGCGCGGCTTATGACTTCGGCGAGACTGAACTGAACGCGCTCGGCTATCAACTGCTCGCCGCGAAGAAGGACAAAGAGGCGATTGAGATTTTCAAGTTGAACGTCGAAGCCTACCCGAAAGCCTTCAATCCTTATGACAGTCTCGGCGAAGCCTACATGCGCACGGGCAATCGCGAGCTTGCGCTCGTGAATTACCGGAAGTCTGTGGAACTCAATCCGCAAAACACGAACGCCGTGGCGATCATCAAGAACCTCGAAAGCGCTGAGGTGAAGGTGGACGCAACCGCGCTCAACGCCTACGCGGGGCAGTACGATGTGACCGGACTCGGCCCGCTCGACATCACGCTGGAAGGCGAGAAACTGTTCGGAGCGCCGCCGGGACAGCGGAAGATCGAACTCGTGCCGCAGGGCAGCGACAAGTTCTTCGTCGCCGGCCCCAACATCCAGTTCACCTTCGTCAAAGACGACAAGGGACAGGTCGCGCAAGCCACGTTGCGCTTCCCGGACGGCCGCGAGATACAGGCGAAGAAAGTTAAGTAAGCAAAACGGTAAATGGTAAATGGTGAATGGTAGGAAACCGCTTCTTACCATTCACCATTTACCATTTACTGTTTACTGTTTTTTATTTCGTTTCGGGCGGTGGTTGCAGCGCGGCGGAGGCGATGTAGACGCGGCGCGTGCGCACTTGCAGTCCGCCTTTGCGCGGGAGCACGACGACGCGGCGCGTCTCGCTCGGGGAACTGAGGGCGAGCGGCCGTGTCGGAGTGTAGGTGACGACGTACTGCGTGCCGATCTCGCGCGCCACTTCGCTGCCTTGCAAGGCGAGGTCTTCCGTCGAGAGCGGTGTCCAGAGACGGCCGCCCGTGTCGGCCGCGAGCGTCTTCATAGTCTCTTCGCCGCGCTTCATGGCGCGCTCGTAAGCCTTACGCAGACGACGCATCGCCGGATCTACAGTCACGACCGCGCCCGCCGAAGGGCCGACCGCGCCGCCGCGATTCATCGTCGGCGGCATCGTCGGGTCGATGCCGGAGGTCGGGATACCCGATGCTTTGACGCTGCCGGGCGGCGCTCCGCTCGGCCCACGCTTCGCCTTCTCCTTCGTCTCTTTAAATCCGAAAGTCGAATAGCTGATGACGTGCACGGAGACTTGCGCGGCCATCAAACGCTTGACCGCTTCGGCGTAAGCCGCGCGCCCGCCAATCCCTGCATTTCCTTCCAACACACGCAAGACCTGTTCGGGACTCGCGCCCGCGCCCGGCGTCTCTACGCCGTCCGTGATGAAGACCAGATGACGATTGCCGACGGGTTGATCCTCGAACAGCGTGGCCGCCTGCTGCAAGGCTTCCGCAGGGCGCGCGCCGCTTCCGCCCCAGAGTTTCGTGCGCAGAGTGTGTGCGGCGGCGTCGTGGCTGGTCGTCCACGGCTGTAGCAGTTGAATGCGACGGTCGAACTGCATGACGGCCACGGCGTCGCCTTCGCGCAACTGCGAGACGAGACTGAGCGCGGCCTCGCGCGTGGTGCGCGTGCGCTGCGCGGGGTTCAGTTCGCCGCCCGTCCCTAACACGAGGACGACGCTGGCGGGAATCCGGCGGATGCTGCGCACCTGCTGCTTGACGTTGTCTTCGAGCACGACGATGTCGTCGATCTCAAGCGACGGGTCGAAATAGCCGTACTCGTTGCGCGCGTAGACGGGCAGGCGCACCTCTTCCGTGTAGACGCGAATCTGGTCGTCGGCGGGCGTCGGCTTCGGGACGATGCGGCCGGACTGTGCGCGCTCTTCGGTCGCCGTAGAAAAAAGGAGCAGGACGGAGAGCGCCCAGAAGAAGAAGGGGCGGCGGCCTGTGTGCATAAGTGAAAACTCCAACTGCCGAAAATCTTCGTGTGTAGCCTTTGTTCGATGCCTGTGGGGAGGGGAGCGCGTTGCCCGCTCGTGCTTTAGAGCAGGCGCGAAAGCCAGTGCATGATGTTGAGCGCGAGCTGGCGATTGTCTATGCCGGGACGGTTCATGCCGAAGGGCTTTTTGTCCGCGCCCGCCAGTTGCGCCGAGAGCATCCCGGCCTCGCCCAAGACCACGACGCGCCCTTTGCCGAACGAGAACGCCAAACCTTGCGCGCGCCCTGCCGCAGACGTTTGCTCAGGTGTGCCCGGCATCGCGTCCTTCGCCGTGTCGGCCAACTTCATAAAGGCGACGCTCTCCGCCGATCCTTTTAGCGACTGGCCGGTGAAGGCGAGAACACGATTGATGCGTTCCGAGGCGTCGCGTCCACGCGTAATGGCGTGGTCGCCGAGCAGTTTGTTTTCGCGCGTGTAGAGGATGAAGCCGGGGTTGTTGTCGGCGGGCGGCGAGTTGGCAGGGTCGAGCGTGAACGCCTTGCTCATCCCGACGCCGAACCGCTCGGCGAGCCGTTCGGCCGCCGCGCCCATCGGCGCGTGGTCTGCGATGAAGAGAAGCGCACCGCCCGCGCGCACCCAGTCGCGCACGGCATCGCATTCCGGATCGGTGAAGGCCGAGTTGGACGCCTTGGTCGCGTTCATCTGCGGAGCGCCGAGCGCGTTAGAGATGATGAGAATGTCGTAGAGCTTGAGCGCGGCGAGGGTGAAGGGCTGGCGGTTCGGCGTAACCGTGTAGCCGTCCGATTTGATCAGGTCGGCGAAAGGCTTGTAGCGCCCGTCGGCCGTGTGAAAATTGTTGTGCGCTTCGTCGAAGAGAACTTTCGGATGCTTCGACGTGTAAGCGGGGCGCGCGATTTTCGTGTCGAAATTAGGATCGGCAACTTGTTGTGCGAAAGACGAGACGGCGACTTGAAACGTCGTCAGTGTGAGCAGGGCGAGCATCGCGGCGGCGCGTGCGAAAAAGTTTTGACGCTCTGTCATGTCTGTCCTTTCCGGCTTTGTGCCTGCACGGCCGTGATGGCGACGGCATCTGCGATGTCTTCGGCCTTGCAGCCGCGCGAGAGATCGTTGCAGGGCTTGTCCAGACCTTGCAGGATGGGGCCGATGGCGGTCGCGCCCGCGAGCCGTTCGGTCAGTTTATAAGCGATGTTTCCGGCTTGCAGGTCTGGGAAGATGAGGACGTTCGCGCGCCCCGCGACAGTTGAGCCGGGCGCTTTCGAGTTGCCGACCGAAGGGATGAGCGCCGCGTCGGCCTGCAACTCGCCGTCGATTTCGAGTTCGGGCATGCGCGCACGCACGGTGCGCGTCGCCTCCACGACCTTGTCGATCAACTTGTGCTTGGCGCTGCCCTTCGTCGAGAAAGAGAGCATGGCGACGCGCGGCTCGACTTCGAGCAGGGCGCGGCAAGACTCTGCCGAGGCGATGGCGATCTCCGCGAGTTCCGCAGCCGTCGGTTCGATGACGACGCCGCAGTCCGCGTAGATCATCGCGCCGTCTGCGCCGAAGCGCGCGTCCGGGTGCGCCATGACGAAGAAACTTGAGACGAGTTTGAATCCGGCGCGCACGCCGATGCAATGAAGGGCTGCGCGGACAGTGTGCGCCGTCGTGTTGGTCGCGCCCGCGACCGAACCGTCAGCCGCGCCCATCCGCACCAGAAGGTTACCGTAATAGAGCGGGTCTTGGACGGCGATGCGCGCTTCGTCCGGCATCAAGCCTTTGGCCTTGCGCAGTTCGTGATAGAGCGCGGCCATCTTGTTGAAGTCTGCGGCGCGCGTGTGATCGATCACTTCGACCATGCCGCCGAGATCAACCCCGGCCTCGCGCTGCGCTGCGCGCACCTTCTCTTCGTTGCCGAGCACGGTGACGTGCGCGAGCCGTTCGCGCGCGCAGATGGCGGCGGCGACGATGGTGCGCGGGTCTTCGCCCTCCGGCAGAACGATTTTTTGCGGGTCGCGCGCCGCCCGCCCGCGTATGCGTTGGAGAATAGACATTGGGTAGCTGTTAGCTATTAGCTGTTAGCTGTTAGCTTTTCGCTGATAGCCGTCAGTAATCATCATTGGTTCGAGCGTGTGCCAGTATAGTGCATCTTCGTTTTCGTTGATAACGTTTGATGGCTTCAACTCTGATAGTTGGCGGTTAACCGCTGAAAGCTAACAGCTAACAGCTAACAGCTAACAGCTAATAGCTAATAGCTAATAGCTACTAAAATGTTACTTCTCGGAAACAACTCCCTCTTGTGATGAGTTGGTGCGTCGGCTAGACTTCGGTGCATCCCCCGGTTTGAAAGTTTCGCCAAACGGCCCCGCACCTTCCCCTGCAAAAAGCGCGAGCAGAGCCTCGCTTCGTCTCGACGACCGACAACTAGCGAAGGGAAAAGAATCCGATGGAAAGCAAATTCAAAATTCTCGGGCACGGCGCACACCCGATCATGATCGTCTTCCCGCTCGGCCTGCTGGCGACCGCAGCCATCTTCGACATCATCTATCTCTTCACGAACAACGCGCAGATCACGACCGCCGCCTACTGGATGATCGCGGCGGGCGTCATTGGCGGCATACTGGCGGCCGTGCCGGGTTTCGTCGATTGGTGGGCGATCCCGAACGGCACGCGCGCCAAACGCGTCGGGCTGGTGCACGGCATCGGCAACGATGTGGTGCTCATTCTCTTCGGTCTCAGTTGGTGGCTCAGGCGCGACACGGCTTATCACGCGCCCGATGCTGTCGCCTTCATCCTCTCGATGCTCGGCGTCTTGCTCTCGCTCTTTACGGGATGGCTCGGCGGCGAACTGGTCGAACGGCTCGGCGTGGCCGTCCATGATGGCGCACATCTGGATGCGCCCAACACGCTCTCAGGCCGCCCCGCACGCGAACGCGAAAGCGCGCGCTAGTATGACGACGAGGTGCGACGAGAGCAGACGCGTGAGAATCGATCTAGCGCGAAGGAGACGTATGTTGAAACCAGTGGGCGAACAGGTCGTCGTGCTGACGGGCGCGTCGAGCGGCATCGGGCGCGAGGCGGCCGTGGAGTTCGGGCGGCGCGGCGCGGCGGTAGCGCTCGCGGCTCGCAACGAGACGGCACTACACACTGCGGCACGCGCGGTTGAAGAGGCGGGCGGGCGCGCCCTCGTCGTCCCGACGGACGTGGCCGACTCGGCGCAGGTCTTCCATCTCGCGGAAGAGACTGTGCGTCACTTCGGTCGCATCGACACGTGGGTTAACAACGCGGCCGTCAGCGAGTACGGCACGGCGGAAGAGGTGAGCCTCGAAGAGATCGAGCGCATCGTCTCTGTGAATCTGCTTGGCGTGATCTACGGCGTCAAGGCCGCTCTGCCGCACTTGAAGCGCGCGGGCGGCGGCGCAATCGTCAACGTCGGCTCGGTCTTATCAGATCGCGCAGTGCCTTTGCAGTCAACTTACTGTGCAACGAAACACGCCGTCAAAGGTTTCACCGAAGCCGTCAGGATGGAACTCGAACGCGAGCGCGCGAGTGTTCATCTGACGCTCATCAAACCGGCTGTCATCAACACGCCCTACTACAACCACGCGCGCACGCGCATGGGTGTCGAGCCGCGCGCCATGTTCCCCGTCTACGAACCCTCGCTCGTGGCTGAAGCGATTCTCTATGCCGCCGCGCATCCCGTGCGCGACATCGTCGTCGGCGACGGCGGCAAAATGCTCACGGTGTTGCAGAGCATCAGCCCCGCGCTCGTGGATCGTCTGATGCTCGCGGGCGGCGCGGCCTTCAAACTGCAACAGCGCGACGAACCGCCGCGCCCCGGCGACAATTTGTTCGCGCCGATGAACGAGACGGGCGCGACGACCGGCGAATACTCGCATCGCTCCACCACGTTCAGCCCCTTCACGCGCCATCTCGAACCCTACCCGAACCGCAAGCGACTGCTTCTGGCCGCCGCCGCGCTCGGCGCATGCGCGTTGCTCAGACGAAGCAGGGCACAAGGCGACGAGCAAACTGCTCCGCCCGTCCAGCGCACGCGCCGGTCGCTGCCGCCGCGTCATTAAGAGCGTCGAACAAAACTCAGGAACCACGAAATCACACGAAATCACACGAACAAAACGTTAGTTCTGTTTCGTGTTGTTTCGTGTCGTGCGCGTGGTTTCAGAATTTTCTGAGCGGTCTAACTGAAAATGGCGTTCGACCGGTCGATTAAATCTTCGGCTCCGGCGGCGAGGCGTGCGACGATTGAGGGGTCTGTGGTTTTGAACGAGCGGAAGTTGCGTTCGTCGAGGACGGGCGTGTCGAAGCCGTCTTCGTCCACGCCGACGAGCGCGGCGTTATACTTGTTGGAATGAGCGATGACGAACCACTCGCGCGCAAGGTGCGCGTCGGGTTTCAACTTGACCAGGCCCATGTTCGGGTGGCGTGGCGGCGTCCAATCCGGGACGCCGAAGACGTAGACGCGCTCGGACACGTCCGAGATGCGCAGGAAACGGTCGGCCACGTATTCCATGCGCGACAATTTCTCGAAGCCCACGTAGACGCGCCCCTCCCTGTGCGTGCGCAGCAGGAGCGCGTTCTCGATCAGCAGGCTCACGTATTCGAGGCACGGCACTTTCGCGCGGAAACGAAAGGTCGGGCGCTCGTCAAAAGTTTTGCGTGAGACGATTGCGACGTTGCCCAGGTCTTCGAGTCGGGTCTCTTTCGCGGCCTGCAAGGCAAACTCGAACATCGAAAACTCTTCCAAGTGGTTATCACCTCTCTGGCGCGTCCAAACACCGCCACACACTTTTTACTCCCGCCCCACTTCAACGCCGTTACGAATGTTTATTGAAAGTGTGAAGGAGTAAGAAGCTATTAGCGGCTGGCGGTTAGCGATTGGCTAAAGGCTAACAGCTAATCGCTAATGGCTTTTCAAGGCGTCGAGCAGTTTGTCGTGGATGCCGCCGAAGCCGCCGTTGGACATGATGGCGACGGTGTCGCCCGCGCGCAGTTCGGGCGTGAGGCGACGGATGATTTCGTCCGCCCCGTCGATTGAGTCGGCGGGCGTGCCCGTGGCGGCCACTTCCGCTGCGAGTTCCTGTGTGTCGAGCAGCGCGCCGAACTGCGTGAGCGTTTCGGGGTTGAAGACGGAGGCGACGACGACGCGGTCGGCCTGACGGAGTGCGGCGACGTAATCTTTCTGGAAGACGGCGAGGCGCGAAGAGGTCGAGCGCGGTTCGAAGACCGCGACGAGACGGCCGTTGCGATACTTCCCGCGCAAGGCCGAGAGGGTTTCGCGCACGGCCGTCGGATGGTGCGCGAAGTCGTCTATGACGGTGACGCCGCCCACAGTGCCGCGTACCTGCATGCGCCTGCGCACGCTCTTGAAGGTGGCGAGAGCTTCCTGAATCGCCGCGCGTTCGATGCCCCAGGCGTCGGCCGCGATGATGACGGCGAGACAGTTGCGCACGTTAAAGTCGCCGATGAGCGTCGTGCGAAACTCGCCCCACTCGCGCCCCTCTCGAAAGACGCGAAAGCGCGTCAACTCGCCCGACGGATCGATGTCGCGCGCCTGCCAGCGCGCGTCGTCCGAAGTGCCGAAAGTTTCCAGCCCGGTGTAGAGTTTCGTGCCGAACTCGGCCACCACATCGCGCACGTTGGGGCTGTCCCAACCGGCGATGAGACGGCCGTTCGCGGGCACGAGATTCATCAGGCGTCGGAAGGCCAGCTTGACGTGCGCGAGGTCTTGATAGATGTCCGCGTGGTCGAATTCGATGTTGCCCACGACGGCCAGTTCCGGCAGGTAGTGCATGAACTTCGGCCCCTTGTCGAAATAGGCCGTGTCGTATTCGTCGCCCTCGATGACGAAATAGTCGCTCTCCGTCACGCGAAAACTCGCGCCGAAATTCTGCACCACGCCGCCGACGAGAAAAGACGGTTTTAAGCCGCCGACTTCCAGGACCCAGGTGGCGATGCTCGTCGTCGTCGTCTTCCCGTGCGTGCCCGCGACGACGAGAGAGCGACGGCCGCGTATGAATTCCTCTTTGACCACTTCGGCCTGCGAGCGATAGAGCAGGCGGCGGCGCAAGGTTTCCTCAACTTCAGGGTTGCCGCGCGAGAGCGCGTTGCCGACGACGACGCAATCGGGCGCAGGCTCAAGGTGTTCGGGCGCGTAGCCCTGCATCACCCGAATCCCCAACTCCGCGAGCATCGTGGACATCGGCGGATAGACGTTCTGATCCGAGCCTGTAACTTTGTGCCCGCGCGCCTGTAGCATCCCGGCGAGCGAAGCCATCGCCGTCCCGCAAATTCCGATCAAGTGATAGTGCATAAGAAATCAGTGACGAGTGACTAAGTGACGAGTGACAAGTTAAAGCTGGAAAGAATCCTTGTCGGTTGTTAAGCATCGTTCGGTGCGACTGCCGCTAAGCATCCGCGTCCGGGTTGTGACCTTCGATTGGAAGCGTGAAAGAGAAAGTCGAGCCACGGCCGACTTCGGACTCGACGTTGATCGTGCCGCCATGTAGTTCGACGAGTTGGCGTGTGATGTAGAGGCCGAGTCCCGTGCCCTTTTCGCCGCGCGTGGCGCGGTGACGTGCCTGCTCGTACTTGTCGAAAAGGAGCGGCAAGTCGTCGGCCGCGATGCCGACGCCGGTGTCCGCAACCGAGAGGCGCACTGCGCGCTCGCCCGCGCGCTCTGCACGCACAGTGATGCGCCCGCCTTTGGGCGTGAACTTCAAAGCGTTCGAAAGCAGGTTGACGACGACGCGGCGGAGCTTGGCGCGGTCGGCGCGAACAGTGGCGGGCAGATCGCGCGCCGCGTCGTCAACCACGAGCGTCACATCTTTTTCGCGCGAGAGCGGGATGAAGGGTTCGCAGACTTCATGTACGAGGGCGCGCAGATTCACGTCCGTGAGTTCGAGTTGGAGCGAGCCGGATTCGAGTTTGGCGGCGTCGAGCAGATCGTTGACGAGTTCGATCAGGTTCTGCGTGTTGCGCTCCATCATCGCCACCATGTTCTTCTGTTCGGGCGAGAGTTCGCCGAGCCGCCCGGAGGTGAAGAAACTGATGACGCCGCTGATCACGGTCAGGGGCGAGCGCAGGTCGTGCGTCGTCAGGGCGAGAAACTCTTCGCGCATCTCGGCCAGTTCGCGCAGGCGCGCGTTGGCCTCGTTCAGCTCCGCGTTCGAAGCGGTGAGTTCCTGATTGAGGCGTTCGAGTTCTTCGCGCTTCTCTTCGAGTTCGCCGAGGATACGCACGAAGTCGCGGTTTTGCCGCGCGAGTTCTTCGACGGCCGATTCGTCCGCGTCGGCGTTGAAATTCTCGCGCAACATCGCCACGCGTTCTTTGACCTGGGCAGCTTCTACGGGCGGCAGCCACTTGATGATCGTGACGCGTGTGCCCGCGCCCTCGTTCGATTCGATCTCGAATTCGTCCATCAGACGGCGCGTGCCCATCAGCCCGACGCCGAGTCCGGAAGGCGAACTGTACTGACCGCGCATGATGGCGCGCAGGGTCGCCGCAGCGATGCCGGGGCCGTCGTCGCGCGCGGTGATCTGTAAGCCCGCGGCGTTCGTGCCCGTGCGGCAGGCCACGGCGAGCGTGATCGCGCCGCTCTGCGCATACTCGTAGATGTTGCGCGTCAGTTCGGAGACGGCCGTTGTGATCTTGATCTGCGTGGTCGTATCGAAACGCATCTCGCGCGCGAGACGGCGCACGCGTTCGCGCACCTTCACGATGTCGGCCTCGCGCCGCACGTAGATGTCTCCGAGCCGTGTGGTTTCGATACCTTCCATAATCAAGTCTCAGCGACTTACTTGCCGACGAGGATGGTCGCGTCGTCTGTGTCGCGGCCGTAGTCGCGCATGAGAACGACTGCGAGCAGTTGGGGACTGTGCTGCGCGAGGCCGGGATAATCGTTCATGTCCCAAGAGGCGCTGACGCCGTCGGACGCCAGCACCACGCGCGCGCCTTCCGTCCACGAATAAGACCAGACGCGCAGCTTATCCAGACGCGAGCCGAGCGTGCCGTTGTTCGAGATGGGGCGGATGGGTTCGGGCGAGTTGATGACGCGCACTTCGATGTTGCCCACGCCCGCATATTGAAACGAACCGCGCGCGTTGTCGAGAATGCACGCGCCCATCACCGCGCCGCGCGTCGGGCGAAGCGCGGCGTGCGCCGTGCGGAAGAGTTGTTCCAGGCCTTCGCCCTGCCATTCGCCGAGCACCGCGAGCGCCACGCGCGAAGCCTCGTATGCGCCCTGCCCGTGACCGAGTCCGTCGACGACGGCGAGCAGGGTCTGACCGGCGCGGCGGCGTATGAAGTAGGCGTCGCCGTTGCGATCCTCCTGCGGGTGCGGGCGCGTCCAGACGCCGATGCGCCGCGCGGTCGCCGCGTGCGTCTTGTCGGACAGGCGTGCGCCCGCAACCCACTTGCGAAGGAGCAGCGCCGTGCCGTGCGTCGTCCGGCGCGCAAGCGAGGCGAGTCGCGCGTTCGTCTGCACGGTCGAATAGACTTCAAACTCGTCCATCAAACGACGCACCGCGCCGAGGCCCGCGCCAAGGCTGCCGCCGGTCGAAACGCCGTCGCGCACGACGCGGTCGAGGTCGTAAATGCCGGGGCCGCGATCCGTGTAGAAGATTTCCAGTCCCGGCTCTGCGCCGAGCGTCGTGGTGAAATGAATCTGCCCGCCGCCCGTCGCGTAGCGCGCCGCGTTCGTCCCCACCTCCTGCACGACGATGTCGATCTCGGCCAACTCGCGCTCGGTGAATCCGATGCCGCCCGCGTAAGCGTGTACGACGCGGCGCACCGCTCCCACCTGCGCCTCGTCTCCGACCTCTATTGACTGAATACTTCGCATAAACACAGAGGTCAGAGGTCAGAGGTCAGAGGTTAGAAGAAATCAGTTCTCACTGACCTCTCACCTCTGACCTCTGACCTCTACTTTTCATATCCAGCGCACGACCGTGACGCGCGTGCCGCGTTCGGGGGAAGAGACGATCTCGAATTCGTGCGCGAGGCGGCGCGAGCCGGGAAGTCCCTGTCCGAGTCCGCGCCCCGTCGAAAAACCGTCGCGCATGGCATCGTCGATGTTCGGGATGCCGCCGCCTGAATCTTCGAAGATGAGACGAAGGCCCGAGCGCCCGTCCGAAGAGCGCGCGGCCTGCGCGATGACTTGGCCGCGCCCGGCGTATTTGACGATGTTGCGCGCGAGTTCGGAGGTGACGGTGGCAAGGCGCGTCTGGTCGATCAGGCGAAAGCCGAGCGCGACGGCCATCGCACGCACCTCTCCGCGCGCGACCACGATGTCGTGCTCCGTCTCAAGCGTGATGGCGCGGCTCTCCAAACGTGTGCCACTCCTCCTGAAGTTCCGCCTCGTCCGCGTCGCTCTCGTCGTCTGCGCCAAACTCGTCGCGCAGCAGTTTGATCCCCTCGTCAACGTTCAGGACAGTGTCCACGCCGCGCAGTTCCAGTCCGAGTTCGACGAGCGTGATGGCGACGGCCGGTTGGATGCCGACGACCACCGTGCGCGCGTCCATGAAGCGCGCCATCGCCGCGATGTCCGACAGCATCCGCCCGATGAACGAATCGACCATCTCAAGCAGCGAGATGTCGATCAGGACGCCGCGCGCGCCCGTGCGTTCCAGCTCCGACAGAATCCTCTCCTGCAACCCGATCACGGTCTGGTCGTCCATGTCCACCTGCACCGGCACGACGAGGACGCGGCCAACTTTCAAAATCGGGATGCGCTGCGAACCATTCATGGGCATTACTCCGTAAGGCGGTGAACGGTAAATGGTAAATGGTGAATGGAGAAAGACAGATTTTAACCATTCACCATTTACCATTTACCATTCACCACTTTGATCGTCACTTGTCACTCGTCACTTGTTCTTTCGGCGTCGGGGCGGACGCGCCGTTCTGTGCGCGGAGGTGCGAGAGCGCGGCGGCGGAGACGACTTTGCGACCGCTCATTTCGAGCGCGAGCTTGATGCCGTCGGACATTTGCGCGCGCGTGGTGATCTGCGTGAGATCGATGCCGAGTTGCACCATCGTCTGCGCGATGGCCGGGGAGACGCCCGTGAGGATGCAGCGCGCGCCCATCAGGCGTGCGGCCGTGACGGTCTTGATCAAGTGGTTGGCGACGAGCGTGTCCATCGTCCGCACGCCCGTGATGTCGAGAATGGCGACGGTCGAACCTGAATCGACGATGCGCTGCAAGAGCGCTTCGGTCATCATCTGTGCGCGGCGCGAATCGAGCGTGCCCACGATGGGAAGCGTCAGAATCTTGTCCCACACTTTGATGACGGGCGTAGAGAGTTCCAGCATGTCGGCGCGCTGCTGGCGGATGATCTCTTCGCGCGAGCGGATGAAGTTTTCCACCATCACCAGTCCCATGCGGTCGAGCAGGCGCGTGAAATGATCCATCTCGCGCACGAGCGTGACGGTGTCGCCCTCGAAATCTTCGGCGAGAATCGGGAGCACGACGTTGCGCAGAGAGAGGATGTAGGTGGCGTTCTCCGAGGGCGTGTAGCCTTTGATGGCGCGCTGGCGCGAAATCTCGTTGAGGAAGGCGCGCAGTTCGTCGAACGTAGGGTCTTCGAAGTCTGAGGCGTCGGATTCCTGTAGCGCGCGTGCCAGCATCTCGACGATCTGCTGCGACTGCTGGCGGAGTTCCTGCTTGGAGATCAATTCGTCGCGGAAGTCTTCCGATTCCAGACGCTCTTTGATCCAGATGTTGAGAATTTCGTCGCGGCGTGCGGAGAGTAGTTCCACGACGCGGCCTGAGATTTGAGTCTTCGTTGAAGTAGGCATTCCCGATCCCTCGTCAAATAATACGCGCTCCCGGCAAAGCTAGCGCGCGTTCGTCGCAAAAACTTCGCGTGAGAGTAAACAAATTACCGCCGTGCGTAGGGAGAGAACGGCGTGGACATATTTCCGGGGCAAGCTAGAGATTATCTTAGCATCGCGGGGGCGGGTAAAAGCAAACGCGGGGGCGCAATAAACTAGGGAAGACTGGTAAATGGTAAATGGTTAATGGTGAATGGTAGAAAGCGCGTTCTCTCCATTCACCATTTACCATTTACCATTTTGTCTTTGTGATCAGTTCATCTTCTGCATCGTCACGGAGACGACGGGCGCGTCGCCTGCCGTGCGGCTGTAGGAAACCCAGTAACCGGCCTTCGGGTAGCGCACCAGCTTGTAGAGCGAGCCGTCGGGACGCGCTTCAACTTCGTCGCCCATGACGGACTTCGCCGTCGGGGCTTTATCGCCCGCGTTCATGTAGATGAGCGCGATGGCCGAGACCTTTTTCTCACCGTCGTATATCACCTGCGCGCTCTCCTTTTCCGAGACGACGTAGAAATCCTGCGTGTCGCCTTTGTCGGTGGGCGAGCCGAGTTTCTTGCGCGCCTCTTCGGCCGTCATGCCGATGCGGACGCCTTTGTAGTCTTGAAAGGCGGGCAGTTGCTCATCGCCCGCTGCGGGTTTCGTGGCGGCAGGCGCGCTACTGTTGTTGCTGCTGTGCGCCGTGTTGCCGCGCGGCGTCTGTGCCGGGGCGGCGTAGGCGTTCAGGCAGAGAAGACAGAGGGCGAGAAACGACAGGCGAAACAAATTGCGCGGTAGACGTAGATGCAGTTCGTTTGACATGGGGTTGGGCTCCTTCCAGGGCAACTATTGGCTGCGGCCGGGCGGCCGCTCTTACACTGTGAATTTTTGGAGAGAGCGTGCGAGCGAATGTGAAATAAGGCGGGAGCCTTAACACGCGGCGCGTTCCCGTACACGCCCAACTCCGGTAGCGAAACTTTAGCGGCCAAAAGATATTACTGCCGTGGGGGCAAGTCAATAGCGAAGTTACAACGTTCGTCTCGCGTTTAAATCTGGATGCCGCGAAACTTCTCGACCTTCTTCGTCGAAGCCGGTTTGACGACGACGGCCTCGTCCTGTTCGCGGTGCTGTTGTTCGCTCTCGGTGTGCCAGCGCGCCCATTCGTCGGGCGCATCGAAAGTCTCGCCGCCGTGTCTCGTCAGGCGCTCGCGCACGCGACACATCACGGGCGTGTTGACGCCGACGCCGCTCAGAATAGCCTGCCCTTTCGTCAACGCTGGAAGCTCGTTCAAGAGTTGCCGTCCCGCGCCTTCCACCGATTTCGCCACCGTGTCCTGATCGATCGGATTGACGATGCGCATGATCACCTGCGTCATGCACTGCGACAGCACGTCCTGATCGAGTTTGCCGGGGCGTTGCGTGATCAGACCGATGCCGACGCCGAACTTGCGCCCCTCGGAAAGTATCTGCTTGAGGATGTTCGTCGAAACCACGGTCTGCCCGGCGGGCGCGAAGCGGTGCGCCTCTTCCAGCAGAGTGAAGACGGGATAGGGCAGGAAACTCTCGCTCGCACCGTCCGCTTCGCCGCGCACGGTTGCCATGCGCGCCTTGTTGACGCGGCGCAGAAGCGTGGCGACGACCACTTGCTGTTCGTGCTGCTCGATGTCAGACAGTTGCAGGACGGTGCAACGACCGGGACGAAACAGTTCCTTGAGTTCGATGTGCTCGTGATCTGAGAAGATCGAATCGGGGCGGTCGAAGCGATTGTCGAGCCGCCACAGGAGAGCATCAATCGAACCGGCGTTGCCGCCCGAACCGCCGCGCGCATCCTCGTCGCCGTACTTCTCGGCCGTCACAAGATCGCGCAAATCATGATAGCCCCACAGAGAGCGCCCGCCGCGTTCGGTCGCCGCCAGCTTCCGGTAAGCCTGCGACAGGTAATGCAGCATCTTGTCGCTCGCGCCTTCGGGCAGGAGGTATTTGATGTCGGCCTCTGTGAGCGAAGAGAAGCGCACGCGCACGCGGTCGTGCGTGAAGATTTTGACTTCGGGGCGATAACCGTCGGCCGACTGAAAACGTGTATCGCCTTCGATCGAACGCAGTGTGTCGTATTCGCCGTGCGGATCGACGATGAGCACGGACGCGCGGTTGTGCGGCATCATCAACTCTTCGACCAGCACACCGGCCGTATAACTTTTACCCGAACCCGTCGAAGCGAGAATGGCGAGATGAGTCGAGACGACATCCTTGACCGAAAGCACCACGGGCACTTCGCCCGCGCTTCGCGTCAGCAGACTCCCGACGTGCGCCGACCCCGTCTCGTTCACGCGCCGCGAACTGAGCACGCCCGCCAATGTCTCCGACGAAGCGAGAAAAACGGCGTCGCCCGCGTTCGGCGGAATGCGCGGGTTGACGAAATCGCCCATCCCCGCGTGAAAGTAACCGATGGTCTCAACCGTGATCTCGTACAACTCGCAGCCTTCGCCGTCGAGGCCGATGAGCGCGGAGATACTTGCGGGCGGCGTCTCCGGGTCGGACAAAAACGCATCCGGCAGATTGCGCACGAGACGCCGCGAAGTGATGTTCCCCAAAATCTGCCGCACGTCCGCCCCGTCGCGCGCCGGATAATAGACAAACTCGCCGATGCGCGCCCGCCCGTTGTCTGCTGTGATGAACAGAAATTCGTGCGGCCTCTCGCCCGGCCCCTTCACCGTGCCCACGCGCGCGTCCGCCATGTGCTCTTGAAAACTCATCTATAAACTTCGACTAAAACTCTAGGAGATTTCGGCGATTAGGAACCGCAAACAACTCTCTCACAAACGAACGGACGCGGCCGAGTATATCACGCACGCGAAGCCGAACAGCGAACACAAACCCCCGTAGCGGCGGCTCCTTGCCTACGGCTCAAACGCCGCGCGCCGCATTCATTCTGCCGCTCTCCCGCGCGACGGCTTCCAAGTCGGCTTCGACCATTTCTTTGACCAACTGCTGGAAACTGTACTCCGGCTGCCAGCCCAACTCTCTGTGCGCCTTACTCGCATCTCCCACCAGCAAATCTACCTCCGCCGGTCGCAGAAACCGCTCGTCCACTCTCACATACTCCTCGTAATCCATGCCCACTTCTCCAAACGCCAATTGGCAGAACTCTCTCACCGTGTGCGTCTCTCCCGTCGCTACCACGTAATCGTCCGCCTCCCCTTGCTGCAACATCAAGTGCATCGCCCGCACGTAATCCTTCGCATGCCCCCAGTCCCGCTGCGCTTCCAAATTACCTAACCTCAACTCATCTGCCAGTCCCAGCTTGATGCGTGCCACCGTCGAAGTGATCTTCCTCGTCACAAACTCAAAGCCACGGCGCGGACTCTCATGGTTGAACAACATCCCGCTCGTACAGTACATCCCGTACGCTTCTCTGTAGTTCCTGGTCAACTCGAAGCCTGC
>DASZCS010000081.1:0-7396 GCA_035942855.1 Pyrinomonadaceae bacterium | reverse complement strand
GCGCCACATCAACGTGGCGCGCCGCCAGCCACATTGAAATGTCGCGTATCCCCCACATGCTTTTGGTCGTACTGCTGTCCGTCGCGCCCGTCGCGCAGGCGCGGCCTGCGGCTACTGCCGACAACGTCGAAACGGCGCGACGCATCGCCAGCGAAACGGACGACAACGTCACGGGTTTGACGGAGCGGCAAGAAGCTCTCAGGCGTTTGCAGGATGCTGCACGGCAACTCATTGACGCGGGCGAAACAATCGAGGCGGCTCGCGCGCTCAATCGCGCCGGTCGTCTACAGTTGAAATTGTCCGCTCCGCAAGACGCGGTTCGCAGTCATCTCGAAGCCGCGGCGCTCGTCAAACAGAAGCCGTCGGTTGAAGTTGAAGTTGATAGCCTGAACGGACTCGGCACGGCTTACCTAGAGGCGGGGAACAGGGAGAAGTCCGAGCAAGCTCTCCGCAGGGCGCTCAGCCTGAGCGAACAAGCAAACTACCTTCACGGCCGGGCCGAAGCCCTGTTCACGCTCGGCTACAAACAGAATCTCGAACGTCACCCCGACGCTTTAGATACGGCGCAAAAGTCGCTCAAGCTCTGGGACAGTTTGGACGATAGACAGGGGCGTGCCCGCGCTTACTTTCAGGTGGCACGGTGTCTCATGTCGCGTTCCATGCTCGCCGAGGCGGTGCAAAACTTTCAGCAGGCGCTCGCTCTCTGGCGTGAGGTGAGCGATCTGCCCGAGCAAGCCGAGACGCTCATCATGCTCAGCTATATCGAACTGCGCCGGGGCGATTGGCAAAACGCGATTTCACTTTTGACACAGGCGCAATCTCTCATCGACGAGCGTGCCGAGCCGGTCAAAGCCGGACAGATCGCCCTCGGGCTGGCCGAAGCGTTCATCGAGAACGGACTGCCGGAGATCAGTCTGACACACTACGAGCGGGCTTTAACTTATTACCGGCAGGCGCGAGAGATTCGCGGCGAGATGGCCGCCGTGCGTTCAATCGGAGCGACCTACTACTTTTTGGGCGACTACCCGAATGCGACCGCTCAACTCAAGCAGGCGCTCGCGCTCGCCTCCGCTCATGAAAATAACCCGATGGCGGCGCTGTCACACGAATTTCTCGGCCGCGTCTACAGCGCCACGGGCGAGCACAAACTGGCCTCCGAACACCTGCACTCGGCGCTCGCGAGCTATACGCAATCTTTCAATCCGAACGAAGCGACGCGCGTGCGCGCGCTGCTCGGACAAGTCTACGAACAGCAGGGACAGACGGAACCGGCGCGGCGTCATTACCTGCAAGCGTTGCAGACCTTCACCAAGTTATCCGACCGTCTGAATCAGGCCGCCGTCTATTACCGTCTCGGACGTCTGGAATTGGCCTCCGGAAACTACGACGCGGCGGAAGACTATTTGCGACGCTCCATCGAAGTGACGGAGAAGCTTCGCAGCGTCTCCAAAAGCAGCGATCTGGCCGCGGCCTTCTCGGCCACCGTCTACGAGCGTTACGAGAAGTACGTCGAATGTCTCATGCGTAAACATGAGTCGCAACCGGGGAAGAATTTGGCCGTGCGTGCCTTCGAGGCGAGCGAGTCGGCGCGTGCGCGTTCTCTGGCAGAGATGCTGCGCACTTCTCAAACCAACCTCTTGCCCGATCTTGACCCGTCGCTGGTCGAGCAGGAAAAGTCGCTCCGTCAATCGCTGCGCGTCAAAGAGGACAATAAAATCTCTCTCTTGAGTAGAAGCTACAAGGCTGAAGAACTCGCCGCCCTCGAAGCGCAACAGGCGCAACTCGAAGCCGAGTATAAACAGGTTGCAGAGACCATCCGCACGCGCTATCCCGCCTACGAACAGATCACCGAACCCGTCGCCTGGAGCTTATCGCGGATTCAAGAGGAAGTCGTCGCCGACGAGCAGACGTTGCTTCTGGAATACAGTCTGGGCGAAACGAAAAGCTACGTCTGGGCTGTCACGCGCGGCGGGCTCAAGAGCTACGAGTTGCCCGCTCGCCACTTGGTCAGCGAAGCGGCACGAAAAGTTTATCAACTGTTGTCGAGTCCGCCGCGCGCCGGGGTTGCCGGGGAATTAACGCAGGCTGTGGATGAATTGGGACGGATGATCTTGTCGCCGGTCGCGTCGGAGTTGGCGCGGAAGCGACGCGTGATCGTCGTGGCCGACGGTGCGCTCAATTACATTC
Organism: Pyrinomonadaceae bacterium; assembly: GCA_035942855.1. Classification (GTDB taxonomy): domain Bacteria; phylum Acidobacteriota; class Blastocatellia; order Pyrinomonadales; family Pyrinomonadaceae; genus JAIVJZ01. The sequence goes on along the minus strand of DASZCS010000081.1, from coordinate 5,209 downwards.
CCTTTCAGATTTTGTCTGCGTCTACGGCGACAGGCAACGACCTGCTCGTCTCAAGTCACGATGTCATCAACGCGCCTTCGGCCTCGATTGCGGGAGAGTTGCTGCACGCAGCGGCACGGCGTCAGCCCGCGCCGAAGTTGCTGGCGGCCTTCGGCGACCCTGCCTTCAAGCCGAAGTATGAGCAGCAACGCGCGGACGCACGAGAAGGCGCGGAGTTGGCCTCTGCCGAGAGGCCGGACGACGGGCGCTGGCGCTCCGTCCTGCGCGACATTCAACTCAACGGAAACACTTTCGACCCTTCCGTCGTCGAGCCGCTCTTTTATGCCCGGCGCGAGTTGTCAAATCTGCTCGATCTGGCGGCGGGCGGCGAGAACATCCTCGTCTCAGATTACGCCGCCACGCGCGAAAACCTGCTCAAGGCGGATCTCAGTCAATACTCGATTCTACATTTCGCCACGCACGGATTTCTCGATCCCAAACGACCGGAAAACTCCGGCCTCCTGCTCTCGACCGTCACGCCCGAAGGAAAGAAGCTGAACGGCTTCGTCGGACTACAGGATATTTACGAACTACGCGCGCCGGTCGACTTGGTCGTCCTCAGCGCGTGTCAGACATCTCTCGGCAAGAACGTGCGCGGCGAAGGTCTGATCGGTCTGACGCGCGGCTTCATGTACGCGGGTGCGTTCAGCGTGGTGGCGAGTTTGTGGAAGGTGGACGACGAGGCGACCGCAGAGTTGATGAAGGAGTTTTATACGAACATGCTGCAAAAGGGGTTGCCCCCCGCGGCGGCTCTGCGCGCGGCGCAAAACAGCATCCGGCTGCGGCCTCAGTGGCGCTCGCCTTACTACTGGGCGGCCTTCACCTTGCAGGGTGAGAGTCGCCGTCCGCTCAAGCACCTGCCGCCCGCAAGCACCACCGCATTTCTGTACGAAAGGACGACCATGGGAAGCGGCCTTCTGGTGTTGCTCGCGGGGCTGGCCTTCCTGTATCGTCGCCGCAAATCTCGCCACGCGCACGCAAGCGCATGACTATCCGACGTTGAATCAATAACGTTGAAGCAAATGACGGCTATTCGACGTTGAAGCGATAGCTGCCGGCGATGCGCTGTTCGCTGCCGTCGGGCTGAACGGCGTAGAGTGTCGCCGCATACGCGCCGCGCACCAGTTGCTCAGCCGGAATCACTACAGAGACTTTTCGCGCGGCGGTCGCTTGCGCGCTCTCCGAAAATTTAATTTCACCGCTCGTATTCTCTACCTGCACGCGATAAGCGTTCGTCGTCGCCGCCGCACCGGCCACTGTCTCTTCCGGCAGCGTCAAGATGAGCCTCAGCGCGTCGCCCTGAAGCGGGAGTTTCAAAGTAGAAGCACGTGCGCCTTCGGCGCGGTCGCCGCTCATCATGGATACTTCCAGCGTGGCGAGGCTCGCGTCGTCTCGCATGCGATTATCGTTCGGGCGCGGAACCGAGAACCACAGAGCGCCTGCGATGATCGCAACGGTCGCAAAAGCCACTGCGGCGCGCGGCATCCAATCCTGCCCCTTCCAGAAATCACGCAGACGCGAAATCAACGTTTTCTTTTCCGCCACCTGCGGTGCGGCCTCGTGCGCGCCGTCCGCAACACGGTCAACGTGGTCGAGCAGCGCGGCGGCCATGCGGACGCGCTCGCGGCGTGCGGCCGTGGTCAAATAGTTGTGTTCAAAGCGTCGGCGGCGTTCGGGCGTCAGTTCGTCGCGCAAATAATCGTCGATCAAGTCTTCTTCAATCAGATTGATCTCGTCAGGCCAGTTTTCCGCTGCGAAGCATTCCTCCTCGAACCGCTCCGCCTCTTCTTCCGGCAGTTCTTCCAATAGATAGGCCAAAATACGGTTCTCAGTCATAGCTTTAAAGAGACTTTCGTGTCACACGTCGCGGCGGCAAAAATTATCCGCGCGCACTTCCTATAAGGATATGCTCAAGATCGCCAAACAGTTCCAAACTAAATGACCTCACAGGTCGTTTGCGTGTTTTTCGACACACTTAGACAAGACCGTGCGCAAACGTGTGACCCTCATTCTCAAGGCCAGCACCGTCGTGTTCATGGACTTGGCCAATTGGCGTCGGTGTTCGGCGCGGCTGCGCCCGCGCAAGACCTGACAGTAGGCCTGAATCAAACTCTGTTCTTCGACGGCCAACGATTCAAAACAAGGTTTCAGGAGACGGTGAATCCGTTCCACCTCTGCGTCCGAGTGATCGGCAAGGTCTCCGATAAAGTTGATAAAAGCGGAACTCTCTTTTTGCTCGTGACGCCATCTCTCGCGCGCGACGTTGCGTGCGATGCCGATGCAGTATTTGTTCGTGTCGGGAACGGGCGTGCCGCTGCTGATCTTGATGGCTGCGCGGTCGATGGTTTCGTCGGCGGCGCTCGTCGGCTCGGCGATACCCTTCATGCTGAAAAAGCCCACGAGTTTTTCGTGCAGGCGCGTATAGCGGATGCCCGCCTCTTGCGCATCCGGGGAGAGTGTTCCCAAAAACAGAGCGAAAGTTTCCGGGGTCACGCTTCGCCGGATCTTCAAATTGTCTCGACCGGAATCAACCATAAAGAGGCTTGCACGAGCTAGAGAATAATGAACGCACCGTATTGTACGACTTTGACAAGGGTAGACAAGTCGATGCGCTGCTTGTGATTAAGTTGACGGGCGAGGAAGCGTGCGGTTGCCCGTCACAAAGTTTGTTAGCTTTTCTCCGCTCGTATCATTAAAGGATGTAGGCACGATTCGTTTCACACGTCCGGAGCAAAACCGCCCGTTTGCAGTTTTGCTCCGGGCGCTTCACAAATCGCAAAGTTATTGCCCTCCACTTAGACGGAAAGGTCGCGGCCGCGCGTCTTCTTCCGTCCATCCCCGAACGGCGAGAATCAACATCCCGCCCCTCGCATCCTCATACGTTCGCTCACTCCACAAAGCGAGGTATCTCATGTCCAAAACAAAAACTCACATCAAACGCAACGGAGCATGCTTGCTCTTTGCCCTACTATTCACCGGACTCTGCTCGGCGCGCGCACATGCGGATGCGTTGCGCGTGATGGAGGAAAAAGTAGGGGCTGTTCCCGAATTTATTCTTCCCCTCAGGGGCGGGCAGACCGTCACGTTCCAGACGGTGAATTTGTCAGGCGGCATCGACCCCGTGCTGCATCTTTGGGACATCACACACGGCGTAGAGATCGGCATGGACGACAACAGCGGCGGCAAGGTCGCGTCGCTGCGTGTGATTGTTCCGCGCATCGGCAACTACGCCTTGATCGTCAGGCAACGGAACATCATCTCGGCAGGCACGACCGACATTCTGATGGATGGCAATTTGTTCAGGCGGAACGTGCAGGTCGCGGGGGCTTTGCACAAATATTCAGGAGTAGCTGCGTAATTCGTCGCTGTTATTCATTGCAACTGAATATTTGTGAAAAGCCGGCCAACAGCACCTGTGATGTAATGGCATTGCGGTGCTGTTGGCCGGCATTCATCTTGAAGTCCGCCGCCTCGGCGGATAGACTCATCTAACTAGAACCATAATGGTTCTGAGGCTGCATTAAGGCCGGCCGAAGATGCCGCCAAGGATGTCGCCAAGGGTGCTGTTATTTCTGCGGTAGCCGTCGTCGTCGCCGTAGCCCGCGTACTGGCGGTAACCCTCGTCGTAACCTTGCAGGAAGCCTTCGCGGAAAGCCTGAGATGAGGCTTCCTTGTAGTAGTGAGACCTCTGCGGGTTATAGCTCTGCCCCCGCTGCGCGTCCCTCGCGCCCGTGTTAAGGCCATTCTGGTAGCCCTGATTCAGCGCGGCTTGATTGTAGCCCCCGTAGCCGCCACGACGCTCATAACGATCGTCCACACCGTTGCGATTGCGGTCGTAGACGCTTCCCTGCTCATAACGATCGTCTACACCGTTGCGATTACGATCATAGACGCTGCCCTGTTCGTAACGGTCATCTACGCCATTGCGATTGCGGTCATAGATGCGGCCCTGCTCGTAGCGATCATCCACCCCGTTACGGTTGCGGTCGTAGACGTTGCTGTTGCGGTTACGACGCCAGTCGCGCTCGCGACGATACCGGTCGTCGTTACGGTCGCGCCTGTACTGCGCCTGGGCTGTGGAGCTTACAGCTAGCGAGAAGCCCGCCACGATCATGAGCGTCATGAGTGCGCCGCCGATTTTATTAACTGTTCTGTTCGTGTGCATGATTAAACCTCCGTGGCCTTATACTGTTGCAACCTTCATGCCACCGGCAGTTGTGGCTAAATGCTTGATTTGAGCCGGGTAGCCGATACTGTCGGCTCGTTTGCGTCACCATTTCGTGCATCAGCCGCTCGGATAAGTGATGATTTCGCCCCCCTTCTCTCAAGAGCACCACTTTCACTACCTGCTCACCCTAATGGGCAGATGTTTTGGCACAGATATAAAGGTGTTATATGGGCATCCTTCCCGATAACATACTAATCGGTGTTATCCGGAAGGATGCCCATATAATCACAAGGTATGCGTCTGGTTGAGTGTAAATGAGTTTCCAGAGAACAGAATTGCTGAATCCGCTTCCGAAGCAGGGCTGGAACGTCGTGAATGTGGCAGATGCGGATTCAGAGTGGCCTAAGCTTGAGTGGTGGGCTGATGAGATATGGATTCTCCAATCTTTCTGGTCTCCTCAAGATTGTCGAGTGTATCTAACCTTCCTCGTCGATCCTCAGTGGCCTATTCAAGGACGTCAGAAGGGCGAGGGCGTGTGGGCTGTGAAAGCTTCTCTGAAGAGGCCGAGACAATGGATGTGGGAGGAGGGCGAGGTATACCTGACTCTGGGGCAAGGTTGGCAGCAGATGTTGCCCGGTTTTTTTGAAGATGTGGCAGCGCTACGTAATCGAAAGCCTGAGGAAGATTCCGCTCTCGGCGAGGCATAAACACACCACTGAGCGGCGACAGCGGATTAACATAAGGAGGCTACCTGAGTGCCAACTCAGGTAGCCTCCTTATTGCCATGCTGACTGTTACGGTTGGCCGAAGCGGAGTTTGTACTCTGTGGAGTTGAGGAAGCCGTTGACCATCGTGCGCACATCGCCCGACTGCAAGACGCGCAGCCATCCGGCGAATCCTTCGGGGTCGGGCTTGCGCCGCAGGTAGCCGTAGTACTGCATGCCGACGAAGGCGTTGTTGAACTCCTGCGTGCCCACGGCGTCCGAGTCCGCTATCGCGCGC
>DASZCS010000080.1:0-20939 GCA_035942855.1 Pyrinomonadaceae bacterium | reverse complement strand
ATTGAGCAGGACCACAGATTCATCAAAAAGAAGGTACGAACATCACAACGCTTCAAGTCATTCCATACTGCTGAACGAACACTGGAAGGCATAGAAGCGGTGAACATGATGAGGAAAAATCAGGTTAAAAGATTAGCCGGGAATGACGCGCGAGGGCAGGCGAAGTTCGTCGCTTCGCTCTTCCAGATCGCCGCCTGAGAATGAGTCGCTCGTGAACTTCTACGCTCTACAATAATTTTTGCAACACTGCCCAGAAAAGTGGTTCAGGCGTCAGAGGCCGAGCGGGGTTGGGATCAAGCTCGTATTGATAATGAGTACGAGAAATATAGTATCCTCTGTAGGTTCAAGCACTGGTGTGGCGGCGAGGGGTTTCCCTATGTTTCGGAAACTTCCTCGAACCCTCTCCCTTCGGAAAAGGCAAAGATAATGGGGCCGCTACTGATGGGCAAAACGAGGGCTTGGCTGTGGGGCGGCGTAGTATGTGTAGCCTTGCCCATCGCCTCGCCACTCACCAGTTGGGCCGCATCTAACAAGGCGCTGAAGCCGACCCGCCGGTAATAGCGTTCTCAAGTTGCAGCAGTGCTCAGGATGAATGCCATTTGCGGCGGGCAGCTTATCGCCAGCATTCGATGTTTTCGTTGTTACTAACAATTTGACTAATCGGAAGTATTTGCGGATGCGACAACTACAGTTGCCATTTCACTTTTCTACCATTTTAATATTCACCCTCTTATTCGTCTGCCCATCTTCGGCGCAAACATCCATTGACATCAATCGGAAACTTACTCCCGAACAACTCATCGAGGATGTCACCTTCTACGTCAAGACTATCGAGGAAACTCATATCAATCCTTACACTCATATTTCTCAAAAGGAGTGGCGGGCCCGGGCTGACTCGATTAAATCGCGTATTGCAGCGCAGGGGGCAATGACTCAGCATGAGTTTTGGCTGCTTTTTACGCCGCTCGTCAGCTCCATCCAGGATAAGCACACTCTCGTCATAGACCCGCGCTTTTTCATCGCAAATAATCCGACCAAATATCTTCCGGTTCGCACCGTTTATGTTGACGGGAAAATTGTCGTTACGAGTTCTGTCGCCGACGTGAAGATTGCCAGGGGCGCCGTCATCACCTCCATCAACGGCATCGAGAGTGATGAGGTCATCCGCAGATTAAGCAAATATCGTTTCGGCGTCGGCAGAGAGAGAATCAGCGATGTCGGAGAATGGCTGTGGATCGGCGCGGCGGAAGTGCTCGGACGACCGGACAGCTTTGCGCTCTCTTTTTCCGGCGGCACGAAGGCGGACGTTAAAGGGTTGACCGTTTCCGAGATAATAAACAGAGAAAAAGCAATAAGTGACAATCTGCCAAAGGCGAACGATCTGCCGCTCGAACTGAAACTGCTCGATAACAATGTCGCCTACCTTAAGGCTTCGACTTTCGATCACGATCTGGAAAAGTACAGAGCACTACTCAGAGACGTGTTTACGCGGATCAAATCGGCGGGCGTGAGAGGTTTAATTGTTGACGTTAGAGAAAACGACGGCGGCGATTCCACACTTGGCGATGCACTGATTGATATGTTCAGCGCCAAGCCTCAGAAACGCTTTCGGATGAAATGGAAAAAAAGTGCGCAGTATGCCGAGAGGATGAAGAACCAGAAGGCCCCCATTCCGGATTATTATCAGGTTTTAATGCCCGGCCAGATATACACCTCCGACCCCGAAGTCGTTAAGCCCGGCGAGAATCCTCTACGCTTCAACGGGCGGACTTACGTTCTGAGCGGCAGTAAAACTTTTTCTAGCGGGCTAATGTTTTTAGGGGTTGTTAAGGATAACAAACTGGCGACAGTGATCGGAGAAGAAACTAACCAACCGGGGTGCAGCGCCGGTGAGTCTTATCCGTTCAATCTGCCTAATTCCAGACTGCGGGTGACTTCGTCCACCAAATATTGGATTCCGCCCGGCGGGTGTCATGGTTCTAGAGGAGTAGTGCCAGATGTATTGGTAAAACAGGGGCTTGAGGATTTCCGCACGGGAAGAGACGCAATTTTGAGGGTAGTGTTGCAAAAACTTTCAGACTACACAAGATATTGAGAAAGCAGAGATCACTTCAGCACAACTAATTTTCGCACCAGGCGTGTGAAAGTTCTCGTGTAGCGAACCGTGCGCATTGTTGTTTCGTCGACACGCCGTACGATGAAATATATCTCTTCAGGAGGACATCGGCCGGGATTCCATCGGACTTTCCATAACACCGCGTTTCGGTCTCGACGATTTGACAGAGAGGTCTGGCGGAACTTGCAAAGACGAGCAATAACAGAACGCAGAATGCAAAAGAGATCGGTAGGCGTGGCTTCTCTAACTCAGTACGAAATGTTCGCACACCTCTCTTCAAATGGACTCTCGTCCGCCTCGTTCTATTTCTTTTGGAAGAACATCCATTAGTGATGCCACATAATCGCAAGGGCTATCATAAGGTTGAACGAAAAGGTCACCATTCTACTAACGACGTCTTCCATGTTATCGGGTTTATCACTTTACGAAATCACGAAATCTACAGCCCGAGTCCTACTAGTTATCTACAGGTTTTTGTGCAATCAGCTTTGAAAGATGCCTCGGCGGAACGCGATGGTTACCGCATGAGTCCGATCACTGGCTCCTAGTTTGTCTACCAGATTCTTGATATGGAAATTGACGGTCGTCTCCGCAATTGCCAGTCGTTTGGCGATCTGCTTATTGCGGAAGCCGTCTCGGATGAGTTGGAGCACCTCCAGTTCTCGATTCGTGAGGTCCTCTTCGCCGAGATGCTCGGCGAGGCGCGCGACCACCTCCGGCGGGATGTGCCGTTTGCCCGCATGAACCGAACGAATTACGGCGAGCAACTCATTTTTCGGCATGCTCTTCAGTACGTAACCCGAAACTCCTGCGCGCAGTGCCCGCTGGATCTCGCCGTCGCTGTCCGAACTGGTCAGGATGATGATGCGGGCCTGAGGAAATTCCCCGCGAATCGCGATCAAGGTGTCCGTACCGTTGGTGCCGGGCAGGCGAAGTTCCATCAGGGTGATGTCAGGCCGGTGACGACGAAACTCTGCGACAGCCTCCGCCGCATCGGCCGCGTGCGCGACGAGCAACATGTCCTGCTGCGATCCGATGATCGTGCTCAGTCCTTCACGAAAGACCGGATGGTCTTCAACGCTCAGGATGCGAATGGGCTTAGGGTCAACCATCGGAGTCGCCTTTCCGCAATGCTCACGTTCTACGGGTAGCCCTGGAAGAGTGTCTCTAAACAATGATCGTAAAGATTCTCATCCAATACGAGTCGAACCATCGCCACTATGTTCTCAATCCAACTTTGACTTGAGCGCCATGCTTACCGCGTCGAGCAGGGAAGATTCACTAAACGGCTTTTGTAAAAAATCAATCGCCCCCGCGGCAAGAGCCTGTTCTTTTTCGCCCGCTTCGCCGTGCGCCGAGATGAAAACGATTGGCAGGCGGCTTTTTTCCGCGATTAACCTATTCTGCAATGCCAATCCATTCATTTCCGGCATGCGCACGTCGAGAATCAAACAGTCCGCCGAATGACGATTGTCCCCGGTCAAAAAGTCTTCCGCCGAAGCAAAAAGAGACGTGTCGTAACCGACCGATCTAAGCAAACTCTGTAACGCCTCGCGCATCGACTCGTCGTCATCGACGACGAGGATCAGCGGGGCAACATTAACTGCGAATTTACCGATAGTCTTATCCATTCTGCTAATCAGGTTAGCAGGATGGGTGAAGGCGGGTAACTATACGTTGGTATAGGTGGGCTAAAACTTTAGGCCGCGGGCAGACCCAGCTTTTCCGACATTCTGACGAGCGCGGCGACCGAATCCGCCAGCATCTTGTGCATTACCTGGCCGCGGTGAATTTTAATTGTAATCTCACTTGTACCGAGTTGATGAGCGATCTGTTTATTGAGCATTCCGGTCGCGACCAATTGCATCACTTCCCTTTCGCGCGGAGTGAGCAACTCGAAACGACGGCGCAGTTCCGACAACTCGCCTTCGTTCTTGCGCCGCTCTCTGTCGCATTCAATCGCCTGCCCGACGGCATCGAGCAAATCCTGCTCGCGGAAAGGTTTTGTCAGAAACTCGACCGCTCCCGCCTTCATCGCCTGCACGGTCATCGGAATATCGCCGTGCCCGGTGATAAAAATTATCGGAAGATGGATTCCCGCGCTCGCCATCTCGCGCTGCAAATCGAGTCCGCTCAGTCCGGGCATCCGCACGTCCAGCACCAGACAAGACGCGCAGCCCGGCTTTTCGCTTTGCAAAAATTCCTGCGCCGAAGCGAATGTATTTACGCGCAATCCCATCGAACGAAAAAGGCTGTCGAGGGACTCCCGGACGGATTGGTCGTCGTCAACGACGACGACGATAGCTTCCCGTTCATTCATCATTACACTTCGCCGACGGGCAAGGTAAATTGAAATGTCGCGCCCCTGCTGCCGTCGTTCGGGGTTGCCCAGAGTCGTCCCCCGTGCGCTTCGACGATTGAGCGGCTGATGGAAAGCCCCATACCCATGCCTTCCCTTTTCGTCGTATAAAAAGCCTCGAAAATCTTGTCGAGACTTCCCGCACCCAGACCGACGCCGGAATCCTTTACGGAGATGAGAATTTTATCTTCTTCGTGTGGCCGCGTTTCGACGGATAATTGCGGCCGCCCGTCACCGGCCGCCTTTATCGCGTCAATGCCGTTCATCAACAGGTTCAGCAAAACCTGCTGTAATTGAATTTTATCGCCCGCGACCATCGGCAGCTCCGGCGAAAATTTCGTCCGCAAAAAGATTTCGCTTTTATGAACTTCGTGTTGGGCAAAGGCTATTGTTTCCCGCACAACTTCGTTAATGTTCAGCGAAGTTTTCTGCGGCTGAGCCTTTTTCAAGAGCGCGCGGGCGCGCATAATCACGTCGCTCGCGCGATGCCCGTCTCTGATAATTCGATTGACGGCGTCTCGCGCTTCTTCCAGATCGGGAGGATCCATCGCCAGCCAGCGCAGGCAAGCACTGCCGTTCGTCACGATGCCTGCCAGCGGTTGATTGACTTCATGCGCGATTGATGAAGCGAGCGCGCCCATCGTCATCACACGGGCGGTATGCTCCAGTTCGCTTTGCAGGCGGCGCAATTCCCCTTCCGCTCGTTTGCGCTCGGTAATATCTCGGCCAAAGGCAAAACTGTATTCCTGCCCGTTGTATTCCAGAAAGGTGAGCGAAAGTTCGATGGGAAAGACGTGACCGTCTTTCCTCCGGTGGTTCGACTCTAAAGTTAGGGATTTCCGGGCACGAAGATTGTTGTAGTGATCAGCCCATGTATCTCTGGGGAAATTCGGGTCAATATCATGAACGGTTAACTGTAGTAACTCCTCGCGGGTGTAACCCAGAGAATTGCAGCACGCATCGTTGACAAAAACAAATCTTGCATCTGATGCTATCCTTGCCGCGGTGTCGGAAACATGATCAATCGTGTATTTGATCAGCAGCAATTGCTCCTCCGCCCGCTTGCGTTCGATCCCCTGCGCGATGATGGGAGCGATTGATTCGAGAACTTCAATTGTGTCCCGCTCCAGGGCTCGGCGCGCGAACATGGCGATGCCGCCGACGAGATGGCCTTCAACCGTGAGCGGGCAGCCGGCGAAGGAAATCATGCCCTCCCGCCGCGCCCATTCTTTATCGCTCACCCGCTCGTCTTCCTGAACGTTATTCGTCAGGTCCGACTTCCGCTGTGCGGCTACCAATCCTATCTTGTGACTGCCAACAGGAATGCACGCGTGCCTGCCGTCAAGGCGCGTGTAGAGTCCCGCACTCGCCTGAAGCTCAAGCATGTTCTTGTCGCCGTCGAGCGTCCAGATACGCGCGAAGGCCGCATCCAGATGGCGCACCACTGCTTCGGCACAACTCTGTAGGATTGTGCGCAGAGAGCCCTGGCTCTCGTTAAAGGCTGCGCTGACTTCAGAGCGCAGGAAGGCGTGGCGCGCAGCCCTTGCCTGTCTCACTTCGATTCTCTTTCTCTCCGTAATGTCACGAGCTATGACGGCGGCGCCGACTATTCGCTCGTGAGGGTCTCTGATAGTGGAAATCGCGAGCGCAACATCAATTCGACGGCCGTCCTTTCGGAGGCGCACGGTTTCCAGTCGCCGTGCTTCTCCACGGCGCGCCGAGTCGAGTATGTCCTTTATCTCATCCGTGAGGTCGTCGGGAATGATGGTAGAGATGTGGCGACCGATTATTTCTTCGGCACGGAACCCGAACATCTGCTCCGCGCCTCTGTTCCAACTGGTGATAATTCCTTCAGGCGTCCGGCTAAAGATGGCATCGTCGGTCGACTCGACGATCCAGGCCAGTCTGCGGTTTGTATCTTCCGCCCGCATGCGCTCGGTGACGTCGATGGTGATGCCGACGAGTTCTACGACATTACCCGAAGCGTTGACTACCGGGTGCCCTATGATGCGGAGGTATTTGGTCGATCCGTCGGGAAACTCCAACCACGAATCGGTCTCGAAGTTGGCATTGTTCCGGACAGCGCTCTTGACCGTCTCCGTCAGCCGAGACCACTCTTCCGGGGCATGATGTGCCCGATCCATTTCGGCGGACGGCGGCCCTTCCTCAGGGTCGAACCCGCATATCCGATATTGTTCCGCCGACCAGTAGGTAGAGACTCCGCGGAGGGTGTCATAGACCCAACTACCGGTCTGACTTAATCTCTGAGACTCGGCGAGGTAAGCTAGTTTCTTGCGTAAGGCTTCTTCGTCCCGCACGCGCCCGGCGAGTTCCGCTCGCAGCTCTTCGTTGAGTCGTCGCAGCTCGGCGCAATTCTCCTCGACCCTCCCTGCGAAACGATTCCCCTCAATCAAGGGTTGAAATTCCGACATGGTTATCTCTCGGATGGAAACTTCACATATCCCTTTCCTAGTCTTGCAGGAACAGATGGCAGGCGCGACCGTGGAACCGACTTATACTGCAACGTATCAGACTTGACCAGTTAAATCTCCGCTACCCGGCGCACGCCTGCCCCGTGGGACTACCTGACCGCGCCGGGTAGCATCGCGAAAATGGCGGGAAAGCCGGGGACGTTGTCAGACCGTCCCCGGTTCACAATCCGAAGGCCGCTCAATTTAAGTGCCTGCCGAACCACCGGACGGATTCCTTTACAGCATCCCCCGTTAATTGTTCGCCGTCGTAGAAGTCGAACTGCGTGGCTTTCTCCACCCAGACGATGTTCTTAGGCGAGCGCAGTTTCGAGTAGTAGAGCTCCGCGCCGTGTGGGACAGCGGCAGCGCGGCTGTGGATGATCTGCACGGGGATGTTGATCTTCTCCGCCGTACGCGTGGCGTCGAACTCCAGCCACCCTTTCCAGGCCATCACGGCGAACCGGTTGCCCCACTGCTTGATGGCCCCGCGCTTCGGGTTCAGGTAATAGTCGAAGGGGCCGTACATAGCGGCCGTGGCGTCCTTGTCGCTCGCAGCCACGACGTAATCTACAACGCCCGTCTCGGCAAACTTCCTCCTGGCCGCATCAGACTTCGCAATCAGACTCTTCGCATTCTCCTCGCCGTAGATGCCGCGTGCGATCTGCGGGTTATGCAGCCACGGCGCGACGAAGTTGAGGGCTTTGATGTCCGCGCCCTGCGCCACCGCCTGACTCATGTAACCGGTGCTCGCGCACACCGCCAGACCGCCGATGTTGCCGGCGTCCACGAACCGCAGGCTCTTCAGATAGTCGACGGCGCTGGTGATGTCGCGGGCCTTCATCTCCGGGCTCTCATAGTCGCGCGGCTGCCCCTCGCTCTCGCCGTAGTTGCGGAAATCGAAAGTCAGGGCGACGAGACCCTCGCGGGCCAGCTTCGACGCGTACAGGTCGGCCATCTGCTCTTTAACGGTCGTCCACGAGCCGGTCACGACTACCGCTCTGTGTTTCTTATCTTCGCTGAAACCTGCGGGCAGGTGGAGGTGGCCGACCAGCACCAGACCTTCGCTCTGAAACTCAACCCGGCGCACGCCGGTCTTTGTTCCCCCCTTAACGTCGCCGTCCGAGACGTTGAAGTTCTGTTGGAGCTTCTGGCCGAAGGCGGCGGAGAGGATGAACGGGTCGAAGTATTCGGTGAACCTCTCGACCTTGCCGCCCTTAATTTCGAAGATCCCGACGTAGTTATTGTTGTACTCGCTCCCGTCCTTGAGGGGGATGATGCCGTGATACTGCACGATGACTTTGCGCGGATCTTCGGTGGCGAAGATTCTCCGCGGGAACCTCATCGAGGTGTAGTTTTCGGGGAGACCTTTGTACTGGTTGAGGATCGCCCCCTTGCCGTTCAACTCTCGTGGAAAACCCTCCGGCGAGAGCGGCATCACCTGCCTTGCTCCCTCCGCCCAACCGTCCATGAATGACCCGATGTCGAGCTTCTCAAGCGCGTTGAAGAAGCTCTCGACCGCTTCCGCGTTCTCCCGGCTGACCCGCCCGGCCTTGAACGTCATCCCGTTCCTGACATTCTGCGCGGCGAGCGCCGGGAGTTGCAGGTTGCCGTCCTGCTTCTGGAGGTTGAGTTTCATCCTCTCGACCGCCCACTCGCCACTCTTACCCTTCACCAGAGAGAAGTCGTAGGTGCCGACGACCGTCCATGTCTCGCCGTTCAGGTAATGCAGCGCCAGCCCGCTGAAGTTGGCCTCGGCCCTGTCGCCCTCCACCTTCACCTTGAAGTTGCCGATCTGGTGGTGCGTACTACGGAAGCCGGGCAGCACGCCCTTCCAGCTTTCGACGATGGCGGTTGGCGAGAGAGTGGCGGGGCTGCCGCCCGCCAGCGACGTGTAGTCGAGATAGACTTCCCCGGCCATCGCGCGCTGAACCTTCTGCCAGTCGCGCTCGTCAGCGCCCGAAAAGATGTTGCCGACTGTTTCGATGATCTTATCCCTATCCGATTTCTTCTGCCCCAGAACAATTCCGACCCCCATCATAATCAGCATCGCCAGTAATAGAGTCCTCATCGTTTTCGCTCCCTCTCTTTTTTATTTATCGAGTCGGTTCTCCCCTCGACGAGGGCAATATATGAATTATGAAGGGGCGGGCGGTAACGAATCTCAAAGCAGGAATGACGAAATCCAAAGGGCGGCAGAAGTAGTTACTTGCCGCGGAACTGCTGGGGCGTCTGGCTGGTGAATTTCCTGAAGAAGGCGTTGAAGTGGGTCGGCTCCGAGAACTGTAACCGGAAAGCGATCTCCTTGACGGGCAAGTCCGTTTGCAGGAGTAGCGACTTGGCTTGAGTCAGCACATGATTCTGGATGAGCTGGATGGCCGTGCTGCCCGTGATTCTTTTGACCACGGCGTTGAGATAGTTGGGGTGGACGTGAAGTCGACCGGCGTAGTAGGAGGGATGGCGAATCTCTCCGCCCGTGTGCTCGCCGCCGAAAGAGACTTCGAGCAGGCTTTGGAAGCGCGAAACGAGCAGCACGTCGGCCGTCCGGTTCTCCTGTAGCCCGTCGCCTCCGACCTCGATCCGTAAAAAGTGTCTCTTGGTCAACAGCAGCAGGAGATGTGTATACGCCTGAATGAAGAGAAACTTGTCGCCGTTCTCCGAATGATACTCGTCGAAGATGTTCTGAAACACCCCGTCGGCGAAGCGCGCGGATTCCTCCGGCAGGTCGAAGCGGATGCTCCTGTCGAGTCGGAAGAAGGGGAAGTCGATGAGAAAGTTCTGCCACGCGGGGTTGAGCGCGATGAACTCGCGGTCGAAGATGATGTACCAGCCCGTCCAGTCCGGCAGGATGTCCCAAGTGACGATCTGGTAAGGTGAGTTGAAGAACAGGTTCGAGCTCAAGGCCCGTCCCATGACTTCGCGGTTGGAGCCTTCGTGCCTGAGCGCGACGGCATAAAACTCATGCCTGAACGGGGGCTGGCGGGCGTTGACCGTCCGCATGTTGTCTTTGAAGCGTCGGATGTCGAAGAAGTCGTGCCGGGGCGGCGGGACGTTGATCTCACGGCAGTAATCACTGATGGAGGTGATCGTGTTCATCCTTCTTCCTTAAACGGCAGACACCGTCTCTCCTCGCGTCGCCATCGACAGCACCAACCGCCGGGCTTATGCCGGGCGTTGAAGCGGCGTGAGGGATAAGCCAGTGCAGCGACTGAGCGATAACTCTCAAAGCGTCTCGAAGAAAATCTCGTCAACGTAACACCAGCCCCAGTCTTCGCCCGGCTCGAAGGATTTAATAATCGGATGTCTCGTCGTGTGGAAGTGTTTCGTCGCGTGCCTGTTCTTGGAATTATCACAACATCCGACGTGGCCGCAGGTTTCACAAAGGCGCAGGTGCATCCACGTATCCCCGATCTTCAGACAATCCTCGCAGCCAGCCGCGCTGGGCGTGACCTCTCGCATCTGATTTAAGTGTTCGCACTGTTCTGACATGAGTTTCTCCCGAGCCCTCGTTTTCCGTTTCACCTTGTCGGCTTACGAAGTTGCTTTGACGGCGGCGCGAACTTGCGGCGATGCGGTTACGTCTTCTCCGCGCGCGGACGAATTGCTTCCCGGCTCGGGCAGGTAACGCCAGACGAGAAACGCCATCGCCAGCATGCACGCCGCCCCGCCGATGGTGTTGCTCGTGTATCCGAGCCGGGAGTAGGCCGGCCCCGCTATCACCCCGCCCAGCGCGAAGCCTACCTGACCGAGCGCCACCGTCAGACTCAGTAAACTCCCGCGCTCCTCGCCGGTCGCCAGCGCGGAGAGTAGCGCCTGAAAGGGACTCATTCGTGCCGCGACTAAAATCATCGTCAAGAAAAACAGCGGGTAAGCGATCCATAAAGTGTCGTTGCCGCGCACGAGCACCGGAGTCGCAATCATCATCACGGAGAGGCCGAGACACGACGCGATGATCACGCTTTTGCGCCCCACGCGGTCAGAGAGTTTACCCGCCAGCGGCCCGGTCAGGGCATTGGCGATCCCGCCGATGAGAAACAGCAAGGCGATCTCCCTGCCGTCCGCCCCGGTTCTCGCGTTGAGCCACGTCGGTTGATAAACGACATACAGCGCGAGACCGAGAAACATCAGACAAAAAGCCAGGGCTGCGGCCCTGACCTCTCCCCTTCCCAATAACTTCCGGTACTTGCCGAGCGCGCTCCGAACCGTGAGGCGTCCGGCGAATCTTTTCACGTCCGGCTGCGGGACGAATCTCCAGATCAGGAAAAAAGCCGCCGCCATCGTCCCGGCGAACAGTAGGAAGGGCAAACGGAAGCCGTAACCCGAGGCGAGAAAAGTCCCGGCGGGGACGCCGAGAATCTGGCCGAGCGCGGTGCTGCTCATGATCCAACCGCTCGCCCAGCCCCGCCGCTCGTAGGGGAAGTAATCGCCCACGTAAGAGACGGCCGCCCCGCTCAACATGCCGCCGGCCGCGCCGCTCAGAGTTCGCGCCAGCAGCAGGCTCGTGTAGTCGTACGCCACGCTGTGCAGCGCGAGCGTCACGCACATCGCACCGGAGCCTAACAGCAGCACGCGCCGCCTTCCCACTTTGTCCGAGACGGGACCAATGATGAGCGCGAAGAGACCGACCATCAGCGCGTAGGCGCTCACGAGTGTGCCCTGCACCGCCTCCGGGACGTTCAACTCCCGGCCGATCTGCGGCAGCATCGGCGAGACGATCATGATCTGGCTGCTGGCGGAGAAGACGAGCAGCCAGAGCGCAAACAGGATCAGGTAATCTTTGGAATTCCCTTCGTTCATTAAATGATCGGGCGAAACCGTTGCCTTCAACGCAGGACAGCTTCGCATCTTTCAGGAGAAGGATAACGGGTGGGCGTTAGAAACTGCCCGGCTTCTTAATCTGCCGTCTCAACCGCCTTCAGTAAAGCATCTATGTCCCATGCTCCCTTGTGCCGCGCGCCGTTGATGAAAAATGTCGGCGTCGCGCGCACGCCGCTTTGCTCTCCGCTCTTGAAATCTTCCTGCACCCGTGCGGCGAACGAGCGATGATTGATCGCCTGCTCGAACCGCTCCATGTCGAGTTCTAATTCTTTGGCATACAGTACAAGGTGCTCGCCGTCGAGATGATTGAAGTGTGCGAAGAGCGCGTCGTGCATCTCCCAGAACTTGCCCTGCTCGCCGGCAGCTTCCGCTACTTCGGCGGCGGCTTCGGCGTGCGGGTGGACGTTCGTTCTGGGGAAATGGCGGAAGACGAACCGCAGCCGTTCCCCCAGACGGCTTTCGATTTCCCTGACGATCCGGTTCGCCTCCACGCAATGGGGGCACTCATAAGCGCCGTACATCAGCAAAGTCACCGGCGCTGTTAAAGCTCCGCGCGTGTGATCGCGTTCGCTCACCGGCTGGCTCAAGATGTCGGCTTCGTCTGTTGGTCTATTAGTTTCAGTGTTCATGAAAATGACTCCCTTTTCCGCTCGTCTTCTCTTTTGCTTGCGCGTTACTGCGCCAACGGCAGGCGAACTTGAAAACAGGTGTCGCCCGGCTTCGACTGAACGCGTATGTTGCCACGATGCTTGCGCACGATACGGCTGACGGCGTCGAGTCCGAGGCCGGTTCCTTCGCCGACGGGCTTCGTGGTGTAGAACGGCTCGAAGATGTGCGTCTGGACTTCGACCGGGATGCCCGGCCCGTTGTCTCGGATTTCGACGAGCACGTCCGTCGGCTCAAGTTTCGTGCGTATCTTCAGACGCCCACCGTCGCCCATCGCGTCGACGGCGTTGTCGATCAGGTTCGTCCACACCTGATTGAGTTCGCTGCCGTAGGCCGTGACGCGCGGCAGATCGTCGGCGTAATCGCGCACCACGTCAATGTTCTTCTTCCTCAGTTTATACCTGAGAATGAGCACGGTGTTGTCCAGCCCCTTGTGGAGATCGACCTCCTGCACCGACGCCTGATCCATGTAGGAGTATTCTTTGATCGCGCCGACGAGTTCCGAGATGCGCCCGACGCTCGTCTTGATGTCGCCGATAAGTTTCGCGGTCGAGAGTTGTGCGGCGATGCGCGCCAGTACGTCGCCGAGGGCGTCCCTCCCGGTCTCGTCCAACACGCGCTCCAGTGCTTTCGTATCGACACCCGCCTCTGAAAATGTGGGCGCCAGTTTCCAACTCTCCGCGACGCCCTGTTCGTCGAGCCACGCTCCGAGTTCGTCTTCACGGTCGCTCTGCTCCAGCGCCCCCAGGGGCATGGTCGTAGACGTGTGCGCGATGGCTTCGCTTTCAAACTCCGCGATGAACTGCCGCTGCTCCGGCGTTAGGTTGTGGCGGCACAGCCGCAAATCGGCCGCTCGCAACTCTTCCAACGCGCCGAGCATTTCGTTCGCCCCGCGCTTGGCCGCCGCCGCCGGGTTGTTGAGTTCGTGCGCGAGTCCGGCGGAGAGTTTGCCGAGCGCCATCAGCTTGTCCCGCTGCTGATCCATCTTCGTCGATTCGCGCACGCGGTCGCTCATCAGACCGACGAGCCGCTCGGCGAGCACCGGCATCCGCCGCAACATCTCCGGGAATAACCGTTCGTGGAACAAGAGCAGCCGCGCCCGTGTGACGGCGCGACTCGTGGCGGGAAATGCCTTCATCCGCGAGTAAGGGAGTTTTCCGCTCACTTCCGTCTGCGGGTCGCCAGCCTGCGCGATGTAGACGTTGCCGTCCAGATTGGTTTCGTCCTGACGAGTGTGGGCTTCACCCTCAAGATAGACGGTCATTTGATCCGCCGGGTCGCCCTTGCGAAAGATGATCTCGCCCGGCTCCGCCCAGCGCTCGACGGCGTTCTCGACGAACCACCTCAGTTGTTCTTCGGGAAGCTCCGCGAAGACCTGTACGCGGCGCAGCGCTTCAACCTTGTCCTGCGGCGAAACTGTCTGCGTGACGGCCTGCGGCGCGTCGCCCGCCTCCCCGCCCTCGCCGCCGCTCTCTAATTTCAAGTTCTGCATACTCACACGACCTTACTGAGATATTGATGAACGAATGAGATTGCGATTGAGCCTTCGCCGACGCCCGATGCAACACGCTTGACCGAACCTTTCCGCACGTCGCCGACGACGAAGACGCCGGGCACGCTGGTCTCCAGAAGCGCGGGGTCACGGTCGAGCGTCCAGCCGCGAGGGCGTTTACCGTCGCGAACGAGGTCTGCGCCTGAGAGGATGAAGCCGCGCTCGTCGCGCGCCACCGCGCCCTCCAGCCAGTCGGTGTGCGGCACAGCGCCGATGAAGATGAATAGCGAAGCGGCGGGAACCCTGCTCGTCTCGCCGCTCGCCGAGCAATGAACGCTCACCTCTTCCAAATGATCCTCGCCGTGAACTTCTACGACCCGCGTATTGTATTCGACGTGGACGTTCCCGGTGCGCTTGATCTGGTCGATCAGGTACCGGGACATCGAAGCGGCGAGAGACTCCCCGCGCACGAGCATTACGACCCGGCGCGCGTAATTCGAGAAATGCATCGCCGCCTGCCCGGCGCTGTTCGCCCCGCCGACGATGTACACATCCTCGTCCCTGCACGCCATCGCTTCGGTTTGCGTTGCGCCGTAATAAACCCCTGCGCCCGTCAAACGATCCGCGCCGGGCACGTCGAGTTTGCGCCACTGCACCCCTGTGGCGATGAGCAGGGCATGGCAACTGATCTCGCTGCCGCCTCCCAGTTTGACGAAACGGTAAGGGCCTTCCAGCCTCAAGCCGGTCGCTTCCGCCGAAAGTATCTCGACGCCGAACCGCTTCGCCTGCACTACGGCGCGCCGCGCGAGGTCGCCGCCGGAAAGGCCCGACGGGAAGCCCAGATAGTTCTCGATGCGGCTCGACATCCCGGCCTGCCCGCCCGGCGCTTCGCGCTCGATCATCACGGTGCGCAGGCCCTCCGACGCGCCGTAAACGGCGGCCGCGAGTCCGGCGGGGCCGCCGCCCACGATCGCCAGATCGTAGAACTCTTCGGCGGCACGCGTTTTCAGCCCGACACGCTCGGCCACATCGGAGAGCTTCGGTTCTGGCAGGCGCGCTCCGTCGGGAAAGATGACGAGCGGCAAATGCCGCCTCACCTCTTCGCCGAGCGACTCGACGAGACGGCGCACCTCCGCATCCTGCTCGGCGGCTTCGATGTCGAGCCACTGGTAAGGGACATGATTGCGCGCCAGAAAGTCCTTGATGTTGTGCGAGGCAGGCGACCAGCGATTGCCGACCACGCGTATGCCCTCGAACGGCGGACGATAGTTCCCCTGCCAGTCTTCCAGCAGATCGTCCAGCACCGGATAAAGATTCTCCTCGGGTGGGTCCCAGGGCTTCAAAAGATAGTGGTTGATGCCCGCTTCGTTGATCGCGGCGATGGCCGCATCGGTGTCGGCGTAGGCCGTTAAGAGCACGCGCTTCGCCTCCGGGTAGAGTTTGATCGCCTGCTCCAAAAACTCTACGCCGGAGATGCCAGGCATCCGCTGGTCGACGAGGAACAGGGCGACGGGGTTGTTCCTCACCTTCAATTCGCGCACCACTTCCAATGCCGCCTGACCCGAATCCGCGCGCAACACACGATAAACGTTCGAATACTTTTTCCTCAGGTCGCGCTCGACGGCACGCAACACTTCCGCGTCGTCGTCTACCGTCAATAGTACCGGTTTAGCCATGATGCCTTTAATTTACCTTAAAGTTACAGTTCTATGATAAACGAACAACAGAACCCTACGACTTCATCATGATAAGGTGCAAGGCCGTTAAGCCTCCGAGTTCTCTGGAACAGGACAGGAATCGCCCGTCCTATTGAGCGTTATAAAGGGTTCAACCTATGTTCTATGGATGTAGGCACGCCACGTCTTAAATTCCATCTTTAGGCAGCGCCGTCCCGAGTGCCGTTCAGTTGCAAAGCCGGTGTACTATGCTCGCCACATTCCCCGATAGAAAGGAACGCCGATGCCGAAGATGCTTTTCACTATAGGTTGGGTGTTGCTGCTCATCCTGGCCGCCGCGCTCACGCTTCTCTCAATCAACTCTACTTACCTCCCACTCGCGGCACGGCCAGACGGCGTAACCTCGGCATCAACATTAACCGTTCAAGTGGGCATCGAGACTTTCCTCGCCGACGTGCCACGAGCGCTCCGAGGGAGGCGTGTCGGCCTGATTACCAACCACACGGGGATCAACCGGTCCAGGACATCAGATATTGATCTGATTGCAAAGCACAGGGATTTGAAGCTGGTCGCTCTGCTGGCCCCTGAGCACGGCATTCGGGGCACGGCTGAGGCGGGTGAGAAGATCGTAGATGAGAGTGATCCCAAGACGGGTGTCCCGATCTATTCTCTATATATGTCTGAGGATCGCGGTCCCACGCCGGAGATGCTGAAGGACGTTGATGTTCTGGTCTACGACCTGCAGGAGGTCGGCGGGCGCACTTGGACCTACGTCTCCACCATGGCACTGGCGATGAAGGCCGCCGAGAGAAAAGGAATTCCGTTCGTCGTTCTGGATCGCCCTAATCCCATCGGCGGAGAGATCGTCGAAGGTGCGCTGCTCGACCCTAAGTTCAAGTCCTTCGTCGGGATGTACCCCATCCCGGCGCGCCACGGGATGACGGTCGGCGAGCTTGCCACCCTCTTCAACCGGAAGTACGGCATCGGCGCAAATCTTATCGTCGCGCGGGTCGAGAACTGGCGGCGCTCGCAGTGGTTCGACGAGACCGGACTACCATGGGTGAACCCCTCGCCCAACCTGCGCTCGCTGGCCGCGCTGACGAGCTACCCCGGGTCGGTTTACTTCGAGGGCACCAACCTGAGCGAGGGCAGGGGCACCGCCCGGCCCTTCGAGCAGGTCGGCGCCCCGTGGCTAAACGCGCCGGAGGTCGCCCGTGTCATGAACGAGCGGCGGCTACCGGGCATCAGTTTCGAAGCCATTACGATGGCGATAGCGCCAACAGCCGCCAAGCACAAGGGGCAGACTATCCCTGCGATCCGCTTCTTCATTACCGACCGGCGGGCGTATCGGCCTGTCCGCACGTCGCTCTTGCTCATTGATGAGATTCGCAGGCGGCACCCGCGCGATTTCGCCTGGACGGCGACCATTGATCGCCTCACGGGTTCGGACAAGGTGAGGCTCGCTATTGAAGGCGGTCGGCTCCTCCCACTCCTGGAAGAGTGGGAAAGAGAGGCTGCGGAGTTTCGTGAGAGCCGCAAACCCTTCCTGCTCTACCCCTGAGCTATCTGACACAGTTTGCACGAGCGCGCTTGATCTCAAGTGGGTCTTAGACGTGGCGACTAAGACCAGCGTCTCACCAGCGACTAACGCGATCAAGCAATCTATAAAATAGCTCGCGTAAGGCCGAGTTGATCGACGTAGATTTTCGTTAGAAGACACTAACTGGTAAGGCGGCGGGATACGTGATGAGGCTACCGGCGTCCCTGCTCTGACACTGATTCTCGTATTGGTTATGCTTCAGGCCAGACACTCTTTTATGATTCGAGGGGGCTGGTGTGAGGGAACGTCCTTACTGTCTGATCGTGTTGTCCGCTTTAGTGCTCGGCGCACTCCCCGTGCCGGGTCATGCCCGGAACACAGCGTCCGCCGCGCAGAGGCGAGCGACGATGGAGGCGCTCGACCCGGAGTTGCGTAAATATCAATACTGCATGGCTCTGGCTAAAAGACCGCGCTGATTCGGGTCGGGTGCATGTCGTTGTTAGGCGGCACGTCAGCCGCTCACGGCTGGCCGCCGTAGAGTTGCCAGACCATACCATAATGCCACCACAAAGCTGCCCAGACAGCCGCATAGGAACCAGCGGTTCCATCCCCACGGAAAGAATAGCCCTCGCATTCCGCTGAAAAACCCCAGCCCGGCCGCCAAGCCCACAACGTATGTGCCGCGCTCCACCGTACCTCTTAACCGGTGCTGCGGCAGGAGCGCGAGTGTTTCCTCATCTTCCTCCCGCAAGCCAAAGAGGCTCCGCAGCCGGTGGTAATCCCAGAGGAGTAGGTACAGAGTGGCGAGGAGCATCGAACCGGTGATGACGGGCGTGAAGTGGAAATCATAGGAGAGTGTAATTACAAAGACGTTGAGCATGATTACGAAGAACAGGAACGCGCCCAGGGTAGCGGTGGCGGACGTAAGGACGAGCAGCCCGGCGAGCACCTGCGCCAGACCGAGAAAGCGCCAGTAGAGTCCCGACTGGTACAGAACCTCGAAGAAGCCGCCGATGTCGGTCTCAGGGCTCATGTACGAGAAGCGGCGGCCTAAGAGCTTCACCAGCCCGGTAGGGATGAAGCCTACCGCCAGAAGCAGGCGGGTACCTAGCGTCAGGCGGTACAAAAGCGGCTGAGAGCGAACCCACCGCTGGAATTTCCTCAGGAATCGATCAAAGTTGTACATATGAGTGAAAGCGGTTAAAAGGTAGAGGCATTGTCAGCTAGATCTTATTCACATCGCACCCGCCGATAACGTGATCGCCGCCTTCGAGAAACCATGCGCCTCGCTATGGCTGTGCTTGATCCTGATTGCTCACGCCGCGCTGCCGGTTTCATCCTTGACCTCGGCTTTGATGACGAAAGCCCTTAATTCGACGATCTTACCGCCGCGAAAGCGCCAGACGTCGCAGTACGAGTATTGAGCCGCCTTCCCGCCCTCGTCCTTCATCGTTATGTCGCCGAGCGCCGTGACGAAATCACCCTCGGCGATTAAGTTAGCGACCCTAAACTTTGGTGGCTCCACGTACGTCGCTGCCATCCATTGGCGAACGGCTTCCTTCCCTTTGAGGGTCTTGTCGCCTACAAACGTCCATTCCGTGTCGTCGGCGCAAAATGACAAGAATCCTTCATTGTCGCCTTCAGCGATAGCCGCGTTGGCCTCTTCTAAGATTGCTTTATTTTTCTCTGACACCTAATTCTCTCCCCTGTTCAAGTGAATGCCTTGACGGAGCCGGAGCGGCCTCCCTACCGGCGCACTCTTCTCCACAAAGTAGCTGCCTAACGCCCGGCATCACCCGCCAGCCCCTCTGCTGGAAGATGACATCAATCGTGTCGCGGGTCGGGTGCATGCCGTTGTTAGATTTCGTGCGGCGAGATGCCTAGCCCCGGTATCTTCACTGATTCTTGCCGGGGAGCCTGAAGCCGATGACGATATTCCGCGGCTCCTGCTTGAATCTAGCCCTGATGGAACTCCGCGACAAGGCAGCGATCTCCTCAGTGGTTCTGCCCGCGGGTATCCCATCGAAGGTGACCGTCACGTTCGTCAGCGATCCATTGTTCCAGTTGAAGCCTACGAAGGGTTTACTGCCAGTTGCCTTTCCCAAATCATCCGCGACCTCTTGGGAGTGCTTGAACCCTTCGGTCATCGTGCCTACGGCACCGCATCCAGCCACTGTGAGCAACAAGACGGTTAATAATAATAGCCGTTTCACAACGCTCTCCTCTTGAAGCAATCTAACGCTGGAATTGAGCCGCCGCGCCGGGACTCCGCTACGATTAAGTTCTCGATGAGAGCCGCGCTATTGGCGGTCGGGTGCATGCCGTTGTCAGGCGGCGCCACTTACACTCAACATACTCGACGACTCGCCTCCGCCGCACGCTGGAATGAACCGCCGCGCGTGAGAGCCTGTGCCTATGGGCTGCGCGCCGGGACGTAGAAGCCCCACCAGAACTCACGGCCGTCGAAGTCGGCCCACACGCTGTGCAGTTCCGCCCTCGTGATCCGGTGCGCGGCCGACGCCTCGGCGAGCGCCGCGAGATGCCGCGCGCACAGGGTCGCCTCGCATCTGAGGCTTAGCTCCGCCTCCTCGTCCGGCTTGAGCACCGCCCACATCAACCCGCCGCTCCGCGACAATTCCCCCTGAGCGGCACCGGTCTCACCCAGCGGGTAGGTCAGGACGACCGCCCCGTGCCCGACGCCCCGCTCGCCCTTCCACTCCGGCAAGCTGAGAATGACGCGGAGGCGGCGGATGGGCCTTCCCGACGTGTTCCTGACCTTCAGTGTCAGCGTCTTCGCCCAGTCGGCGGCGGCGGCGAAGGGACGCCCGACCGCCACCGGCTTACCCTCGACCGTGATCTCCCGGACCTCGACGGCGTAGTAGTCGGTCTCGGACGCAGAGTCGCCGACGTAGAGCAGCCCTTTCTGCGCCGGCCCCCACTCGATCACCCTCGTCGCGGCCTGCCCGGCAGCGATGATGGTAAGGGCCGCGAGCGCGACGGCCGCGCAGAACAAACGGCCACTAGTTAGACTGCCACTCATCATCCCCTACCTCCCCGCGGCTGCAACTCGCCAGCCGCATAACGCCTATTCTACCGCAGGGTGCGGCAGAACTACTCTGTAGAGCGCATGATACCGCGGGCTGCGGCAGAACTCCGTAATGGAGCGACAAAAGCCGTACCGTGCGGCTTAACACGCTTGCATGGGTGTATAATGCCGCTCCCTCGCCTCTCTAATATCACGAAAAGATCGCTCGCCCCCCTAGCTGGACTCCGCATTGGCGCACAATGATCACCCCCTCCGCAGATAACTTTCTTGTAACGTTTCTACCGCTCGACTGTTTTATGTGTAATCCGCAAGCGTCGCCCGAGCGATGCGGCTACTCTGAAATAACACCTCGTATGGATCAGCCTTCAAAGGCGCTGAGGGGAATGAGCATGCAAGAGTTAGACGCCGGAAACTTTCTCGGTTCGGATGTCAGGACTTGGGAGGCCGACTCCGTCTGGTATTCTTTGGCCCATTACGATGAATCGCTCCGGGCGCAGCATCAAAATTCCTCCTATGAGTGGCACTATCACCGCAACCCTCACTTCAGTTTCATCCTCGAAGGGGGCAATGTGGAGCGCCGTAAACGGGCCGTCAACCACTGCCTACCGGGGCGACTACTCTTCTACCAATCCGGCGAATCGCACCAGAACGTGAACGTCCTCTACCCGTCGAAAAACTTTAACGTCGAGATGAGCGAGGCTTTCTTTTCGAGATATAACCTGTCGGACGCCCACATAGACGCAAGGCTGGCGACGGGC
>DASZCS010000079.1:0-80580 GCA_035942855.1 Pyrinomonadaceae bacterium | reverse complement strand
TCTCACGTAAACCGTGGTTTACGTGAGACGCGCCGTTTTGCGTGCGGCCGGTTGTTGCGGAAGGTCGTCGCGGGCTACGGCCTCGTTCGCGTCGAAGCGTTCGGCGTGGGCGTGGCTTTTTGTTTTAGTTTCGCCTGTCGTTCGGAGACCCACTGTGGGACTGTGCCCTGACGTGCGGACGCTGTGGCGTAGTCGTTCATGGCGGCAAGCGCGCCCGTGTGGTCGCCTGCCTTTTCGCGCACGCGGCTCAGATCGATGAGCACTTGCGGGTTCTCGTCGCCGTAGAGTTCGGCGGCGCGTGCGAAATGATCTGCGGCGCGTGCGAGGTGTCCCTGTCGCTCGAAGAGACGGCCGAGGTGATAATGTGCGACGGGGTAGCGCGCGGCCTCTTTTTGCGCGACGGGAAGGAGCGCCGTGATAGCTTCTTCGTCGCGTTTGAGATTGATGAGAGCGACGCCGAGTTCGAGATTGGCGGGCGGGAAATACCCCGCGGGACTGCGCGCAAGCACGCCGCGATAATCTTTCAAAGCGACTTCAAGGTTTCCCTTCTCGCGTGCGGCGCGTGCGGAGCGCAGGAGTTCGTAAGTAGAGCGGTCGAGTTCGCGTGGGCGCGAGTTTGCGCTCGCGCGCGTGGAATTAAAGTCCCGGCCGCCCGTCTTCGAGTTTGCAGCGGGCGCATCCGACGGCGCTGAAGTGCCGGAGACGATTTCGCGGCGCACGTCCGTGATCTCGCGCGGGATACCAGCGCCCGTGCGCGTGGAGCGCGCAGCGAAGTTGTCGAGCACGAGGAGTGCGCGTTCGGGGTCGCCGTCTGCGGCGTAGGTGCGCGCGAGTGCGACGGCTGCTTCCGTGTGCCCGGCGTCGAGCCGCAGGGTGCGCAGCCATTCGCGCATGGCGAGGTCGGCTTCGCCGCGCAGGAGGTGCAGGCGTCCGAGGTTGTAACTGGCCTCTGCGTAAGTGTAGTTCTCCTGCACGAGCGCTGCCTTGAGCGTCTCCTCTGCTTCGTCCCAATGGCCTTGCCTTATGAGAATGACGCCGAGATTGTTGAGCGCGCGCGAGTAGTTGCCGCGACGCTGCGAGATGGCTTTGCGGTAAGCGTCTTCGGCCGCGCTCGCGTCGCCGAGACGCGCAAGCGCGTTGCCAGTGTTGAAGAAGAAAGGCGGGTCGAAGCGGTCTTCATGAATCATCAGGCGCAGGGCGTCGAGCGCTTCCGGCTCGCGCTTTAAGGCGACGAGACGTTCGACTAACGCGCGTTGCAGCCGCGCACGTTCCGCGCCCGCCTTCGCGTCTTTGATCTCCGCGCGGAGACGTTCGAGTTCACCTTCCGCATCGGCAGACTTCCCCGCATCACTCTTCGACGCCGAAGCGACCGTCACATCAGCCAAAGGCGCCGGGACGGTGGACGCGGACGCAGGTACGGCGGTCGGCACAGCACTCGGCGCGGCGGACGAAGCAGCGGAAGGCACGGCGGACGCTTTGTTCGGCTTGGCCGCAGGAGTTGCGGAAGATGCAGGAGCAGCGTTTGCGGAAGGGGCGGGCGAAGCCTTAGGTGCAACGGTCGTGCGTCGTGCGCGTGTGATCTCGGACGCGGGACGAGGCGCGGGTTTCTGTTCGCGTGCTGCGGCTGGCTTCTGCTCCCGCGCTGTAGCTGTTTTCGCATCGGCGGGCTTGGCAACTGATCCCTGTGCCGGAGCGGTGCGAGACTTCGAAGCGTTTTGCGCGAACGTCGTGTGCGCGGACGATGCAGCGAAGACGACGAACGTGGCGACAGCCAACGCCAGCGACACAGCGCGTGTTTGATTCGAGTTCGAGAGTTGTTCCGGCATCTTTAATTCTCCGTCGGAGTTTCGGCTAAGAGGGATTGACGCGGCGCGGGCGTTCCTGCGGTTGCTCCGCGCCGGGAGATTTCAACTGCGGAGGTGCGGCGGGCGCGCCGGCGTTGCCGGCGTAATTCACAATCGTGCCGCCGAAGCCGACCGCCCACGCGCGCGTGCCTCGGACGACCGAGAGACGTTCGAGCGCGTGGCGCGTGTCGCTCGTTTCGCGTCGCCAGTTTGCGCCGCCGTCCGTCGTGTGGATGATCGTGCCCTCCGCGCCGACCGCCCAGCCCTCGCTCGCATCTACGAACTTCACATCCGATAGGTCGACTTCGACGTTCGATTCCTGCCTGAGCCATGTGCGCCCGCCGTTCGCGGTGGTGAGCACGAGGCCGCGTTCGCCGACCGCCCAACCGCGCCGCGCCTCTACGAAGGAGACGGCGCTCAGACGCGTCGCCGCCGTCAAGGGCAGACTGCCCGCGCGCCACTCCGCGCCGTCCGGGTTATACAGAAAGGTGCTGCCCGCGCCGACGAGCCATCCTTGATCGGCGAGAAACGCGCCGCCGAGCAAGAGGTGTTTCGTCGGCAACATGCGTCGCTCCCAACTCGCGCCGCCGTCCGTCGTCGCATAGAGCGCGCCCATCTCGCCGAAAGCCCAACCACGCAAGTCGTCAACGAAAGCAACGCGCGTGAGCAGCACGTCAGTCTCCGCGCCCGTCACAAGGACGCGCGACCAGGTCTCGCCTCCGTCCGTCGTCTTGAGCAGGTAAGAGCGCGCCTCTTCTTTCGTCTTGAGCAGGTAGATGCTGCGCTCGCAGACGAGCCAGCCCGTCCGCTCGTCCGCGAAGTAAACGTCGCGCAAGGTGTCTTCGCCCGGTGCGCGACGCACAGCCCAGGTGCGCCCGCCGTCCACAGTCGAGAGCAGAGCGCCCTTGCTGCCCACAGCCCAGCCGCGCGCCTCGTCCACGAAATAGACCGCGCGCAACCACGCCATCGTCCCCGAAGTTTGCTGCCGCCACTCGCCCGCGACGACTGACGGCGCGACGAGCAAAAGCAGGATGACGAAACGATGAAGGATGAACGATGAACGTTGAAGGGAAAAAGGAAGACGCAGAACACGAAGCGCAACGGCTCGTGTTCCGGAGTTCATCGTTCCGCGTTCATCGTTCATCGTTTCTCAGAATCCTCCCGTGAAGATGCGGAAGAAGCTGACGACGGGCAGCAGCTTCACGATGCGGTCGAAGGTCTTCAACTTGTTGCCGGGAACGATGATCTGATCGCCGGGATTGAGGAAGTAGTTATCGGGCATGCGTCCCTTCTCTATCGCCGCAACATCGACAAGGAGCGGTTGCAAAAAGCCGTTCGCCTGACGACGCATGACCATCACCTTCTTCTTGTTGCCCGTCTCCAGCACGCCGCCCGAGAGAGCAAGGGCTTCGGTAACGGACAGGCGGCGCGTCATCGGGCGGATGCCCGGCTGCGCCACATCGCCCACCACCCAGAAGACCGCCGACTGCGCCTTGTCGAGCGACACCGTCACTTTCGGATCGATGACGTACTCGTCCAGTTTCTTCGTGATCTCGTCTGCGACCTGCTTGGTCGTCTTGCCGCCGACGAAGACGCCTTCGGGGATGAGCGGGTGCGAGACGACGGCGTCGGGCGGGATGATGATGCCGGACTTCGAATAGCGTTCGAGATTGAAGACCGTGATCGAGATCACGTCTTCGGGGCCGAGCCGGTAGCTCGCCATGAAGTTGTTGAAGTAAGGCACGACGGCCGCTTCTTCTTCCGAGAGCGTTTCGCGCCGGTTCGCCAGCGTCTCGGCGGGCACGTCAGAACGCGGCGGCGCGCTCGTGTCGTCCGGTTCTAAACGCTCGCCCGCGCGCTTCGCCGCGTCCGACGCCGTGGTGTTTCCCGTCGTGCGCGGCCGCGTCTTCTGCTCCGACTTCGGCTTGTCCTTCTCCTGCGCGGTGGCCGTGTGAATCGGAGCGATGCCGCCCGCAAGCAATAGCCCTGCGAGCGCGAGCGTCTTCAACTTCGTCGTTTGAATCTTCATGTCGTGTACCTCTCTGAAACTTCTCGCGGTGGCAGCGCGGTCAGCTCAACGCGCGCCGCGGCCGAAGAGGATCGTCTTGACCGTCTCGAACAGGATCACTGCGTCGAGCACGAGGCTCTGGTTCTTGATGTAGTAAAGGTCGTATTGCAACTTCTGGCGCGCGTCTTCGATCGACGATCCATACGGGTATTTGATCTGCGCCCAACCCGTGAGTCCCGGCGGGATCAGGTGGCGCTGTTCGTAGAACGGAATCTCTTCGGCGAGTTGCGCGACGAAATGCGGGCGTTCGGGGCGCGGCCCCACAAAGTTCATCTCGCCTTTGAGGATGTTCCAGAACTGCGGAATTTCGTCCACGCGAATCTTGCGTATCACGCGCCCGACGCGCGTCGTGCGATCATCGCCCGTCTGCGCCCAGACGGGGCCGTTCTTCTCCGCGTCGAGGCGCATCGAGCGAAACTTCATGATCGTGAACGGCCGCCCGTTCTTGCCCACTCGCTCCTGCTTATAGAGAGCGGGGCCGGGCGATTCGAGCTTAATCAAAAGCGCGGTGATGAGCGCGATGGGCAGAGAGACGATCGCGCCGAAGAGTGCCACGCCCCTGTGCAGCAGCGTGCGCGCCACACCGGAGAGACGCGCCTGACGGCCGCGCCCCGAAAAGATGAGCCACGACGGCCGCATCATGTTCAGGTGGACGCGTCCCGTGGTGCGTTCGTAGAAGGACGCGCCCTCTTCGATGGCGACGCTGCCGCCGAGACTCAAATCCAGCAGTTGCTGCGTCGGAAACTGCCCGCGCCGCTCGCCTTGCGCGACGATGATGCGGTCGATGTTTTCGCGCCGCACGATCTCGGCCATGTCGGTCGTCACGCCGATCACGCGCGGGTTGATGATGCTCTTGCCGACAAGCGCCGGGTCGTTATCCACGAAGCCGACGATGCGATAGCCCGCGTCCCTGCGATCCAAAACTTCGCGCGCGATCTCGACGGCGGCCGTGCCCGAACCGACGATCAAGATGCGCTCGCCCACCATCGGATGGCCGAGCAGCCAGTGGATCGAGATGCGCCAGGCCACCATCAAGGTGAGCGCGAGCGGAAGCGCGATGAGCGAGATGCCGCGACCGAGCATCAGTTGCGGCAGCATGTAGAAGACTATGGCGAGCGCTATCCAGGCGAGGCCGAGCGCCTGTATGAGACGCAGGACGAGTTCGCGCCGGTCGTGCATGACGACGAAATCGTAGAGGTCGTAGAGGTAGAACGCGCCGAGGCAGAAGGCTGTGGCGAGCGCGGCCTTGTAGAAGCCGTTGCGTGCGACGAGTTCGTAGTAGGCGTCGTTTGCTCCAAGCCGAATCTCCGCAGCCGCCACCATCCCGCCGAAGATGAGTAATGCTTCGGCGAGTATCAAGAGCAGCGTGCGCGTGTTGAAACGGCGCGTGGGACTCACTCAATCTCCTTTTAGTGACAAGTGACAAGTGACAAGTGACGAGTTGAAAACCAAAAAACTTGTCTTTGCACGTCTCTCATCGTTCATCACTGCTTCTCAACATCAAAGGACGAGTTTAAAAATCGGTGATCTGTCTTTGCTCGTCACTCATTACTTGTCACTCTTCACTGTTTCTCTGCGATAGTATCGGCGTTGGTAGTAGCTGCTGCTGTCGTCGTTCGGGTCGTCCGCGCCGTTCAGGATGATGCCGAGGATGCGTTCGCGCGGGAGCGGTTCGAGCACGCGGTCGAGCGCGGCATAGCGCGTCTTGCCGGAGCGCACGACCATCAGTGCGCCGTCGGCGCGGCCAATGAGGACGGTGGCGTCGGTGAAGATGCCGAGCGGCGGCGCGTCGATGATGATGTAGTCGAACATGCGGCGCAGTTCGGCGAGAAGCGAACTGAACTTGGGGCCGGAAAGTATCTCGGCCACGTTGTCGCGCACGGTTCCGCCGGGCAGGAGATAGAGTCCGGCCGGTTCGAGTTTGACGATTGCGTCTTGCAGCGTCGTCTCACCGGCGAGCACTTCGGAGAGGCCGCCTGAAGTTTCGATGCCGAGATAGTCTGCGGCGCAAGGGTTACGCAGGTCGCCGTCGATCAGGAGCGCGCGCACGCCGTCCGTTTGCGCCAAGAGCCACGCGAGGTTCAAGGCCGTGACGGTCTTGCCCTCCATGACGCTGGCGCTGGAGACGACGATGGCCTGCACGTTGCGCCGCTCGCCCGCGTGCAGGACGCGTGTGCGCAGTGCGCGATACTGTTCGGCGTGCGGCGAGCGCGGATCGGTGATGGCGATGAGATGTGGTTCGACGCGCGCGTGGGAAATTTCCATTATGGAAAATCCTTCAGCGCGCGTCGAACTGACAGCGTCCGCCGTTGCCCCAGCAACACGCGAAGCCTGCCCGCCGGGGAGTGCCGACCCGACCGTGGCTGCATCGATGTGCTCAGCGGACGCTGAAACGTGCGCCTGTCGAACATCAGGCGCGTTGAAGAATCGGGACGTGCGATGCGAAAACACTTCCGGCGCGGCGTGGCTGCTACTGCCGCCGCCGTTCTGGCGTTCGCCGGGCGCGTGGCCGTTGCCGTTCGCTACAGCGGCGACCGGTGCTTCGGTAACGAGCGTTACCTCTTCGTCGTCGCGCGCGTCGGCCGTGGTTGGCACAGTCTGAGAGGCGCGGCGCGCGTTTGCGTCGTCGTCCCGGTTCTTCGAGTTCGCGCCGTTCTCTGCGGCGCGCTTCAATGCTTCGTAAACTCTGCCCATCACCTATCTCCCATCACGTCCCAACGGCGGAAGGCCGCGCCGATGTCGTTCACATCGGGCGCAGGCGTTGTCGCCGCCGCTGCGGTGTGTGTTTCTTCCAACTCGTCTTCGCGGCGCGGCGTTTGCGCCCCAAGATGTTCAGTTGACGACTGCGAACGCGCCGTCCCTTCATCCACCACGGTCGCCTGCGCCCCACCGCTGCCCGCAGACCACAACTCCGCGCGCCCCTGCGCGTTGAAGATGCGCGCGGGCGCTTCCTGTTCTTCGATTGACGACAGGCGACTCGTGCGCGTGTCGGGCAGCATGTCGAACGTATCTGCGACCTCTTCGATCAGCGTGCGCGGAATGGTGTGCAGCCCCGCGGCGTAGCCCGTCAGGAGCGCGTTGTCGCAGAGGTTGTTGATCTGTCTTGGTATCCCTGCGGCGCAGCGGAAGACGTAGTCGATCGCACCGGGCGAGAAGATGTCGGTGCGCGCCGCACCCGCCACAAGGAGGCGCGCCTTGATGTAACGCTCCGTCTCTTCGATGTTCGGCAGGGGCTTGATCTCGCAGCGCAGTGCGACGCGCTGTTTCAACTGGCGGAGATCGGGATTGTTCAAAACCTCGCGCAGTTCCGGTTGTCCGGTCAGGACGATCTGCAACTGCTTGGCGGCGTCCGACTCGAAATTCGAGAGCAGTCTGATCTCTTCGAGCACGGAAGTGGAGAGACCGTGCGCCTCGTCGATGATGAGCACGGTGCGCAGGCCGCGCGCGTGGCGCGCTTCGAGAGTCTTGCCGAGCGCGAAGAGGAGTTCCGACTTGTTCTCCCATTCCTGCACGTCGAACAGGCGCGCGACGTGTTGATAAAATTCGGGGACGGTCAGTCGCGGGTTGAAGATGTAGCCGACGAGCACGGTGCGGTCGAGTCGTTGCATCATCCAGCGCAGGATGGTCGTCTTCCCCGTGCCCACTTCGCCCGTCACGACGATCAAGCCCTTGCCGCTCTCGATGCCGTAATGCAGGTTCGCCATCGCCTCCGTGTGCGAGGGCGTGAAGTAGATGAAGCGCGGGTCGGGCGTCAGCGCGAACGGCAACTCTTTCAGACCGTAGAACTCTTTGTACAACGCTCAACCTCCAAGAAGGGATGAGGGACAAGGGATGAAGGTTGAATGAAAGCATTCAACCGGCTTGGTGCTTATCTTATTCATCCCTCATCCCTCATCCCTTCTATGACACGAACAGGTCGAAGACGCGCGAGAAGCGCAGGGCGAGGGCGAGCGCCGGGATGCTCAAGACCGTGATGGCGAGACTGGCGAAGGCCGTCGCCACGCGACGCACGCGCGCCCGCCGCTGTTCCTTCGGCGTCAGCAGTTCGGGCACGGAGACGAGCACGGGCAGCCCCGTGTAGTGGCGCGCGTCTTCCACGGTTTGAATCGTCAGGAGACGCGGCACTTCAAAGGCGGCGGCGAACAAAAGTCCGACCGCGAGGCCGAGCGCGAGGCCGAGCGCGATCAAGAGCGGTCGCTTCGGCGCGACGGGGCGCACGGGCAGACTCGCAGGGTCGATCACCTGAATCGTCTCGCCCTGAGCAGAGTTGGTGGCCGCCACGTTCAAGTCCGATTTCTGTTTCTTCAAAAGCAACTCGTCGTAGGCGGCCTTTTTCGTCTGATACTCGCGGTCGATGCGGCCGAGGTCGATTTCGGCTCCGGGCACGCGGCTCAGCTGACCTTGCACCTGAGCGATCTGCGCGCTGGTCTGCGCGAGCAGTTTTTCCTGACGCCCGATCTCGCCGTCGATGCCTTGCAGGTTGGCCTTGATGGTCGTGGCGCGCGGATCGACGCGGCGCTCAATGCGCTTGGCCTTCTCGGCGATGCGGTTCTTCCAGTCGTCGATCAACTCCTGCTTGCTGCGTTGGACAGCGGACAGTTCCTTCTGTTTGGCCTTCACGTCCGGGTTCGCCGGTTTCAAGACGGTGAGCATATTTTGCAACTCGGAGTCGAGTTGCGATTCACGTTTAGTCAGTTCAGCCCACGCGGGCGTAGTCTTCGGATCGGTCAAATTCTCGACCACGTCTTCCTTGTCGATCTGAAACTGCTTCTCGATGTCGCCAAGCTGGGTGGTGAGCATTGTCTTCTGGTCGCGCAGGCGGCCGATATCTGAGATGTAGGCTTTCTGCTGTTCGTAGAGACCGCTCAGGTTGGTGACGATGGAAGTGGCCTGCGTCGGCAGGTTGTTGATGTTCGCTTGTAGTTTTTGCAGACGCTGATCTTCGATGGTCTTGAGTTCGACCTGCGCCAGATCGAGTTGCTCTTGCAGGAACTTCGCCGTCTCGCCCGCCCCTTGCGTCTGCTGCTTGAGTTGAGCGTTGACGTACTTGCCCGCAAGTTCACCCGCGACCTTTTGCGCGACGTAAGGGTCGGGCGCTTTGAAGGTGAGGGTGAAGCCGTTGGTGATGTCGTTGCGCGACTTGTTGACCTCGATCTGCGTGTCCTTCTTCACCATGCGCTCGACCAGGAGTTCCATCGGCTCGCCGCGCTGCCGCTCGACCGGATACAGGCCGTAGG
The DNA here is from genome assembly GCA_035942855.1 of Pyrinomonadaceae bacterium. GTDB lineage: Bacteria > Acidobacteriota > Blastocatellia > Pyrinomonadales > Pyrinomonadaceae > JAIVJZ01. The sequence goes on along the minus strand of DASZCS010000079.1, from coordinate 71,431 downwards.
CTTTGATGAGCGGTTCGAGCGACGTGCGACTGAAGACCTCTTGCCCGATGTTGTTGATGCGGATGGTGAGATCGTCGTCGGACATCTGCGGCACGATGCCCTGCATGATGTTCGAGGGGCGCACCGTCAAGAGCGTGCTCGATTGGTAGACGTTCGGCAGACGCCACACGACGATGGCGACCGCCGCCGCGACCACGATAGCCGGGAGCGCGATGAGCCACTTGCGCTTCCACAGAATGCGCCCATACTCGCCCGGTTTCCGCTGACGAAATTCGACACTCATAATTCAACCCTCTTTCACAACAAACGATGCTTCGCGCTCGGTCACAGAGAGGCGAGCGCCTTGCGCGCTTCCTGCTCCTGTTCGGGCGAGAGCTTCGTGCCTTTGGTCATGTTCAAAGCCTGCTGCAACTGCTGGCGCGCTTCCGGTTTGCGTCCCGCGGCGGCCAACGCAACGCCGAGGTGATAGCGATACATGGCGCTGTCAGCGCCCCGTGCCTGCGTCTGCCTGACGGCCTTTTGCAGTTGCTCGACGGCGGCGGCGTGCAAGCCCTTTTTGTAATAGACCCAGCCGAGCGTGTCCGCGAAGCCCGGCTCTTCGGGGAACTTCTGCACGACGCCCTGCGCGAGACGGACGGCTTCGTCCAGATTGCCCTTGCCGTATTCGGCGTAGTTCCAGGCAAGATTGTTGGCGGCGAAGGCGTTCTCGGCGTTGATCGTCAGAGCTTGCTTGTAAGCTTCGGTCGCGGCGTCGAAATTCTTGCGCTTGTCTTCGACCATGCCGATCATCATGTAAGGCGTCGGGTCGTCCGGGCGCTTTTCGCCGATGCGACGAAACTCGGCGATGGCCTGGTCGAGCCGGTTCGTGTTGACGTAGAGATTACCGAGCGAGTTGAGCGCAGGGACGAAGCCGGGATCGAGTTCGAGCGAGCGACGCAAGGCCGTCTCGGCTTGCTGCGCGTCCTGCTGCTGGCCGTAGATGACCGACTTGAGGAAATAGAGACTGGCCGTGTTCGGCCGCGCCGAGATGGCTTGATCCACGCGCGCGTGCGCCTGATCGAAGCGGTCTTGCGACGCGTAGAGATTGACCAGACCGCTCAGCGCGTCGAAGTTCGTCGCATCAATTGAGAGAGCGCGTTCGTAGTGGCCGACGGCCTCGTCCGTCTTGCGCTCGGCCAGAGAGACGGCCGCGAGGTTGACGTAAGACGAAGGCGCGTTCGGCATCAGGTCGCGCGCCTGCGTGAAGTCTGCGCGGGCTGAGGCGACGGCGGCGGGCGTGGCCTGTTGGGCGGGCGCAACGGGTCGCAGATAAGTCGCGGCGCGCGCCGTCAGAGTCTTAGCGCGCAGTTCGTCGAGCAGTTGCGGCGAGTTGCGCGCGTCGGGCGCGGCGCGTTCGAGACGCGCGAGCAGATCGGTGGCGAGCCTCTGCGCGCCCTGCGCGTCACCGGAGGCGAGGTTGATCTGCACCTGCATCAACTTGCCGGGCAGGTATTCGGGATAATACTTTTCGAGGTCGCCCGCGTAGATGCGCGCCTGCTCCATCTGTCCGGCGCGGAAGGTGGCTTCGGCCATGAAGTAGAGTCCGGCCTGATCGCGCGGCTCGATCTTCAAAACCTGCTTCAAGTCTTCGATGGCATCTTTCGGCCTGTCCTGATTGAGCCTGAGACGCGCGCGCAGGATCAAGCCTTCGCGGTCGTTGGCGTTGCGCTTGAGCGCTTCGTCGATTTGCGCCGACGCCCCCCCCTGATCGCCGCGCTGCAACATCAACTCCGCAAGGCGATGACGCGCACGCGCGTAATCGGGCGACGCGGAGACGATCTGCTGGTAGAGGTTGGCGGACTCGTCGAGGCGTCCGACCGAGGCGTAGAAATCGGCGAGCACGGCGCGGCCTTCGGGGCGTTCGCCGTCCAGTTCGGCCAGAGCTTTGAAGGATTCCTCTGCGCGGTCGAACTGTTTGTTGACGAGATAGAAGCTGGCAAGCGTCCGTCGTGCGTCGCGGTTCTGCGGCTCGACTTCGACGGCGCGGCGAAACTCCGCTTCGGCCAAGTCCATGCGGTTCTGCGAGACGTAGAACTTGGCGTATTCGAGATGCGCGAGCGCCGAGCGTTCGTTGATGGAGAGGGCGCGCTTGTAAACTTCCTCGGCCTTCGACGGCTCGTTCACCTGCCGGTGATAGAGCGCCAAACTCATCAACGATTCGATGCGCTGCGGGTTCAGTTCGACGGCGCGCGAGATGGCGGCGTATGCCTCTTCTCGTTTGCCCGTGGAGAACAGATAGCTGCCCTTGAGAATGTGTCCTTCGATGTGGTTCGGGTCTTTATCTAAAACTTCTTTGATCAGTTGCTCAACCCGCCCGCGATATTCGTTACGAGCTTTCTCGTCGCCGACCTGCTCGGCGGCGGCGATGAAATAGTTGCCGAGACGCACGCGCGCATCCAGGTTGCTCGGGTCTAGTTCGACGGCGCGCAGCAGTTCCCCGATCACTTGAGTGACGAGCGCCGGCTCGTCGCCGAGCATGCCTTCATAAGCGCGCGCCAAGCCCCAGTGCGCCTGCCCCATCCGATCGTCGATCTGAACGGCGTTGCGGAATTCGAGCGACGCCTCCTGAAACTTCTTCTCCGTCAGGTAGGCTTCGCCGCGCTGGACGTGTTCGGCTTTGGCTTTTTCTGGATTGGAACAGGAGACTGCGACGAAGGCGCAGGCGACGACAAACAGGGTGAGCAAAACAGACGACAAACTCCGGCCATTGCCGGAGCGCGGGCACTCTTTGTAATTCATTTCGGTCTTTCAGACTCCTTCGCGACTCTTGAGCCTACTCGGCGACCGGGGCAACGGTCTGTTGAGCGGCTGGCCGCGTCTCTCTTTAAGTTAAACCGATGAAATTGTCTCGGCCGCTTGCGGGTGAGGCACACCCCGAACGGCTTTCGACTTCATAAGAACTGAAACTGGTAATCGTGTTTCTCTTCCCAAAACGGCCGCGCTCATTTTCCCCAAGAGCCGCCGCCGTTTTTATGTTACCACTAACGCGCCCGCGCGCGTGCAACTTTCAACGCGCGCCTTAGTTCGGAACAAAGCTCGGAAGCGCAGGAGCGCTCTGCGCTGCCAGATCGGAGGCGAGCGCCAGAGCGTCCGCTTCCGACTTCTGAATCGGCACGATGACGCGCACCATCGCGCCGTCGCTCCGACGCCGTTTGACGCTATCGACCACGGTGTAAATCTTCCCCCAGTACTCGCTCGCGACAGCGCGCCCGCGCCCCTGATACCAGTAGACGAGCAACTGCCGCGCGTCGCCGTTCTGGATGATGTAGCGGTTGGCCTCGAAGGGCGCGCCGCCGTTTGCGGGCGTAATGTGGATGGTGGCCGGTTCGGTCATAGTCCAGCCCGCACCGGGCAGACAGTTGAGCGGGCTGTGATAGGTCGCGCCGTTGCGCTGCGAGGCATAGTAGCCGACATAGAAGTTGGCCGCGCGCCCGTCGGGCAGAACGTAATCGCGCGACAGGTAATCGTCGGCGCGCAGGACGCTCTCGGTCTGCGCATCGAAACGCACGTCCGCGCCGCGCTGCTGCCACGGGCCGAGCGCGCTCGGAAACTCTCTCAACTCACGCCGCACCACGCTCGCTTCGCCGATGTGCTCCCACAAATTCACCACCGACCCGCCCGCCAGCAGGAACAACAGCAACGCCCAAAAATGCCACTTTTTCGATTTCATGTTTTTTAAGCTGTTAGCTATTAGCTGTTAGCTATTAGCTTTCTCCTAGCTGACGGCTGAGGGCTGATGTGTAACGGTTTCTTCTGCTGCAAGCGCGTCGTCAGTCTTGTCGGCCGTTGCGTGTATCGGCTCAGTCGCGGCTTTCGTCGCGGCAGTTTTGTGCGCGGAGTTCTTTCGGCCGCCGAACTTGTCGAGCACCCAGCCGAGCGCAAAGAGCAGCAGGAAGGCGACGATGTAGACGACCCAGCCGGAGAATTCGTGGAAGAAGCCATCGGCCACTTCCGTCCCGTAGTAACGCGCGAGGATGCCTGTGCCGCTGACGCGCCCCGCGTTCGTGATGATCGCAATCGGCACGGCCGACAACACGAGAATGGCCGAGCGCCAGGTGCCGTAACGCTTCAGACTCGCCACGAGACCGCCGCCCTGTTGTCCCTTTCCGCGCGGGTGCGTGAAGTAAGCGAAGACGACCGCGAGCGTCAACAGCGTCATCAAAGAGCGGATGCCGCTACAGGCTTCTACCACTTCGAGCTTCTTCGTCACCGTCGAATTCAGAGGCATCAACTCGATGACGTTCCCCTGCCTGAGCACCGGGATGTCGAAGGCGCGCATCGCCCACACGGCGCAGCGTGAGGCGAACAACTGCAACGGAAAAGCGATCTGATTGAAGATGATCGCAGGGATCGGGATCGCCAGAGCCAGGAGCAGGAGCGGGACGAGTGCGAGCCGCAGAATATGCCAACCCCAGAAATAGATCGTGATCCCGGCCAGCATCACGACGAGCGAAGTGCGCTGCATGAACAGTTCCGCGCCCGCCGTCCCCGCCCACAACATCAAGAGCGCGCCGACGACCAGCACGCAGCCCCAGACGAGCGACGGCCGCTTCGTCGCCGATTCCAGACGCCCGCGCTCGCTCCACAGGATGTAGCCGATGATGAACGGAATCAACAGTCCGTGCGAGTAGTTTTCATCCACCCACCACTGGCCGCCGAGTTTCACGAGCACCGTTGCATAGACGAACAGCACGGCGGCGGCCACCGCCACAGGCTTCCAGAGTTGGGGGACTGTTAAAGCTGTCATTGATTAATTAACTTCAGGAAAACTCTCATGTTTACGGAGGCAGGCGGCGCACAAGCGCCCGAAACTCGCGCTCGCGCCATTCAAGAGAGTAACAAAAGGCCACGGGGCGGGCAATAGGAAAGAGGGGAAAAGCGAAAGGGGGAAGGGAAAGGGGAAAAGCGAGAAACGCTATGACCGCGACGACCGCTTCGTCAGTTGCGTCCGCTTCTTCCCTTTCCTCTTCCCCCTTCCCTGTTCCCTTAACTTGATATTCCCTTACCTGATATTGATCGTAGCGGTGTTGCTGCGCTGTCCGCTGACGATGATGGTGAGATCGACCGCCCCTGCGGCGCGCATTTCGGGATGGAGCAGGACGATGAGCTGATCGAGACCGGGCATGCGCGAGTCGGGCGCTCCCGCAAATTCCACGGGCAGATGATAGAGCCGCCCGTCGCGCGTGCGCGCTTCGACCGTCACAGCCTCCGCGACGTTCAACAGAACTTGGCCGTTCTCCAAACGCACGTCGTTGCCCGGGTAGATGTTGTTTGCGCCCGCGCTGATGCCGGTGGCAAACAAGGTGACGCGCGTGCGCTTATCCGTGCTGAGCGCGTGCGGCGAGTTCACGTCGTAAGTGGCTGCGCTCGTCGCTGCGCTGCCGTTGAAAGAGAGCGCCGCGCCCGCGCCGCTGCCGTCGGCCGTAAAGACTGCGGGCGCAACTGCGTTGACCATGACCGCGCCGCGCGAGACGTAGCCGTCCTGCGAGGTGACGAGCACTTCATGTTCACCCTGCGGCAAGCCTTGCGGCACGACGAACGACAGGCGCGAAGGCGAGACGTAGAGCAGCGTCGCGGCGCGCCCGCCCACGGAGACGCTCGCGCCCGCCAGTTCGAAGGGCAGAGGCTTGTTGCCGCTGCGATCCGCCACGGCGCTCGCGCGAGCCAGCGGACTCTGCGCGGCGTCGCCGGTGATCGTGCCCAGACTCAAGGGCGCAAGCACGGGCGACATGCTCGCGCTCGAAAAAGTGTTGGCCGAGCCGATGACGGCAGGATTAGCCGCAGCAGCAATGGGCGCGTGTGCGAATTCGGTGGACGCGCCTGTCGCAGTCGTGGACATCAGTTCGCTCACCTGCGCGAGGCGCGAGGCGGTGATCTGCAAACGGTTCTGCACGCCGGAGGAATTTGCGCCGGTCGCCGCCAGCGCTTCCGAGGCGCGCGTGAAGTAGAGCGAGACGCGCAGGCTGCCATCGATCAGCACGGATGAGGAGAACTGGCTCGCTTCTCTGGCGTAGGCCAGATAAGCCGCTTCGATCTTCGTCTCCAGCAGATTGATCTCCGCGTCGGAGACGGCAGGCGACGAGGCGAGCGTGGCGGCCGAAGCGCGCGCGGCGGCGACGAGCGCGGGCGCGTCGAGCGGGACGGGCGTCGGCGTCGGAGTCGGCGTTGCGGTCGGGGTTGGCGTCGGAGTCGCGGTTGGCGTCGGCGTCGGAGTCGCAGAGGCGGACGGCGCGGGGTCGATGCGTGCGATGAACATGTCGTGGCGTCCGCCCGCAACGCCCCAGTTCGAAGTGAAGGCGACGAAGCGGCCGTCGCGCGAGATGTTGGCGCGCGGGCTGTCGTAATAGCCAGCCACTATCGCCTGATGATGGAACAGACGGCGGACGCGCCCCGAACCATCGGTCGCCACCTGTACCACCTCGCCCTGCATGACGCCGTTCAAGTGCGGCGTGTAGAAACTAACGAGCGCCCAGTCTTCGTTGTCGGCCAGCATCGAGAGATGGTAGCCGCCGTAGTTGCCTTGCGCCGAGAGGTCTAGAATTTTGTCGTAGCTGCGCGGCGTGGCGAGCTTGCGCGCGGAGACGCCGACGAGATAGTTGCCGTTGCCGACGGCCATGCCCGTGCCCACGTCGTAGTGCGAAGGCGCGTGATCCGGCGCGTCGTCCCTCAAGTCCGTGATCTGTCCCGTCACGAGATCGATGATGCGAACTTCGATTTTGCCGACGCCCTGCTCGTTAGTGTTAACGAACAGATAGCGGCCGGACTTGTCGATACGGACTTCGTTATGATTATCGTTCGAGCGGTAGAGGATCGTGTCGGTCGAGCGTCGGTAGGCCATGTAGCCAACCACAGACCACGTGCCGGACTGCATCAAGGTGCAGGCGAACACGTCGTCGTCGGCGCTGAGACTCCCTTGCGCGAAATAGTAACCGGCGGGCAGGCGCGAAGAGAGGTCGAAGGCGAGATTGTAGGCGCGTGTGCGCGCGTTGAAACGCCAGAGCGACGCGCCCATGTGGCCGTAGAGGATGTCCGGCTCGTTGTGGCTCCAGGTGAGGTCATAGGTGAAGGGATACCCGCCGTTCAGGAGCGGAAGCTGTTGCTTTGCGCCGAGGCGAAAATTGACGGGATCGAAATCGTAGAGGGCGACTCCGGCCTCGCCGCCCGCGCCCATCACGAGCAGACGCGTGTTGTTGGCGTTGAAAGTAGGCCAGTAGGAATACGATGTGCCCGCGCCGTTCGCGCCGTCGCGCCCGTCCGTCACGCGCATGATCTCCGTGCCGAAGATCGGATCAGACAGTTTGCCGCCCGCCGCAGGCAGTGCGGGCACGGCCGTCGGCAGGTGCAGGTCTAAGTCCGTCTTGGCTGCGCCGTCTACCGTCTGCCCGTTTGAGACGGCGACGCCGCCCGCGACGAGGAGCGTGAGAAGCAGCAGAAATTTGAGTAGGGGAAAAACTGTGCGGACGGATTGATGTGTGAACACCCGGGGGTTATTCATCTTGAGCCTCACTTCGGCAACCGGACAATCTCGCTGGCTTCAAGTCAGCCTTCGGACGAGACTCCTGGCTTTGCGAACCCGCATCACTACGGGGGTGCCTTTAATTCGGTGATTGCTGTGTCTGAACGGAGAGGAGGGGCAACCGGCCGCGCGTGCGGCGGCGGCGAAGCGACACGACCAGTCGCGGGCAGTCAAAAAAAGTCTACGTCTGGAGGGACGAAAAGACTTGCGCCTGCTGCGACTCTAAAGAGAAAAGCGTAAAGGGTACGGGAACGTCTGGAAGTTGAAGGATTTTAAAGCGGACTGAAGAAAGGAATTATGAAACGACAGGAACTGCACGCGGATAATTCCGCCGCGACTTTCGCAAATCTCTGGCGGGAGAACTAAAGCGCCTCCTTTTGAACGGAGAGCGTTTGAGGAAACAAGTTCCGCCGAGCGCGTGAACCTTGCAGGGAAGCGTCGGTTCGCGGGAAATACGAAGTCACGTCTTTCTTCGATCGCCTTCGGCAACCAGACAATCTCCCCTCTCGCCTTCGCCCCGCGCGGAAAATTCCACGCCCGGGTGCGTCGGCTTTCGGAGAGACTCACGGCTTTGCGCCCTCGCCTCGCGACAAGTTTGCCATTATCGTGTGCAATCTCTAACTGAAAGAACAGTGTCACTCATGCCCATTTTACGGGCACGCGCAACAGACAATTCATATAAACAGAATTTGGCAATCCTTGTCAACGCTTTTTATCGTTGGCCTTTTTGCGGCTTTTGAGCGCTCCGCGACGGAATTTTCCAGATGGCGTTGCTTGCATGTTTTGCGGGCATTTTTGTTCATGGACGAGCATCGGGACGCGCGGCTGCAACGCGTCTCGGTCTGGAGGCGGGCGGCTCGGGTGTTGGCTTCAAGCCGACGGATGGCGCGGGGTCGATGCGTGCGATGAACATGTCGTGGCGTCCGCCCGCAACGCCCCAGTTAGAACTGAACGCGACGAAGCGACCATCGCGCGAGATGTTGGCGCGCGGGCTGTCGTAGTAGCCCGCGCCGACGGCTTGATGATGGAACAGACGACGGACGCGCCCCGTGTCGTCCGTCGCCACCTGCACGACCTCGCCCTGCATGACGCCGTTCGGGTGCGTCGTGTAGAAACTGACCAAGACCCAGCCCTCGTTGTCGGCCAGCATCGAGAGATGAAAGCCGCCGTAGTTCTTCTCCTGCGAGAGGTCGAAGATCTTCGTGAACTTGCGCGGCGCGGCCAGGTTGCGTGCGGAGATGCCGACGAGGTAGTTGCCGTTGCCGACCACAGTGCCCGTCCCTACGTCGTAGTGCGAAGGCGCATGATCGGGCGCGTCGTCCGTCAGGTCAGTCACACGCCCCGTCTCCGTATCAACCACGCGTCCTTCGATCTTCCCCGCGCCCGTCTCGTTGGTGTTCACGTAGAGGTAACGCCCGGACTTGTCTATGCGCACCTCGTTGATCACCTCGGAGTGCTGGAAGCGGATGGAGTTTGTCGAGGCGCGATAGACGGCGTAGCCGAGCGGCTTGTAAGCGGGTGCGCCGCCGCGCTTGCTGAAAGAGAAGGTGTCGTCGTCCGTCGCCATGCCCATCTGCTGTATGTACTGCCCGCGCGGCAGGACGCGCGCTACGTCGCCGACGAGCGTGAAAGTCTGCCGCGACACTTGATACTTGTAAATCTTCGTGCCGAGGTCTTGATGAACGTAGAGCGCATCGGGGTCTTTGGCAGACCAGCAGGCGTCGTCGAGGCGTATGGGGATGTTGCCGGGCGGCGAGTAGGGCACGGGTGGGAGACGCGTGCCGAGCGTGAAGGTGGCGGGGTCGAAGTTGTAGATCGTCGCGCCCTGCTGCGCGGCGGCGTCCATGACGAGCAACTTCGTGTTGTCGACATTGAAGCTCGCCCAATAACTGTAGTTCGTGCCCGCGCCTTTCGGTGCGGACGTGGCGTCGGTCACACGCATGATCTCCGTCCCGAAGACCGGGTCGAAGAACTTGCCCCCGGCGCGCGGCAAGGTCGGCAACTCACGCGGCGCATGGCGCGCGCGATCCGTCTTGATCGAAGCGCCCGGCGGTGGTCGTCGCGCCCCCTGCCCTCCCGGCGTCGTTCCCGCGCGTCCCGCCAGAGCGTGCAGCGAGAGCGCGCAGAACAACGTGAGGACGCACTTCGAGAAAATCACACCCGGCGCATATCCGACAATCTTCAGCGTCCGCATACAACTTCACTCACGCATCTGACATTTACGCGTTCAACACTCACGCGCCTGTTCAACGGTAGCGCAGCCCGTAATAGACGAGTTTGGGATACTCGGGCGCGACGCTTCGCCAACCGCGCGCCGTCAACCACCAACTGTAGGCGGGCGGCGTCTGCTCCGTCCCGGCCGCGACCGGCGCTACGCTGACGCGCACGCCGCTCTCCTGAACCACGCGCCTGAACGTCCAACGCGCGCGACGCGAATGATAAGCCGAGGTGACGACGACGACCGATGCGAGTTTCCGCTCCACAGCATACGCGCGCACACGCACGGCCTCATCATAAGTGCTCGCCACAGGTTCGGGCAAAGCCTCGATCTGCGCTTCGGGGACGCCCGCGCGCCGCAGTTCCGCCGCCTCGCGTTCGACGAAGTAAGGGTTGCGCTGCTGTTTGCTGTCCCAACCGCCACGCAGATCGTCGTTCGTCAAGACGATCTTCGGCGCGACGCCCTGCCGCCACAACTCAGCCGCGTAACGCGTCCGCTCCACATACTCGCTCGCACCGCTCAAGACGACGATCACGTCCGCGCTCGTCGTCTCGTCATGCACCACGAGCGCACGCGCCGCGATCCACGCCACGACAGGCCACGCCGCGACGAGAGCCACGCCCACGCGTACCCAACGCCCCACGCGACTCTTGCCTTCGCGCCTTTGGCCTCCAGCGCGAGTTATTTCTTCGGAAAGCATGAATCTCACGCTAAGGGCGCTGGAGACGCAAAGGAAGACGATTAGTTATAGCGAAACGCGCCCTTCATAAGAGACGCGCGTGGCTACCAGCAGATGCCTTGATACGAGTCGCCGCTCGTGCGGTTTTCAAAGAGGCGAACGAGGTCAATGACGGTCTGCCCTTCGCGCAACTGCCCTTCGATCCGGCGAAACTCTTCCGCCTTGTTCCCGATGACGAGCACGTCCGACGCTTCCAAAACTTCTTCGATCCGTTCGCACATAAGCTGCGAGATGTGCGGTATCTCGCGCTCGATGTATTCCTTGTTCGCGCCGAAGAGACGCGCAAGCGACACGTCGCGGTCGTAGATGGCGAGTTGCATTCCCTTCCCGATAAGCGACTCGATGAGCGTCACCATCGGCGATTCGCGCAAGTCGTCCGTCCCGGCCTTGAACGAAAAGCCGAGGACGCCGATGCGCTTCCTGCCCGTTGCCAGAACCATTTCCAGAGCGTGCTCGATCTGCCGCCGGTTGCTCGCGAGCACTGACGCGAGCACAGGCACGTCCACGTCCAACTCTTTCGCCTTGTAAGTGATCGCACGAAGGTCTTTCGGCAGGCACGAACCGCCGAAGGCGAAGCCCGGTTTCAGATAGTAAGGCGACAAGTTCAGCTTCGTGTCTTCGCAGAAGACGCGCATCACCTCGTGGCTGTCGATGTCCAGTTCCTTGCAGATGTTCCCGACCTCGTTGGCGAAGCTGACCTTGAGCGCGTGAAAACAGTTGCAGGTGTACTTGACCATCTCCGCGGCGCGCACGCCGATGATGTGGAGCGGCGCGTCGATGCGTTCGTACAACGCTGCGACCGTCTCTGCCACCTCCGGTTCGTCTGCGCCGATCAAGGTGAAGGGCGGCGCGTAAAAATCTTTGAGCGAAGTGCCCTCGCGCAAAAATTCCGGGTTGATGCAGACGCCGAAATCGCGCCCCGCGCGCTTGCCCGAATGTTCTTCGAGCGCAGGGATCACGACCGTCTCAATCGTGCCCGGCAGCATCGTCGAGCGGATGATGACCGTGTGCCGCGCGTCCTTACCCGCCAACTCGCGCCCGATCTCTTCGCACACGCGGCGTACGTACTTGAGATCAAGACTGCCGTTCTGGTTGCTCGGCGTGCCGACGCAGACGAGCGACACGTCGGAGCGACGAATCGCCTCACTCGTGTCGGTCGTCGCGCGCAAACGCCCCTCGGCGACCATCTCGCCGATCAACTCGCCGACGCCCGCTTCGACAATCGGACTGCGACCCGCGTTGATGATCTCCACCTTCGTCTGGTTCACATCCACGCCCACCACTTCGTGCCCCTCGCGCGCAAAACACGCCGCCGACACGCAACCCACGTAGCCCAATCCGAACACGCTCAATCTCATATTTATTCTCGTCGCTTGATTCGTAGCCGCTTGAAGAATGGGACGCTCGCTGATCTGAGTATCCCGATCAACTTTATCTAATTCGCCGCCGCGCTGTCATGCGCTTTGTTCTCAACGCCGTCCGGCGCGGCGAATTGACTTAAAAACTTTTCGTTCTCTGGCGTCCGCGGCAGCAGCACGAAGCCATCCTCGCCGCCGATGACTTGCCCCGTTTCGATCCCGGCGAAAAACTCGTGCACCTCTGCCCAGCGCACGCGCGGGTCTGCGCCCTCGACCCACTCCCATTCGGCGCGCGGCCTCGCGGCGAACACGCGCCTTGAGACGAACACGTCGCCGCCCTCCTGCCACGCCCGAAAAGCGCGCCGCGCCACGTCCTCGCGCCATGCGGTCAACTGCGGCATGCCGAGCGGCAGAAACGAATGGACGCGCAGGTCGTTGTGATGGTTGACGGGATTGAAGGGAAAATCGCGGACGAAGTTTTCCAGTTCGTCCTTGCCGACGAGCACGATGCTCTCAGGGCGCACGAGCGGCTGCAACTCGCGCACGCGAACCGACGCCGCCTCTTCGCGGCGGTCGAGCGCGGGCTTCCACATCGCCGCGAAATTCGTCAACGCTATCGCCAGCAGGAAAACCAACACAACCGCTTTCCCCGCACGAAACGCGCGTCGTTCCGCGAGCGCATAGCCGATGCCGAGAAAGAGAAACGGAAACCACGGCAGGTAGCGCTCCATCACAGTCCCCTGCCACGCCAGGGCGAAGCCGAGCACGGGCAGCCCGCTCAAGGCCAGCAGGACGAGAAGCCTGCGCCCAAACGACGTGCGCGACAGGTTGAGCGCAACGGCCGCGAGGAAGAGATAAAAGAGCGCGAGTTTCCACAAACTCAGGCGGAAGAGATCTGCGAGCGAAACGGGACTATACGGATCGTGCAGCAGATAACGTTTGAAGACGACGTTGTCGCTGCCCATGCTGATAAAGGAGCGTGCGAGTCCGAACACGACTTGCGGCAAGCCCCGGTTCTGCACGAGATGATGCGATGAGGCCACGACCCATTCCCTGAACCCGCCCACCGTGTAAATCCCTATCCAGACGGCCACGCCGATGAACAGCACGCCCGTCAATAACCCGAATGCGAGCGAGGCGTAGATCGACAGACGCCAGTTTCGCGGCCGACGCCAACCGTAGAGCACGAGCGGCGCACACACCGCCGCAGGCACAGCCCAAAGGTACGGAACCCACAAGCCCACCGAGAGCGCAAACGAGAGTCCCGCGAGCGTCGCCGTCCGCACGGGGCGCGCGGCCTGTTCGTCGTCGCCGTCCGCTTCGCGCACGAGCAAGTACAAGCCGAGCATCAAGAGCGCCAGCCCCGGAACGTAGGAGCAGCCCGTCTGCGTGTAATTCAAAAACGCCTGCGCGAAGATGAAGGCGACGGTCGTTGTGTGCACGACCCACTCTTTTTCACAGACGCGCCGCAGCAGCAAATACATCAAGACGGCCGACGCCAGCCCCGCGATCCAGTTGAGGGCGACCATCGCGTAGACGGCCGCAGGATTCAGGTCTGCGCCGATTGACACGCGCGCGAGCGGCCGGAGCAAGGGGAACGCGGCGACGCCGAGCGGTCGCCACAGCAGATGCCCGAACTCCCACAAAGAATAGTTGCCGGTCGCCTCCCACAACTGGTAATCGCGTCCGGCCGCGACGTTCGCCACCATCGCGCCGTAAAACGACGTGTCGCCCATGTAAAAGGCGTCGGTCAACCACGTCGCCAACACGTAGGCGACGACCGGCAGCGCAATGTGCCGCCAGGACAACTTCGTTGTCGCCGACGCGTGCGAGTCTTCACGCGCCGCGTCTTCGCGTCTCAAAGTTCCGGCTTCGATGTCTCGTGTTCCAATCAAACTTCCACGCGCCTTCGTTTCTTCGATTCACTGGTGTGCTTTCAAACTCACGGCTAATGTTTGCGCCCGATGGCGATGAGCGAGAGGCCAAAGGGGGGCGGCAGTGTCCGTTCGACGCGCTCAGCCCAGGGCGCGATGAACTTGTCGAAAATTTTGATCTGCGCCGCGTTCTCTTCCTTGATCTTGCGCACGCGGTTGTTCCAGAACCAACCGGCCATGCCGATCACGTTCATGTAAAAGGCCGTCTCCACCTCGAACCCGGCCTCGTGCATGCGCGGCAGCAGATCTTTTTTGGTGTAACGCCGGTAGTGCTCGATGGCGCGGTCAATCGTGCCGTAGAGAAACTGGAAGGCCGGGACGAGCAGGATCGTGCGCCCGCCCGGCACGAGCACCGAATGCATGAAGCGCAGCGCCTTGCGGTCGTCTTCGACGTGTTCGAGCACGTTGATGCAGATCACCGTGTCGAAATTGTAAGCACGCAACTCAGCAACGGGCGGCGCGGCCAAGTCCATCTGCACGGGCGCACCCTTCAGTTGCGCGCCGAGACGCTGCTGCAAGTAATCGACGCACATCTGATACTTGTCGGACGCGACGACGAGTTCTCGATCCAGCAGCAACTCCGTGAAGTTGCCGATGCCTGCGCCGACTTCGAGTATGCGCTGGCCGATGTACGGCTCCATGCGTTTGTACATCCAGTTGCGATAGTTGTTCGCCTCGGCCATCACTTCGAGGTCGGCCACCATCACGCCGTCGCTGCCGATGGCCTGTCCGCCATTGCCGAGAGTTTGTTCGTTGTCCGAAGTCATTTTCACTATTCCCCCTCGCCCCTATCCTTCTGCAACTGCGTGCGCAACTCGTCGAGCATCGTGCGCAACTGGTGGTCGAACTCCTGCGAACGCCGCACGATGGTGTGCAGCACCAGCCCGATCGTGACCGACAACATCCCCGCGAGCGCAAGGCCGACGGCCAGCACGGCCGAAGGCAGACGCAAGACCAAACCCGTCTCGAAAAATTCGACGACGACAATGAGGCCGGGCACGAGGCTAAGCACGACGAGAAACAATCCTATCGCGCCGAAGAACGTGAGCGGCTTGTAGTCTCGAAAGAGCGCGAGGATGGTGTTAAGTATGCGCAGGCCGTCGTGGACGATGCGAATCTTCGAGAAGCTGCCCTCCGGCCGAGTCGTCAGATCAACCGGCACTTCGACGACGCGGAAACCTCGCTCCAGCGCCTTGATCGTCAACTCGGTCTCCGTCTCGAAGCCGCCGCCAAAGAGCGGCACGCCTTTGACGAAGCGGCGGCTGAAGACTCGATAGCCCGACAGCATATCCGTAATCTTCACCTTGAAGACCGAGTTCAAGACCGACAAAAACAGCTTGTTGCCCGCGCGATTCAGAGACTTGAACTGGCTCGAAGACTCGTCGTGCAGACGCGAGCCGACGACCATGTCGGCCTCGTCTCTGAGCATCGGCTCGATCAGCCGGTGCACGTCCGCGGCCGGATACGTGCCGTCGCCGTCGACCATGATGTAGATGTCCGCGTCCACCTGCCGGAACATCGACTGCACGACGTAGCCCTTGCCCTGCCGCCGCTCGTAGAAGACCAGTGCGCCCGCCTCGCGCGCACGCTCCACCGTTGCGTCGGTCGAGTTGTTGTCGAAGACGTAGATGTCCGCCTCCGGCAACTGCGCGCGAAACTCCGCGACGACCGCCGCCACGGTCAACTCCTCGTTGTAGCAGGGAATGAGCACGGCCACGACCGGTCGCCGCCTCTCGCGTGCGCGCCCCTGCAAGGTCGTCGCCGCATAATCTTTCAACGCCGCCATGTCTCGCATCTTTCAGTCAACCTCTCTTTCACAACGAACTCGCACGCCCGGCCTCGTGCGCCTGAACCAACTCGAACGCTTACTTGCAACACGTTCCAGCACCGCGCCGGAAATAAATCTGATAAAAATTTTCGTCGTAGACCAACTCGTACTCGCGCGTCAGCAAGTCGTTCATGTGGCGCGCGAGTTCCGCGCCCTCGCCGCCCGCGCGGTAATGATTGATCGCATCGACGTACACGTCGTTGACGACGAGGAAGTCCGCGCGTTTGCCTGTATTGAAACCGAAGCGCACGTCGTCTATCACGCGCTCATAACCGTACTCGAAACCGAGCACCGCGCTTCCCATCACGCGCGTCTCGGCGTTCGAGTTCGCACGCAAAAAGTTGACGGCCGCCATGTAACTCTTCTGGTACGCGTTCGCTCTGATGCGATAGACGATGCCGCCCGCCTGAATCGCAAGGAGACCCGCGAGGCAGAGCGCGAGCAACGGGCGCGGAACAAAGCGCGTCGCATAGCACCAGTAGGCGAACGCGGCCACGAGCGCCGTGTAGAGCGGTACGATGTGGACGAGATAAAAGGAGAGTTTCTGCCCGTCGAAGAACGTCAGCACCACGAAGAATATCCCCGTCAGGATTAACAGCGCGCGATAGCCTTTGTGCGTGCGTATCTGGCGGACGCTCAGACAGCCCGCGAGCGCGACGACGTAGGCGAGCAGCACGAAACTCTTGATCCACACCAGCGCGGTCGTTCCCGGCGAATGACGCCCCAATCCGTAGGCCGTCAAATATCTCAAAGTGATCTCGTTTTTGATCGCGGCGAGCGGCGAAGTCAATCCGCTCATGCGTCCGCCCGTCGAGGCATTGGCGGTAAACTGCGCGACGAAATCCGAGGGCGCTTGCATGATGTACGCGCCCCAGGCGAGCGCGCCCACGACGTAAGGAATAGCGGCCAGCGCGAGATGTCGCCAACGTAGCGCCGCGCGGTCGTAGTAGAGCGTGAGAAAGACCAGACCGGAGAGAAACGCCACGCCGCCGTTCGGGTGCGTCAAGCCGCAGGCCGCGACGAGTGTTTGACTGAAAAGGACGGCGCGCGCAAGGTTCTGTTCGCGCAAAGAAACGTAGACAGCCAGCCCGCCCGCGCCGAGTGCCATGCTCATCATGTCGCCGCGGCCGAACGCTCCCGCCATGACGAAAACGTAGTCGAAGGCGAGCAGCACCAGAGTCAACAGCGCGACCGCCTGATTGCCCGTCAAAGCGCGCACGACCTTGTACCATGCGAACAACGCGAGCAGGCCGAACAAGGCCGAGAGCATACGCATCGAGAACAGGTTGAAGCCGAACAATTTGTACCAGCCCGCCTGTGTCACCAGATGCAGGGGCATCACCCAGTAAGTGTGACGATCCAGACCTTTGAAATTCGTGCCCGTCGTCTCCAACACGGGCGTCGTCATCTCGCCGCGCGTGGCAAGATTCAGACCGGCCTGTGCGAACCAAGCCTCGTCGCTCCACGGGCTTTTGGTCAGAGCGCTTCCCACGGCCAGAGCGAGATACGCGCACGCGGCGACGACGAGCAACAAGAGGCTCTGCCGTCTGGTCAACGAAAATCTCTCGCTCGACACTTCAGCCGCGCCCTCCGACAAAATTTTCCAGCGGCCGCTCGGCCGCCACAGCCTGCACCCCGCGGCGTGCCGCGACCGCACGCTCGCACGACTGCGCAAACGCTTCGCTCACCCTGTCCCAACTGAAACGCTCGCGTACCGTGGCAGCCGCGCGTGCGCCCAACTCGCGCGCCTGCGCTTCGTCCGTCAAGACGCGCACCGTCGCATCTGCGAACGCTTCGGCCGTGTCTGCCAGAAGCAACTCGTGGCCGTCGCGCACGGGCAAACCTTCCGCGCCGATGGTGGTGGAGATGATCGGCTTTTCCATCGCCATCGCCTCGTAAATTTTCAGGCGCGTGCCGCCGCCCACGCGGATCGGCACGATGTAAGCGGCCGCGCGCTCCATGTAAGGCCGCACGTCTTCCACGCGCCCCGTCACGATGATCGATGGATCGCGTTTGCCCAGCTCCACCAGGCTCGCGTAAGGGTTGCGCCCCACCACCGTCAAAGTCACGTCGGGCACGCGCTCGCGTATGCGCGGCATGATCTCTCTGGTGAAAAACTGTATAGCGTCTTCGTTCGGCAGCCAGTCCATCGAACCCGTGAAGACGAGATTGTGCGGCTCGCGCGGCTCAACTCCGCGTGGGCGGAAGAACTCCGTGTCCACGCCCGTCGGCACGTCGCTCACGGACTGCAAATTGTATGCGCGTTCCATCGTCTCGCGGTCTTCCGCCGAGACGGCGACCACGTGATCGAAGCGTTGACAGGCCGCGCGCTCATACGCGTGCGCTTTTCGCCACTGGCCGTAGAGATAACTTTTCTTGAGCAGGTTGGTTTGCACTTCGTAGTGCCGCTTCCAGATCATCGCTTCGACATTGTGCTGGAAAAGCACCGTGGCGATTGGCAGACGCGCGGGCACGTTCACGCTCGGCTGCAAGAAGTCGCAGACGAGCACGTCGAAATCACCGCGCGACACGAGCCGTTCGATCTCGCGGCGCATCCCCTGCGAGCGATACTTACGCATGAAGTAAGGCAAAGGCGAGAAGAGATTCGCGGCGAGTTCGGCGTAGAAGCCGGCGGAGAATTTCGCGCGCGTGCGATGTTCGACGCGAAAGAGTTCGTGGCAGTATTCGACGGCGCGCGCGTGAGCATCGGGCGCGGCCGTCCCGTCGTCGAGCGTCAGATACGTCACGTGATGCTCGCGCTTCAATTCCTTGAGCATCTGAAACGTGCGAATCTTCCCGCCCTTATCCACGGGATGCAGTAATTCGGTTTTGAGCCAGAGAATACGCAAAGGTGTCTTCAACTTTCGGTGTGAGAGTCGGCGGTTAGAGTTAACTCAAAGATTAAGATTCACCACAGAGGACACAGAGGGCACGCAAAGATTAAGATTTGAGATTCGAGATTTCAAACGACTTCCTCCGTGTTCCTTTGTGTCCTCTGTGGCGAGCTTTTTCATTTTTGAACCATCAGGCGACGGCCGAAACCATCTCGCCCTTCGCGTCGGCCGGTTCGTGTGCGGCGGCCTCGCCGTCCATAAACTGCCGCAGCCAGATTTCCACGTTGACGAGCGCCCACAGACGCTCCGTGTGATTCTCGCCCGCCTGATGCCGCGCCGCGAGTTGGCGCACGTAAGCCGTGTCGAACAGGCCGCGAGCCGTCGCACGTTCGCCGAGCACGTACTCTTCGACGATGCCGCGATAAGCCCCGCGAAACCACGCGCCGACGGGCACGGGGAAGCCCATCTTCTTCCGCGACAGGATGGGCGCGGGCAGCACATTTTTCATGCTCTCGCGCAGGATGTACTTCGTCGTCCAGCCGCGACGCAGTTTGAGAGACGGCGGCAGGCGCGCGGTGAATTCCACGAGCTTGTGATCGAGAAACGGCACGCGGCTCTCAATCGAAGCGGCCATGCTCATCTGATCCTGCTTCATCAAAAGTTCGTGCAGGTAGGTTTTCGTGTCGGCGTAGAGCATGCGGTTGAGGAGCGAGCGATGCGCGCCGCCCGCGTCGAAGTAGCGCCGCATGTCCCGGTAAGGCTCAATACTTCCGGCGCGTTCTCGCGTCTCAGGCGCGAGCAGTTCGCCCTGCATGTCGCGCGTGAAGACTGCGAAATTGTCGAAGTACAGACTTTCGATGTCGGGCGGGAGACACAGGAAGGTGCGGCGCAGCTTGTGTCGCACGCGCGAATCGAGCGGCAGGTTTTCGATGCGACGTGCGAGCGCACCGCGCACGCCTTCGGTCGTCAGGCGGCGATACGCGGGCGCGAGCGCGAGGTTGTAGATCGTCTTGTAGTAACGCTCGTAGCCGCCGAGCATTTCGTCGCTGCCCTCGCCCGTCAAGACCACTTTGACGTGGCGCGCGGCGAGGCGCGAGACGAAATAGAGCGCCACGCTCGAAGGATGCGCGAGCGGTTCGTCTTCGTGCCACACGAGTCGCGGCAGCGCGTGGAAGAAATCTTCCGGCGTCACGAGCGTCTCGTGATGATCCGTCTTGAACTTTTCCGCGACGAGCCGCGCGTAATGAAGTTCGTTGGCCTCGCGTTCGGCGAAGGCGACGGAGAAAGTCTTGATCGGATCGGAGACCATCCCGCTCATCACGGCGGCGATGGCCGAAGAGTCTATGCCGCCGGAGAGAAACATGCCGAGCGGCACGTCGGCCATCAGGCGCAACTCGACCGACTTGCGAAACAACTCAGACCACTCGGCGATGTAATCCGCGTCCGTGCGTCGTCGTTCAGACGAAACGCCCGCGTCCTCTTCGTCTTCCGCGAAACGGATGTCCCAGTACTTCTCGATCTTGACAGTGCCGTCCGCGCGCCAGAGCAGAGTGTGACCGGGCAAGAGGCGCTTGACTCCGGCAAAGAGGGTCTCTTCGCCGGACGTGCCGTGATTGGCGAGATAGTCGGGGAGCGCACGGTAGTTGATCTCCGGGCGCGGGACGCCGCGCGCCGCCAGCAGCGACTTGATCTCCGAGGCGAAAAAGAGCGATCCGTCCGCGCGATGAATGTAATAGAGCGGTTTGACGCCGAGGCGGTCGCGCGCGATGAACAATTCGCGCCGCCGTGCGTCCCAGATAGCGAAGGCGAACATGCCGCGCAGGTGTTCGACCGAGCGCGCGCCGTGTTCTTCGTAGAGATGCAGGATCGTCTCCGTATCGCAGTGCGTCCGGTAGCGATGTCCGCGCGCTTCGAGCGTCGGGCGGTGTTCGGCGTGGTTGTAGATTTCGCCGTTGTAGACGATGTGGAGCGAATCGTCCTCGTTCGTCATCGGTTGATGACCCGAAGACAAATCGACGATTGACAGGCGGCGGTGACCGAGACCAACCGCGCCGTCCAACATCATGCCGCTATCGTCCGGCCCGCGATGTGTAATCACATCACGCATCCTGACGAGGTCGGCCGCCTCGACGCGCCCTTCGCGCGCCCGCTCCGAAAATGCGATTCCGTTAATGCCGCACATACTTTTTAAGTGACAAGTGACGAGTGACAAGTGACGAGTTAAAGCAAAGACAAGTTTTAACTTGTCACTCGTCACTTGTCGCTTGTCACTGTTTGCTCAATTCCCTTCCGTGCTTCGTCTCGCCGCAGAGCGGAGAGAGAGATGAAGAGGTCTTCCGCCCGGACGCCGTGTGCGTCGGTTTCGACGATAAGATTGTCGCCCGCGCGTCGGGCGACGACGTATTCGAGGCGCGCCCCGTGCGCGCGTAAAATTTCCCGCCCGTCGAGCCGCAGGTGTCGGCCGCCGATGGCGATCAACTCTCGCGGTTCCGTGTCGTCGCCTTGAAAGCGCAGCCACGTCCAACTGAAATCCGAAGCGACGCACGCCGCCTCGACCGCGTTCGCGCTGTCGCTCGCGTCGCGCACGAGCAACAGGTCACGCCTCGCGCCTTCGCCTTTCAACTCAAAGGCGCGGCCGCCGACGGCTTCTATCTCTCGCGCGCGAATTTGCGCCGCGCCCGTACGCCCGTGCGGGACGAGCAGAGTGAACGCCTCGTGCGCATCGGACGCAAACTCGAACGTGCAGACAGGCGCTTTTGTGGCCGCGCCGTAGCGAGCCGAATGCAACGCTTCTTCTTTGCGCCACGCGCCGCCGCGCGCGAAGGCCAACAGGTCGAGACTCGTCGCCGCGTCCGCCGTGGAGGCAGAGATCGTCTGCGCGCCGTCCGCCGTTTCGATTGAGGCGTCGGCGCGCGCGTTGAAGTGAAAATTTAACTCGTAACGGTGCGCGGCCGTCGTCTCCACGCGGTCGCGCACGATCCAGTAGTCGCCTTTGACGAACAGCACGGTGCGGGCGTGCTGTGCGGGCGCAAGCAGACGCAGGTAGCCGTCGTGCTCGCCTTCGAAGAGGTCGAAGCGCGTGTGGCTGAGCCAGCGGCGACAACGGGCACGCGCCTGTGTGCGCCAGCGAAATGCCCCGGCGGCGACGGAGGACGATTCGCCGTCTACGACGAGCGTGTTGTGCGCCGCGGTCGAGCGAAAGCGGTCGCGCAAGGCGCTCGATCCGGTGTAGGTGTATGTGCCGGAATCAACCAGCAGGTGACGGCCGCGCGCGGCGAGGGCGAGGATGGCGAGCGCATCTGCGTGTGCGTGCGCGCCGTTCAGAGAACCGTGCGGGCCGCAGTCGAGCAGGAGATAGTTGCTCTCCGCAGTCCAGCCGTCGCGCATCACGTAGTAGCCGCCTTCGCGGAAGGCGCGCGACTCTTGTGCGGGCACATCGGCGTCGAGCGCGTCGAAGTCTGCGAGCGCGCGTGCGGAGGCGAGCCAGAGCGTCTCTTCGGTTGTCTCGCGCGCGACGTATTTGTAATCGCCGCGCCGGAGAAGCGCCGCGCCAGTGGCGAGCGTGGAGCGAAAATCGTCGTGCGGCCGTTCGTCGAACCAGGCGAGGCGTCCGCCGTCTTCGTCGCCGAACAAAGGCGTCGTGCCGGAGGGCAGCGTCAGGTACATCAAGTGGTCGAGCAACAACTGCAACTTCTCTTCGAGCACGTCCGCACGCAACTCTTCGCGCGAGCGCGCACCCGACTCTTCGCGCACACGTGTGGCGTCGTCTTTGTCGGCTCTGAGCAGCGCGAGGAAGTGCAGGTAGAAATCGGTCGTGTAGCGATGGTAATAACTGGTCTGTTCGAAGTAGACGCCGTCGGGGCGAATTTGTCTTTCGAGTTCCTGAAAGAGGATGCGCGCGCCTGTCGTGCGCCAGCGCCGTGCGGCGCGAAATTCGGGCAGCAGCGTGCCGAGATAGACCAGCCCCAGAGCCTCGCCCGTCAGGTGTGTGTTCGGGCTGAAGTAGGTCGAGAGATTCGTTTCGAGATGGCGCGCGTGCAGGTAGAGAAATTTCAGCGCGCGGGCGTAGAGCGCCGGAGTGAGGTGCGTCGAATGTTTGAAGAACTGTAGCGCCCACAACCAGGAGATGGCGCGGAAGGCGACTTCCAGACTGCTCGCCCAGTTGATGCCGCGCTTCGGCGGGTTGCCCTCCATCCACGCTTCCAGGTGGCGCGCGAAAGTTGCGGCGTAGCGTTCGTCGCCCGTGCGCCAGTAGGCGCGGCCGAGCACCATGAAATACTGTTGACGGTTCAACTCCCAGGTGATCTTTTTATCGCCCGCCGCGGCCGGGTCGAGATAGTCGATGCGACTCCAATGCGCGAGCGGCGTGCGCTTCTGCGAGACGGGTTCGAGATGCCAATCGACGGGTTTGCCGAAGTCGAGCGCCTTGAAGCCGAGCAGGTCGAACCGTCCGGCCACGATGCGCTCGGCGCGTTCGAGAAGTTGTGCTCGCGCACGCCCGCCGAAGCGCCGTTCGAGCGTGGCGCGCGTCTCCTGCGCTTCGTTGAAGGCCGTGAAGAAGGGATGAGACGGCGCGTTGCGAAAACGCGCGACGAGCGCGTCTGTCTTGAAAGGTGCGCCCGCGTCGAACTGCGCGGGGTCGAGCAGACGAAAGAAGGCTGCCGTCTCGGGCACGCGCGCATCACTCGACAGCCCCGCGCGCTCCAGCAGACTTGCGGCCGCCTGTATGCCACGCACGCGCAACTCAGTCCGGCTTCGTCCCTTCAATTTTCGCAGAACTTTAATCATCCGACTCTCAAGCGTTCGTGTTGCTTTCCACGCGCGACGGCAGAGCCGACGCTTTCACAGCCGAGTTGTCCTCTGCCAACTCGAAATAGAGTTTCAGCCATTCGTCGCGCACGGCCGCCCAACTGTAACGACGACACGCGGCGAGCGCGTTTCGCGTCAGTCTCTCGGCCAACGCTTCATCTTCCAACAGACGCAGCGCGGCCGCAGCCAGCACCTCGTGGTCGCCGCGCCGCACCATCAAGCCCGTCTCCCCATCTGTGAGGATGTAAGGGATGCCGCCCGCGTCCGTCGTCACGACGGGCAGGCCGGCGGCGTATGCCTCTATGATCGAGCCGGGCATGTTGTCTATGTTGGAACTGTTCAGGTAGATGTCGGCGCGGTCGCACAGTTCGTGCATCCGCGTCTGTTCGACGCGCCCGACGAACTCGGTGTTGCGCAGGTCGAGCGCGCGCGCGAGTCGTTCAAGTTCGGCGCGCTCCGTGCCGTCGCCCGCCACCGTCAAAGTCGCTTCGGGGAAACGCTCTTGAATGATCCGGAAGGCGCGCAGGATGCAGCCGACGTTGTAGAGCGGTTCGAGGTTGCGGTTCGAGAGGAAGACTGGACGCAAGGGACGACGCGTGCGGAAACGAAAACGTTCCGTCTCCACGAAGTTGTAGATGGAGCGCGCGTGCAGACCGAAACGCGCGAACACGTCCACGAGATAACCGGATGGCACGGCTATTTCGTCCACGAGGCGAATGGTCGGGAGCGCCGTGCGCCGCCAGCGCGTCAGGTGGTCTTCGGCCTCGCCGCTGCGGTAATTGAGGACGATCTTTTTGCCGTAGAGTTTGGCGATGAGGATGGCGGGCGTCGGCGCGATGACAAAGGAAGTGTACGACGCGGAGAAGACGTGGATCACGTCAAACGACCTGACGCGTGCCAGAAGCGACGCGACGTAAGCGATGGAAGTCAGGACGGTGCGCACGTACTTGATGTTTTGGAGACGGCCGAGCAGACCGGGCAGGCGCGGGTTGACGGGCAGGAACGCGACTTCGAGCGACGGCTCTGTCTGAAAGCGCGCGAGCAGACGCGCGGCCTGCACCGCCTGACCGCCGAGGATGCCGAGCGACGGCGCGACTATGAGCACGCGCACCGCGCGTCGCCCCACGCGCGTCGCGTCATACGCACGGGCAGACTCGTGCGTCGCGGCCGGCGCGCTCATCGTCTCGTTAATCGTCCTGTTCGCTCGTTCAGTCATAAGCGTTTCGTCTGCGTCAATCAGCGTGCGCTCTCGTGTCGCGCGTTCGCCTCGATGGCGTTTGGCGCGTGGGCGCGAGTCCGGCCGAGTAACTGTTCGTACAAATTTTCGACCTTCTCGACCTGCGCCGCGCACGAGAATTTTTCTTTGACGACCTGCAAGCCGCGCTCGCCCATACGCCGCGCACGCTCCGGGTCTGTCAAGAGCGAGACGATGCGTTCGGCCAACTGCGCGTCGTCGCCCGGACGTGTGACGTAGCCCGTCTCGCCTTCGACGATGGCCTCGCGCGCGCCGCCGATGTCTGTCGCCACCACGGGTCGCGCGGCGGCCATGTACTCGATGATCGAATTCGAGAAACCTTCCGTTCCGCTCGAACTGAGCGCGCACACTTCCGAGACGGCGAGCAGTTCCGGCACGTGCGCGCAGCGCCCCGTGAAGAAAGCGCGATCCGAGAGGCCGAGTTCCGCCGCCAGCCCGATCAGCGATTCGCGCAACTCGCCCTCGCCCGCGAGCACGAACGCCGCGTCGGGCACTGTCTCTGCGATGCGCCGCGCCGCTCGCAGGAAAGTCGCCTGATCCTTTTTGGCGTGGCGCATGTTGGCGACGATGGTGACGTAGCGCCGCCGCGACGGAGCGCCGTTTCCTTCCGGCGGAAGACCGACGAGCGCGAGCGCATCTGCGCGCATGAGGTTCGGGCGCGGCGCGACTCTCGACGTGTCCATGCCGTTATAGATCGTGCGGATTTTGGCGGCGGGCACGCCGTCGCGGATTAACTCCTGCCGCACGGCCTCTGCGTTGGCGACGATGCAGTGTGCGAGCGAGAAGGCGCGCTCCTGCACCCACTTCTGTTTGCGCGTCTTCGTGCCGTCGGTTTCGCGCCGCGAGGCGATGCGCACGCGCGGGCGGCGTGCGAGCGCGGCGGACGTCATGCCGAAGATGTTCGTGTAAAAGTCGTGCGTCTCTACGATGTCGATCTCACGCTCACGGAGCATCGCGGCGCAGCGACGCAGTTGGACGAGCATGTTGCGGTCGTAGAAAGAGGTGAGCGGAAATTCGGGAATGTCTGTGAAACCCAGACGCTCCGCCTCCGCGCGCAGCACGCCCTGGCCGCTCAAGGCAGCGAGATGAATGCGGTAGCGCCCGCTCTCCGTGAGCAGGCGTGCCAGTTGCACCACCTGCCGCTCGGTTCCGCCCTGCGCGAAGCTGTCTATGAATAAGAGGACGTTCGGTTTCATCTCAGTTGCGTTCCTGTTGCCTGTCACGCCGCATGACTGTCTTCCACTACTGCTTTCGTTGACGTATCAAACGCAGCCTGCGCTTGAGACTCTGCGCCGACGCCCGCGCTCGTCGCGCTCGTCGTGCGTGCCTTGAGCGCGGCTATCGTCAAACGCTCGACGTTGTCCGCCGAAGGCTCGAAGACCTGCGCCGTGCGCTCGTGCCGCATCCACGTTTCGAGGACGAAGAGATACCACGTCTGCAAAGAAGCCTCGCCACCCTCGGCCTCCCGTGCAAATTTCTTGAGCGCCGCCTCTGCATCAATCCAACCTTCGCGTCCGAGGATCGAATCCCTCAGCGTCTCTTCCACGCGCGTGCGCCAACGCCCCGCCAGCCAACGTCCGGCCGGGATGCCGAAGCCGCGCTTACGTCCCCCGGCCACGCGCTCGCCGATCCGACGCCGCGCCAACTCTCTCAAGATCGCTTTCAAAGTGCCGCCGTGCAGACGCAAATCCAGAGGCAGCGCCGCCGCATACTCCCACAACTTCTGATCCAGAAACGGCGAGCGCGCTTCCAGAGCATAGTGCATCGTCGCGCCGTCAACCTTCGGCAGGTACTCGCCGGTAAAACGCGTGTGCCGGTCGTACTCCAAAAATTCCGCGAGCACACGTCTGGCCGACTCGCGCGAACGCGGGATGTCGCGCTGCGCGAGGCGCACGCCCGCCAGTCGCTCGCCGAGAATACCTTCGCGTTCGTAGACGGGCAGTCCGTCGCGCGCGTTCGTGACAGCGCCGAGGCCGCCTGTGGCGTAGTCGAGAAACGAGGCGGCGCGGCGCGCGAGTCCGCGACGCGGAAAGCGAGCGCGCAGGGTCTCCGACCAGGCGCTTGCGGCGAGCGCGGGCGTGCGGCGCGCGAGGCGCGAGGCGAACCAGAGGTAGCGATGTTCGGGGTAGCCCAGAAAAACGTCGTCGCCGCCGTCGCCCGTCAACAGCACCGTGGCCGAAGGCGCGACGGCACGCGAGACGCGCAGCATCCCCAGTGCCGACGAGCAGGCGAACGGTTCGGCGTAGGCGGCGGCCAACTCCGCCACGTCCGGCGCGTCCGTAGCCGAAAGATTAAGGACGCGATGCGAGATGCCGAGAGCTTCAGCCGTGGCGCGCGCGTCCGCCGTCTCGTCGAGCGGATCGTTCGGCGTGCCGATGGTGTAAGCCGTCACGTCGCCGCCGAGTTTGGCAATCGCCCAACAGACGAGACTCGAATCCACGCCGCCCGACAAGAGCGCGCCCACGGGCACGTCCGCAAACAGGCGCATCTCGACGGCACGCAAAAACAGGCGCTCAACTTCTTCGACCGCTTCATCAAAACTCGGCGCGTTTGTTTCTGCCGCGACGGGCGGCGACCAGTAAGTGCGCGTCTCGGTCGCGCCGTCTGCGGCAGACCATTCGAGGATCGTCCCGGCGGCGACTTTCGATGCGCCCGAGTAGATCGCGCGCGCATCCGTCACGAAACCGAATTCCAGATATTCGACGAGCGCCGCCGCGTCAATCTCATCCGCCAAAACTCCCGCGGCTCTCAGCGCGCGCAGGTTCGAGGCGAAGGCCAGGCGGCCGTCGCGCGTGGCGGCATAGACGAGCGGCTTGACGCCGAGGCGGTCGCGCACGAGAAAAAGTTTCTGCCGCTGTTCATCCCACAGGCCGAAGGCGAACATGCCGTGCAGACGATTGACGAGCGCGTCGATGCCCCACACGCGATAACCTTCGACGAGCACTTCCGTATCGGTCTGCGTGTGAAACTCTGAGCCGCGCCCTTCGAGTTCCGTGCGCAACTCGCGCCAGTTGTAGATCGCGCCGTTGAAGACGACGCCCACCTCGCGGTCGGCCGAGAGCATCGGCTGGCGGCCTGCTTCGCTCAGGTCGAAGATGGCGAGCCGACGATGGCCGAGCGCGGCGTGCGGCCAAAGTTCGAGGCCAGTGCCGTCAGGCCCGCGCCGCGCGAGCGCACGGATCATCCGCGCCACCGCTTCGTCTCGTTCGGCGCGACTGTTTCGAGCTATCACCAATCCGGCAATTCCGCACATCTCTGGTTTTCTCTGTTTAGACTTTCGCTGTCAGACTTTCTCCGCTGCCTTCTTCTGCGACGTGTGCTGCGGCAGCATCGCGCCAGCCCGCCGGGTGCTTCACTTGAAAGAGCGGACGCCGCCGCGCGCCGAGCAGTTCGTCGGCCGCACCTTCTCCTAAATCTCCGCACAGTTGCACATCCTCGTGCCCGAACGCTATGAGCGGCCAGCGAAACTGTGTGAACGCTTCGCGCGCGATTGAAACGCGAGACGGGTCGTAGCCGAGCAGGCGTGCGCCCGCCCAATCCATCGCCGCCGCGTTCCACGAGCCGACCAGCAGACCGAGCGGCAACGCTTCGGGCGCGAGCGGCCCGTCGCCCTGCCCGGCCACCACCGCGTCCGCGATGTGTATGACGGTGCGCGCCGGACTTTCAGCGAAACTCGCGTCCTCGCGTCCGTACAAAATGACGCGGTTGAGATCGAGCGCCGTGCGCCACACGGTATCGTTGCCCGACCATGAGCCTTCGACGCCGAGGCTATCGCCCGCCAGACGCGCCGCGCGTTCGAGTTGGACGCCGAGTCCGTGCCACATCTTGCCAAGCGTGGGACGCGTAGATTCGTTCTGCCGGTCGAGCACGAATTCGAGCGAACGCTTCAAAGGACTCGCGCCCGGATAACAGTCGCCGCCCATCCCTGCGCCGCCGATGCGATGATGCGGCAAAAACTCCTTGTTGCCGTTGATGCCGATCAGGTTCTTGAGCGCACAGGTGATGCCGGCCTTCTTGTGCGTCTTCAATTTCGGCAAGTTGATCACGACATCGGCTTCGAGGACGGCGCGCGCGACGAGGTATTGATGACGACCGGGCGCGTGCGTGCGTCGCATCAGGCGCGGGTCGTAGCAGGTGACGCGAAACGCGCCGCGTTCGTCCGTAATCGGTTCGAGCAGACTGTCGCGTCCCAGATCGAAGAGGACGAACTCCGTCTCGTCGCGCAAGTTTTCCGACGCGCGACGCACGCCGTCCTCGAAGACGGCGACGGTGCGACGAAAATCGCGTATACCACGAAAGCGACCGTCGCGCCGCATGAGCGCGGCCGACCACTCATCCAGTCTCGTTTCACTGAGGAGCGCCGCGAAGTCGCACCCTTGCACCGGCGCGTCGCCGACGGTGATCTCCGCCGCCTCGGTTTTCAACAACTCCGCGACGACCGCGCGCACGAGCGACGGGTGCGTCACCAGAGGCTCGATGCCGTCCGCGCCTTGATTCGTGTGCGTGACGAAGTTTGGCTTGACGAGCACGCGCGCACCCGCGGGGACGAGTTTCCCGAACGTGCCGCTCGCTCCGTCGTCGCCGCTACTCCAACCGAGTTCGCGTGCGAGCGTGTCGAGTGCGCGCGTGATGTCATCCGGCGCGGAAGACGAGACGGCCGCCTGCTCGTCGGCGGACGGGTAACGCGGCGCGGGCGTCCGTGCTATGGCGACGCGCGCGTCTTCGAGCGTCTGTTTAGGGCGCTTCGTCTCCGTCATCGCACGTCTCCTTCCGTTCGTTTTACTTCGCTTACTACGGGTCTCAGTTTGTTGGCCTTCGTGCGCGGGATCGTCTGGACGAGCGCGAGGCTGACACGCAGGCCGGGCAAGTTTGCCTCGACCGTCTCTAAGATACCGCGCCGCGCCTCTTCGCCGAAATTGTTTTGCGGGATGACCTGCAACTCGACCGAGTAATCCGGCCGCTGCAAAAACATGAACTCGCGCACAGGATAATCTTTCAGCATGTGCGGCATTTGCAGACCCGTAATCCAGCGGCCGTCGGGCAGCCAGATGCGGTCGGCCTCGCGCCCCAGAATTTCGTGCAGCGCAAACGCCGGATGCCCCGCAAGACTTCCCTGCGGAAAACTTCCCACGTCGCCCACGCGATAACGCAGCATCGGCATCCCGTCTGCGTGCAACTTCGTGACGAGGATGGACGACTGCTGGCTCGCGGTCTCCGGTTCGACCAGCACGTTCTGCCAATCGACCTGAAAGTCGTGCGTGCGCTCCGGTTCGATCTGAAAACCCATGATGCCTACGTCGCGGCTGCCGTAGCGTTCGTGCACGCGGCGACCGGGAAAGGCGCGCTCCACCGCGGCGCGCTGCGCGGGCAGCAGTTTCTCCGCGCCCGTGACGAAACAATTGGTCGGATAGTTGGGACGCAAATTTTCGGACAGTACAAACTCGGCCAGTGCGGCGAGCGCGCTCGCGTAGGCGATGATGCAGCGCGGTCGCCAGCGTTCGAACTCCGCGTGATAACGCGCGAGCACGTCTGCCGACAGACGGAAGCAATCGAACCAGCGGACGTTCGCTTCCAGGTCGTGATAGCGTTCGCGCCAGGTGGTGCGCGCCACCGGATCGAGATGATGTCCCCAGAGGTAGCCGGTCGCCACGCCCGTCGGCGCACCGATTCGCCGCATCGGATATTCGAGCGCGCTCTCGCGCCAGCCCAACTCTTCCGGCCCGAGCCACACGTGCGTCGGCTCACCCGTAGAACCGCCCGTGGAATCCTTGCGCAGGAGATCGGCGGGCACGGCGTTTGAGATGAGCGCGCGCCCGGCCTCTCGCACATCTTCGCGTTCGAGCACGGGGAGACGCGCGAAGTCTGAGAAACTGAAGTCCGACTGCGGGTCAAAATTTTCGCGCCGGAAAAGCTCTCGGTAGAAGACCGTCTCGGTCGCCGCACGACGCGCGACGCGTCGCAACCTGTCGAGCATCCACTCGAGCCGCCGCTCCTCGTCCCACGCGGCCGTCTGCCGACGAAAGCGCATGCCTTCATAGAACGCGCGCATGGCCGGGCGGCGCGAGGCGCGCGCCAGGCGTTGCGCCCGCGTGAGCGGCAGCAGCACCTTGCGCGACAGCAATTCGTGGATGCTCAATCCGGCCAACTTCTCAGTCTCCCTTTCTCAAACGTCTCCCGGTCTACTTCGACCCGACTGCGCCTTCGCTCATCTCGCCGCTTCGCCGGTGCGTCGTGCGGCGTTGCAGCGTGCGTAGCGCACGCGTAGCAATCGTGCGCTCGTCCGCGGACAAAATTCTGAGCAGCCAGATGCACGCCAGATAGACGAACGCGAAGACCGCGCCGCACACGGCGAGCACGAAGAGAGGCCGCGTCGTGCCGACAAGAAGGGCACGCGCCAAAGCCGTTGCCAGACCTGCGCACGCCGCCGCGCACGCCAGTTTCCCCACGTCCTTGAACAAAACCAACTCGTTCCAAGTCACGCCGAGCGCACGCCCGCAGCGCACCGCCACCACCACGCGCTCCAATAAGTTCGTCAGCACCACGAGCGAGATGACGCCCACCAGACCGATGCGCCGCGTGCCGAACCAGAGCGCCACGAACAGCGCGCCGAGCAACACCGCGCGCGCGCGCAGCAGGAAGAAACGATGCTCCGGGTAAGCGCGCATCACCGGGTCGTAAGCCGAAGTGATGATGCCGAGCGGAATCATCGCCAGATTGACGACGAAGATCGGCCAACTCGCCAGATACTGTTCCCGAAACAGGACGACGATGAACTCCTGCCCCACGACGAGCAGAAACGCGTAGAGCGCGAAATAAGCGGCGGCCAGTTTCCGCATCATCCGCGAGATGAGGACGACGATCTCGCGTCGTTGTCCTTGCTTTTCCAGTTCGGCCACGCGCGGGATCATCACCGAGCCGACCGAATCGCTGAGGATGTGTATGAGCGGCAGGTTGAAACAGCCGATGGAATAGACGGCGAAGGTCGCCGCGTCGAAGCGGTTGGACACGAAATAGTTGTGCATGTCCATCTGCATCGAGTAGAGAAAACCCGCCAGCCCAAGCGGCAGGGCGTAGCTCATTTGCGTGCCGAGCAAGCGCAGGTCGAAACGTCGCCCGAAGTTTTCAAAACGCGTGTAGAGATAGACAAGGAGCACGATTGTCTGCAACGCCCCTTGTATGATCGCCGCGTAGATGAGCGATTCGACCGTGGCGAACCAGACGCCCGCGGCGAGCAGGAGCAGCGTCCGCGCCAGATTCATCGAGACGATAAAGACGGTGGCCGTCTTCGTCTCTTGATTCGCCATCGCAATCGCTTCGAGAAACGAAGAGACGACCCACAGCAAAAGCACGAGGCCGAGCGCGGGCGCGTAGGCGACGAGTTCACGAGAGCCGGGAAACAGCGCGGTGAGCAAGCCGGGGCGCACGACGAAGGCGAGGCACGCTAAGGTTGCCACGAGCAGGTGAAAGAGCAGTATGTTGAAGACCACTTCGCCGCGCC
This sequence comes from Pyrinomonadaceae bacterium, assembly GCA_035942855.1. GTDB lineage: Bacteria > Acidobacteriota > Blastocatellia > Pyrinomonadales > Pyrinomonadaceae > JAIVJZ01. Next base: position 39,403 of record DASZCS010000079.1, on the reverse strand, counting down.
GCGCCTGTTCGCGTGGCAGGAAGTAGAAGGCGCTCATGTGAAAGCCGAGCGGCAGGACGTTCACGGCCGTGCCGACGACGAGAAAAACCTGCTTATAAAGGCCGAAAGCGGTCTGGTCGAGTCGTCGCACGAGCAGGAGCGGCAACGCGAAACTCAAGACGAACGCCACCGTGCGCGCAGACATGATCCACGCCGCGCGCACCGTCAACGAACTCTCTCTCTGTTTCGCTTCAACCAACGCTCTCAACCTCTCCCTTCCCCACCCGACATCATATCAACTTCCGGCGCGACGGGCGCGAACGTAGCCAACACGTTGAGACTTCTGACAGCCAATTGCTCGACGGGAATGTGGCGAAATTCCGCGTGGAGGGGAAAGCCGTTTTTGAGCGCGCTGAGGGATGGCTCGTCCACAGTCTGTTTCTGTTCGATGATGCGGACGCCCGCGCGCTCGAACAATTCCAGATATTCGAAGGCACGCAGGCGGTTGTGATACATGAACTGATTGCCCGCAAGGCGTTCCCATTCCCTTTCGCCGAACTGAAGGAAGTTGATCGCCGTGATCGACTGATCGTCGTGCGAGAAGTGATCCGAAGGATCGATGATGTGAACCAAAAGACCTTCGGCCGCGAGCACGCGCCGCGCCTCTCTGAGTATGCGTTCGAGGTCACGTGCAGGGATGTGCTCGAAGACTGCGAAAGAGACGTGCGCGTCGATGCTCGCGTCGGCGAGCGGCAGGCGGGCGGCATCTGCGCGCGGCAGGTAGCGCACGTTCATCAGGCGCAGGAGCGCATCGAGGTTGCCCTTGAAGGTCAAGAGTTGTGCGAGGCGTTCGCGAAATTGCGGGCGCTCTGATTCCGCGCCGAACGCTTTCAAGATTTCTCCTTCGTGTTGCCGGACGTATTCGTTCGACTCGAAGACGAGCGCGCTCGACAGGTAAGGATTCAAATCCACGGTCGTCACCGACGCCGCGCCGCAGAGCCACAGGGCGGTCGGCAGGTTCACGTTGCGCCCCGTGCCCACTTCGAGAAAGCGCATGCCTTCAACGTCGCGCCCCGTCGAGCGAATCCACCCGACCGCACGCCGCGCCGCGTCGAAATACTCGACCGGGTTCGTCCGTCCTGCGCGCAAACTCCCGGCCGTCCGCTGCATCGCGTAGTAGAGCGTGTTCGAGAGCGGCAGGCGCGCGATCAAGTTCTGGATTTGTGCTTTGCGTTGCCAGTTCATCCGTTCGATGTCTCTGAAAATCAAGTGCGACGCGGCGCACGCACAAGGCCGAGCCAAAAACTGCTGCCCCACGCGACGTGCAGCACCGGGAAGACTACGGCGACGAAGGGCAGCAAACTCATGTCGCCCGCGCGGCGCGCGAGTTGGAAGGCGCAAAGGAGCGAGAGCAGCGCGTAAGGGACGACGCCTGTGAGCAGCAGCCACCACGCGGGAGGCCACAGCAGACCTGCGAGCGCCGTCGAAAGAAGACCGGCGACGAAGGCCGGGGCAACCAGGTGTCGCCAGCGCAGAGAGCGCGGGTGAAGTTTGACCATACGCGCTTTCCAGGTTCCGTAGCGAAAATACTGGCGCGCAAGTTCAGTGATGGTGGGGCGTGCGAAATAGAGTGAGTGGCCTGTGGTGTCGAGCAGGATGCGGCCGCCGCGCTCGCGGATGCGATAGTGAAAATCGTAGTCTTCGTTTGCCAGCAGCGCCTCGTTGAAGCCTCCCACTTCCTGCCACAGACTCTTGCGAAAGACTCCGAAGGGAACGGTATCAACAAACTCTGTGGCGGCGCTGTCGGGCAGACGATATTTCGCGTCGCCGATGCCGAACGGGTGGGCGACCGCGAGAGCGATGGCGCGCGCCGCGCGCGTCTCCGCGCCGGGACGGATGCGCCAGGGCATCCCGACGACCGACACGTCTGCGACACCTTCGAGTTGTTCGACGCAGCGGCGCACGTAGTTGGCCGAAGGGATGGAATGCGCGTCCATGCGCACGATCACGTCGCCGCGCGCCGCTTCGATGCCGAGATTGACGCCCGCGGGGATGTTGCGCGCGGGGTTGTCCACGAGTCGCACGGGCAGATTCGGATAGGCGCGTTTGAAGTCGGCCACGCGCTCACGCGTCCGGTCGGTCGAACGCCCATCGACAACGATGATCTCGAAGCGCCCGGATTGATATTGCCCGACGAGGTTTTCGAGCACCTTGTAGATGTAGCGTTCCTCGTTGAAGCAGGGGATGACGATGGAGACGAACGGCGGCTCGTTTTCGTGTGCGCGCGGCGCAAGTTCCGCCACGCTCGCGCGCTGGGGCGTGCGTGACGCCGTGGCGGCGCGCGTGCCGTTCAGATTCGTCTTTGGTTGATCTTCGAGCATGAATTTTCGTTCGGGCGAAAGCCTGCTGCGGAAAGTGAGGCACGCTGAGACGCGTCGCCTCTCTCAAGTCCTCGACGCGGCCGGGGCGGTGACGTTGTTGGGAGCGGGAAAGTCCGCGCCGCGGTCAGCGCGCGTCGTGTCGTCGCGCACGGTCGCGGCGCGCTGCTGAAGGGCGCGTTTCTCTTTTCTCGATAGCGGGACGACCTCTGTGCCCGTCTGCGCCTCGTAGATGCGGCGCAGCGCGACCGCATAGCCGACGAGGTAATAGACCGAAAATTGATAGGCCACGGAGCCGAAGAAACTGCTGATCATGAAGGCGATCAAACTCGCCTGCAAAGCGACCGACAGGTAATAAATGCGCGAGCCGCGCCGCACTGCGTAAGTCTCGTGCTCGATCACGCGGAGGCGTCGAATGGGAACGACGATGAAGGCGACGTAGATGACGGCCGCCAAGAGTCCCATCTCTGCGGCCACCTGCGTGTAGGCGTTGTGGCTGACGAGTTCGCGTATGGAGACGATGTGAAAGTTGCCGATGCCGACGCCGAACACCGGGTTGTAGATGGCGACGATGATCGAGCGGATCAACAGGTCGCGGCGCGACGAACTGGACGCGTCGCGGTTGACCGCGCCGATAGTGCTCAGGCGCTCTGTGTACTCGCCCGGTGCGAGCGCGACGAGCGCAACGACGAAGACGCCGACGAGCAGGATCATCACCAGGCGATTGCGCCGCCCGAGTTTCCACGCGAGCACCATGCACGCGCCGAGCAGACCGAGGAACGCGCCGCGCGAAAACGAAGCGATGATGCCGCCGACCATCAACAGGGCGCTCGCCGCGTAGAGCGGTTTGGCGAGCAGATTGCGCGTGCTCAGCAGTAGTCCGATGGCGAGCGGAATCATCACGACGAGGTGCAGCGCCATGTCGTTCGGGTTGCCGAACATCCCGCCGATCACACCCGCCACGCGTTCGCCTTCGGCAACAATGACGCGCCCCAGACGGTAATCGTTGATCGCGCCCGCGCTCAAAACGATGCCGATGGCGATACCGAGAAACATCAGCCCCTTGAGTCGCAAGGGCGTGCGCACGACGTTCACGATCACGATGAACATGGCGACGGCGCGGATGAACGGATAGTTGAAAGCCGTCCAAGCCTCGCCCGGATCGATGGCGAGCGGGATCGAGATGAGCGCGCACAGGCACAAGAGCAGGACGAGGTTCACTTCGCGCGGCCGTGCGGTGAGATTGCCTTCGAGCGCGAACTGTGTCGGGAGGAAGACGGCGAGCGTGGCGACAGCGAGCCAGTAGGCCAGAGAGGTCAGCCCGGCGAGCGCCGGATGAAGTTCGTAAGGACGGAAGTAAAGCACCGTCGTGAAGAGAAAGAGGCCGATGTAGGAGAACAGGTGGCCGCGTTTGAAACGCGCGGCCTTGACTGTTTGCGTCCCCAGGACGTTCTCGCCGACGGACGGTTCAGGTTGAGAGCCATTCCCCGTCACACTCACGTCGTCGGCTTCCGCACGCAGGTGCGCATCGTTCGCTGTAGGCCACGAACCGGACGCGCCTTCGTCCTCCGTCTCGCCGGCGTGTCTCCGCGCGGCTCGCGCGCGTGCGGACGGCGCGACCGCCTCGTAATCGTCTGTGTGGGGATGCTTCGTCGGCATCTTGAGAGTTTAACGCCCGCCCTCGTTCGTCGTCACGGTGCTGTCCTTTAACCGTAGCGACCCAGTCTCAACTTTCCTTCGGTCTCGTCAACCGGAGGACTCCGTACATCTTTCGCAGCGCTTCGGTGTGGAAGTAAAACTTTTCGCTACTATGAAACGAAGCGGCGCACGATAGAACACGTGACACCGCTTTTCTTTTCGCCGGTTGAGATTTTTCGGCCGCCTCACCGCCGGGGGCGGTGCGTCTTAAACGGCCACGCTCTCTTCCGCGCCCGCCAGCACGAGCGCGCGCACGCGTTCGCGCAAACTTGTCTCGAAACGACGCGCCTGTTCGATCTCGCCGAAGGCCAGAGCGCGCAACTCCTGCTCGATGCGGCGTCGATAGTCCGAGACGAGCGAATCGGAGACGCCGAGCCGCGCGGCGGCTTCGAGCTGCGTCACGTGGTCGGGGCTTAAGTAACAATGCCAGAGCACGCCGAGCATGCGGTCGTATTGTTTGGTCTTGCCGCGCACGCTCGTGTGCAGCGCGCGCAGAAAGTGATCGACGTAGCCGACGGCCTCTTCCTCCGACTCGCGGCGCAGTAGACCTTGCTCCGGGTTCTCGCGGCCGTCAACCGGCTCGAAGATGCGTCCGCCCTCTTCGTCGTCCGTGCCGCCCAGGGGGACTAGATAGATGTCCATCACGGGCAGGCGCGACATGACGAGGCTGCGCAAACTGCGCACGTCCACGGGCGCGTCGGCCGCTTCGAGGATGGAGATGATCAAGTCTTCGAGGTCGGAGTTGCTGATGATGATCTGCGAATCGCCTGTGCAACCGACCATGCGCGTGTCGCGTTGGTGGACGGGGATCATCTGTATGCGCTGCTCCAAATCCTGCGAGTTGCGGCGCGGCTTCGCGGCAGGCCATTCGCTTAGTCCGTAGACGCGGTCGGCCAGGCGCCGGTGCGGTTCGTCTTCGACGCTGCCCGCGCCGCCGTCGAAGCGACGGAAGTTAGCGCTCGATTGGATGATGGTCGAGATGCGGCGCGCAAGGCGATAGGATTCCGGGTGACGCTTGCGCAGTTCGGCCGTCAACAAATTGGTCAGTTCGATCTGGCTGATTTCACATTCGATCTCGGCGTCGGTCATCGCCGTTTCGAGGTAGTGCTGGAAGCGCGATTTGCTCAGCAGCGTGACGAAAAGTTCCTGCGTCAAATCGACGTAAGCGTTGCCGCGTTCCGCGCCTTCGACGAGGAGTCCGGCGCTGTGCGAGGCGCGCACGAGCGGGTGGCTACAGACGATGCGGTGGAGTTCAGCCCAGAGGCGTGTCACGTCGGAGCGGCGCAGGGAATCGACCCACTGCGCGTTTGTGCCGCGTGCCGGGCGTTCGGCGACGGCAGACGAAGCCCGCTGCTCCGGCGCGTGCAATTCTTCTTCGGTGGCGCTGGTCATGGAATTATCGAACGGGTGATTATGATCGGCAGATGTTGCAGCCATGTTATTAAGTGGTTTCAATCAGGCTAAATAGTCGGGCGGGCACTGTGAGGCAATTGCTTCAGGCAAGTTTTCCTTTGTAGAAGGCTGGACGTGCGGCCGGTTGCTCCTCTCCGTTCACTGCACGCGTGCCTGAAGGTCTTTTGCAAGGATGCGCCTGGCTTTAAGCGAACGCCTGAACCGGCCACGCGCCTCCTCTCACCTATTTGCCTTCACCTCGGACGTGTACGAAGTACGCGCCGGGCGGGCAACAACCCAAACTGTCAAAGCTCATCTGCTCCGTTCTCTGGTTCACCCTTAATCGAATTGTCGCTCATTATCTATTGGCATGGCGTGAAACGCAATAAGCAACTTTCCGGTCTGAGACCAAAGACTAAGTCGGAATCGCTTCTGCGGTTGCGACCCCACTTAGAGGACACGCGCCGGGAATCTTCGCGCGTCGAGTGGAGCGCGCTTCCTGGTTTTCGGGGAGAGGCCGAAAAGTGTAGCAGACTGCATGCTTGTTTGGTAGTGCTTGATCTGGGTAGACCGTGCCAGATGACCGCAAAGGGGAAAAGGCGCGGTCAGCCACGAAGGGGAGCCGGGAAACTTTCCATGTCTCCCAACCACAAATTCATACTAGCAGTTAGCCGACGAATGAGCAACATCTTTTTACATCGGCCTCAAGACGTTGAAAAAAAGGGAGAAGAGGGCTTTGCTCGCGCACGCCAGTTGTGGAACTTCGCCGCTATTGGCGATTTCTCTTTAGAGACCAAGCGAAGCGCCCATTGAGAAGGGTTTTCGACGGCTGTAGTAGCAGTGCCTCACCTCGCCAGTTGCCCTCGGCCTACTCGTGCTGTGCCTTGTGAGACGTGCGGCGCGCTTCGATCAAGAGTTGACGGCCGAAAGAAGTCGAATTTGTGATTCGACGGCCGCGCTCGGTCGGCGATGTGAGAAGGAGAAGAACATGGGTTCTGTCAGCACAGCCAAATTCTACAAACACAAAACGTGTCCTTCGTCCGAGATGCTGCTCGGCTACGCGCGCGCCGGGACGCTGGCGAAAGAAGTGCGGCAACAATTGACGGCGCATCTGGCGGACTGCGACTTTTGCGACGCGGAACTCCACCTGCTCTCCAAGTTTCCGCCCACAGGCGCGCCCCTTTGCCCGCGCGTCAAGATGCCTTTCGCCCTCTATCGCCTCGCCAAAGATTTGCTCTGCGTCTCGGCGAGCGCCGCCGGACGCACCGTCGAGATTCTCTACGAACGCGAGCGCCTGTCGCTGACCGACGCTTAAAACGTTCGGGCAAGCCTCGCGCCCTTAGAAGTCCTCTTCCAAGAGACTCAAACAAAGAGCGGAAACACGAAACCACACGAACCTTCTTCTTCGTGTGGTTTCGTGTCGTTTCGTGGTTTCATTCTTTACTCGTCTTTCGCCGCGCTGCCGCCGTCGTAAATTTCGTCAATCAACGCGCCGAACTTTTCGTCGATCACGCGCCGTTTAACTTTGAGCGTGGGCGTCAATTCGCCGCCGTCAATCGAAAACTCTTCGGCGAGCAGGGCGACGCGGCGCACGCGTTCGTAGTCGTGCAGCGGCGCTGTCAGCGTCGCCACCTCGCGCTGCACTAGACGGACTGCCGCCGGGTCGCGGCTGAGCGCGGCGTGGTCGCTCCTGCCGGTCTTCTTCCCTTCGCCCGTCCCTCCCGAATTGCCGCTCTCTGAGAGCGCCGCGCGCAAGGCTTCCCAATCGGGCACGACGAGCGCGGCCGGTTGCTTGCGCCCCGCGCCGACGACGACCACTTGATTGACGAGCGCGCTCTGCTTGATCAGGCTCTCGATCTGCTGCGGCGCGACATATTTGCCGTTAGACAATTTGAACAGCTCTTTCTTCCTGTCCGTGATGAAGAAGTGGCCGTGCTCGTCGCGGTATCCCACGTCGCCCGTCTTGAACCAGCCTTCCTCGTCCAACACTTCGGCCGTCTCGCGCGGCCGTTCGTAGTAGCCGCGCATGACGTTCGGACCGCGCACCAGAATCTCGCCCGACTCGTCCAGACGCATCTCGATGCCGGGGAACGGCAGGCCGATTGAGCCGACCTTGTTGTCTTCGGGGCGATTGGCCGAAGTGACGCATGTCTCGGTCATGCCGTAGCCTTGCAGTATGGGAATCCCCGCGGCGAGAAAGGCATAGGAGAGCGCGGGAGACAAGGGCGCTCCGCCCGACACGAAAAAGCGCAGGCGACCGCCCACGCCCTCGCGCCATTTCGAGAAGACGAGACGACTCGCGATTCCCTGTTGCAACTCAAGCAAGGGCGGCAGCACCGGCTCGCGCCGGTCAACGAGCGCCGCGTAGCGTTTCCCGGTCTCCAAAGCCCACGTGAACAGTTTCCGCCGCCATCCTTCGGCGGACGTGCCCTTCTTCACGATGCGGTGATAGACCTTCTCGAACAGGCGCGGCACGGCCGTCATGATCGTCGGCCGCACCTCGCGCAGATACTCTGCGAGTTGATCGACGGACGGCGCGTAATAAACCGCCACGCCGTTCCAGCAGAAGACATAGAAGACCGTGCGCTCGAAGATGTGCGAGAGCGGGAGGACTGAGAGCGACACGTCGTCGGAGCGAATCGGGAGCGCGCTCGTGATGGCGAGGACGTTTGAGACGAAGGCCGCGTGCGTGAGCATAACGCCTTTCGGCTCGCCCGTCGTGCCCGAGGTGTAGATGACGGTGGCGAGGTCTGCGGGTCGGATCGCGCCGAGCGCGCGTTCAAACTCCGCGGGGTCTTGCCGGTCGCGCTCCGCGCCCGCGCGTTCCAACTCTTCGAGCGTCAAAGCGCCCGCGTGTGCGGCGGCGTCTTCGGCGTCGAAGAAGATTGTCTTCTCGATTTGGCCGTAGGCGTCGATGCCTGCGCGCGCGTGGCGATAAACTTTCTTGCCCGAGACGAACAGCACGCGCGCCTGCGAATCCGACAGGATGTAGCCGACCTGTTCGACGGCCTGCGTCGTGTAGATCGGCACGTTGACCGCGCCGAGGCTGAGGATGGCGAGGTCTGTGATCGACCATTCGGGACGATTCTCGGACAGGAGCGCCACGCGGTCGCCGGCACGGATACCCAACGCCGCGAGTCCGAGCGCGACGCGCCGCACGCGCGCGGCCACGTCCCGGCCGGCGATGTGCTTCCACACGCCTTCCTGCTTTTGGTTCAGCGCGTCCGGCTTCGCGTGCCGCCGCAAAGCGTCCAGACAAATTCCCGGCAGCGTCGCACCCTCCGGCACGGCGTCAGACGTTCGAGGTGTTTCCGTCATAAGTTAAAAGTGCGTTTGAAAATTGATACTCTCGACGCGTCTCGTGCGGACGGCCTTGGCGCGTTCACGCCGCACGTGCCGACACATCACTCGCATGTGAACTGCTTTGACTATGGCTTCGACGTCGGCGCGAGCGGCGTTTGCTCTCGGGCGCTTCGACGCGTCCGTTCAGTGTGGCGAGGGCGGCCAGCACGAGAAACAGAAGCGCGTTCGAAGTCATGTGCAGAGAGAACTCGAAGAAGCTGTGGACGAGGACGGCGAAACAACCGGCCAGCGCGCCCGCAGCCACGCCGCGCCGGAACTTGTCCGGCGAGTTGAAGCGCGAGAAGCCGTAGCGAAACAACAGTACGATGAAGAACAGTCCGAGCAGGCCGCCGACGATGCCTGCGTCGGAAAGAATCTGCAAGTAGTCGTTGTGCGCCTGTTCCAGACGCGTCGCGCCGTTTAGAACGTCGTGCTGCGTATAGGCGACGCTGAACGCGCCGAGGCCCGCGCCGAGCAACGGATACTGTTTGATCACGCCCCAGGTTCCCTGCCAGAACTGCACGCGCCCCGAAGTTGGATCGTCGGCGCTGACCGTGCCGAACAGGCGCGCGAGCGATTCTTCGCCGCCGAGCCACGCCGCGCCCGCCAGAAGTGCCGCGACGAGCGCGAACCCTAATCCGACGCGCAGCAAGGCGGAGCGCACGCGCGACTGCGCCGCCTCGCTCTCTTCCGTCTCGCCCTTCTCCTTACGATGTCGCACCAGCCCCGCAATCGCCACGACGAACAACACCTCCGCGCCGAGACTGAGGATGCCGCCGCGCGATCCCGTCAGCACGAGCGCCGCGCTCATGATCACGACGGCGAAGATGTAGAGCAGTCGCCGCTCAACCGAGATCGCGCCGGAGACGAGCAGGCCGAGCGGCAGCGCCAAAGTCAGTTCCATGTAGGCTGCGAAGTGATGCCGGTTGACGAAGGGGCCGAAGGGCAGCGCAAACTTCGGTTGGCGAAACCAGTAAATCTGCGACGGGTTGGTGAAATACTGGAACATGCCGAAGAGCGCGAGCAGGAAGCCGAAGATGGTCACGACGCGCACCAGCAGGCGCAGGCGCGCGGGGCTATCGGTGTAGACGAGCGTGGCCGCGAAATAGATGATGAGCGAGCCGAGTTGGAGCAGGACGAAGCGCGTCGCGTAAGGATCGAGCGTGAGCGTCGCCGCGGGCGCGTTCGTCAGTCCGCCAGTCGCCGTCGCGCTCGCGCCGAGTGGCAACAACTGCACAAGACCGACAAGGAACAATCCGACGAGCGGCAACTGCAACAAGTTGCGACTGACGCGCAGGCGTCGCGTGCGCCACGCATCCACCGCCCACAGGATGGCGACGAGCGCCGCGCCCGCCTGAAAGAAGCCGAGCGCCCAGGATTGCACCGCGCCGAAGGCGAGCGTCGAGAGCATCACCGCCAGACACAGGACGAGGATAATGAAGCGGCTCGCCAGCGTGCGCGGGTCGCCGGGCGTGCTCGTCGTGCGTCTCGGCGGGCGCTCCGGCGGCGCGGACGCACCGCCACCGCTGCTGCTGCTCGCCCCCGTCGCGTCAAACGCGCCCGTTTGGCGTGCGTCTGTTGCTGTTGTCTCCGCCGCCGAGGCGTTGGAGGTTGAAGTTGTCATACCAGACTTTTCCGAAAAGAGGACAGGTCGGGGCCGCGCATGGCGGACTGACGATGCGGAGCGTGACGCCTTGCGCGCTCGGCGCGGTCGTGAAGTCGAGCGCGACGCGCTGCCAGTCGATTGAACCGATTGCGAGCGGCGGCGAGGCGGCGAGCACACGCTCAGGCTGCGCCGCATCCACCACCTCCGTCACGAGCGTCACAGAGCCTTTCAACTCTTCCGTCCGCACGTAGTATTCGAGCCGGTAACGCGCTGCGGGCGCGACCGTCACGAGTTGAGAGATATTTCTGAACGCGAGCGTCTCGGCCGCGCTGAAGGCGATGCGCAGACTGCGCGACCCCTCCTGTCTGACGCGCTCGTCCAGGCCCATCTGCACGCCCGCGACGGGTACGACCTGCCACTCGAAAGGGTTCTGACCCGGTGGGCCTACGGCCGACTCGAAACCGCCGTTCGTCAAATGCTCCACTGCTGCCTCGGTCGTCTTGCCGTCCACGGCCGACAGTTCCCTGTGCATCACGAGCACGTCTTGAAAACGTTTCGCTTCGAGGAAACGTAGCAACAACTTTTCGCCTGTCGGGCGCAAAATCTTGCGCGCCCCGGCGTCAAAGCCCGCCCACAACCCGCGCGCGTCGTCCAGCCGTTTCAGGTTGATCAAATGCTCCATCAACTGACCGCGCGCGTTCATCGAATTGCCGACGGCCGCAAGCACCGCCCGTACGTCCGCGTCGTAAAAACGCCACGCCACTTCGACGACCTGGGGCAGGAATTTTTCGGCGTTCGCCTCGCCCGCGCGGCGCAACTCCGCGAAAGCCTCTTCGGTGCGTCCCTGCCTGAGCAGCAGATTGCCCAGATACCAGCGCGGGTCTGGATAATTGGGAGCGAGTTCCGCTGCGCGACGCAGCGCCGCCTCGCTCCCGCCCACGTCGCCAATCAGGCCGCGCACGCGCCCCAACTCCATGAACAGACGAAAATCGTGCGGCGACAAACGCGCAGCCTCTTCGTAACGTTGCGCCGCTTCGGGCAACTCTTCCGGCTGAAAACTGCGCTCGCGCAGACGCGCGATCGTGAAATGCGCCTGCGGATCATCGGGCGCAAGCCGCGCCGCCGCATAGGCCGCGTTGATCTCCGGCAGCCACTCGGCCATCGTGTTCCCGATGCACCAGCGCATCCCGAACCACGCGCCCAACACGACGAGCACGACCGCCACGATCACCAGCACGCGCGCCCACACGCCGCCAAGCTCGATACTCTTGATCTCTTCTTTCATAAGCGAGAGGGCAGAGGTCAGAGGTCAGAGGTTAGAAAAGACAGTTCTTGTTTTAACTGAGCTCTAACCTCTGACCTCTGACCTCTGCTCAGTTCAGTTGATCGATCTGGATGCGCATGCGTTTGAGCGTGACTTGCGCCGACTCGCAGTCTTGCAGGATGGCGGCAAGGCGTTCGTCTGAAATCTGCGTGCTTGAGATCAGAACTTCCGCGATGCGCTGTTCCTCGCAGATGCTCTTGAGCGCGCCGTTGCCGCCGAAGACGCGCAGGCCGTGTATTACTTTCCCCTTCTTGAGCGGGTCGTCGTCAACGAAGCCGACGGGCGTTAGTTGCAGTTCACGATTGTTGAGCACTTCGCGCAACAGCAGTTCGCCGCCGTCGCCCGCGCCGTAGATCAAGACGCGCCGCGTGCCGCGCGCTTCGGGCACGGGCAACGCGTGGCGGAACAGGCGGAAGGCGAAGCGACTGCCCGCAAGCATCAGGAAGAGAATCATCGTGTCGAGCACGAAGACGGCGCGCGACAAACCTTCGAAGCGAAACGCCACGAGCAGCGCCAGCACGCTCCCGACAGCGCCGAGCAAGACGGCCTTCGCAAACACGACGATGCCGTCCACGCTGATGTAACGCCACAAGCCCCGGTAGACGCCTGCCGCCAGAAACGCGAACATCTTCACGCAGACCAGCACGGGCACGGTGCGCAGGAAAAGATTCCAGGCGGTCGTCTCCGCAATTGGGCCGAACAGGAGCGTGTAGGCGCTGTAATACGACAGGATGATGAGCACCATGTCGAGCAGCACCTCGAAGATGCGCCGCTTGTATGAAAGGTCTACGAAGAAGGCCACGAGCGGCTTTTCGCGCGCACGCATCACTTCCTCTTCCTCGTAAACTTTCACGCCCGCCAGATACACGCCCAAGAGCGCGAGCACGATGGTGAAGCCGACAATGGCCGCCACGCTCACGTCGAATTTCGTCCGGCTCACAAGGAGCGCGAGCACGCCCGATAGCCCCGCGAACCCGTAGAGCATCCAGACCGCGCGCCGCTCCGTCATCCCCAGGGCGACGAGGCGGTGCGACGTGTGATCGCGCCCGCCCTGCGAGGCCGAGCGCCCCGACAGTTTCCTCAGGATGGTCACGAAAGTCGTATCGAAGATCGGGATGAGCAGAATCAACACGGGCACGACCAGGACGACCATGAACGAACGCGAGCGCGCGCCCGAAGCGCTCATCAAAGCGGACGAAGCCAGAAAGAAGCCGATGAACATCGAACCGCAATCGCCCATGAAGATGGTCGCCGGGTTCGAATTGTAGGCCAGAAAGCCGACGAGCGCGGCGGCGAAGACGGCCATCATCAAAGCTTCCGCAGGCTGTCCGTTCACCACGAAACTCGCGGACAGAAACCCCGCGGCGATGGCCGCAATGCCTGCGGCCAACCCGTCCATGTTGTCGAGCAGGTTCAGCGCGTTCGTGATGCCGACGAGCCAGAAGATCGTGATCGCCATGTTCAGCGAGGGCGATCCGCTCCACGGCAAACTCAGCCCGTAATAGACGATCAAACTCGCGCCCATCACCTGCCCGATCAACTTCTGGTAGGGCTTGACGTGCACAATGTCGTCGATCAGGCCGACGAGGAACAGAAACGTGCTCGCCAGCATGACGACCCAGCCGTAAGGCCGGTGCGGCATCTGCCCGATGAAGGCGAGATAGGCCAGCACGACCGTCGCAAACACGGCGAGGCCGCCCATCATCGCCGTCGGCTTATTGTGCCAGCGATCCGCCTTCGGCTGCGCCACCATGCCCCAATGCCGCGCCAGACGCCGCACCAACGGCGTCAACCCTAGCGCCAGCGCAAACGACACGATGACGGGAACGAGATTTAAACTGCCCAAATACATGCCCAACTAACTGTGACTGGATTCGACTTGGAGATCGCCTGAAAAGCTATTCGATGTAGCGGGAGAAATCAAGTAGCGATTAGTAAATGGTGAATGGTAAATGGTGAATGGTAAAAAACAGTTCTCATCCATTCACCATTTACCATTCACCATTTACCAACTCAACGTCCGCTCTGGTGGGCGATCACTTTCTGGAGGATGCCGTCGAGTTTTTCGGTGGGGCGAAAACCGGTCAGGGCGCTCACCTTCGAGATGTCGGGGACGCGGCGCGGCATGTCCTCGAAGCCCTCTTCGTAGGCTTCGTCGTAGGGCATGAAGACGATCTCGGAAGTGGAATTGGTCAACTCTTTGACGCGCTCGGCCACTTCGAGAATCGAGACCTCTTCGTTCGAGCCGATGTTGAAGACTTGCCCGACGGCTTCGGGCGCGTCCATCAGTTTCACGAGCGCGCCCACCACGTCGCCGACATAGCCGAAGCAGCGCGTCTGTTTGCCGTTGCCGTAGACGGTGATGGGACGCCCGGCGAGCGCCTGCCGCACGAAGGTCGGGATGACCATGCCGTACTGGCCTGTCTGTCTTGGCCCCACTGTGTTGAAGAGGCGGACGACGACCGTTGGCAGTTTTTTCTCGCGCCAGTAGGCGAGTGCGAGAAATTCGTCGATGGCTTTCGAGCAGGCATAAGACCAGCGCCCTTTGGTCGTCGCGCCCATCACGAGGTTGCCGTCTTCGCGAAAAGGTACTTCGGTCGAAAGACCGTAGACTTCCGAGGTCGAAGCGACGAGCACCTTCTTCTTCTTCTTGTTGGCGAGGCCGAGGATCACTTCCGTCCCGCGCACGTTCGTCTCGATAGTGCGCACAGGACTTTCGACGATCAATTTGACGCCGACGGCCGCCGCCAGATGAAAGATCACGTCGCACTGATCGACCAGTTCGGCGCAGACCGGAACGTTGTGCACCGAGTCGATGGTGTAGCGAAAACGCGGGTGCGTTTTCAAGTGCGCGATGTTCTCGAAGCTACCCGTCGAGAGATCGTCGATGACGTAAACTTCGTCGCCGCGTTCCAGATAAGCGTCCGAGAGATGCGAGCCGATGAAGCCCGCCCCGCCCGTGATTAATACTCGCAAATGTCAGTCTCCTTTTCCGCGCGCGTTAGACCCGACGGTCTGCTGCACGCCCCCCTGCCCAGATACCATCGCCACCTGCGGCGAAGGCAACAGTTCGCTGTAAAGATTGAGCACGTCTTTGACCAGACGCTCCTTCGAATAATGCTCCGCGACGAACGCACGCCCGCGCTCGCCCAACTCGCGCCGCAAGTTCTCGTCCGCGACGAGCAACTGCAAAGCGCCGGCAAAAGTTTCCGCCTCGCCCGAAGGCACGCGCACGCCGCGCTCGCAGACGGTATAGACGGCCGCCGCGCCGTCTTTCTCTGTCCCGGCACTCGTATGCGCCGTCTCATTCTTAACCGGCTGCCCGACGAGATCGACCACGCCGCCGACGGCCGTTGCCACTACCGGGCGCGCGTTCGCCATCGCTTCGATCAGCGTCAGAGGCGTGCCCTCGTTCAGAGATGTCAGCGCCACGATGTCGAGCGCGGCGTAGAAATTTTCCGGATCGGAGCGTGTGCCGGTAAACGTCACATGCTCGGAGAGGCCGAGAGTGCGCGCCTCTGTCTCTAGTTCCCCGCGCAAGTTTCCGTCGCCGATGACGACGAAACGGACACGCCGCGCCAAGCCTTTCGCAACTTCACCCGCGCCGCTTTCGTCCGTCTGACGTGACAAGAAGAGGCGCGCAGCTTCGAGAAACAACTTGTGGTTCTTGATCTCTGTCAGACGCCCGACGATGCCGACGAGCAATTCGTCTTCGCTCGCGCCGAACGCGGCACGCGCCGCCGCGCGTCTCTCTCGCCAGTGGGCGAAGGCCTCCAGGTCGAGTCCGAGCGGAATGACTTTGAACTGACCCTTGCGCCCAACGCCGAACTGCTCGTGAATCTCTCGAAACTGCTGCGCGCTGATCGCCACGATCCTATCTGTCGCAAGGCGGGCGAGCGTGCGTTCGATGGTCAGGAACAGAAGCGTCTTCAGTCGCCCGTAGTAACTGTGAAAGATGTGGCCGTGATACGTGTGCACGAAGCGGCACGCGCGCGGACGCCCGACGAGCACCGAGGGAGTCAACCAGCGATACAAGAGCCCGCCCAGACGACCCACCGTCCCTGCCTTCGCCGTGTGCGTGTGCACGATGTCGGGCTGCAAGCGCCGCAAGAGACGATAAAGTTTCCAGATCGCCACAGCATCCTTCGGCGACAGTTCGCGGCTCATCTCCGGCAGGATGATCGGCTCAACCCCTAAGCCCGCCGCAAAATAACTCATGTCGTCTTCGCCCGGCGGCACTGTCCCGGCAATCAACTCCGACTCGATGCGATAGCGGCGCGTGGCGGCCGTCAGCCAGGCCACGTGCTTGGCGGGGCCGCCCACGTTCAAACGCGCGATGATGCGAACAACTTTCATGCGTAGCTGTTAGCCGTTAGCTGTTAGCTATTAGCTAAAACAAAAATCTTCTGGCTGACAGCTCATAGCTAACAGCTCATAGCTCTTTAATCTTCCAAACGGTAGACGGTCGCCGGGTCGTCTTCGTGCCTGATCTCGTCAATCGGTTCTCGTTTGCCCGCGCCCATGTAGAGACGGTTCGGACAGTTAATGACGATGCCGGACAGGCTTCCGACGTTGCGGTAGGCGTGGACGACGCCTTTCGGGACGAGCACGGCCTTCGGGTTGTCCGCGCCGACGTAGAGCGTCATCACATGGTTGAAAGTTTCCGAATCCGAACGGTTGTCCCACAAGCGCAGTTTGAAATTCGAGGGGCCGATGAAGACGAAGTAGTCCGCCTGATCGACGTGCTCGTGCGGCCCGCGCTGAACATTCGGCTCGGTCGAAGAGATGTAGCACATCGCCGGGAAATACTCCGCGTCCATCTCGTCCTGACGAAACAACTCCGCGAGCCAGCCGCGCTCGTCCACAAACTTGCGCACGTCGCGCACCACCACGTCGCGTATCTGCCCGCGCTTGAACTCGGGCGCGTCCCGTTTCTCCACCTTCTCCAACGGCGCGCGCTCAGGCATGGTTTGCATTGACGGCCTCCATCTTGTTCGCGCCCGTCTCCGAGACGAGCCGCCCGGCGTGCAGCAAACTCTCGAACGTGCCCGCGTCAGTCCACCAGCCTTGCAGTTCGTTCCACGTCATCTCGCCGCGCTCGATGTAGGCGTTGTTCACGTCCGTGATCTCCAGTTCGCCGCGCGCCGAGGGCTTCAGGGTCTTGATGATGTCGAACACTTCCGCGTCGTACATGTAGACGCCGATGACGGCGTAGTCGGACTTCGGCGCGCGCGGCTTCTCTTCGATCCGCACGACGCGCGTGCCGTCCAGTTCGGGCACGCCGAAACGCTGCGGGTCTGGAACTTTCTTGAGCAAGATTTTCGCGCCGCCGCCCTGATGCCGGTAGGCGCGCACGGCCTGACAGATGTTGCCCTCGATGATGTTGTCGCCGAGCACGATGCAGACGGGCGCGCCGTCTGCGAAGTCTTCGCACAAAGAGAGCGCGGCGGCGATGCCTCCCTCGCCCTCCTGATACGTGTAGTTGAGATGCTTCAAGCCGAAGGCTTTCCCGTTCTTCAAGAGCTTCAGAAAATCGCCCGCGGAGTTTCCGCCCGTCACGATCATGATGTCCCTGATGCCAGCGTTCACGAGAGTCTGGATCGGGTAATAGACCATCGGCTGGTTGTAGACCGGCAGCAAGTGTTTATTCGTCACCGCCGTCAACGGCATCAAGCGCGTGCCCAGTCCGCCAGCCAGTACGATACCTTTCATTCATCCTCCAAGAGCCGTTAGCCGTTAGCTGTTAGCTTACAGCAGTTGTTTTAGCTAACAGCTAACAGCTAATAGCTAACAGCTAATCTATAAATCGCTGAAACCATAATTCGAGCATGAGGAGCGTCCAGAGTTGGTGCGCGTGGTCGCGCTCGCCGCGCGTGTGGAGTTCTACCATGCGGCGGACGGCTTCAGGGCGGAAGAAGCCGCGCCCCAGAGCTTTTTCCGAGAGCAGCGTGTCGCGCAGGAATTTTTGCATCTCGCCGCGCAGCCAGTGGCCGATGGGAACGCCGAAGCCCATCTTGCGCCGCTGCAAGTTCTCGGCCGGGAGCAGTTTCGCCAGCACGCGCTTGAGCAGGTATTTCGTCGTCAGGCCGCGCAGTTTAAAGTTCTCCGGCAAACTCGCGGCAAACTCTATCACGTGATGGTCTAGAAACGGAGAGCGTGCTTCGAGCGAGACGGCCATCGAGGCGATGTCAACTTTGACGAGCAGATCGTTCGGCAGATAGGTCATCGTGTCGGCCAGAAGCGACGCATCCACCAGCCCCGAACCGTTGGCGTGCGCGAACCACGGCGCGACGAACGACGCAGGGTTGTGCGCGCGCATCTCCTGGCTGAACTCGGCGGTGTAGAGTTCATCTTTCGCCCCCGTGTCGAGCACGCTGACCCAGCGCATGTAGCGTTCGACGGTGGGGAGCGAAGCGGCGTCGAGAAAGCGTTTGAGATCGCGCGCGCGGCTGCGGCGCGTCTCCGAAGTGGGATAGAGCGCGACCGCGTTCTTGATCAAGCCCTCGCGCAGGAGGCCGGGCACGCTGCGATACTTGCCCGCGAGTTTCATCGCCGCGTAGCGTTCGTAACCGGCGAAGCACTCGTCGCCGCCGTCGCCGTTCAAAGCGACGGTGACGTGGCGACGCGTCTCGCGCGAGACGTAATAGGTCGGGATGGCCGAAGAGTCCGCGTAAGGCTCGCCGTAATGTTCGACGAGCGTGGGCAGCACTTCCATCGCATCGGGGCGGACGATGAACTCGTGATGCTCCGCGCCGACGTGTTCGGCAACGCGGCGCGCGTGATGCAACTCGCTGAAATCCTGTTCCTCGAAACCGATAGAGAAAGTCTTAACCGGCTCGCTTGAAACTTCGCTCATCAGGGCGACGACGGCCGAAGAGTCCACGCCGCCGGAGAGAAACGCGCCGAGAGGCACTTCCGACATCAGGCGCACGCGCACGGCTTCGCGCAGAATCTCGACGGCACGCTCGCCCGCTTCCTCTTCCGTCATACGGACTTTGCGCGTGAAGTCGGGCTGCCAGTAGCGCGCTGTTGTGATCTCGCCTTCGCGCGTGTAGCGCAGCGTGTGGCCGGGTTCGAGCTTGCGTATGTCGCGGTAGGCCGTGAGCGGCGCGGGCACGCACATGAACGTGAGGTAATGATGGATGGCCTCGCGGTTGACTTCGCGGCCGACGGCCGGGTGCTCGAGGAGCGCCATGAACTCCGAGCCGAAGACGAACGTGTTGCCCACGTGCGCGTAGAGCAGAGGCTTTTTGCCGACGCGGTCGCGCGCGAGAAAAAGTTCCTCGCGTCGTTCGTCCCAGATGGCGAAGGCGAACATGCCGCGCAGGTGTTTCGGGCAGTCCGCGCCGTATTCGTCGTAGGCGTGGATGACGACTTCGGTGTCGCAGTTGGTGTCGAAGCGATGACCGAGTTTTTCCAACTGCGCGCGCACTTCCTTGTAGTTGTAGATCTCGCCGTTGAAGACGATCCAGGCGGTGCGTGCGGCGTTGTGCATGGGCTGCTGGCCGCTCTTGAGATCGATGATGGCGAGGCGGCGCATGGCGAGGCCGACGTCCGCCCCGCGATAAAAGCCGTCCTCGTCCGGGCCGCGATGGCGTATGGCCTCGCACATGCGTCCGAGCACCGCCTCGTCCAGCGCGCGCCCGCGTTCAACAACTCCCACAATCCCGCACATAAGCCCTTAGCCCCTCTCCGCCATGCTCGTCGCCGTATTCTTTGCCACACCGGCCGCCCCCGGCGTAGCGATCCCTTCAGGCGTCGGCGGTCGCCTGCGCCTGTTCTTCATCACCTCTTCGCGCGCGGCGATAGCTTGACGCACGCGTTCCTCTTTACGTTCACGCAAGAGCACGTATCCAACCGCCACGAAAATAAAGTAGAAGATCAACAACTGCGAACGCTGCCTGTAGGCCGTCCCCACGTTCCCCTGAAATATCGAATACGCCAACGTCAACATCATCGTGAACAGAAGGATCGGCAACGCCTGCCTGAGCCTGTACTTCAAGGTGAACCAGCCGCCTAAAACCAGTAATGGAAAGCTGCCCCACCAGAGCATCATTTCGGGCAGGGTGATGCTTTGACGCAGATTAGCCATCTGCCAGGGAAAGGGAGCAAACAGCAGATAGATCATGCCGAGCGGGATCACGCTCAGTGCTCCTGACGTGGTCGATACGTCCACGTCCTGCGCGAAGCCCGACTGTGCGGAGGCGGCCAAGTCCTGTCGGCTGCGCTGCACGCGTTCGAGGCTGCCGTAGTCTTCTATCTGCTGGCTCGCCGTGCGCAGCACGCCGAGGTACGTGAGCGCCAGCCCGACGCAGACGACCATCATCAACTGCTTGACGAAACTCTGCGCCGTCAGTTGTCGCATACCGATGATGAAGCCTGCGCCCACGGCCACAACCATGATGTAGAAGATGTAAAAACGCAGGCTGAGCAGTCCGAAGAGAGAGAACAACAGCACGACCAGATATTTCACGCTGAAACGCTCGCCGAGTTTGAGCGTCGTCAACGTCGTCACCGTCAGCAGCAGCATGATCGGCGCGTCTTTGAGCGCCTGCGACGACCAGAGGATGAGCGAAGGATAGAAGGCCACGAGCAGAGAGGCCACGCGCGCCACGCGCACGTTCTGGAAGATGCGCTGCGCGCAGATGTAGACGACGGGCGCGGTGGCCGCACCGAGCACGGCGTTGAAGAATTGCACGGCCAAACTGTTGCGCCCGACCAGAGTGTAGATGCCGGCGACGAGGTAGGGCATGCCGAGAAAGTCGTTTTGATTGCCGCGCGAGAACTCTTGAAAAGTGATCTGCCCCTGCCAGACGAGCGTGAGCAGGTACGCTTGCTGGTCGTAGGTCAGGGCGTCGCCGCCGAAGAAGTTTTGCAGGCGCAGGTAGTAGATCGCCGTCGCCAACACGATGCGGACGAGCAGGGCGCTGACGAACACGCGCAGCAAAAACTCCTTGTCGAGATCGCTCTGCTTGATCAGGTAGCAGGCGACGAGCGCGCACACAGCGCACAGGAGAATCGCCGTCCCGCCATGCACCGGGATCAGGAAGGGCATGGTGATGAAGCAGAGAAACGAAAGGGTGGCAAGCAGGCCGTTCATGATTTAACCAAAATCGAGGGAGTTGGCAGGTTTACTAAAGTCAGTTAAGTTGCCGCTAAGCCTCGTCTTTCGCGTGTGCCGGGAGATGTCGGGCGCTTTGTGCCTCTCACGGCGTCAAGAGTAGTTTGCAGGATTATAACCTGACGATTAAAAAGTAACCTCGCATGTCGGGTGGTCGTAGTGCAGGGCGCGGCGGCGAAAGAGACTCAGAAGCCGATTCGCTCCGACAGGCTGTTGGCAATGTCTTCCAGTTCCTTCTCCTTCGACTGCTTCCATCTTCTGTAGCGGCGATTGCCTTCCGCCATCCGCTGCATCGCCAAACGCGACTCGATAGCCTGGCGTTCGCGTTCCTCCCTGCGCTCTCTGAGCAGCACATACCCGACCGCCACGAAAATAAAGTAGAAGATCAACAACTGCGAACGCTGCCTGTAGGCCGTTCCCACGTTCCCCTGAAATATCGAATACGCCAACGTCAACATCATCGTGAACAGAAGGATCGGCAACGCCTGTCTGAGCCTGTACTTCAAGGTGAACCAGCCGCCTAAAACCAGTAATGGAAAGCTGCCCCACCAGAGCATCATTTCGGGCAGGGTGATGCTTTGACGCAGATTAGCCATCTGCCAGGGGAAAGGTGCGAACAGCAGATAGATCATGCCGAGCGGGATCACGCTCAGTGCTCCTGACGTGGTCGATACGTCCACGTCCTGACCGAAGGCGGATTGCGCCGTCGCCAGGTCTTGGCGGCTGCGCTGCATCGTCTCCAGACTGGTGTAATGACCCAGTTGCGCGCTCGCCGTGCGCAGCACTCCCACGTAAGTCAGCGTCAGACCGAGCGCGGCCATCACCACGAACTGACGGCCGACGCTCTGCGCCGTCACGCGCTTCATGCCGATGATGAACGCGCCCGTGATCGCCGCCGCCACCATGTAGAAGATGTAGAAACGGAGACTCAACAGTCCGAGCAGCGCGCCCGTCAAAAGCGCGCCGTACTTGATGCTCAACTTCTCGCCCAACTTCAGCGTCGCCATGATGGCGACGGCGAGCAGTAGCACGATGGGCGCGTCCTTGAGCGCCTGCGACGACCAGAGGATGAGCGAAGGATAAAAGGCGACGAGGAGTGCGGCCACGCGCGCCACACGCGTGTTCTGGAAAATGTGCTGCGCGCAGACGTAGACGACGATGGCCGAGGCCGCGCCGCAGATGGCGTTGAAGAACTGCACGGCCAGCATGTTGCGCCCGACGACCGAGTAGATGGCCGCCACCAGATACGGCATGCCCCAGACGATGGTGTCATCCGTCACGCTGAGTTCGGCCACGCCGCGCCAGTAGAGCAACATGTCCCAGCCGAGGATGTCGTAGGTGAGAGCGTCGCCGCCGAAAAAACTCTGCAACTCGAAGGAGAAGATGACTGAGCCGACGCCGATGCGGACGATGAGCCCGGCGACGAACAGTTGCAGGAGGTAGCGACGGTCGGTCTCGACCTTCCCGATGACGTAGCCGAAGACGAGCGCCGCGGCGATGCAGAACAGAAGCGCCGAACCACCGTAGCGCGGGATGAAAAGCGCGACGGCCGAGCCGGTGAGCAGAAACAGGATGGCAAGGGCGGCGTTCATGCTGTCAACCAAAAACCTTGTCGTGCGGCTGAAAGTTTAGCGACGCAGGACGAGATGATTTTCCAGGACAAGCCCGTCGAAGTTTGCGCCCTGAAACGTGTTGATCGCGTTCTGCGGCGTGCAGACGATGGGTTCCTGAATATTGAAAGACGTGTTGAGAATCATCGGCACGCCTGTGAGCCGCGCAAACTCGTCGATCAGATTCCAGTAGCGCGGGTTCGTGCGGCGGCTGACGGTTTGCGGCCGCGCCGTGCCGTCGATGTGCACGACCGCCGGGATCGCATCGCGTCTCTCTTCGGCCACGTGCAAGACCGTGACCATGAACGGATCATAGTGCGGGCGGCCGAACACTTCCTCGCTCGCCTCTTCCTTCATCGAAGGGGCGAGCGGGCGAAACCACTCGCGCAGTTTCACTTTCTTGTTCAGCAGATCGCGCATGTCTTTGCGGCGCGGGTCGGCGATGAACGAACGGTTGCCGAGCGCGCGCGGACCAAACTCCATGCGTCCCTGAAACCAACCGAGGATCGCGCCGTCGGCCAGCATGCGCGCCACGCGCGGAAGCATCTCTTCGTCCGGCAGCGTCTCAAACTTCAAATCGGCTGCGCGCAAAGCCTCGGCGCACTCTGCGGAGGTGAAGCCGGGGCCGTAGTAGGCGTGCTCCATGCGAAACTTGCGCGGCTGTTTGAGCCGCTGGTGATAGACCATCAAGGCCGCGCCGAGCGAGCACCCGGCGTCGCCCGCCGCGGGCTGGACGTAGTAACGCTTGAAGGGCGACTCGGTCATGATGCGCCCGTTCATCACGGAGTTGAAGGCGACGCCGCCGGCCATGCACAAGTTCTCTTCACCCGTCATCTCGTGCAGGCCGCGTATGAGGTGGAGCGCAGTGTCTTCCAGAACCTTCTGCGCGCTCGCGGCGATGTTCCAGTGGCGCTCGGTCAAATCTTCGTCGGGCTGGCGCGGCGGCCCCAAAGCCTTCTGGATCTCTTCGCCGAACTGGTAGTGCTTGGCGAGATGATGATCGAGCACGCGTATGTTGAAGTGAAAATCGTTGTTGCCGTTCACGGACAACACACGCTTCGCGAAGAAGTCGTAATACTCCGGCTTGCCGTAAGCGGCCAGGCCCATCACCTTCCACTCGTCGCCGCCGAACATGTCGAAGCCGATGAAGTTGGTGACGGCCGAGTAGAACTGGCCGAGCGAGTGCGGCAGTTTGATGCGTTTGAGGACGCGCAGGGAGTTGCCTTCGCCCTGCGAAAAGAGCGTGGTCGTGTCTTCGCCCGTGCCGTCCCACGTCAGGATGGCGGCGCGTTCGAAACCGGAGGGAAAGAAGGTGCTCGCCGCGTGGCACTGGTGATGTTCGAGAAAGTGGAAACGGAAATTGCTCGGCCCGAAATGTTCGCGGATGCGGCGCGGATGTCGAAACATGCCGAGGTAGCTGTCGCCAACTTGCGCCACGCCCCTGTCAACACGCGCCTTGAACATATCGCGCGAGATGAGCGCGGACTTCAAAGCCTGCATCGCTTTATGGCGCAAGACCCAGGGCTTCCAGTAGAGGCCGATGTGTTCGACATCGGAGATTTTGATGTTGGCGTGGTCGAGGCAAAACTGGACGGCGTTGTAGGGGAAGCCGCTGTAATGCTTGACGCGCGTGAAGCGCTCCTCTTCTGCGGCGGCGATGAGTTCGCCGTCCTTCAGCAGAGATGCGGCGCTATCGCCGAGCGTCGTTAAACCGAGGATGTACATTCTAGAACTGGCCTCCCTGTCTGCTGGCCGCCGCTTGGAGAGTCGCCTGTGAACCGGACGCCGCCCCTTCGCCTTGCGACGCGGACTTGGCATTCGTCAACGCGCCCCTGTTGGCCGGAAGACGACCGCAGACGCC
Source organism: Pyrinomonadaceae bacterium (assembly GCA_035942855.1). Lineage (GTDB taxonomy): Bacteria > Acidobacteriota > Blastocatellia > Pyrinomonadales > Pyrinomonadaceae > JAIVJZ01. Next base: position 15,092 of record DASZCS010000079.1, on the reverse strand, counting down.
GAAGCCGCGCCGGTCGTCGTTGCAAGGCCACACTTCAGTGAACCCTGCGGCCGCGTACCAACCGGCGACTTCATCGTAAGTATGATAATAAGCGTAAGGTGCGCCGAAGATATCCATCAGGGCGAGCGCGGCCTCGCGGCGGCTCATCAACGGATACTTGCGCACGCCGAGTGCGTTGACGGCTTTGCAGAAGCCGATGAAGGGCACGGCCATCACGTCGGCCACGCGCGCAAACTGGCGCGGCGGGATGCGCGTAGTGACGGCGCGCATGGTATCAACCACGGGCGTCACCAGCTTCTCGTACTTGTAGAGCCAGACGTAGAACGTGCCGTGCGCTTTCAAGAGGGGCAGGAGCGCGCGGAAAGTCTGCAAGGTGTCGGGCGTGTGATGGAGGACTCCGGCCGAGTGGATGATGTCGAGCGTTGCGGCTTTGATGGGCGGACGCTGCAAGTTGGCCTGCACGAAATGAACTTTTTCGGGGCGCGCGCCTTCGTGTCTGTGCCGGAATGCTTGCCCGTGTTCGAGGCCGGAACTGAGATCGACCGCGATCACTTCGAGGCCGTGCGCCGTGTAGGCGACTGACTGGCTGCCGTTGCCGCAGCCCGCGTCGAGCATCAACTTGCCTTTGAGTTCTTCCGCCGGCAGGCGCAGGGGGTTCAGGAAAAACCATTCGACGCGGTCGGACAGTTTCATGCCCCAAGTCGTGCCGCCGAGGTCGTGATTGTCCCACTCGTGGCTGAAGTTCTCGCGCGTCTGCCGGTCGTAATTGACGCCGCCCGCAAACGAGCGCGCCGTCTCGACAACGGGCTGCAACTCCGCGGGGAGCGGCGTGGGAAGGAGCGGGCGTAAAGTTTCCCAGTGTTCGGCCAGCGCGTCGGGCAGCATGCGCGGGACGCCGCGCACGATGGGGAACCAGTGCGACGAGGCAGTGCAGCGCAGCAAGCCTTCCGTGATCTCTTCTTCGGAGCGTGCGTCCCGTTTCAGAGCAAAGACTTCCAAGTCCCCTTGGCAGTGCGGGCAGCAGAGGAAATTCAACAGGCGTGTATACATAACGAAAACAAAAGCGGCTCAAAATATTGCCGGCGCGCATGGCTCTCTCGCGCCGGTCACATCAGGCTCAAACAAAATCAGCGGTACGACACAAAACAGGACTATCGCTACTATTTTACAGACCGAAAAAGTTTATTGGCGCTGTTGGAGTCCCTGCTCGTTTTAACGTGTGAACCTAACAGAATTCCGCCCAAAAGTAAAAGTAGGATACTTCCTGCAATTCCCTTTGCGCCCCTCTCAATTTCAGAGCGCCGCCGCAAGCCTTCGTCCATATTGTCAGGCGCGTCGCCGCGCCCACGCGTACATGTAGGGGCTGCGGCCGAGTGCGTTGGCGAGGCGTTCGATGACGCGCGTGCCCACGCGCTCCACTTGATCCCACAAGCCACGCCCGCGCGGCACGGCGAACGTGCCCGGATAGACGACCAGGTCTTCGATCCCGAACGCGTGTTCTTCGAGCACGTAGCGCAGAGAGCGCGGACTGAAACCGTGTATGTGATAGAGATTCCAGGTCGGGCACAGGTTCACGACCCAGTCGCGCCCGCGCGCCTTGTAATAAAGATTTCCGAGACTTTGATAGACGCTCTCTTCGTTCGGCGTGCTCAGATAGACGACGCCTCCGGGGCGCACGATGCGGCTCAATTCGCGCACGGTCGTCGCCGGTTCGTAAAGGTGTTCGATGACTTCGACGAGCGTGACGGCGTCGAACGACGCATCAGGGTATTGCATCTGTTCGAGCGTCGCGGCGTGCGCGCGCACGCCGTTTTTCTCTCTCGCGTAGCGGACGAACTCTGCGGAGATGTCGCAGCCTTCCGCATCCCAACCGCGCTCCGCTGCTGCGCGCACCACTTCGCCGCGCCCGCAGCCCACGTCCAGAAAACGGCCGCGCCTGCCGCCGAGCCGGCGCTCGGCTTCGCGCGCCAAAGTGTCGCCCAGACGGCGCTGCGCTTCGTCTTCGACGGCCATCACGTCTTCGAAATAATCGGAGACGTTCGTGTAGCGTGTGTCCTCGCCCGAAGGGTAAGGCATGGGATTCGGAAAGATGAGGCCGCACGAGCGACACTTGACGATGCGCGTCTTTGCGCCCGCGCCCGTGCGATGCGCTTCGCCGCCGCGTGAACCGAGCACGCGAAAATCGCGCCCCGTGCACACTTTGCACGCCTCGTCGCGGAAATCCCAAAGCTGCTCTGCGGTCGAAGCCATAAACAAACTCAGCGCGGCGCGCATCCGTTCGGCGAGGGATACGGCTCCGGCCTCCTTGAAACTCAAGCGAAGCGCAAGCGACTTTAGTTCGCGGGCTTGCGCGCGGCGACGTAGAGATAGATGCCTGCGCCCGTGCGCCGTCCCACCCAGTTGATCAACTGCGCGCCGCGATATTCGACGCGCTTGCGCAAGGTCTGCTCGCCCGTCGGACGCCAGACGTTGCCGTCCATCCTGAAGCTCTCAAGCTCGAAGCCGACGCGCTTGGTCAGGTGTCGGAGCGAGCGCGGATTGAAGCCCTGCACGTGATAGGGCGAGAAGGTCGGGGCGAGCGTGATGACCCAATCGCGCCCCTGCGCCTTCATGTACAGGTTGCCGATACGCATGTAGAGGCCGTCCTCGTTCGGCGCGTCGAACCAGAAGAGGCCGCCCGGTTTGAGCACGCGATAAACCTCTTTCAGCGTCGCGTAAGGATCGTAGAGGTGTTCGAGGATGGCGTTCATCGTGATGGCGTCGAAGTGGTTGTCCGGGTAGTTCATCTCTTCGAGCGTGCCTTGCCGCGCATGGACGCCCAGGTGTTCTTCCGCCCACTTGAGATAGGCGGGAGACACGTCAACGCCTTCGTAATCCCAACCAAGCTCGCGCGCCGCCCACAAATTTTCGCCGAGGCCGCAGCCCACGTCCAGGTAGCGCCCGCGCCTTCCCAACTGCTGCTCGATGGAGCGCAGGTTCGCCATCCCGTTCTGTTTCTTCACCTCTACGTCATGGCCGTGGAACATCTCTTCGGCATCCGTGTAGAGTTCCGTCAGCCCGCGCACGGGATGCGGCATGGGGTTCGGATAGATGTGCGTGCAGACGCCGCAACGCACGAGGCGCGTGCGCACGCCCGCGCCGCCATGATGCGCCTCGCCGCCGCGCCAGCCGTAAAACTGCGGCTTGTCCGCGCCGCACGCGCCGCACACGGAAGGCCGAAACTCGAAGAGGGCTGTCGCCTCTGCTTCCTGTTGCCGCGTCGTTGTTGTTTGCCCCGTTACCTTGTTCTGTAAAGTTGCGTCGCCCGCGCTCATGGTGCGACTCCTCTCTTATCCAGGATGTACCGTTTGTCGGCGAAGATGCGCCGGACGGTGCTGAAGACGGGGCGACTGATCCAATCGTCTTCCAGACAGAAACGCGCCACCTGAGTCTTCACGCGACGGCGTTTCCTGAGCGCCGTGCGGCATTGCAGGTAGCCTTGAAAATAGCCGACCAGCCCGTAGAAAAAGTATGCGAACGAGCGGAAGCGTATGCCGCGCACCGTGAGCCAGAACAGATTGCGCACGAAGACCGTCGGCAGGAAACGCCACGGCAGGTGCTTCAAGTTGAACCACGCGGCGTTGCGAAAGCCGCGCCCGTAGCGTTTCCACGAACGCTGCTGCCGGCTCTCGCGGTGATAGGACAGACAACGCGGCTCGTAAATGATTTTGTAACCCGCGTCCCACAGGCGGATGGCGAGGTCGTCTTCCGTGGCGTAGATAAAGAAGTCGTCGTCGAAGTAGCCGCACACGTCCAAAACGTCGCGCCGGATGGCCGCGCCGCAGGCGGCGAATGAAGTGATCTCGCGTTCGCGCCCCGGCTCGGTCGGCACAAGCCTCTCTTCCCACAGGTGCGTGACGAGACTGCCGAGGTGCGGGTTCATCACGCGAAAAGCCATCACGGCCACGTCCCGGTTCGACTCGTCTTCCCACAACTTAACCATCGTCTCGACCGATTCGGGCGCGAGGTGCGAATCGTCGTCGAGCATGGCGACGTATTTGCCGCGCGCCGTGGCGAAGCCCACGTTGTAGCCGGTCATCCCCGTGTTCGTGTGCAGGCGCACGACCGTGACCTCGGGGAATTTTTCGTAGACCATCTGCGCCGTGCCGTCCGTCGAGCCGTTGTCCACGACGATCAATTCGATGTTCGGATAGGTCAACTTTCTCAGTTCGTTCAGACCGATCTCGACTTCGCCCTTGCGATTCCACGCGAGCATGACGATGCTGACAAGCGGTTGCTCCGCGCCCGCGTGCGCCGTGAGCGCGGCCGTTTCTTCGGGGCGGACGATGCCGAGAATCGTCTGCACGAGCACGGGCGCGCGATGACGCCCGGGGCGCGTGCGGTCTTCGAGGTCGCGCGTGGCGAGGCGGACGTTCGTGCCGCGCAGAGTCTCTTCGTCGAAAGTGAAATAGCCCTCGCCGCCCGCGTGGTGCGGCACGTTCGCGATCAAGTAATCGTATGCGCCCGCGCCGACCTGTTCTTCGATCTTCGCGGCAAGCCAAGCGCCCGTCAGGCCGCGCGTGTCCGCTTCCTCGACGATGTTGACGACCATGATCTTCGTCGCGCGGCTCGCCCGGATGGCTTCGCTCACGCCTTCGATCATCAGGGTCGGCAGCAGCGACGAATGGAACGTGCCCGGCCCGTAGATGATCACGTCTGCCGCGCGCAAAGCCGCGAGCGCTTCGGGGCTAGCCGCGGTCGGCGCGTGAACTTCGCGGCGGATGCGCTCGCGCGCCGCTTCAACTCCTGATTCGGCCACCCAACGGTCGAGCCGAAGCGGCGCGACCGGCTCTTTCGCCAGAAAGAGTTCGAGGATGTCGCCGTCGGCGTCCGTGATGACGGAGGCTTCCGAAGGGAGCACGCGCCCGTCCGTGCAGAGCGCGAACAAATGTCGGTTCTCTTCCGAAGCGATCTCCATGCGCCCGCGCACCTGCAAAGTCTCTTCCAGCGCGCGAATCGCACGCGTCCAGCTCCGGCCGTGTTCGAGATACGCGCCGAGCAGGATGCAGTTGCCGAGCGCGCAATCGGCGAAGGAGAACTCCGCGCCCTCTGTGCGTTCGCGCCTGACGAGTTCGGCGAGAAAAAGTCTGAGGTAGCCGACGAAGCGTGCGCGCGCGTCTGCGGGCATGCGCGCGACCATCTTCAGCAGTTCGCGTCGTTCGCCGCGCGCGAGTGTGTCGCCGCCCGTCGCGCAGAGGTCTTCCACCTCGCGCCGGAAATCGGCAGCGCGCTCCGCTTCGGCCGGATACCTGTAGGCGAAGACTTCGTAGCGCGACCAGTAGCCCGGCGCGTCGAGGTTCATCAGCGACAACAGATTCTTGCGCAAATCCGAAGGGCCGAGTTCGTCGAAGACGTAGCGCAGACGCCCCGTGCTCAAGCCGTCGTCGTAGGCGTTGACGAGACAGGTCACGCGTGCGCCCTGATCGAGCAGTTGATTGGCGAGCGGGCCGCTGCCGCGCCCGCCACACAAAATGACGACGTTGAACCCGCTGGCCGATTGAAGCAGTTCTTTCATCTTAAAACTAATTGTTACCTTCCAACTCTTTCATCTCGAAACTAAACGTTACTCTCCGAACGTTCTCTGCCATCATTCAACTCTTCGCGCCTTCCGTCACATCAATTTCTCGCTGTAGATGCAAAGAAAGAAAACGGGAGGCGCTGGGGAGTAGTGCCGTTATGAAATATCCGTCTTGAGGAGACCGCTAATAATGCACAATCAAACTCACGCCGACAAGTTGAGAAGGTGCAAGAGCAGCGCGTGGGTCGCCGCCGTCCCGCTCGTCTCTGCTCCTTCTGCCGCGCCCGCGAGCGAGACGACCGACGCTTCTGTCTCCTGCCCGTCACGCGCTGGCGCGACCGAGAAACAGAGCGCGCGCGGGAAAACGCGCGGGATGATCCAGTCGTTCCCGCCCGCGTAAAACTCGTCGCCGACGTAAACAAGAGCCGCTTCCGCTTCGGAAACGTGTGCCCCCGTCGCGGCGGAAATTTCCGCCAGGAGGTCTCTGAGCGCCGCCTCTTTCGAGATCCCGCGCCGCGTGATCTCGATGCTGCTGCGCCCGCTCTCGGCCAACTCGTATTCACCATCCAACCCCGCGTCGCCGAGCATTTCAATTCCGCGCGCACAGGCTTGCGCACGCGGGTCGAGCGACCGGCCTGCGACGGCGTGCCTCTGCGCGGGGATGGGACGCAAGACCAGCACAGCCCCCTCGCGCTCGCTGACGCGCGCCGGGAGCGTCTCGAAATCGAAACGCGGGAACGACGCCGCATACCACTCGCGGCGCGCGCGCACATCCGCTTCAAACTCTGCGCCCAAGTGTTCGAGCAGACGACCGAGCGGCGTCACGTCTGCTGCGCGCAGTTGATAGCGCGCCGCATAACTTTCTTCGACACGGTGGCGCGCGCCGTCCCAGACGATCTTCGTCGCGCCCCGGTTGGCGTAGACGCGCAAACGTTCGAGACACGCCGCTCCGGCATCGTCACCCATCTCATGCAAGCGCGCGACGACGGGCGCGACGAGACGCGTGTGGAGTTGCGCCCAACCGTGCCCCGTGACGAGGCCGACGCGAAAGCCGCAACGCAAAAGTTCCGGCAGGAGCGCCGACGTCGCGCTCTCCGCGAAAGTCTCTTCACGGCCGCTCGCGCCCTCGCGCGCCAGGAGCGTGTCGTCCACGTCGAGGACGAGCGCGCCCGTGCGCCTCAGCCGTTCGACGCGCGCCTCGTCCAACAGCCGACTGAGTTCGTCGCACGCGTTCATCCTACCTCGCAGTCAAGCTTGAGAGACGAGCGCACCGCCTCGGTTGCCGATAACTCGCTCGCCTTTTCGCTTGCGGGAAACTCCGCTGCCGCATCGCGCGCCGCTTGTTCACACCACGCGCGGATGCGTGGCTCGTCCGCGATTGACGCGCCGCGCACTTCGGCGCTGAGGGCAGCGGGCAAATACTGACGCAGGCTGTCTGCGTTCGGCAGACAAAACAGCCCGCCCATCTCCAACGCGCCGACGTAGGTGGCCGCAAGCTCTGTCTGCGCAGGCGAGCGCGGGATGAACCACGCGCGCTCGCCGCGCCACACGATGTTGCAGGGGATGCCGCCCCGCGTCTCTTCATCGCCCGCGCCGCCTTCTACTGTCGCGGCGACGCGCCGCAGCATGCCGAACAACCACGCGGCCAAACGCTCCGCACTCGCAGCTTCGACCAAAAGCGCATAGGCCGGATACGTCTCCGCAAGACGCGCGACGCGCAGGTGCGCAGACTCGCAGATCGTCTCACACGTCTCCGCGCGCGAGAGCGGAAACTCCCACGGGTAGGCTTGAAAGTGCGCCCAATCGACGATGGAAGCGGCGGCGCGTTCCATGTTGTGTATGAACGTCAACTCTCTTTGCGCACGCGCCAGACGCGACACGTCCGAGAGATCTGCCAGAGTTAACTCGGCTCGCTTCTCTTCCGGCCACACGACGAGATGACCGGGCGCGAGGCTGTTCGGGTTGGCCGCGACGTTCAAGCCGCCGGAGCGTGCGAATAAAAGTCGGCTCATCAATTCGAGGTCGAACGTGGCCGCGCGCTTCTCCGGCAAACTCCCGACGCGCGTTTTGTAATCCTCGCGCGCCTTGCTGTAAAAGACCGTGCCCCACCCGTAAGCGCCGCACACCTCTTCGACGCCGTGCAAGACCAACAGGCGCGGGTCGTGACGAACAAGACCGGTCGTGCGCTGCTTCTCCCACCACAGCGCCAACAAATCTGCCGACTCCGCCGCGCACACTTCATGCGCCGCGCCACCGGCGTCGCGCTCGTCAACTCTCTCTGTGCTCGCGTCGCTCAAAATTTCGTCAACTCTCTGCTGTCCCGGCGCCGTTCAAGCATTTCAACTCCGGCCGTTCACGTCGTTTCTCTCATCACTGGCGCACCCGCCGTCTCTGCTGCCAGCCGCCGGTAGGCGTTGCGGTAGCCGACGCCGCCCACGCCCGCGAGATCAAAGTAGCGGTGCGCCGTCTCGATTGCGCGTTCGCTGATCCCTTGCTCTGCGGCGAGTGCAAGCGCGGCGCGTGCGGCTTCGTCGAGCGTCTCTTCCGCAAAGTCTCCGACGATGATGCCGACGCGTTCGCGCGTCAGTATGTCGTCCGTGTCGCCGATGCCTGAGTTGCAGACCGTGGGGAGACCCGCGGCGAGATATTCGGGAATCTTCGTCGGCGAAGCGGCGATCTGCGAAAACGTCGCTTTGCGAAACGACAGGCCGAGCCGCGCGCGACGCAAAAACGCGGGCACTTCCGCCGGACGCGCCGCGCCGACCCAGAAGTCCGCGCGTTCTAACCCCGTGCGTTCGAGCGTCGCCGTCGCATCCGCTGCGTTAGAGGTTGTCAGCACGCGCAGGAAGGCGTCCGGCCTGTGTCGCTTTAAAGCGAGAAAGAAACGCCCCATCTCTTCGAGCAGGTACAAGCCCGTCACAGACCCGGCCGTCACGATCTCGAAACGCCGTGTCTCTTCGTCTGCAACACGGGGCGCGTGTTCGTTCTTCTTTTCAACAGATGTCTGCGCCGCGCCGTCGCCGTTTCTCGTCACCGCAGCATCGAAGCGCGCGAAATCGACGCAGCAGGGGACGACCTCGATCTGTTCGGCGCGCGCCAGTCTGCGTTCGACGAGCAGGTCGCGCATGCGTCGCGTCAGCACGATCAACTGCGCGGAGCGTTTCAGCCCCGCGCGTTCGACCGCCTGCACCGCGCGATACTGCGGCGAATCTTTCGTCCACACGCCCGCCTCTTCATACTCTTCCGCGAGCAGGCCGCGTATGTCGAACAACAGACGCACGCGGCCGTAGATGCGCCGTGCCAGCAGCGCCATCGCCATCGGCAAGTGACCGCGCGCGTGGAGCACGTCGATGCGGTGCGTGCGCGCAAGCCGCGCCGCCAGCCAGGCGCCGCGCACGATGTCGTAAGGCGTCACCACGACGGAAGGACTTTTGTGATACGCAAGCGCGTGCCAGCGTATGCCTTCGCTCGCCAGCCGCTCGCGCCACGCGCGCTCGTCTTCCTTAGACCAAGCCTTGCGCCGGTTCGGCTCGAACGTGAGCAGGTGAACTTCGACGCCGCCGCGATGCAGTTCGCGCAGGTAGGGCAGCACCTGTGTCTGCACGAGCGGTTCGCGCAAACCGAAGTAGCAGAGATAAAGAGTCTTCAAAGTTGTCGCGGGCGTCGTCATCTCGTCTCGTGCTCCGCGCCGCGCTTGCGCATGTCGAGTTGCGCCGCTGCTGTCGTCGTCGGCTTCGAAGCGTCTGGTTGTGCCGCGCCTGCTTTGCCACCGGGACGACCACGCCACGCGGCCTGCGCCCAACCGACGAACGTGGCGAGATCGACCGCAAGCATCACGAAGACGACGCCCGCGAACTGCGCCGGGTTCGAGAGCCACTGCAAGCCGCGCCCCTCGCGCCGCGCATAGATCGATTTCGCCGCACGTGCGAACAATCCTGCGACGGGGACGACCAACCACCACGCGCTATGTGCGACGGCCAGCGCGACGAAGGCGAGCCACACGGCGTACTGCCGCGCCAGACCGTAATGCCAGTCCCACTGTCGCCCTGCCCAGACGTTGTGGCGCGAGTAGAGCTTGAACTTGCGAAAAGTTCGCGCAAGCGTCGGCTGTAAGTTCCACCAGACGGTCGCGCCCGGCGCGTAACCCGTCTTGAAGTTCAGGCGCTTCACCTCTTCCATAAAGAAGAGGTCTTCGGCCGCGCGCAGATCGGGGAAGCCGCCCGCCGCCTCCCACACCTCGCGCTTCAAAAGCGCCGAGGCGATTGACGGCCCACGCAAGCGCCCGCCTCCGCGTTCTACCTTCGGCGGCAGATAGACGAGCGCAGCGCAGCGTTCGAAAAAACTTCCGACGGCCGCCTCGTAATTTCCGTACACGACCGACACTTCACTGTCCGCACGCGCGACCGCGATCAAATTTTCCAACCACTGCGGCTCAAGCCTGATCCCCGCGTCCGTCAGCGCGACCCACTCAGTACGCGCAGCATTGATGCCGATGTTGCGCCCGCGCCCCGGCGTCGCTTCCGTCGCCTCGATGACGCGCAAACGCGCGCCGAAGTTTGCCGCCAACTCGCGCGCCAGTTCCACCGTCCTATCGGTCGAACCGCCATCGACGAGGATCACTTCCTTTGGCCGTTCTGTCTGCCGCCAGATGGATTCGAGGAGCGCCGGGAGCGACGCCTCTTCGTTTCTGACCGGGACGACGAGCGACACGTCGAATTGTTCCGCCCCGCTCTCGTCCGCTCTGATGTCGTGCTCCGGTCTCATTGAAGAATATTTTCGTTTGAAAGTTTGTGGAAGGAGACTTATGAGAGGACGGATTCACTCGCCTTGCGTCGTCGCCGCCCCGACGCTCGCCGCGCGCGCGTCTTTCGCAGTTGCCGCTGCCGCAGACTTCGCCGTCAAAGCGTCGCCGCCGCTGCGCCGGTCGCGTATGAAGCGCGCCGGGTTGCCGCCCACAATCGCGTAAGCCGGAACGGGCTTCAAGACGACCGCGCCCGCGCCGACGATGGCGTGCGCGCCCACGTCCGCCATCACCGTGGCGTTCGCGCCGATCCACGCTCCCTCGCCCACGTGCACCGGCACGAGCGGATTGTTGCCCTGCAACTTGATCGGCACGTCCACGTCGTCCGCGCGATGATGATGCCGCCCGGCCAAAATGATCGCGCCGGGGCCGACGAGCACGTGGTCTTCGACGAGCGCGTACTCGACATACACGTCGCGGCTCATCCACACGTCCGTGCCGATGCGCGTGCGCCGGTCGCCGATGCTCGTCCCGTGATTGAGGATGATCCCACTGCCGCGACACACGCCGAGCCGCCGGTAAACTTCCTGCCGCAACTGCCAGCCGAACGTGAGAGGAACGCTCCCCAAAGCCTCCGTCACGAAAGGCCAGTGCGCGAGGCCGTTGCGCTCGAACACGTCGATCAGGAACGCCAACGGCACGGCGCACAGGAGCACCAGCGCACGCCGCACGACCTTGAAGCAGAGTTTGATGATCTTCAACATGCTCTCGCGTAAAACTCGCCGTCGAACACCCGCGCCCTTCAACCGGCCGCGACGAGATTGTCTTCCGCGCCCGCGCGCAACTGTTCCGTATGGTCGCCTTCGGGCAGCAAGCCGTAAGCGGCGAACCACTCGGACGTGCGCCGCAAGCCTTCCGCGAAACTGACGCGCGCGCGAAATCCGATCTCCGCTTCCGCGCGCGCCGGGCTCAGGCGCGACTCCGATAGTTGCAAGAGCGTCCACGTCTCATCAAACTTCTCGCCCGCGCCCTTTGCCGCGCCGCCCGCGCCCGACTTCAGTTTCTCAAGATAAGGCCGCAGGCGTTTCCGCTCGCGCATTGCGAGATAGGCGCGAAACACCGTCGCCTGCATGGCCGGGCTTTGCAACACGAATGAACGAAACTCCGTGCTCCGCGCCACCGCGCCGAGCGGCCTGACGGAAGCGCGCATCCAGCCGCGCCAGTCCAACTCGCCGGGCACGACCTCTGCGCTCATCCTTCGCGGCGCTTCAATGCCGAGCAAGCGCGCGTGCGCGTCTATGTACTCGCTCCATTTCAAAGGCGCACCGTCCGTCACAAACAACGGACGACCAAAACCACGCTCCGTCTCCAACCCCGCGCGCACAGACTCGACCAGATCATCCACGTGGATCAGATTGCACCAGCCGCCGTCTTCCACGACGCACACCTCGCCCCGCGCGAGCAGTTCCATCAACTCCGCGCTCCAACGCAGGTATGCCCCGTAAACCATGTGCGGCCTCAAGACCACGCCCTCAAGCCCGCGTTCGCACTCGCGCAGCACAGCCTGTTCGGCGCGCGCCTTCTCGTCCGCATACGGCTCGCCCGTCCTCGTGAGCGGCGTCGCTTCCTGCTGCGCCTCCACGCGCAACGGAAGCGAGCGACCATGAACGGCCGCGCTGCTCATGTGCACGAAACGCCTGATGCCGAGCGCACGCGCGGCGTTGAGCAGCGGCTCCGTCTCCTGCCCCGCCTTGTCGCCCACGCCGAGATGCACGATGGCGTCGCAGCCCTCGGCCGCGCGTCTCACCGCGCGCTCGTCCGTCAAATCCGCTTCCACCACTTCCAGCGGGTAACGCATGATGCGCGCCGCCGTGCGATAGCTGCGCACCATGCAGCGCAACTCCGCGAGCCGCCCATCCGCCGCCCACATCTCCACCAGACGCGAACCGACCGACCCGGCCGCGCCCGTCACCAGAATTTTTTGATAACGACTCGCACGCTCGCCGCCGTTGCTGTTTGCGTCTCCGGAGCGCGCCGCGCCGACGATGCCCGGCGCACCGACGCCACTCGGCGCGCGCCGGTTCCAACTCTCCGGCGCACGACGCCGCATCCGGTAACACGTCTCAATCGCTTCGACCGTCGGCAAAGCCGCGCGTGCCGGGGCGACCAACTCCGTCTCACCCCTCGTCGCGCCGACGAAATTTTCCAACTGCCGCACGAACGGATCGCTCAACGAGTCGTCCGCGTGCGCCGTCGTGTGAAACTCGCCCGCGCCCCGCCCGGCGAAGACAATCTTGATCTCCGTGCGCGCGTGCGGATCTATGTCTATGTAGCCTTCCGTGCAATAAATGCGCGCGCGGTTGACGCTGCGATAAGCGCGCGACAGTTGTACGACGCCCGGCACACGCCCCGCAGCCGTAGTCAGACAACTCACACGCGCACGCGCGAACGCTTCGACGCCCCCCTGCGCGTCGTCCTCGTATCCTTCAACTTCTACGTGGCCGAGCCACGCCTCCAGTTGATCGAAGACGTGCGGCCCCAGATCGATCAACACGCCGCCGCCCGCCCACTTGGGATCGAACGTCGCGCGATTCAGAGGCCAGTTCCACACGGACTCGCGCACCTCGAAACGCACGGGCGTGCCCACGAGTTCGCGCCTCAGCGCATCTGCCGCCAACTCGGTCGAACCGAAGAAGCGGCGCACGAAACCGCACGCCAACTGTCGCCCCGCACGCTCGCTCAACTCGATCATCTCCACGGCTTCCGCCGACGTGAGAGCCAGCGGCTTCTCGCACAACACGTGCAGCCCGGCCGTGAGCAGTCTGAGCGACAAGCTGGCGTGATGCACGTTCGGCACGGCGACGATGGCCGCATCGGCGTGCGCCGCGATCTGATCGAGATCAGTCAACACCACTGCGTCGGGGCACAAAGTCTGCCGCAAAGCTTCCGCACGCGCCGCGTCAACGTCGTACAAAGCAGTGCAACGCACGCCCGCCACACTCGCCACGGCCTGTGCGTGTGCGTGCGCGATAGCTCCGCAGCCCACCAGCGCGATCCTGACCTCTCTGTTTTGCAGTTCCCTCATCTATCAATCTTTCAACGCGCGATGGGCGCAATTTTTCCCGTCACCTGATCTATGTGATAGCGCGCGAACGAGCGCAGCCACTCGGCCGTCTTCAAGGCGTCATCGTCCTTCCGCAAACGCCCGCGCACGTAGTAGCGCAGCCCAAGCGCGCTCCAGTGTAGAGCGTTCGCCACCCAGCCCAAACGCCACGAGACGGGATTGCGATGGCGCGCGGCAAACACGTAGAAGGCGTCCAGATAGCGATAGTGCTTGTCGTTGTTCTTGTAGAGTTGGTTGCTGCTCTTGTTTTCCAGATGCACGATGGGTGCGCCGTGCACGTAGCAGACGCGCAAGCCCGCCTCGCGCATGCGCCAGTACCACTCTATGTCCTCGCCGTACAAAAAGAACTCGTCCGGCAAAGGCCCTACCTTGTCCAGCACCTCTCGCCTCACCGCCACGAACGAGTTGCTCAACCAATCCACGTCCTGCGTCTCTGTGACGTACCACAGACGCGCTAAGCGTTGATTCTTCTTCAAGACCAGGGGGCCGAACTTGTTCAACCCGGCGGCGACCGACAAATCGCTCCACAGAGTGGGAAAGCGCAAACCCGTCGGCACGAAATCGCCCTCGCCGTTCAAGTGCTGCCCGCCGACGGCCGCCACGTCCGGGTGCTCGTCCAGATACTCCACCAGACGCTGCACCGCCCCCTGCAACACAATCGTGTCGCTATTCAACAGCACCAGATAACGCCCGCGCGCATACTTGAAACCCAGATTGTTCCCACGCGCAAACCCCAGATTCTCACCGCTGCGCACCAGACACACATCCGGGTGTTGCTCCGCGATGTAATCCGCGCTCCCGTCGCTCGAATTGTTGTCCACGAGAATAATCTGCGCGGGCAAATCGCCGAGCGACTCTTTCAGCGTGGCGATACACTGCGCCGTCAACTCGCGCGTGTTCCAATTAACGATGACGACGGAGACGCGCGGCTCATTCGCCCCACCGCTCAAGTCATCCTGCACACGTTCTTCCACTTCAACCACCATAGCCTGTCTATTAAACCCTACTCCGCCGCAAAAGTTTAAACGCCCACACAGCGCCCCAAACAAACACGCCCGCAAACATGTGTTCGCATCCGCAATCCCACTCGCTCACGCACGATGCACCGGGCAACTGTTCTACGCACCCTGCGCCGTCGTCTCTAACCTTCTCCCCCCGCCTCTCGCCTCCGTCTCCGCCGTCGCCAAGTCCGCCGTCACCATTTCTTTGACCAACTGCTGGAAACTGTACTCCGGCTGCCAGCCCAACTCTCTGTGCGCCTTACTCGCATCTCCCACCAGCAAATCTACCTCCGCCGGTCGCAGAAACCGCTCGTCCACTCTCACATACTCTTCGTAATCCATGCCCACTTCTCCAAACGCCAGTTGGCAGAACTCTCTCACCGTGTGCGTCTCTCCCGTCGCTACCACGTAATCGTCCGCCTCCCCCTGCTGCAACATCAAGTGCATCGCCCGCACGTAATCCTTCGTATGCCCCCAGTCCCGCTGTGCTTCCAAATTACCTAACCTCAACTCATCTGCCAGTCCCAACTTGATGCGTGCCACCGTCGAAGTGATCTTCCTCGTCACAAACTCAAAGCCACGGCGCGGACTCTCATGGTTGAACAACATCCCGCTCGTACAGTACATCCCGTACGCTTCTCTGTAGTTCCTGGTCAACTCGAAGCCTGC